>NZ_DASYHG010000014.1:0-2339 GCF_035998905.1 Sphingopyxis sp. | reverse complement strand
GCTGTGTCGCTTGTCCGGGGGCGCGAACATGGAGAGTTTTGCGTTCGCGTGGGGTGGGGAGGCTTATGTGCTGCGGCGTGCGCCGTCGGCGGCGTATATGGCGGACCGCCCGTTCGGGCATGTCGACGAGGCGGCGCTGGTGCGGGCGGCGTTTGATGCGGGGGTGAGGGCGCCCGAGGTCGTCGGCGTGCTGGAGGATGGCGACGGGCTGGGCACGGGCTATGTGATGCGCCGCGTGATCGCCGAGGTGTCGCCGGCGAAGATATTGGCGGACCCGCCGCGGTCGCTGCTCGCCGACCTGGGGCGCGAGCTCGCACGCATCCATGCGATCCCGATGGACCGGGTCCCCGCTGCGATCCCGCTGATGGATACGGGCGCGGCGCTCGCCGAACTGCGCGCGCGCTTCTTGTCGTACGGCGGCGACCGGCCGGTGATCGCGCTCGCGATCAGGTGGTGCGAGGATCATCTGCCCGAACCCGCGGTGCCGGTGCTGGTGCACGGCGATTACCGCATGGGCAATGTGATGGTGGATAGCGAAGGGCTGGCCGCGGTGCTCGACTGGGAGCTCGCGCATCGCGGCGATGCGCATGAGGACCTCGCGTTCGGCTGCATGACCGTGTGGCGCTTCGGCCAGCTCGACAAGCCGGCGTTCGGGGTCGGCAGCCTCGACGATTACTTCGCGGCCTATGAGGCGGCAGGCGGGGCGAAGGTCGACCCGGCGCGCTTCCGCTTCTGGCTGGTCTACCGGACGCTCTGGTGGGCGCTCGGCTGCCTGCAGATGGGGCAGATGTGGCGGAGCGGCGCCGACCGGACGGTCGAGCGCGTCGTGATCGGGCGGCGCACGGCCGAGCAGGAGCTCGACCTTGTGCGGCTGCTCGAGGCGGAGGCGCCGGAAGCCGAGCAGGCCGCCGCCTTGCCTCCGTCGCAGCCGGTCGTACCGGAACCCGCAGGCGAACCCACGAACCGCGAGATCGTCGAGGCGGTGCGCGACTGGATCGAAGGATCGATCAAGCCGGCATCGCAAGGCCATGCCAAGTTCGAGGCGGTGGTCGCGATGAATGCGCTCGGCATCGTGCTGCGCGACCTCGATGCCGGGGTGCGCGCCGAGGATGCGGCGCTCGCTGCCGCGCTATTGAACGGCACCACGACGCTCGCCGCGCCCGGCCTGCTCGCGAAGCTGCGGCGCGACGTGCTCGACAAATGCGCGGTCGACAGCCCCAAATATGCCGCGCTGGCGGCGGCGCGCGCCGACTGGCGCGGATAACAGGACAAGGGAGAGAGACGATGGATTTTGCGGTACCCGCCGACTTGCAGGCGTATCTTGCCGAACTCGACGCGTTTATCGACGCCGAGATCAGGCCGCTCGAGCTGGCGGACGACAATATCCGCTTCTTCGACCATCGGCGCGAACATGCGCGCACCGACTGGGACAATCAGGGGCTGCCGCGCCACGAGTGGGAAGAGCTGCTCAAGGCGGCGACGCGCAAGGCCGATGCCGCGGGGCACTGGCGCTTCTCGGCGCCGAAGCGATATGGCGGCAAGGACGGATCGAACCTGTGGATGGCGGTGATCCGCGAGCATCTCGCGGCGAAGGGGCTCGGCCTCCACAACGATCTCCAGAACGAGCATAGCATCGTCGGCAACTTCCCGTTCGTCGAGATGTTCGAGCAGTTCGCGACGAGCGACGAGCAGAAGGCCGAGTTCATCCTCGGCGGGTTCGAGGGCAAGCGCCGCACCGCCTTTGGCCTGACCGAGCCCGACCATGGATCGGACGCGACGTTTATGGAGACGCGCGCGGTCAGGGAGACGCGCGACGGCGTCGACGGCTGGCTGATCAACGGCGAGAAGATGTGGACGACGGGGATGCACGTCGCGACGCACTGTGCGACCTTCTGCCGCACCAGCGGCGACGACGGCAGCGCGAAGGGGATCACCTGCCTGCTCGTCCCCAACCCGTCGCCGGGGCTCGTGATCGAGGAATATCTCTGGACGTTCAACATGCCGACCGACCATCCGCGGGTGAGCTTCACCGATGTGTGGGTGCCGGGCAGCGCGCGGCTCGGCCCCGAGGACGGCGGGCTCGCGATCGCGCAGAGCTTCGTCCACCAGAACCGCATCCGCCAGGCGGCATCGTCGCTCGGCGCCGCGCTCTACTGCATCGAGGAGAGCGTGAAATATGCGCGGCAACGCAAGCCGTTCGGCGAGGCGCTGGCGAAGAACCAGGCGATCCAGTTCCCGCTCGTCGAGCTCGCGACGCAGGCCGAGATGCTCCGCCTGCTCATCCGCAAGACCGCGTGGGACATGGACAACACGGAGCACAAACAGGTCGAGCGCACCCT
>NZ_DASYHG010000013.1:0-2744 GCF_035998905.1 Sphingopyxis sp. | reverse complement strand
TGGAACAGCAACTGCCCTCCCGAGCGGGCGAACGGCAGATAACCGAGCTCGTCGAGCACGATCAGGTCGAGCCGCGACAGCTGCGCCGCCAGGGTCCCGCCTTTGCCGATCCGGGTCTCCTCTTCGAGGCGTGTCACCAGCCTCTCCCGGCGTCGCCATGATCGTCTGCGTACCGGCGGGTCTTCCCGTCCGAATCAGGCAGTCCGTTCGGGGTGGCGGCAAAATTGTTCCGGGTCAATCCATATTGTCTCTATATATAATTCATCGTCTCATTATATGGGACGTTAAATCGGTTAGCGCCGTGAGGATTTGGGTGTAGCTGTATCGCCGCCGCGCGGCGGACCGCGGCAGGGAGGTTTGATGGATCAGGGGAAGCAGAGCGGCGAAGCGAAGCGGGCAACGGACGACGCCGATCCCAGGGGACCATCGCGCCCGGTCGGCCTCGCCCTTCGGCTCGTGGAGCGGGTCGCCGAATGGCAGCCGGTGGGTGCAAGCGACCTCGCCCGGCGCCTCGCACTGCCCAAGGCGACGGTCCATCGCCTGTTGCTTGCGCTGGAAACTTTCGGCTGGCTCGAACGCGACGGCGGCAGCCGCCCGCTATGGTCAGTCTCGATGCGGCCCATCGCTGTCGGGGGGCGCGCGATCGAGTGGAAGAGCGGGCTCAGGATAGCGGCGCTGTCGGTGATGGATGCCCTCCGGCACGAAACCGGGGAATCCATCCATCTCGGTCTGGTGGACGGAGAGAATATCGTGCTGATCGAGCGCATCGACGGCGTGAACAGCGTGAACATCTTCCTCCCCGTCGGAACAAGCTGGGATCTCAGCTGGTCAAGCAGCGGCAAGTCGGTCCTCGCGCATATGCCGGAAGCCGAACTGGAAAACTTTCTGAAGACGCCGCGCTACCGGCGAAAATCCGAAACGGACATCATCCCGGTCGCGGAGCTGCGCGACGAGCTTGCCCTGATCCGTGAGCGCGGCTTCGCGATATCGGTCGGGGTTCCGCCTGCGGCGAGCAGCAGCATCGGCGCGGCGATATTCGACAAGCGCGGCAAGCCCTTTGCGGGTCTCTCGATTACCGGCGCGTCCGACCGTCTCCGCGAGGAGCAGCTCCTCGCGCTTGCGCCACGGCTCGTTGCCGCCGCGCGGCGGATTTCGATTGGTATGAGCATGGATTAATTGGCCGGTACCGGTCGGGCGGCTTTTGGGAACGTATCTCGGCAAGCAGACATTCGCGCAACAACCTTGCGGCAGGGCCAAACGCCTGTCGTCGGCCATCGTGATGGCAGCTATCGATTAATGTGAAAGCCTTGCAGCGAGCACCATCGCGGGCGCATCCGATTGGCTATGCTGTTGATCCCAAACCAGATGACACGTACCGGGCGTAGGGTCAAAGGTGCGTGGAGGAAGACATGCTGGGAAGAATTCTGACTGTGATCGTGGGAACATCGCTTACTGTCGGCGCGGCAGCGCAGCCCCAAAGCCAATCGGTCAGTGATGCCGAAGTCGAGGCATTCCAGAATTTCTCGACGCCGAAAGCCAACAACGATTGGGACGTCTCGAAGATCAGAGACACCTGCTGGGCGATCATAACCTATCAAAATATTCTTCACGCGAAAGAGGCCCATCGAGAGGTTTCCCTGACGCATGATTTCGCCAAGATGTCGGGCGAGCTACGCGCCTATACAAAAGGTGAGCGAAACCCCCACCTGCGCGAACTCAGCACGGGAGTTGGCGATTTCGCGATCTATTTTGGTCGGCCACTGGTCGGAACTTGGGTCGACAACGTTCGGCTGGAGGTGGACGCCAACCACGGGCAGGATATCTACAGCTTTCGCACGCCCGTGGAAATCGGCGGTTTTCTCAACAGATTTGAGCAACTGCCGGGCTTCTCGATCTATACGGGCGATAAAAGGAAAAAGCTGTTCGACGGATACTCCGAAGGCAATGTCACCGGCGTGCCCAAGATGAAGGAGTGCCTGAAGGCAGGTGGATGGACGCCGCGGTCAGGGGCGAAATAGCGTCTTCAAAGGCGACGAATACAATTGTTCGATGCTGGCCGTTGCACGAACCGCTGCGCGGATTGGCGCTAGCCTCAATGTAAAGGGGCCGAGCGAGCGCCGCGCCTGATTGAACGTCGGCTGCCGCAGGCAGACCCTTTCGGCTCCTTTACCTGAGGAGTCGAACGATGAACGAGCTTATCCAGATTGGCCCGATCAGCCCGCTGCGCCAGCGGCTGATCGACGATATGACCATGCGGCGCTTCTCGAAGGAGACGCAGCGCAACTATCTGCGCGACGTCGGACGGTTCGCGACCTGGCTCGGGCGCTCGCCCCACACCGCGAGCGCCGAGGATGTCCGGCAGTTCCAGATCGAGCAGCAACAGGCGGGCGTCCCCGCACCAACGATGAACAGCATCGTCGGCGCGCTGCGGTTCTTCTTCACGCACACGCTCGACCGCCCCGACCTCGCGCGCAAGCTGGTCCGCACGAGGCAGGTTCGCAAGATCCCGGTCGTGTTGACGATGGCCGAGGTGAAGCGCCTGCTCGATGCGACCCGCTCGCTCAAGCACCAGGCCGCGCTGTCGGTCGCTTACGGCGCGGGCCTACGCGTCGCCGAGGTGTCGGCGCTAAAAGTCACCGATATCGACAGCAAGCGGATGCTGCTGCGGATCGAGCGCGGCAAAGGCGGCCGCTACCGCAACGCCATGCTGCCCGAAGGCCTGCTCCTGCTGCTGCGCGACTGGT
>NZ_DASYHG010000012.1:0-5967 GCF_035998905.1 Sphingopyxis sp. | reverse complement strand
GCTGCGCGCGCCTCCGGTCGGGCTACGCCCGCCCTCCGCCGCACGCAGCGCAAGGCCATCTTCAACAAACCAACATCATATCCGAAAAGGGGTCCCTCTTCGACGCCGATCGGGGGTCCCTTTTGAACGCCGTTTGACACCCAGACGAGCCGGCTCTTTCTGGCAGGCGGAACCACAAGTTCCGCCGCAACAGACATTGTATCCGCCGAGGCGGCCGCGCCCGACCAGGCGCCGGAGCCTCGCACGGCCAATGAGGGGCGGCGCCAGTTTCTGGCGTCGGGGTCGAAAAGGCCCCTCGAAAGTGGCGAGCGGCTGATCGCCCCGAGTTCCGCGCTGGTCGTGCAGGCCGGGACTGTCATTCCGGCAGCGCTCATAACGGGCATACGCTCCGACCTGCCGGGCCAGATCAGCGCGCAGGTGACGCAGAATATCTATGACAGTCCGACCGGCCGTATCCTGCTCATCCCGCAAGGGTCGCGGTTGATCGGCGAATATGACAGCGAGATCGCGGCGGGACAGAGCCGGCTGCTCCTCGCATGGGATCGCCTCATCTTGCCCGGCGGACGATCGATCCGCCTCGAACGGCAGCCCGGCGCCGACGCCGCAGGCATGTCGGGGCTGGAGGATCGGGTGAACAATCATTGGGGCCGGATGGTCCGCGCCGCGCTCGTCTCGACCCTGCTCGGGGTCGGGAGCGAACTCAGCGTCGGCGGCGATGATGAACTCGCCCGGGCGCTGCGCTACGGGATGCAGGACAGCACGAGCCAGGCCGGGCGCCGTATCGTGGAGCGCGAACTGGCGGTGCGTCCAACGCTCACCATTCGCCCGGGGTTCGCGCTCCGCGTGATCGTCACCCGCGACCTCATTATCGAGCCGCAGGCGGATCGGGGATGAGCCGGCTTCGCCTTGGGCCAATCGTCGAGGAGAAGCCGGTCAAGGCTGTTGTCGAACTCACGGGTAAGCTCGCGCGCGATCTCGCCGACTATGCCGCGGCGCATGCGAAGGAAAATGGCCTTCCCGAGGCGCTACCAATCGAACGGCTGATACCCCCGATGCTCGAGCGGTTCATTGCGACCGATCGCGGTTTTGCGAGGGCGCGGCATTAGGCGGCTGAAAGTCTCTTGTAAGCTGGGCCCTAATCGCCGTGGGAGGTATTCTCGCGCTATCTTGAGCCTATCAACGTCAGCGGTGATAGCGGTCCGGAAATGCGATGACTTGACCTTCACCTCGCGGCGTAGCCTCACCATCCGACGAAGCGAGCTTCAGCGTCACAACCTCAGCCGCATCGCGATCGAACCATCCCGGTGACAGACCGCAAAGCGGCTCAATATCGGTTGCCGATATCGTGAACTCGGTCGCCAGCAGGTCAGCCTTGCTGCGAACGCCGTTGTCGACGATCAGGTTGAGGCTGTCACGTAGCGCTCGTGGTTGCTGGACCGGCCAGTGCTGATCGAGCGGTTCGCCCTTTGACCAGCCTTTTGCCGAGTAAAGTTTGTAAAGCTGCCGCGACAAGTCCTCGGGAATGATGTCGAGATCCGAAAGGCGCTTGATCTGCGCCTTGATCGATACCCGCCACCTTTCCTTGAGGCTGGCCAACACAGCAAGCGAGCAGCGCCGGACCTCATGGGGGTAGCTTGTCGAAGGCATGAGAAAGGCGCTGCCGA
Source organism: Sphingopyxis sp. (assembly GCF_035998905.1). Lineage (GTDB taxonomy): Bacteria > Pseudomonadota > Alphaproteobacteria > Sphingomonadales > Sphingomonadaceae > Sphingopyxis. The sequence goes on along the minus strand of NZ_DASYHG010000012.1, from coordinate 4,303 downwards.
GCCGAAAGGCCTGCCGCTCGATCACGCGGAGATTAGCCTCGAACTCCTCTTCCGGCACAGCCTTATGGAGGATGGCGTGCGCTAGCTCATGAGCTGCGTCCATCTGCCTGCGAGGGAAGGACATCTTGTCGGTCGCAAGAAGTACATGCGGACGGCCATCGATAGGGGACCAACTGCAAAGACCATCAAGCTTGGTTGTATTCATCGGTATCGTCGCAACGACGATGCCGATGCGCTCCATCAAAGTGACCATGTCGCCGCTCGGTCCTTCGCCGAGGTTCCAGTGCTTGCGAAGGTCGAGGGCGATCTGTTCGATGTCAGCATCGCGAAGCTGGGTATAGTCGGCACCCGCCAATACGTCGGGGATGTCGACTTCCGGCAGGTCGACATAATGGCTGATGATAAAGCTGGCCTCGTGCAGCCACTGCATTTGGGCCTTCTGATACGCGAGGTCGCGTACAAGGGTGCTCGACAGCGAACGCAAGAAGGTCGGTCGGTCGCTCTCATACGTCTCGCGCAGGAAATATTCTGGACGGACCTGCATCTCGCCGGCGAGCTGAAGAAGCGCGGTCGGGTCTGGGGTCTGGTCTGAATCCTCATCTTCCCATCGCGACACGGTGCTGGCGCTCGAATTGAGGCGCCGCGCCAACGCAGCGCGAGACGGGATACGCCGCGCATGACGAATCTCGGTCAGCCGTGCCGGGATAAACCCTGGAGTACCAATTCTCATGGCCGGAGTCCTTGCGGCTTCGCACCCTTTGAGGGGTGCGAAGCGGAGAAAAATCAGCGTTTGTCGGTGCGACCGACTTATTCGTTCGAGCCGTCCTCGGCGTCGCTATCCGGACGATTCTCCGGAGGCAAGAACAGCTTGCGAGTCTTGCGGAGTTTGACCTCGGCACCGCGGTCGTCGGAACCATCGGGGCCATCCGGACCTTCGCTGTCTTCGCCGTAGCCGCGCAAGAAGTCTTCGAGCGACTCGTAAAAGATGAAGTCCTTGTAGTCGGCGCCGATGACGCCGACCGCTATTTCCTCAATCATGCCGGCTTTGTTGCGATCGCGAGCGGTGAGAAAGAGAACGAAGATATCGTTCGCGCGCAGGCTCTTCGGATCGTCGAACATGCTCGGCTGAAGATGCCAGTTCAACGTGACGCCGGCGGCACGCGACATGTTCTTCGCGGGCATCTTGCGCCGTTCGGGCATCGCCGCAAAACCGAGGATGACCCCGACCTTCGGACCCTGAAAGCGGGCGAAGGGCTGATATACGCGCAAGTCGGTGCCGGGCATGATGCCATCTTCGACGAGGTGGCCGCCATGAAGCTGGACGACCTCTTCATAGCCCTGCTCCTGCAGGCGGAAGCGGATCTGACCTTCGACCTCGCGGCTGCGCTTGGCGTTCAGCGGGATGTTCGTCTTCACGACATCGTGCGCTTTGAACGCCTCAGCGCGGTGACGGTCTTCGAGGTCGATCCACAGTTCCTTCGGAACGGTGTCGAGAATGGTGCGGCGAATATCCATGGAGCAGTGTCCCCGTTAGCAACAAGGGATTTCTGTCACGAATCTGTGCGTATTGCAAGATGCTTTTGTAAATATCGTGCGCCTACCCGCATCTGACAGCGAAACGGAGCGCAATGGTGCACAATTCGTGATCCGCTCATCCTCATGTCTACCCAAAAGGAAATCGTCTCGAACTGCTAGAGGCCATCATTTTCGGCATCTCGCGGAAGTATGACCACCAGACCATTTTCCTCCGGTTGCCGGCTGTTACGCCGGGCGAGCGCGCGACGCCGCCCTGATCAGGCGGCGAATTTCATCTGCGCCGCCTTCCGCACGCCAGTCTCGAGGTGTTTCGCGATCTCGTCCGAGGTCCGGCTTACCGCCAGCTTCACGGCTTCGTCGATATGTACATAGTCCTGCGTCACGCTTTGCGACGCGTGGCCTAGCATCGCGCGGATCGTGAGCTCGGAGAAGCCGAGTTCGCCAGCCATGCTCCCGAAGGTGTGGCGCAGCGTATGCGGCGTTACACCCTCGATGCCGGCCGAGCGGCATAGCCGGGCGAGGCAGTCGCTGACGGCGGTAAAAGGGCCTTCGCCATTAGACGCGGGAAAGACGTAGGGGCAGCCGGCAATTTCGGGCTGTGCGACGATGATCTTGATCGCCTCGGGTCCGATCGCCCGATATTGCGCGTCGCTCTTCGTGTCGGGGAACGCGACGTAACCGCCCATGGGATTGACCCACTGCCGCTGCAGTGCCTGCGCCTCTTCCCGCCGATAGCCGGTCAGAAGGAGCGTCCTGACAATGGCGAGCGCAACGGGGTTCTCGGAACCCAGCTCGGCCCGGCCGATCGCCCGACCCAGCAACTCGATCTCGGCGATGCTGAGGCGCCGGGTCTTTTTCTTCGTCGCGAGCTTCTTCGCGCCCTTCGTGGGATGTTCCGCAATCAGTCCCTTATGCTTTGCGTGGCCGAGAATGGCCTGAAGGGTGCCGAGGCTCCGCCCGGCAACGCCGGCACCGCCCGTCGGGCGGCCGCCGCGCCCGCCCGAAGGAGGCTTTCGGGTCTGACCGGAGGCGATGTCATTCTGCATGGCCTCGACGTCGGCGATCGTCAGCTTCCGCACGAGGCGTTTGCCCATCAGCGGGATGATATGCGTCCGGATGCGGCTCTCATCCATATTGAGCGAGGTGTCCTTGATCGGGCGGTTCTTCCGTCCAAGAATGCGGCCGGCCCGCGCTTCGACGAGATACCATTCGCACATCTCGGCGACATTGAGATCCTTCCGGACCCTGCGCGACTCCTCTGCGGGATCTTCGCCAGAGGCGACCTTGCCCAACTGAATCTTCGCCAGCTCGCGGGCTTGTTCAACCGTCATGACGCCGAAGCGCCCGATCTTCACTCGCCGAACCCGGCCTTCCTCATTCATATACTGGATGACGAAGGTTTTCGTCCCGGTTGCGCCGACACGGACACCGAAACCCTTGATCTCGGTATCCCAAAGAAATGCCTGGCCTGTCGCTGGTGCAGCCAGCGCATCGACCGTCCGCTTATTGAGCTTTGCAAGCGCCACAAGTTCCTCCATCATATTACGCGAGGGTGGCAGATTCGAAAAGTAATAAGGACGTAATAGAAATTCACCGCTTCGCAGGGTAGGTCGAGGATAGAATATCGTAGGCTGAAGTCAACAAAAGCTTGCTTTTTAGTGCCTTGGCGTAAAAAAAGAAGTTCTGGCGTAGTTGTCGTAATTTCTTGCCAAGGTTGGGGTCGAGGGTTCGAATCCCTTCGCCCGCTCCAGTTTTCATACATTTTCCAGTGACTTAGACCTCCAGGCGCACTGCGACGTTTGGTGACAAAGCGGCCTTTGATGGGGTTTGTCCCCATAATGTCACCACTTGGGATCGTGGCATCGGAAAGAATCTGCAAGGTCGACCATAAGCCATCTACGAATGGGAAGTGGCTGCGGCTATCGCAGGCCGTGTCTGGGCGACCTGTCTGTCGAACATCGATGCAGTTCACGGAAACATCCAATTCCGGTTCCAGTTGTCGTTGCGAATTGCTCAATCGATCGGGGATGAAACCGCGCGCTTCGCAATTGTTGAAGCGTGTGACCGGGTTCCGCTACGCATGTCCAGGCGAAAGCTAAAGGTAGTGGTACGCGCCCCGACGTGCGTTTCCTTGGCTCGGTCACTTTTTTGGGAGATTGATGGGTATCCGATTATTATTCGATTATAAAATGGATGCCACTCTGCCCGAGGCATAACTTCCCGAATGCGACTCATTCTGGTCGCGAATTGGGAAGGAAGAAGCGATGAAGGACTTCAACGAACTGATCGACCTCGGCGCCATCAGCGTCGAAACCCGCGGCATCGAGCCGCTCGGGCCGGTCGACGAAGATCAGGGCGAACATTATCTGTTCGCCGGCGGCATCACGGCCGACGACTGAAAGCGGTGGCGTGCCGCTCGCATGCGGCACGCCATTCGCATTGCCCCGCGCAATTATCGAAATGTCCGCCATGCTGCGATCGGGCCTGCATCACTGCCATTTCAATGGCGCCGTCGTCCTGTTCGATCTCTTCGCCGACCGCTATTTTCTTCTCACCGATCAGTCCGTCGAACGGTTTGACCTCGTGCTTGCCGGTCATGGGACTTCTGCAGATGAAGACCATTTACTGAGGATCAGCGTGCAATAGGCACCCCCTTCGTGGGGTGATCGGCGTGCAAAAAGGACCCCTTCATCCCGGGGATTTAGTCGGCCGACTGGTTTTGATCAGTTGGCGAGAACGGGATGTTGATCGTGGAGACAGTGGTTCG
>NZ_DASYHG010000011.1:0-44444 GCF_035998905.1 Sphingopyxis sp. | reverse complement strand
CGAACCACTGTCTCCACGATCAACATCCCGTTCTCGCCAACTGATCAAAACCAGTCGGCCGACTAAATCCCCGGGATGAAGGGGTCCTTTTTGCACGCCGATCACCCCACGAAGGGGGTGCCTATTGCACGCTGATCCTCACCGAGGAGACGGGAGAGGCGAACGACAGCTTCAGCGCCGCCTTCGACACCGATCTCGAACGCAGCAGGCTTGGGAAAAGCGAGGAGGAACTGACGTGCGATATGCCCGATGCGATGCAGGTGCAGCTTGCCGTCGAACTGATGATCACGACCGTGTTCGACGTGCTGCGCGACACGCGCATCGAAAGCGCGGCCGAACGGATCGCATGGGGGATCGTCCACAGCTTCCACCGCGTCGCAGGACAGTTCGCCGGACAGTCCGACCGGGCGGCGCAGGAGGTGCGCGAGTTGCTGCGCTCGGCCGACGGCAGCGAGATCCACGGCGTCGAACTTGAGGAACAGCAGCAACTCCTGGAATCGCTCGATGAAGCGAGCGATGCCATAGCCTGCATGCGCGATCATGCAGCGGACATCTTCCATGCCGAAACGGGGCGTCCGTGGTCGGCGCCGAAAGCGACGCTGGTATCGTCGAAGCGCACCGCGTCGGTTATCGCGGGGACCGATTATCTCGCGGCGCGCCGCCAGCGCCGCCTCGCGCAGCATTTTCCGGCGGGGCCGCTGGTGGTCTTCTCCGGGGGCGCTCGCTGGGCCGACCATCGCCCGATCTACAAGGCGCTTGAGGAGATGAAAGCGGCGCGCCCCGACATGGTGCTGCTGACCACCGCGCAGGACAGGGGCGCCGATGCCATCGCCGCGGCGTGGGCAGCAAGAACGAAGACGCCGCTGGTCGCGCTGGGGATCGACAAGGCGCGCTGGGGGAACCGGGCGGGGTTCGTCCGCAACGACCAGATCGCGCGGTTGCAGCCGGTGGGTGCCGTGGTCGCCGAGGGTACCGGGGTGCAGGCGCAGCTCGTGCGGGTGCTGCGGGCGGCGGGGGTAGACCCGGTGCTGCTCCCGCATCACGATATGCCGCGCGAACGGGTGCGAGCATAGAAAGGCGAGGGGATCGGTTCGGGCGCAAGCTCGGACCGATCCCCTTTTTTATGTCGAGCGTCCTGTCGCCACCCTCAGGGAACCGGACGCGGGAGCGCCCGGTCCCGTCGGGCGGCGATGCGGTGCGGCGCACCGGCCTCCTGCGCGCGGCTTCGCCGTGCTCGTCGCTGGGACCATCCCTTCGGGATGGGCGTCATTTGTTCGGGGCCATCCCCGAGAGGGCTTTTAGCGCCGCGACAGATGCAGTCCCTCCAGCACGGATCGCAAGATCGACGATCTCCCGAAATTCACGCTCGGTGAGCGTCTCGACAGGGAGCTCGGGCACGATCGCGGCATATTTGCCGCGCAGCGCGCGGCGGGCATTTTCGACATCGTCTGCGACCTTGCGCTGGCGCGCTTCGAGGTCGGCGAGGCGCTCGCGTTCACTCTTCTTGGGCATGTCCATCTTCCTTTCGATGGTCTGCCCGCCACGCACTTTCCTATCGAATGGATACGCCATGAATCAAGTCTCCCGAGAATATGCCCGGCGGGCCGCCGGGAAGGAAGAAATCCCCCTGGCGGGGGAGCCCGCGCGCCTTCCGGCACGAGGCTGCGCAGCGACATGGTCGCTGCGGTGGGCGGACGCACGCCGTTGGCGTTTGTAATGCACCCTACGCACGGGTGCTGCGCCGCGCTCTGGCCCGCAAAATCGAGGATTTTCGCGCGAATTCGCGAGATCCTCGTTGGGCGTCATATGTCGGACATGTCGGACAAGACCGGCGGACTTTGTCCGACAGCGCCGCTAACCCCTTGATCCATAGCGCCATCTTCTGCCCGACGCGTCGGACGCATTAGGCCATTGGAATATTGGAGCTTTGCGGCTATAGTCGAGCCGCTTCACAACCTCATGTCCAAAGGCTCCACTTTTTTGGAGCATCACTTTGGCAAAATTATCTCTCCGGCTCGACGACGCTCTCTATGATCGTCTGCTCGCCTCGGCGGACGCGGCGGGCATGACCCCGTCCGCTTATATCCGCGAGGCACTCGAACAGCTCAATGGCGCCGATCCCTTCGGTTTCCACGCCCGCTTCGATGAACTTCATTCGACCGTCATCCAGATACTCGCGATCCTCGCGTCGGACGTTGGTGCGCGCGACCCCCGGGCGCTCGCCAAGGGGATGGAGGACACCCACCGGCTGCTCCGCGAACGGGGGCTGCCGACCGGCGATGCGCTTGCTCGCCAGGGGGGAGGGCGGATGTCATGAGCATCTTTCGCAACGACACCCTCGGAAGCTGGACGCGCGGCGGCCAAGCTATCGTCCACAATGTCCGCATGACCACCCAGGTCTTCTTCCAGACCGTGATGGCGGGAACCGCGATCTGGATCATCGGCGCCATCTGGTACGCGCTCGAAAAGTCGGGCGATTATCAGCGCTACCTTCTCCTCAAATATGCCGAGGCCCTGTTCAAGTCCGATACGGCGCGAGGGACCACCGACCCGGTGCTGTTCCGCAGCCCCGAGGGGCGTGAATATTGGACCTCGGCCGACCTGCTCATCGGCGCGCCGATCATGAAGGAAGCGCTGAAAACGCTCGAGAGCGACATCATCACCGGGGCGATCCTCTCCGGTTTCTTCGCGCTCGGCGCGCTCCTCGTCGCCTGGTTCTATTTTACCCGGATGGGGCGTGGACTCGGTTCGAACGAATATCTGCGCGGCGCGCGCTTCGGGTCCGTCTGGCAAATCCGCCGCGCGCTCTGGCGCGAACGCAAGGGGAGTTTCGCGATCGGCGGCGTCAAGGTTCCGCTTGCTTTCGAGCCCGAACATATATTGATCTGCGGGGCTCCCGGCACGGGCAAGACCAACATGATCGTCAAGATGCTCGCCGGCATCCGCGCCTCGGGCCGGCGCGCGATCGTCTATGATACCGCCGGCACCTTCGTCGAGAAATTCTACCGGCCCGGGAAGGACATCCTCCTCAATCCGCTCGACAAGCGAACCGCCATCTGGTCGCCCTGGGTCGATGTCCCGCGCGACTATCATTATGACCAGATCGCGGAATCGATGATCCCGGACAAGCATGGCGACCCCTTCTGGTCGAAGGCCGCGCGCGGGACTCTGGTCGCAGTCATGCGCAAGCTCGCGGCCGAGAAGCGCACCTATGTCTCGGCGCTCCTCGAGACCATCGTGCGTTCGCCGCTGAAGACCCTCGGCGCCTATGTCGCGGGGACCGATGCGGCGGCCTTTGTGTCGTCGGAAGGCGAGCGGACCTCGGCGGGGGTGCAGGCCGAGCTTGCCTCGGTAATGCGCAGCTTCGCCTATCTCGACGATACCGACGATGGTCTCTCGATCCGCGACTGGGTGACCACCGAGGGGGATGACAGCTGGCTTTTCATCACCGTCAAGGCCGACCAGCTTCCGTCGCTCCGCCCCCTGATCACCGTCTGGCTCGACATTGCGATCAGCGCGATCATGAGCCTTGAACCCGATCAGGCCCGGCGCCTCTATTGCGTGATCGACGAGCTGCCGAGCCTCCAGAAACTGCCCTCGCTTTCGGATTTTCTCGCCCGCGCCCGCAAATATGGCGGCTGCGGCATTTTGGGGTTCCAGTCCTATCCGCAGCTGAAAGCAACCTATGGCCAGGAGGAAGCCGCCGCCGTGACCGGCTATTGCTCGACCTGGGTCGCACTCCGGGGGAACGACGGCGACACCGCCGATCTCGTCTCGAAGAATCTGGGACAGGTCGAGCAGGTCGAAGCCAATGAGGGGATGAGCTACGGCGTCAATGATATGCGCGACGGGGTCAATCTCTCGCGCATCCAGGTGACGCGGCCGCTCGTCCTCCACACCGAGGTCACGAACCTGCCGAACCTTGCAGGCTTCTTGCGCTTCGGCCGCGGCTTGCCGGTGATCCGGTTCGACGATCGCTACAACCGGACGCCGTCCTCCGCGGAGGCTTTCATCGAGCGGAGCGATCCCCCGCTGCGCACCGTGTCGACCCCTTCGCTGCCTGCTCCCGCTGCTCCATCCAAACCGCCTGCCACGCGCAAGCGCCCGCCGAAACAGGCCGCCGGTTCGGCGGCGCCCGAACTTCCTCTGGGTCCGGTCGCCACCGCTGGCGATGGCGACAAAGGCGACGGAAAGGCACCGATCGATCCTGCCGGTGGTATCGGGGGACATGACCCCGATGCGCCGATTGCACGCCTCGAGATCATCGCCACGCCGTGGACGCACTCGCTTCGCCAGCACGGTCGCCCGGGCGGCCGCCGCAGTCCCGCGAATCCGGCATGATCCATCCGCGCCGCCTCGGGGGCACGCCCGCTAATGTCGCCCGCTATTACACCATCGGCGACTATTATACGAAGGGAGGGAACGAGCCCTCGGCATGGGGCGGGCGGATCGCTACCGAACTCGGGCTCGAAGGTGCGGTCGAGCGCGGGGCGCTCGAGATGCTGCTCGCCGGCAAGGTCGGCGAGCAGCATCTCGGCCGTCGCCGCCATGGCACCATCGAGCATCATCCCGGCTGGGACTTCTCGGTCAACGCGCCGAAATCGGTGTCGATCATGGCGCTGGTCGCGGGCGACGAGCGTATCGTTGCAGCCCATGAGAAAGCGGTGGGTACTGCGATCGGCTGGATCGAGGAAGATGCCGCGCTTCGCCGCCGCATGAACGGCGACATCGTCCACGAGACGACCCGCCAGCTTCTCTACGCGCGCTTCACCGAACATGCCTCCCGCGAGCTCGACCCCCATCTCCACACCCATGTCGTCATTCTCAACATGACCCGGCACGCGGGGGATGAACAAATGGTCAGCCTCGAAACCCGCGCCATGTTCGCCGAGCAGATGACCGCCGGGCAAATCTACCGCAACGATCTCGCGCATCGCCTGCGCGGACTCGGATATGATATCGACTTCGACCCGCGGCGGGGGCTCTTCGAGATACGCGGCGTACCGCAGGACATGATCGCCGACATGTCGCGGCGCGCCGAACAGATCGACGCCCACGCCAAGGATCATGGCCTCGAGGGGCAGGCGGCACGCACGAGATCCTTCTTCGAAACCCGCCGCGCGAAGCAGAAGGTCGGGCTCGAAGGCCTTCATAGCCAATGGTCGGTGCGGTCCGCGGCGCACGCTCCAACTCTCGACGCAATTCGCAGCCGCGCGGACGAGCGCGGCGAACGGGAAATAGGCGTCGATCGGGCGACCGCGAGCCGGGCATCGCTTTACGGACTTCGCCAGTCCGAGACGCGCGAGGCCGTCAACAATCTCGGGCGGCTCATTCGGACCGGGCTCGCCTCGCATGTCGGCGAGGTGCGGCTCGAAGATGTCCGGCCCCTCTTCGAAGCGCATGAAGAAAGGTTCAAGCTGCTGCGGACCAGGGAGCAAACGGGCGACGGCGTACTGACGCGCGGACGGACCTCGCGCCGTACCGCGCGCCTCGAGATCGCGCTTTCGGGCCAGATCTCGCTCAGTCTCGACGACACTATACCCTTAGCTTCACCAGAACGGATCGAGGGATCGCTTCGGGGCAGCATCCTCAATGACGATCAGCGCAAGGTGCTAAGCTGGCTCGCATTGTCGAGTGACCGGGTCGTCAGCGTCGATGGGGTTGCGGGCTCGGGCAAATCGACGCTGGTCCAGCAATTGAAGGCGGCCGCCGATCCCGATTGGACGTTCGTCGGTTTGGCGCCCACCTCGTCGGCAGCGGGCAAGCTCGGCGCCGATGCCGACATTGAATCGCGAACCGTCGCGGCGCTGCTTGCCGGCGGCGGTCATGACGTTACCGACCGCCATGTGCTCGTCCTCGACGAGGCTGGCCAGCTCGGCAGCCGGCAGGCGCTCCGCGTGCTGCAAATCAGCCGCGACACGGGCGCCCGCGTCATCTTGCTCGGCGACAACAAGCAGACCGGGGCGATCGAGCAGGGAAAACCCGCCTGGCTCATGCAGCAGCTCGGTCTTCCGACAGCGCGGCTGAAGGTCGCGGTTCGGCAGGAAACCAAGTCGATGAAGGCTGCCGTCGCAAACGCGCGGCGCGGCGATTATGCCGCGTCGCTCGATGCGCTCGACAAGGTGGTTAGCGGCCAGCGCGCCGACAAGCTTGCGGAATCGTTGGTTGGCGAATGGACGCGGCTCAAACCCGGCACCCGCGAGACGACCAACATTCTCGTTCTCGACAATGCGACGCGGCTGATCGTCAACAGCCGGATTCGCGAGGTGCTGAAACGGGAAGGCGCAATTGGGCTTGAGGATCTGCGGCACTCCGTCCTCACATCGTCGGGCATGACCAACGAGGAGAAACGCTTCGCCCGCTTCTATTCGTGCGGGCAGGTCGTCCGGTTTGCGCGCGATGACGCAGCGCGCGGAATTGCCAAGGACCATGAATATCGCGTCGCCGGCATCGAGCCCGATAGCAAGGGTCGCCAATGGGTACGGCTGGCGGGCGAGAATGGCGGTCAGCTTCTCTGGAACCCGAGGCTGGGACGGGCATCCGAGGTCGCCGTCTTTCTGGAGGACACACGCGACGTGGCAGCGGGCGACCGCATCCAGTGGCGCCTGGCAGCGAAGGAGCTCGATCTTAAAAATGCGGAACGTGGGACCGTGGAGCGGATCGACGGCTCGGTCGCGACAATCCGTTGGGATCGCAAGGCCGAGCCGCAAGCTATTGATTTAGCGCTCCATCGCACCTGGGATCATGGCTATGCCGAGACCGTCTATTCGGCGCAGTCGAAAACCTACGACCGCGCCTATGTGCTGGCGCCGCTCGGATCGGGCCTCGTCAATGCCCAGAATTATTACACCGCGATCACGCGCGCGCGCTTCGGCGTCAAGCTCTGGACCGAGGATCCCGAGCGCCTCGTCCGGAAGCTCGAGGCGAACTCGGGCGAGAAGACATCGGCGCTGGAGGGGCTGGGGCGCCTCGCGCGCGACAGCCACCGAATACGGAGCCTGCGCCACCCGGGCGCAATCGAACGCGAGCGCGCTGCAATGTTGCAGTCACGAACTGAGCGCGCGCAGCGGCGGGCGGACCGAGAACGCGCTTGGGCGGAGATGTTCCGTCCGGCCAGCCTCGCCGAACGGCTTGCCGGGCGCGCCCACCGTGCGGCAGGCCAATTCGATGACTATCTGCACGGGCTATTGGGTGCGGGCAAGCAAGCGGCACCCGAGCCGGTACCCGAACAGCGGCGCCACCAGGAACCCGATCGCGGAGGCCATGATCGATGAAATCCGATGGTCCCGGACCGGACCACGAAGACTGCGGATCAGCGAGCGGAAGTCACGTCGGACCGATGGCGTTCGAACCCATCGACATCGACACCCTTTTATTGTCGGAGCGACGAGCCCCATGATGAAATTCCCTATTGTCTGCCGTTTGCTGACCATCATTGTCGCGGCTTCAACCTTTGCCGGGTACGCAAGCACGGCATCGGCCAAGCCTCCGGACGCGCAGCAGGAAGTCGAACTCGCCACCTGCATTCGCAAGGCCTCAAAAGGCAGGGCCTGGCTTGAGCGCACCCTGTGGGGACTCCGCGATCAGGAGGGCGGCTGGATCGGCGCCGCGGTCGCCAACAGCAATGGCACACATGATCTCGGACCCCTTCAGGTCAACAGCTGGTGGGTTCCGAAAATCGCCAAACTCGTCGGACGTCCCGAGGATCATGTCCGATCATGGTTGCAGAACGATGCCTGCTTCAACGCCGAGGCCGCGCGCTGGATATTTCTGTCCGGGCTGGCCGTCACAGGCGATTATTGGAAAGCGGTCGGCGTCTATCATAGTCCAACGGGGTGGAGGCAGGCGCGATATGCAAACAGCGTCGCAGTCCATTTACGGCGGCGCTTTGGACGATCGATATGGTGACACCGATATTGCGGAGATGACCCGCGCTTGGGTGGCTCAGCGGAACCACGGCCCGCTGAATGGGTCGGCGAGATACTGCTGCGCGGCCTTCACTAGCCGCTGGACGCGCGAGCGGTAGGATGCACTTTCAATTCGCCAACGACGCGCCGTGACACTCTCACCGAACAGGACCTCGGCGATTCTCTTCTGCGATGCGCCCGCGGCCAGCGCATCGGCGGTTCGTAGCTCGAGTATCCAGCGCGCGGCCCGGCTTTCGCGCGGACGCAGCGACGCCGGCATTTCGCCGCGCGCCGTCAATGCCAGAAACTGTTGCAACGCCGCGATCTTTGGGGCCGCTGAATCCACGCCTTCGATCTCATGCACGAGAAGAGTGGATCGGCCGAGCAAGGTGCCATCATGGTGCATAAGCCGGATCAGCCAGCGACCGTCCGAAATGAGCCAATGTTCTCTGTTCGCCTGATCGACCGAGATCGAGACATAGTCGGCGAGCGCGAGGACATCGAAATTATCGCCGGGACCAGGCGCGCGGCGTCCGGCGCGCGTCTGGAGAACTTTGGGGTCGACGTCAGGCGACCAGATGGGGCGAGCTTCGGGTGCGGAAATGGCGGGGTCGATCCAGGCAAGCAGACCGACCCTTATCGGTGCATCGATCGGGAGCCGGTCCCGGGCCGCCCATAGGCGGCGATACCGGGGTGTTCGCCGCAGCCACACGCCGACCGCGCCGTCCTGCATCGCAAGAAAGTGGAAGCCTTTCGAATCCGCGTCCCATATGGGCGCATTCTCGATCAGCGTGCCGGCAAAGCTGAACCTCGCCGCGCCTCCATCCGCGACGCGGCGATGGTCGCCGCCATTGACCCCAACGATATGCCAGCCAAGTGCAACGCGGTTTTCGGCCACCGAAGGCTCGCTCACACGATAGGCAGCCCAGCGGCCGTCGGGCGATATGGTGACGCCGCTGATGTCGCGTGTCGCCACAATATCCTCGACGGTGACGAGCGGCGTGGCGGCGGCCATCGCCGCCGCCAGCATCACCATGTTACGATCCCCTGCAGCGCGATCGTTCGCCCTACAGCGCTCGCCTGCTCGGGGTCATAGCCGAGTACCGAGGTCGCCGTTCTGAAAAGGACATAAGGCGGGTCCCGATCGAAGAGATTGTTGACGTTGAGTGCCAGGCGGAAGGCTCGCCCACCTGGAGCGCCAGCGATGCGCGCGCCGAGCTGGAGGTCGAATGTCGTCCAGCTCTTCACCTTTTCGGCAGGCGTCGCGGTCTGGTTGCGATAACCCGACATATGGAGCAGCGACAGCCCGCCGTCGAAGGGCCCCGCCTCGAAGCCGAGGCGACCGCGCAGGCGGAGCTTCACGGGATTGCCAAGCGTCCCGACCGCGTTGATCGCTGGCGCGGAGCGCGTGACCTGCTGGTCGATGCTGAACAGGCGAGATCCGCCCAGCGAAAGCGTGAGCGCGCCATTCGGAATGGAATGGCGGTAGGAAGCGTCGAAATCCAGGCCGCGGATCGTCACCCGCGACAGGTTGAAAGTTCGCGCATCGGCGATGACCTCGATATCCGAAGCTTGGACACCGAGCGGATTTCTGAGGTTCGGATTTGCGAAATAGGCAGCGACCTCCGCCGGGTCGGGCGTCTCGTCGACAAGCTCGCCATAGACATCCCGCCGTGCGAGGAAGTTGAAAATATCGAAGGAGGCGCTCGCGATACGGTCGCGATAGGCAATGTCGAACCAGGTGGCTGAAAGCCTCAACCCCGGCAGGGCGACGGGTTCGAGGTCGACGCCCGCCGTCCAGCTCGTCGCCTTCTCGGGGCCAAGGTCGGGACGGAAACCAAGTAGCGCGAGCGCCAGCGTCTGGCCGGTCGGCGATTGAGGATCGGGCAGATAGACGGGCTGGTAGGTCGCATTGGCGGCGCCGACCAGTTCGGTGAAGAAGGGTGCCCTGAAGGAATGGCCATAGGAGGCCCGGACCACCACGCCCCGAACGGGCGTCCAGCGCAGACCCAGCTTGGGGTTGCTCGTGCTGCCGACGTCCGAATAATCCTCATGGCGTCCGGCGAGCGACAGCTGCAGCGCACCCGGGAGGCTCGTCCCTGCATCGAAGATGGGAATTACCAACTCGCCATAAAGGGCTCGAACCGTGCGCTTGCCCGGAAGCCCGGGCAGGCGCGAGGTGGTTGTGCTGTTACCGAAGAGGTCAAAGACCGACGTATAGTCGAGGCGTTCGCCGCGAATCTCGGCGCCGGCGGCGAGTTTCACTGTGCCGGCGGGAAGATCGAACAAACTGCCGTCCGCGCGCAGAGCCGCCGTCCAGACTCGCGAGCGCACCCGCGAGACAAGGCCGCCGCGAAGTCTGCCGACAAGCGCCGGATCATTGACCGCGCCGTCTCCGAACACGTTCAGCGCTGTTGCCGGGTCGGATAATACGAGCGCCTCGGAGCGGCGCGTGATGTGGATGATATTGATGTCGTCGGCGCGCTCGCGCTGCAGGCCGTAGCCGCCGCTGATCTCGAGCGACCAGTCGCCAACATTGGCGCGTGCCCCGCCTGAGAGGTTGAGGGCGCGCGCTCTACCGCGCGCGCCCTCGGGACCGAAATCGGCCGACGGGTCGTAGAATACCGTGATCGGCTGACCGGTGCCGATCGGATCGACATAATAGGGATTGGCGCTCGTGACGGTGACGGGAACGGGTCCGAACCGGCGCTGGTTCACACGGTAACGCCTGTCCGCATAGAGACCCCGCGCAAAAAGGGTGATCGCCCCGATCTCCTGTTCGGCTGAGGCATAGAAGCTGAGGCTGCGTTGGCGCGGCAGGATGTCGACGAGCCGCTGCGCGTCGGCGCGATTGAAGCTCCCCTCGATCAGATCGGCCGCGGTGAGGCCCCGCCCGTCCTGTCCAGGGGGAATTGCGAAAACGCGGCCATTGGCGGCAAGGATCGTCCCGGGATTGGCGAAATTCGACCGAAGGTCGGGGCCGCCTACGGGGCGCAGATCTTCGCTGGTGAAGCGCCGCTTCGTTGCGGGCAGGTTGCCGCGGCTGTAATATTCGGCGGCGAGTACGAGGTGACCGCTGTTCCATTTTTTGCCGAGCAGCTGGGCGATCTGCATCTCGCTGAAATCGCCGTCCGCCGTCCCGGCTCGCATGCGCGTCTCCGCACCTTCGAAGCGATTGCGGAAGCGAAGATTGACGACGCCTGCTACCGCGTCCGAACCGTAAATGGCCGACGCCCCGTCGGTCAGTATCTCGATACGGTCGATCGCGGACGAGGGGATCAAGGAGAGATCGGTAAACGCACCCCAGGCACCGCCCATGGCCGGGCGAACGCCGTCGAACAGGGTGAGCGTAGAGGCGCTGCCAAGACCGCGCAAATTGATCCCCGACCCGAAGTTGAGATTTGTGTTCGCATTGCCTCGCGCGGTCGCGCCAAATGTGGCCTCACTGGGGCCGCCCGAGAAATTCTGCGGGATGGTTTGAAGATAGTCGGCGAGCGTCGTGCGCCCGCTCCGGTCAAGCGCATCGCGATCCACGATCGTCACGGGCGAGCCGACCGGGCCGGCTCCGCGAATGCGGGTACCGGTGACAATGATCTGCGCGTCATCACTCTGCGCGGTCCCGCGATTTGCCGAGCTTTCGGCGAACCTGTCGCCCTTTCCCTCGCGGATAACGAGCGTTCCGTCCACGCTT
This sequence comes from Sphingopyxis sp., assembly GCF_035998905.1. Classification (GTDB taxonomy): domain Bacteria; phylum Pseudomonadota; class Alphaproteobacteria; order Sphingomonadales; family Sphingomonadaceae; genus Sphingopyxis. The sequence goes on along the minus strand of NZ_DASYHG010000011.1, from coordinate 32,846 downwards.
TCGGCGACCAGTTCGGTGCCGGCCAGAAGCTGCGCCAGGGCCGCATCGGCGTTGAAGGTGCCGCTGACCCGGGCGCTTTTCTTGCGCGCGACAACGTCCGAATTGGCGATGACGTCCCGGCCCGAAAGTTCGGAATATTGCCGCAAAGCGTCCGCCAGATCCTGCGGCGCGATGTCATAGCTTTGTTGGCCCGTCTCAGCCGAGGCGGCGGGCACTGGAAGCCCAATCGTCGCAGCCGTCGAAGCCAGGATAGCTGCCAGAAGTCTCACTCTCATCTTTCCCTCCCGCGCGGCCGTGATGGCCGTCTGGAAGGGCGAGACGAGGCCGGCTGAATTATCCCCCCGTTTTTTTTCGGGACAGGATGATGGCGCCGTCACTCTCTTGGGCCGAAAGTCCGAAAACCGCGCTGAGTTTTCGCGCGAGCGACGCGCTGTCGGTGACATCGAACCGGCCCGTGACCTCAAGCGATCCGAGCGCGGGGTCAGCCAGCCGGATTGACTTGCTGTTCACCCGGTTCGCTTGATCGATGACCTCGCTGAGCGGCAACTTGTCGGCGACGACCCGAGATGTCGGTTGGACGTTTGCCACGGGTAGCGTCATTGCCGTGTCGGGCGTCGACCGAGCGGCGTCGCCGCGCGGCAGATGAAGCGGTTCGCCGCCCTGTACCTCGACCGTGTCGCCGGGGTTCAGTCTGACCGTGCGTCCGCCGGGCGCTGTCGCCCGCACATCGACAGAGCCGCTGACCAGCCGGACGCTCGGATTGCGTCGTGTCAGATCGACTTCGAAGATGGTGCCGAGTGCGACAATTTCGGATCCCCCGGCGATGACACGAAAGGGCCGGGAGGCATCGTGCGCTACGGTGAAACGGGCACGGCCGCCGGTCATGACGACCTCCCTGTCACGCTCCGAAAATCTGGTCTCGATCTTCGCTCCGTCGAGGAGTTCAACCAATGTGCCGTCGACCAGCCGAACGGCTTCGCCCTCGACGGACCGGGTCGCGATTTGCGGACCGGTCCCGGCACGCCCGGCATACCAGGCGCCTCCGAGGGCAAGCATGACGACGAGCAGGAAAGCCGTTGCCCAGCGTAGCCGGTTTGATCCGGAAGGGCGCAGCGCACGCGCCCTGATCCGGCCCGCGACATTCACATCGAGAGCCGCCCAGCGCTTTTCCGCCTCGGCATAGGCCGCGGCATTTTCGGGATCGGCCATCCACGCATCGAACTTCGCGCGATCAGCCGCCGCATCGCTCGCGCGCATGCGCGCGAACCATTTTCCCGCTTGTACCTCGCGGCTCATGACCGCGGACCTTTTACGCGAAGGATTGCCGTCATGGCCTTGGCGATTTGCTTTTCCACGCCCTTCTCGCTCATTCCTGTTGCAGCCGCAATTTCGGCATAGGACATACCCTCGAACCGGTGCATCAGGAAGATGTCGCGGGTTTTCGGTTTCAGGCGTTCGAGACGGTCCTCGACACGGCGCATCATGTCCCTTGCTTCGAGCGCGGCGTGGGGGTCGGACCCTGGATGCTCGGTATCGTCATATTCATGATGTGCCGAGGCGAAGCGACGCCGGTCGACATGGGCACGTTCGATGAGCAGGTTGCGTGCCGCTCGTGCCAAATAGGCTCCGGGCTTTTCGATCCGCGACACAATATCCGCGCCGCTTGCGGCAAGGCGTTGGAAGCACTCCTGGACCAGATCCCCGACATCCTGTGAATTCGTCCGTCGGCGCAGGAAACGGGAAAGTTGCGGCTGGTGCTCTTGATACATGGCTTCGATAGCCGCAGACTTATGCTGGTTGCCCCAGTCATCGATTTCGATCTGAAATGCAGGCTCCGCTCGCCGGCGCGCTTCGGCAGCCTCTTCGTCATAATCCATTGTCTCGCCTTCCCGGACGGGAGGAAAGGCGGCCTAAAGCCGGGTGTTGAGAACACACTTGAGGCGCGTGCGCCGTCGCCTTTAGCCCGAAGGCTTGTACATACGCGACGGCCACCCGGACAGGATGGCGAACAGGTGTTTTTGCTCAAAGGGTTCTCAAGCCCCGGCATCGCGCCGCCTGCCAGCCCGATGCCCGTTCAGCATAATCGATTGCTTTCCAAGAGCAAGACTTCCGCCGGACCATGCCTCATCGTGCCCGGACACTCGGAAAAGCAAGGGGATGCGCGCGCTTCTTGTTCGGAATGCAGGGAGTGAAGGGGGGGAGTCAGAAAGGTGGTGGCGGTCGCTCAGGCTGCCGGTCTGGCAGGAGGATCATCATGTCCAGCAACGGGAGCGGGAGTAAGCGGTTGCGGATCGCGCGGCGGGCGATCCGCCGAATGGAGCCGTTCGATCGCGCCGTCTTTCTTGCGATCCGGTTCGAGAACGCGGGCTACGAGGATTTGGCCGAAAGACACGGCATGGGCATTGAAGAGATCGAGAAGGCGTTTGCGCGCGCCGTCCATATCCTGATCACCACGCCGCCCCCGCCGTGGTGGCAGATCTGGCGCTATTGAAGGCCGCGCCCTTGACTTCGAGACGCCACCGCCCTGAAACGGCGTCATGGGAAAATATGATGCGCTTGGCGCCTTCCTCAGGCGGTGGAGGGTTTGCCACGATGCCGATGGCGTCGAGCTCAGCTTTTCGCACATCGAGAGCATCATTGGCGCGGTTCTTCCGCGCGCGGCGTTCGGTGCCGATTGGTGGTCAGCGGCAGAGTTTTCGGAAGTAGAGCCGCCCCATCGACGTGCCTGGCTCGATGCGGGCTTCGAGGCGGTTGCCAAACCGGCTCGCGAATGCGTCTATTTCCGTCGTCGAAGCGGCGGCCAGTAGGTAGAAAGATATCCGACTATGCCGGGGTCAATATGATCAGGATTGATTGTCCATATTATTCCTCTACATTGTGACGGACGCGAGGTTTTTATGAACAAACAAACGACCCTGAATGTCCGTATTGGCGGCGCCCTCAGCGATTTCGTGGCGACCAATGTTGGCGACGACGGCTCCTATGAGAATGTCAGCGAATATGTCCGTGATCTCATTCGGCGCGATAAGGAACGCGCGGAAGCGGAGCAATTCGCCCGCTTGAAGGCGGAGTTGCAAAGGGCCTTCGCAGCGCCTGACTCTGACTTCGTGGCTCTCGATGCCGATGCGGTGATCGGTCGGGCGCGCCGAAACTGACGATGGCTAATTTTCGGGTTTCCGCGATCGCCGGGCAGCGGCTCGACGAAATCTATGCCTATACGCGGGAGAAGTGGGGAGATGCGCAGGCAGAAGCCTATGTGCGGGGCCTTTTCGACTGTTTTGGTCGGATCGCCAGGCGCGAGCTTCTTTGGCGGGCTATTCCGGCTGAATTCGGTGTTGATGGCTATTACGGCAAGTGCGAACATCATTATGTCTATTGGCGTTTGCTCGGCGACGGAACTGCGGGCATCGTTACGATCCTTCACGAACGCATGCATCAGATGGATCGTTTCCGCGACGACACCGCGGCATAAGGGGCTGCGGCAGTTCCGAAGCGCAGGGCGAAAATGAAAACAGAAATCGACCACCTTCCGGCAAAGCAGCAGGGCGAACTCGAACGCATCAAGGCCGTGCTGATGGAGGAGTTCGCGCGATCGATCGAGCGCGCGACACAGCCTGGCAAACGCAACGGCAAGATCCTGAAGATCATCCTGTTCGGCAGCTATGCCCGCGACGATTGGGTCGATGAGCCGGAGAATGGCTATCAGTCCGATTTCGACCTGCTGATCGTTGTCAGCCATGAGGATCTCACCGACATCTCCGACCATTGGTACATCGCCGAGGACAAGATCCTCCGCGACCCCGATGTCGGACGGACGCTGAACATCATTGTCCATACGCTCGCCGACGTGAACCGCGCGCTCAGCCGCGGCGAATATTTCTGGGTCGATATCATCCGCGATGGCGTGATGCTATACGACCTGCCGAACCATCCTTTGGCAACGCCGAAGCCGCTGACGCCAGTTGATGCCTATGAAATGGCCGTGGGGTATTTCTCGGCAAATTTTGCGGAAGCCGGGCGCAGACTGGAAGCGTTCGATTTCGAGTTTGGTAAGGCCATGCTTGACGGGGGATGGCTAAAGGGAGCTGCATTCGCATTGCACCAAGCCGTTGAGCGGCTTTACGGGTGCTATTTGCTTGCAAACACGTTCTATTTTCCACGCTCGCACAATATCAAGTTCCTGCGATCGCTCGCAGAGGACCGCGAGCCGCGCCTGGTTGAAGCCTGGGCTCGCGACAGTAAGATCGACCGCCGCCGCTTCGAATTGCTGAAACGCGCTTATGTTGAGGCTCGATACTCTGCCAGTTACGAAATTAGCGCTGCCGACCTCGAAGCGCTTGCAGCGTCGGCCGAGAAATTGCGCGCGATCGTCGAGGCGATCTGCGGTTCACATATCGCGGACCTGAAGAAAGCTGCCGGCGGCAGCTAAAATCCTGGTTCGTTGCCCGTGATCAGTTTCAGGAATTCTCGTACTGTGACGATCTGTGCTCCGGCATGGCGTTCCAGGCTCAGCAAGTCGGCCCTGTCTCCCGTGATCAGATATCCGGGTTTCGCCGCTTCGATCATTGCCAGCAGATAATTGTCCCACGGATCGCGGCTGACGGAGACGTCCGGCAGGTCCTGTGCCATTATGGCGGCGCCCTTCAACTCGTTGACCATTCGTCCGGCGACTGCAGGATTCAGCCGGGCGCGGATTTTGGGATAACGAGTGACGCGCCGAAGTTCGTCCAATTGTTCGGCAGATGTGACCAGCGCGACCCTGCCCTGACGCCATAGGGCAATCAGCTGGTAGGGCAGCGACCGTTCATGCAACAGGGCGCTCACAAGCACATTGGTATCGATAATGACGCGCATGCGTCAGTTCCGACGCGCGTCGGCAACCGCTTCGTCTATCAGACTATCCATCTCCTCCGGTGACAGGTCATCGAAACCGGCACGGGCCTCCGCCAACGTCAGGTCGAGCAGGCGCCATTTCACCGATTCTTCGATAAAACGCGACAGGTCGCCCTTCTTCATGCCACGCTGGGCAAGATAGGTTCGGACATCGATGTCGGTTTCCGGTGCGACATTCACCGTCCAGCGGGTTACTTCGCCCATCACACATTCCCTCATCGTCGCTAAAGCGGTTATACGCTTATCATCTTATGTGCCGTCTATCAACCGACCAGCCTAAGGGGCGTTGGAATCACCGCAAGCAAACGGGAGGCTCGTTTTTTGTGGTACCAATATTCGAGCCTCTGCAAGACCGGCGCCGGGCCGCAGCTTTCGTCTGCGGCGCCTGCCTATCTGGCTTTTCGCGCCGGAAAGCGCAGAGGCTTGGTTTGGGCGAATGTCGGATGTCGCGGCACATCAAGATGATCCGACTTTCGATGTCGAAGCCAACCGACTGCGTTTCTGCCGCGAGCTGCTCATGGAGCGGCGAATAATGGACCGCTATATCCGGGAAATCAGCCTGAGCCCTGCAAGCTGGATCATCTTGCTCGAGCTTTATTCAGCTGACGCCGCTAGCAAACGATTGTCCGTATCCAGCCTCGGCTATGCGAGCGGCGTTTCGATCGCGACGGCCGTTCGGCTGACCCAAAGTCTAGAAGCGCGCGCGATCGTCGAACGTCAACGAGATCCGCACGATGCGCGCCGAACAAATGTGGCGCTTTCGGCACGCGGGAGAGCATCTCTTCGGTGCATCTTTGACGATTGCGTGGCGAACAGGGCTGCAGCGCCAGCCCTGAAGAATTAGCCCATTGCAACCTGAGGGAAGGGAGGGGGCGTGGCGAGCGTGCAATCGAAATCGGCGAGGGGAGCACATGTCGCTTAGCTCCCGAGGTAATTCGTTCGATTTCGGCACCACTCCGAATTCCCATGCGTTGCCGTCGATGCTACATTTGAACGCGAGGTAAGCCATGCAGAACACGCCTTCTTCAGCGATCCCGGAGCTTGAAATTCCGCAGCCCGCTGCGGCCGATTGGCTGTGGCGCCCGTGGTATGCCAAGCTCTGGTGGGCAGCGATCCCAATATATTGGACGGTGGCGGCGGCGTCGTTGAAGATCCCGGCCCTGCGGGCGTTTTTCGAGAGCGCTTTCGCTGGCTATCTGACCGCCCTCTTCTTCCCGCTCACGGCGCTGCTCGTACTGGGGTTCGGATTCGTGCGCGCGTGGCTCGATAGGCCTTTCGCCGGCGACCCGCTCTCGGATGAGGAAATCGAGGAACTCGAACGTATCAAGATCGAGCAGGAAACTCTGCGGTATCCCCCAGACCATTTGCGTCCCGTAGGCGATATCTACGATCCGTTCTCGGGCACGATCTATATCGGCAATCCGCTCAGTCCCAACAACGGCTCGCGAATCTAGCGCTTCTTGTCGCTGTTATCTCCGTCGAATGGACCGTTGGCGAGATCAGTCGAGAACCGGCCTTTGCTCAAGATCGATGACTGCTCATACGACGTCATCGGGGCCGTGATGTCCGCAGTACCTCGCGCGGAATCGGCCTGACCAAGATAGCGATTCCGTAGCCCTTCCTGTCCAAGCACTTGTCGGTTCAACTCGCGGGTGAACGTCGCTTCGGGAGTTTCTGACCGCGCGGCGGCGCGTTCTGCTGCGGAAATCGCCCCGCGAACTTCATAGTTGACGATATCAAGGGAAGCTTGGGCGTTTTCACTGCTGATCCCGACGTCGCGGCTGGAAAACCCGAGGCTTCCGCCGACATTTCCCGAAGTCGCGGTTTGCGATCGTGAACCGCCTTTTTGCTTACCGCCACGGGAAGCATAATCGCTGCTTTGCGCGCTGCCGCCGATGTTGCCGCCGACAGTCGTTCCCATGGTGATCTGATCCTGTGCCGAGCGCGATATCGAACGCTGCCAACCCGTCTGCGCCATGATTGCCGACACATCGCGCTGCAGCGTATCGGCCACCTGCGGATTAAGCCGCCACTCGCCATTGCGATCCATCTCGAACCCGCCTTTGAGCCAGTTCGCCATCATGGCCTGACCCTGTTCGCTGCTCAGCATATTCTCGATCGTGTCGGGTCCGGCCTGCTTGCCGGCCTCATATTTGGTGCTGGTGTCGCTGCGCGCCGATTGCGAGAATCCCGTGCTGCTCGACACCAGCAGATCATTGTCCGCGAAACTGAACCGTGCGCGGCCGCCTTCGGCGATGGCGCCATATTGGCTGTCGTTGATGAGTCCTGCCGCCCGGAGCTGGCGCGCGACGTCGGGCGATACATTGAGATTGAGGTCGCCATTCTGCGCCATCGCGAGCTCGCGCTTCGTCATGTTGATGCCCTCGCTGCGCAGTAGGCCCTGCATGCGCGTCAGCCGCTCATTGTCGACGATACGCGTCAGCCGCTCGTTGCGTGCGCGATCGGCGATGCCCGCCGCGCCGCCCTCGGCCATGTCGACCTGGTTGCCCGCCGTGCGGCTGAGCGCCCCGATGAAAGCATCGAGCTGCGCCGCCTCGCGCGTCGAGACTCCAGCCGCCGCCGCGCCTTCTGCGAACCCGAAATTATCGCTCTGCCGCCGCTGCTCGCCGATCCGCGCGGCACCGCGCACGCCCGAATGTCCGATCTCGCGCTGCGCATCGAGCTTGCCCGACCGTTCCGCGAAGTCATAGCCCGCGGCCTCGCGGGTGCGGCCATAGACGCTGGTACCCTCGCGCCCCGCCTGTTCGGTCGCGCCGTCGGCCGTGCCGAGCTGGACCGAGGCGTTGTAGGTTTCGAGGGCGCGCATGACCTGCGCCTCGTTGCGGCCCGTGGCGCGGGAGAGGGAGGAGATGGCGGACGAGCGCGCTTCGCCCGAGAGGGTGTTGATGAAGGAGATGCGGCGCGCGGTTTCGTCGACGGGAAGGCCGAGCATCGCTGCGGCATTGCGCTGGCCTTCATTGCTGCCGGTCCGATACGCCTGCTCGGTCGCGACATTGCGCCGCTCGACGGCCGCGACATTATCGCCGGCATAGTCGCGCCGCCCTTCCATCGCGCCGACATTGACCTCAGCCCCGGTCAGATCGTTCCGCAGCATCTGCTCCTGGTCGAAAGTGTTGGCGATGAGCTTCGCGAAGGTCGGATCGGCCGACGCCTGCGCGATCACCGTCGAGGCCTTGAGCTCGGCATCCTTCCCCGCATAGCCGTTGCGCTCGAAGTGCCGCTGCGCGCCCTGGAACATCATGTCATAGGCGCGGGTGTCGCCGAATGCTTTCCACTGGACCATGTTCTGTGCGAAGCGCGCAAAGGCGCGCTCGCCCGCCTGTCCCTCGCCGAAATAGCTCGTGCCGAGCCCGCGCAGCGCGTCCTTCTCGGCAAAATTATGGATCGCCGCCGTCGTCGCATTGGCGCGCACGGCCGCGGCGGTCGCGGGATGAGTGAGGTCGCGGCCGACGAGTGCGGGCGCGAGCCCGCCAAGATCGCGTGCGGCATCGGTCGCGCCGAGTGCGAAGCCCGTCGTTCCGCCTACCCCGGGGGTCCGATCGGCGAGATAGGTTCCGGCGGCGCCGAAGGCGCGGTTGCTGCCGAGCGTCGAGCGCTCCCCGAAATCCCCGAAACTCGATGTGGCGCTGCGCCGTGCCATCGTGCCGGTCGCGGACGATTGCGCCTCGAGCGCCTGCGCGCGGCCTTCGTGCGTCATGATCGGGGTCGCCGCCGCGGTGCCCTGGCCCTGGACGCCGAGCGCGCCGCTGGTGAAGGAGGTGAACACGTTTCCGGAGAATCGGAACACGGTGAACACGAACGCGCCGGCGAGCCCGGCGGCGGCGGTGCGGAACGACCCGAAGATCGCGAGCGCCTTCATCGCCGAGCCGGGGGCGAGCATCCAGGCATTGGCGGCGACATGGTTCGAACGCATCTCGGCAAGCACGTCCATCGCGCGGCCGAGGGTCAGCTGATAGATGCCGGCGTCGATCACCCCCCACATGGCGACGAACACGAAGAGGCCGAGCGCGAAGCTCGCGACGCGCAGGTTGATCGGGGTCAAGATAAAGAGGAGGGCGATCGGCATCATGAACAGCATGATGCCGAAGACGGTCGCGCGGATCGTCGGCATCCATTCGTTCGCGGTCGACATGGTGGCAAGCCCGCTCGAGACGACGGCGCGGTTCGCCATGACGCGCGCCGCGGTCGCGGGGCTGTCTTCGAAGAGCACGTGGCCGACGGCGTTACCGAGGTTGATGTTGGTCATCAGTTGCTGGAGCGTGAGCGGGGTGCCGAGCATCTTGTCGCCGAGCGCGCCAAGGTTCGAGCGGCAGCGCTGGAGCTGGGCGGCGTTCGATATGTCATAGCCGGTGCGTTCGCACACCTGCCGGCTATAATCCTCGAAAAGCGCCGGATCGGAGAGGCGGTCTGAGATATGCGTCCATGCCTCGGTGCAGCTCACCGTGGTGCCGCCCTTGTCGGAGGCGGTGAACACCGTGCTGAAGGTCGCCGGCCCCGCCATCGCGGCGAACGCCTGCGGCAGGTCGGTGGTGGTCCTAAACAGCTGATCGTCGTCGATGCCATAGGCGGGCGACACGCGCGCGACCGGGTAGCATTGGCGGACATAGTCCTTGATCGTCGCGTCGAGAAAGCTGTCGGTCATCGGCCCGCGCGGGGATACGGCATTGAGAAAGAGATCGAAGCTGTGCCCGCCGGCGCCGAACTCGAGCTTGGCATTGGGATCGAGCGTATTGTCGTCGATCGTCTCGGCGATCGCGCGTTCCATCATGTTGGTGACGCCGGCCACGAGCACGATCAGGTTCGGCACGTCGCCGACCGGCTGATAGGCATTGCGGACACGGTCGTAGACATGGACCGTTCCCGTCGTCGCGACGAGGCCGACGAAGAGGCCGATGCCGACGAGCGTCTGGAAGCCGAAGGCGACGATGCCCATGCCGTTGCCGCGCACGCTCGCGAGGAGCGCGCCGAGCGCGATGCCGGCGACGGCGATGATCACCACCAGCGTCTCGTAGCGCGGGTCGGCGAAAATCATCGAGACAAGGCGGAACGCGTCGACCGTCTCGTTGAACCCGTCATAGGTGTGGAAGCTCGTCTCGAGCGCCAGCGCGGGAGCGGGAACGAGCGCGAAGGCGGCGGCGAGCGTGGAAGGGAAGGGCGCGCGCATGGCGGTCAGCGGTTGGCCGCGGCGCCCGCGGCATCACGAGCATCGCGGTCGCGCTGGCGGACGAGACCGGCGTAATTGGCGGAGAGGTTGGCCTGGTTCAGCGCGGCCATATAGGATTGGCGCATCTGGGCGCGCTGGCGGAGGACCTCCTCGCGCAGCCCCTGGAGCTGCTCGATCCCCTTGGTGAGAATGCGCGTCTGGCAGATGTTGGAGTTTCCGGCATCGGCGGCGCCCGCCGCGGTGGTACCGCGCTCGGCGTTCGACAGCGCGAAATCGAGACTGCGCGTGAGGTCGTTGAGCATCTGGTAGGCGAGGGTCAGCGCCACCAGTTCGTCGGTGTCGCCGATCACGCTGTCCTCGACGCCTTCGCGCACGCCCCACTCAAGCATGCGGTAGATCGGCAGCGTCTTCACATTGGCGACGAACTGGCGTTCCTCGGCCGTGAGCGCGGCCCGGGTGCGGATCTTCGTCGCGATCGCCTGCATCCGCTCGCGCGCGAGGATCAGCGCGCCGCGGCCCGGTCCGTCGACGCCGCAATCGGCGCCGGTCGGCGGGATATTGAGCGCGCGGCGCTGGACACGTCCGGTCAGGAAGTCCTCGACGCCTTCGGTCTCCTGCCGCGGGCAGGCGGGGATCGCCGAAAAGAGCGGCACCTTGTCGGTGGCATCCCAGCGCATATAGACGTCGCCGACCCGGGCGCGCATGACCCCGGTCCATTCGCTCGCGCCGACCCGCGCGGCGGCATGGGCGAGGAGCGAGCCGGTGCGGAAGATGTCGGTGACCTCGCGCGGGCAGTTGGCGAGCGCGTCGCGCAGGTCTTCCGTCGGATTGTTCTGGTTCGCCTGGATCTTCTCGCGGCTCTGCTGATAGCTTTTCGCATAGCCTTCCTTGATCGACTTGTAGCCGGTCATCTCCTCGATGATCCCTGACATATTGTCGTCGCCCTTGGCGATCTGGACCATGCGGTTGGCGAGGCGGCAGTCGTTGACCTGGATCGAGTTCAGATAGTTGGTCGCCGCCTCCATCTTTGAGATGATGTTGCCCATCTTCTCGTCGAGGGTTTCGAGGAGATATTGGAAGGCGACGGCGGGCGCGGCCTGCAGGATGCTTTCCAGCTTCTGGACGAGATACTCGGGATCGAGGAAGGACATGCCGCCGAGGAACATGTCGATCCCGCCGCAGCCGGCGCGCACTTTCGGCAACGTCACGCTCATGAGGTAATCGTTGTGGACGTCGACGCGGCCCGAGAAGCCGCCCGCGGTCACATAGCCGCGCGCCTGATCCTCGAAGCTGCCGGGCGAGGTGTAGGTCACATTGTCGAACCAATGCTCGGCCCAGCTTTGGGCATGAGCCGGCGCGGCCATTCCCATAGCTGATAGCGTAGTGAGCGCAGCGATCATCTGGCGGGATTTTGGCATGACTTGCTCCTTTCAATCCTCTCGGGCCGGGTTCGCCATGATCAGCATGTTATGCAAATTAACCTTGCAAAACTGGAATAGAACTCCATAAATGCAAGGATGATTGATCGCCGTATCTCGACGGAACTGGCGGAAAGGTTGGCCGAAGTGCCAGCTGTTGCGCTCATCGGCCCAAGACAGGTCGGCAAGACCACGCTCGCGGTTGAAATCGGCGAATCCAGACCCTCGATCTACCTCGACCTCGAGTCCGATGCGGATCGCGCCAAGCTGGCGGAACCCGAACTTTATCTTGCCGGACATGCGGACAAGCTGGTCATCCTCGACGAAGTCCATCGTTTGCCGGGACTGTTCCAGATCTTGCGCGGGCTGATCGACGCCGGTCGGCGTAGAGGCCAAAGGACAGGCCGCTTCCTGCTCCTCGGCTCGGCATCGATCGATCTTCTGCGCCAGTCGGGAGAGAGTCTCGCCGGACGTATCAGCTACCTCGAAATGCGTCCGCTCGACGGGCTTGAAGTCGGCGATGATCAAATTGACCGGCTTTGGGTACGCGGCGGATTTCCCGATAGCTTCCTTGCGGCGAGCGATCGGGCAAGCCAGCGATGGCGGCAGGATTTTATCCGCACCTATCTCGAACGCGATATTCCAATGTTCGGTCCCCGCATCGCGGCCGAGACACTCCGCCGTTTCTGGACGATGCTCGCACATCATCAATCCGGCCTTCTCAATGCGGCCGAATTTGCCCGGAGCCTCGGCGTCGACGGCAAGACGGTCGCTGGATATCTCGATCTTCTGGTCGATCTTCTCTTGGTCCGACGTCTCGAGCCGTGGCACAGCAACGCAGGCAAGCGTCTCGTCAAATCGCCGCGCATTTATGTCCGCGACAGCGGACTCGTTCACACACTGCTTGGGCTTTCGTCCTACGAAGATATTCTCGGCCATCCCATCGCGGGGGCAAGTTGGGAAGGTTTCGTCATCGAAACGCTGACCGCCGCTGCCCCGGAGGGGACGAAAGCCAATTTCTATCGGACGGCGGCGGGCGCGGAAATCGATTTGCTGCTGACGCTTCCTGGCGGCGAGCTTTGGGCAATCGAGATTAAGAGGAGCCTGCAACCCAAGCTTGAACGCGGCTTTCATCATGCCTGCGACGATCTCTCGCCCGCGAAGCGATTGCTGATCTATCCCGGCCGCGAGCGCTACCCGCTTGCCGATGGCGTCGAAGTGATGCCGGTTGTGGTCGCCGGTCATGCACTTCTCGCGGAGGTATAGGCGGGCAGTGTTCATGGCTTGGCACTGCGCTGCGATGGCGCTCCCGGACTGTTCCCGACGATCCCCGTAAACTTGGAAAGCGCACGCACGCCGACAGCGGGTTTCACCCCAGTCAGCATCTTGGCGGACAGATAAAGATTGCGCGCGAGGTTCGGACTATGGTCGGTGCCGACCGCGATCGGGATGATACGGTTCGCGTCCTTCACCGGGCGTACCCAGGCTACGGGATGCCCGACCCAGGGGAGGCCGACCCGACCCGAGCGCAGCATCGCTTCGTCGGCGCCGAGCGCCCGAACCCGCCAGCCATAACGGCGTCCGAGGTCTTGGAGCTTCGGCCAGAGGTCGGCGCAGGGGAGGCAGCCCGGCGCCGTGCTCATCTCGACGATGAAGGCGCCGCCCGCGCCGCGCAACTCCTCGGCGAAGTTAGGCGGAAAGGACCGCGTTACCGGAACGCGCGCGAGCCAGACGTTCATCTCGGCCGCGCTCGCAACCGGGTGGATCGCGGCGCGCGCCGCCTGCTCGCGCGAAGGGGACTGCGCGAGCGCCGGCAAGGCGAGGCCGACGCAGAGCAGCGAGAGGAGGGCGCGCGCCTTCATGGCCGAGGTTCAAGGCTCGAGGTGACGAGATCGCCGCCGAGTACGCGGGGATCGGTCGCAGAGACCGGCCCCGCCGACAGGGCATCGAAGAAGCCGTCCTCTTCGCCCGCGCCGGTCAGGAATTGCTCGGGCCGGATATCGCCGAGCAGCAGCCGCACCGCCTGGTAAGCGGTCTGCGAAAGGTTCGGATAGGATTCGACGCCGCTCGCGATCACCATGCGCTGGGCGCTGCCGCGGCGGATCACCATCGTCGTCGGCGTGATCTCGACCCCGAACCGCGTGGCGAGTTCGGGCCGCTGGTCGATGTCCATCAGCGTGACCTGCCAACCGGTTTCCTCGCGGAAGCGCTCGATGATCGGCCACTGCACGCGGCAGTATCCGCAGCTCGAGCGCGAGAACATCACGAGCGCGAACTGCCCGGCCTGGCCGCGAAGATAGTGCCGCCGGACCTGCTCCTTCTCGGCCCCCATCGTGGCACGCGCGTCCCCGACCATCGGGTTGGCGGACTTGGCGCTGAGTTCGGGGTGATGAAGCATCGCGACCTGGGTGACGCCGGCGAAGGCGCGGGCCTTTCGCCTCGCAAAGTCCTGCAAGCGCCAGAAATCGGCGACGGCATCGATCGTGAGCACGGTCGCGGCATAGTCGCGCTGCGCCTCGATCAGCTTGCGGATCTTCGGCGGCGTTAGGCGCGCAAGCTCTGCCATCGGCGGAATCCGGGGCTTCGCCAGCGCTTCGGGGTCCGCATCGTCATCCTTAGGCGGCGGGGCCTGATACCACCAATAGCCTTGCTTGGGTTCGGGCTGAGCCGTGCGGGAAAGCTGAGCCGCAGCGGGCACCGCAACGCCGACGGCCAGCGCGACGAGCGAGAGCAGGGAAGCGCGCATCACAACAACTTCTCCATCCGCTTGAGCTCGCCGATCGGCACCGGGCCATAATAGCGGCTGTCGAACCCGCTCGGATGGTGCGAGCCGACATAGATGGTGCCGGGCAGGATCAGCCCGTTGTCGGGACGCCAATGCTCGAGCCGCTGGCCGTTTCGCCCGAACGGTTTGCTGATACCGAGCAGCTTGCCTTCGCAGAAATACCAGCCGTCGAGCGCATTGGGTTCGAAGGTCGAAGGCTTCTCGATCAGGCTGATGCGCTCGCCGGGAAAGCAGAGCGCGAACTTGGTGACATTGACAGGTTTTGGTCCCGCGAGCGGATGCGAGAGCGTGAACATGACGAGGTCGCCTTTCGCGATCGGCCCCGGCGCGGCGCGCACGGCCCAGGCGTCGATCGACGGCGACATGACCCAAGTGACCTGTGCCATCGCCCAGCAGGCGAAAAGGCCCGAGGGAATGACGATCGCGCAGGCCTTCCATAGCCGGTTCGGGCGCGCGGGCTGCCCAAGCCCTTCACTGCCGAGCGCGACCGCCGCGCGGCGCGGCAGTCCTTTCAGCGCGATGGCAAGTCGCTTACCGAGCTTCCAGGCGTGACTGAGCATCGCGCACCTCCTCCTTTCCGCCGAGGCGGGCAATTTCTTCGAGCAGGCCGGAGAGCGCCGCGTCACCGTAAACGACATGGGAAGCGCGCGGACTCTCGTCCTCGCGCTCGCAATAGGGGAGCGCCGGATCGCCCGGGATCATCGCGAGCGCAGGCACGCGGGCGACGCCGTGCTGGCGGAAGACCAGCGGGTCGACGATCACCTGGATGTCGCGCATCACGCAGGCCGGGCCTTCGCAGCCCGGATCGAGCCGCAGCATCTCGGCGGTGAGCTTCGCCATCGGCGCCACCTTGGTCATCCCGCCCGGCATGCCGCGAAATGCGATCACGCCGCGCGCCTTCTCAACCTGCGCGGCATAGGTTCTGAGCGTTGCCGTCGGCATCGACGAGGAGACGAACAGCACGGGCACCCAGCCCTTGGTCGCTTGCGCCGGCCCCGCATCGGCGATGGCCTTCATGTCGGGCGCTTCGAGGCCGAGCGCCTGGCCGAGCCGCTTCGCCATCGCCTCGCGCTCGGCAGCGAAGCGATCCTTGCCGGCCTTGAGCGCGTCGCGCGCACGTGATTCCATTGCCGGAGACTTGGAGTGGCCGCGCAGGGCTTCGAAGGCGCGGCGGCGCTCGGCTTCGGTCGGCTCCGGCAGCTCCGATGGAGCGTGGACAGGCTCGACTTTTGGCCGCGAGATTGCGCCGCGCAGCCGTTCCATCGCGGCATTGCCTTCGCGTTCGATCTCACTGCGCGCCGACGAGGGCTCTTCGGTCCCCGGCGACACCTGCGCTGTCCCGGCGCTGGGCATCCCCGCCCATCCGGCGAGCGCGATCAGCGCGGCAAGGCGCGGCCTAGCGGCCGATGGCCTGCGTATAGGCATCGATGCGATCCTTCATGTCGATCTGGATGTCGGCTTGCGCGCGGGCCTCGATCTCGTTGTAATATTCGGACAGGTCCATCCGGCTGAAGTCGAGCGCCTGGAATTCCTCGGGCGTGAACCCCCGGCAGTTCGGCGTCTTCACCGGCCCCCAGCCATCGGCAAAGGACTTGAGTTGCGGACGGCCCTGTTCCTGGATGATGCGGCCGAGCTTGGTGTTGAAGCAGCAATGGCTGCGCGATTTCTGGACGCAGATGCCGAGGATCTTCGACGAGCAATAGCTGCCGATCTCGACGCACATGCCCGAGCCGCGCAGCATGCCGACTTCCATATCTTGCTGGTCGCAGGAGGTGAGCAGGAAATCGATCATCACGTTGATCGCGAGGCTGATCGCGATCGAGGTCGGATCGATGCCGACGATGATCGCATTGGCGCCCGCGCTCGCCGCCTGGCTCGCTGTCGCCCCGGCTTGGAAGGCGGCATAGGCGGCCTTGGCGCCGGTGAACACGCCCTTGGCGATCGCGATCTTGGTCTGGGTCGATGCGAGCGACGAGCCCATGCCGTCCTTGACGATCTTGC
This sequence comes from Sphingopyxis sp., assembly GCF_035998905.1. Classification (GTDB taxonomy): domain Bacteria; phylum Pseudomonadota; class Alphaproteobacteria; order Sphingomonadales; family Sphingomonadaceae; genus Sphingopyxis. The sequence goes on along the minus strand of NZ_DASYHG010000011.1, from coordinate 16,564 downwards.
CCTTGTCCTTGCAGCAGCTCTGGAAGCCGGTCTTGAGCCCGGCGGGGCGGCAGCGCAGCGCGCGGCCCGCGAAGATCTCGATATTGCCGAGGCAATTGCCATCGGCATCGACCGGCCCATCGGCGGGCGCGCCGGGATCGTCGATAACGGGCTCATCCTCGATCGGGTTCGCGGCGGTATCGATACAGCTATGCGGCGAGCAGGCCGGAACGCCGCCGCTCGTCGGCGTCTCGCAGCCATATTGGGGTCCAAGCGGGCACGACCAGCCGCCGCCGGGCTCGGCTGCGCACCAGGCGCGCTCGAGCGGACATTGCCATCCGCCGTTTGCTGTTCCGGTGCAGCTTGCTGTTTCGCCGGGGCCGTCGGCCTCGCCGCTGCCGTCGAGATCGGCGGCGCAAATCTGCTGGGCGTGCGCTGGCGCGGCCGCGAGCGCGCTGCCGATAGCCAGCCCCAGGACTAGCAAAAGGATCAGCGCGGCCCGGTGCGGCCAAGGGATGTCGCGCCAGCTCATCGCGCCGTCGCCGTGCAGGCGAGATCGGCGCCGGCGAGCCGGACCGTCTGCATCACCACCACCGCTTCGGGGAAATCGTCGAGACAGCCGCAGGGGCTGACGATCGTCTCGCCGGGACCCGCCGGGCAGACATTGTCGGCGCGGCAGACATGATAGAAGGTGTCGAACCCGGTCGGGTTCGTCTGCCTGGCGCCGACGACGCCATCGGGCGCGGCGTCTGCGTTCGCCTTGGGCGCCCGCGTCTTGCAGATCGCCTCGCAGGCGGGCACCGAGCCGCGGTCGGGGAGCGCGAACGGCCGCGTCAACGACGCCATGCCGCCGTCGGCGGTGCGCACGCGGTCGGCGAGCATCGTCTCGGTCGAATGGTCGATGATCCACGCGCCGCGCCTGAGATCGGGCTCGGGCATGGAGCCCGTGTCGACGACGCATTTATAGCTGCGCTCGCGGCGGAAGAAGTCGCGGGTGAGTTGGATGGTGCACGACCCGGTGCCGAACAGGCGGGTTTGGGTGAGGGGTCTCAGGCCGGCGCTGATGCCATTGCGGAAGGTCTGGACGCCGTCGACATTTTCGCTGTCGAGGCGGCACTTCGTATCGCCGCCTGTGCCCGCGCACAGGTCGACGAGCCGCTCGCTGGGCTCGCAGCCGGGCGAGACGCGGATCTCGACATCGACGAGACCCCATTGGGTCGTGAGCGGCGCGCCGCCGCCCCCGCCCCGCACGCGCGCCGATACGGTTGCGGGACCTGCCCGGAGGTCGGCCGTGAAATCATAAGGCGTATAGTTGCGCGCCGCGCCGCCGTCGGTGCGGCAATCGCCAGAAGGCAATCCAGTGGTCAGCCAGGGGCGCGGTCCGGCCGAGCTGACGATGCGGCCGTTGACGCGGCCCTGGACCCAGTCGTCGGCGCCCATCTCGACGATCTGTGCGGATATAAGCTTCGCGGGGTCGCTGACTTCGAAGCGCGCGGTGAAGATTGGCGGCGATCCGCTGCAATCGCCGTCGCCGATGATGCGATAGCGGCGACATCCCTCGCCGCAGTCGCGAACCGAATAAATGGAGCCCGACGCGGAGACGATATCGTCGTAACCGAGCGGCAGGAAGGTCACTTCGCGCTCGATCGTGCAGGCCCGGACCTGCTCGGCACGGCCCGTGCCGGCAGGTGAGCCAGCGAGCGACTGGAACAGGCTGTTCGACCGCGATGCGGCAAAAGCGTCGCCCTGGATTGCGGTCGGGTTCGCGCGATAGGCCGTCTGGGGCAGGGCGGGATCGGGGCTGCACGCGGTCGATTGCGCGCCGACATATTGAATGACGGGACCGTTCACCCGTGCGTCGGCGACACCGTTGCGCGGATCGTGGCTCGACAGCGCGCCGACCGCACCGCCGCCAAGATCTTTCAGCACCGACGGCAGATTGCCCATGACGAGGTTCGCGCCGCAACTGTTGTTGACGCAATAGCAGCCGGCGAGCGCAGGCATCTCGACTTCGGCGAGCTTGAGGTCGCCGCTGCTGTCGACATCCCATTGGAAGCTGCGGCAGTCGCTCCAGCTCCCGGGGCGGCAGGAGATCACGCCGTTGGCGCAAATCCCCGACACCGGCACGGGCAAGGTCGTCACGCTATCGAATTGGCCGTCGATATCCTTGTCGCGCGCGATGCGGACGGTAGTGATATCGCCGCCCGCGCCAGGCTGGATCAGGATTTCAAGGAAGTTCGCCGTCTTCTGGCAGGCGAGGTTCGGCGTGAAGCTCTTGCTCTTGTCGACCGTCGCGATGGACTGCCCGGCGAGGCCGGGGCTGATGTAATTTTCGAGGATGGCTTCGCTGTCGCTGCTCTTGGAGCGCGAGGCCTCGGCCGCGGTGCGCGCACGGTCCTCGATCGTCTGGGCCAGCGCCACGCCGGGGAGCGCGGCCGAGATAGGCAACAGGGCAAGAAACCGCGGGGTCACGAGCGATTCCCGTCGATGGTGCGCGAGCCATGGGCCACGCGAAACAGGTCTCCCGCCCGGAATTCATCGCATCCGGGCGGGAGGAGCCGAAACGCCGCCTGGCCTTCGAAGACGGTGAGCACGGCCTTCACCTGCGAACGCAGCGGGGTTGAGGCACAGCTTTCCGCCGTCCGAGGTTCGGTGGCCGCCTCGGCTGAAGGTGGAGCGGCGCCCAAGGAGAGGGGGCAGGGCGCCGCCCCCGCCTCGCGCGCCTGCCGGCAGCCACCAGGGCTGTGGCGGGCAGACCGGGCCGATTCCGGGCTGCGCGCAAGGCGATCGGTATGCGCCGGAACCGGCGCCGCATCAGGGCGTCGAGATGCCAGCACAGCAAATCGCTTTCTCGAAGAGCATGAACTGGGCGTTGTCCTTGCCGGGCGCATGCTTGCCCGAGGTCCAGAGTGCGCCCGGGCGGCCGATGTTGACGCACTTGCCGCCCTTCACCGGCTCCATCAGTTGGAGCTTGTATCGGCTCTTGGTCCAGATGGGCTGCGGCTTGAACGAGCAGCCGTCCGCCGAATGAATAGTGAGCGCGCCCATGCGGCCCATCATGAAGGTGCCGCGCGCGGCCAGCCCTGCCCAGGCCTCGACCCGGTCGCCCATGTGGATGTCGCCGGCGACTGGATAGGTCGAGCCCCAGCTTCCCATGCACCAGAAGAGCGGATCGACGACCTTGCCGGCGGCGGCGGCCGCGCTGTCTGCCATGCAAGCGAGACCCGCCGCGGGGTTACCGAAGAGGATGCCTTCGGGCTGGATGATCGCACCCAATGTTCCCGACTGCCAGGTCGGCATAACCTCGGTCATCAGCGCAACGTCGAACCCGTCATCTTCGAGGCAAGGAAGGTCCGTGAACATGTCGAGCATCTTCCAGACCGGCGCCTGGTAATAATGCATCTGTGCAAACAGCTTGGTCGTGTTGGTGCCATCCGAGATCGACGACTGACTGCCCTGCAGGCGCCCGCCGGTCGGCATGATGTCCAGCCCAAGCGCCATCATGCAGCCGGGCTCGGTCACGACGTCGATCATCCGGTTGGGCGTCCAGAAGCTCACCTTCACGCCGAACCAGAAACTCGCGCCCTTGCGGCAGGCGCAAAGCGGCCTGGAGGCCGACTGGGCGTCGAGCGCCTTGTCGAGCTTGTCATAGCTGCCGACGCGCACGCCGCCGATCGTGATCGGGAAGATGCAGTTCCAGCGTACCTTGGTGATCGGGTTGAAGATCGCGTCCGAGGGGCATTTGGAGGCGTGGACGGGCGCTGCAGGTAACGCGATTCCGGCGAGGAGCGCGGCGGCAAGCGCGGCGAACTTCAACCGTCTCGCCCGCTTCGCGCTCGCGCCGCGCGGCTCGGTGCCGGACGGCGCGTCGAAAGGGACGGAGCGAGCGAGCATAGAATCTCCGTTGCGCCGCTCGGGGCGCGTGAAGGTCAGCGAAAGATGGAAAGGCGGTGTTCGATCCTGCGATCTGCCGGTATCTCGGCCCTATCCGCGGGCAGGAATGCAGGTCTGAACGCCCCGCAACAACGGGTGGGGCGCGAACGTGCCGACGAGAGGCGCGGCTGTTCCGCATTTGCCGGCGGAGGCTTCGGGAATCCCCGCGAACTATCCGGACTAATGACGAGTGACGATCCGCTCGAACTGGCGCCTCAGCGGTGATCACCCAGCGCGCATCGATCGTCGGCGGCCTGGAAGCCGCGTCGCTCTGGTTAGTATTTCACGAGATTGGCGTGCCGGCGCAGGAATGTCTTGTTCTCGCGGCTGTCGTCGCAATAGGTGGGAAGGTCATGACCTTCCCGGCGACTCACAAGAACTCCCGCGTCATCCTCGCGAAGCCGCGCGCGATATTTCGCACGATGCTCGACCCTGAGACGATTCCGGCGTGGCGCCTGCCGAGCGGCGTGACGGCCCAGATCGAACATTTCGACTCTCGCCCGGGCGGGGCTTACCGCATCGCATTTCAGCAATCGCGGGAGGGGCCAGAGGAGAGCGAATCGAGCAAGGTTGCCGGTGTCGTCGACGGCAGGTTCGCGGAAATTCTTCCCGACGAGCGGATCGTCGAGAGCGTCCGCTTCGACATCGCAAACCCTCCCTCGCAGGGAGAATTGTCGATCACGACCATACTCGAGCAAGTCAAAGACGGGACAAAGGTTACGATAGCGGCGGCGGATGTTCCGTCCGGGATCAGCGAAGGCGATTGTCGCGCCGGGATGGATATGATGCTCAAGAAGCTCGCCAACTTCGTCGAATAACGATCAAAAAAATGACACCCACCCGGCCGAAGCCGAATGGGTGTCAAGATGAAGATCCCTGTCCTCGTTGCCGAGGGAGAGCTCTCCTGGGTCGCAGTGCCGGGTTATGCGCTCTGTTCGATTCGGGATTGGATGAAAGCGCCAAAAGGCCAGGACGCGAAAGATTGTTCCGCTCTGGGCAGCGAGCAATGGCCAATCGTTGCGAAGGGCGCGCGGTCTATTTAATCGGACGTCGACGTTCGATCTCGAACTCCTGCAGTTCGAGCTTCTGCCCAACCTGCTCCACGATGACGGGCGCGACGGTCAGTCCGAGCCGATCCCTGATACGCTCTTCGAGGATGAAAAGCGGTCGTCCCACCTTCTCACCGAGCGCGATCGGATCGGTCGATGCTGTCTCTCCCCCGGCCAGCAATATCCAGTCGATCGGACGGGCTTGCATGATCGCCCAGCCAATATCACGCGGATGCACGACCACGAGCCGCTGCGGCAACGATACATAGGCAAGGGGATTGAAGGTGTAGCCCTTCGGGTAGAGCAGCTTGCCATCGGGCAAGCGAATTTCGAAATCGAGCGTATGAAAGGGGATGACGGTGCGCCGCCGATCCACCGCCGCGACGCCGAGGGCCGCGGATTTCATAGCGCTCCAGCCTTCTCGTGGCCCGAACCGCTCGGCGATACTCGGCGGCTGCCGCGCCGCGCGCGCCTCAATCTCGGCGAGGGCGTCGGGCTCGGCAATCGGCCAGGTCCGGCCAATGATCGACGTCTGACCATGCGCTGACGCGCCTATGAAGACGGCGGCGGCGACAAGCCCTATCGACATCCCGAACTGCAAGGCCGCGAGCCGGATACGCTGGGCGTCATGGTCCACCGCGATTTCTCCACCTGTCCTTCGGATCGACCGCGCTTTCGCCGATGACCGCGCCGATGAAGCAGCCTAGGGTCAGCAGACCGAGGAGGATGATCAGCGACCGAGGGGAAGGCATGTTCGCAGGCGCAACCAGCAGGATTGCGGCCTGCACCACGCCGAAGAGGAGCCCTGAGACCACGAGCCGGATCACGCCGGGCGACGGCGCATTGGAGAAGATGCCGTTCACCGCTGCCGACGCCCGCGCCACCGGATCATCAACCCGCTCGCGACGTTCGACAGCCAGATCAGCAGCATCCCGCTTGCGAAGCAGGCGATGCCGACCGTCACGGATGCCTGGACGACGATGTCCGTCGGCTGTTCGACAAGCAGGCCGGCGATCAGCACCAGTCCCGACATCATCACCGTCTCGATCGCGACAAGGCGGAAGCGCCAATAGAAGGCACGACGCTCGGCCTCCGCCGCGACAGCTGCCTCGAAGCGCATGCGGTCGGACGGCAGCATGGCGGCCAGATCGAGCCGAAGCTGGTCCGCGTTAGCCGCGCGCCGCGTCATGGCAGGTGCTCATGCGCGGTGGCTGGCAACGACCGCTCGCCGAGAATCTCGCGCGGGTCCACGCCCGCCAGTTCGCACACGGCTTCGAGCGGCGAACGACCGCTGCGTACCAGCGCCTCGAAAGCCGCCACATCCTCGGGCGCCGACGTGTTGATCCAGTACGAGAAGGGATCGACAACGATGCGAGCGATGCCGAGCCCGAGCGGACTGTCGATGAAGACCTCGCTGTAGTTCGGCTTGTTGTTGCGAACCGACTTCAGGAGGTCGAGAACGAACCCCGAATAATCGAGGATCTTGTTTTCGACCGCCTTGTCGTAGGTCGATCCCTGCAACAGGAACCGGGTGGCGGCATTTTCGAGGATCACCTGGCCGATGCCCCCGAACAGCAGAAGGTCGTTCATGCTCTGGAGAATGATACCGAAACTGCCCCGATATTTGCGCGCGCGGCGATAGCCCTGGGCGATGGCTTCGGCGAGGCGGGACAAATCCTGGCCCGGGTTGTTGGGCATGAACTGCGCGGTTTCGTCGCAGATCACGAATCGCGGGCGATCGCGGGCCGAGAGGTAGAGCTCTTGCGTCACCGCGTTGATCACGACCATCACGACCACGTTGAACAGGTCGGGTATGGCTTTCAGGCGTTCGAGTTCGAGCACGACGAACTCGTCCGAGCTGATGTCGAAGGTCGACGGCCCATTGAAGAAATGCCCATAGGCTCCGTCCGACCCAAAATCGCGCAGGTTGAACGCGAGTTCGCGGGCGACTGGCTTCAGATGGTCGACGCGGTCGAGGTCGGCTGCGGCAAATTGCGGATAGGCGCCGAGCCACGCACGGACGGAATCGATGCCTTCGTCGGCATGGCCCTCGTCGATCGTCCACTGGACCGCCGATTTGATAAGGTTCCATTCCGAGGTCGAGACACCCTTGCGCGTCGCGGCATTCGCCATCTCGGCGACGATCGCGACCGCCATCGCGATCGCCGACTGCTTGTCCTCGCCGTCGAGCGCAAGCCCGAGATCGAAGGGGTTGAGAACGAGCCGTTCCTCACCGACGTCGATATAACGGCCCGAACAGAGGGTGCAGAGCTTGCGGTAGCTGCCGCCGATATCGATGATGCGGATCAGCGCGTTCTGCGCGAAATATTGGCGGCAAAGGTCATTGAGCAGGAAGCTCTTGCCGGCGCCGCTTTCGGCCGCGACGATGAAATTATAATTGTTGATGCGCGGGTCGAAGAGATCGAGCGTGATGAGCTGGCCCTTGCGTCCGGTGTAGAGCAGGGCAGGGCGGCCGCCGCCGCGGAAATCGGTCTGGATCGGCGCCATCAGGGCAGTCGCCTTCACCGGCATCTTGAAATCGCGCTCGAGCATCCTGATCGTCCGGCGTTCGGGATAGAGGCCGAACGGCAGGCTCGCGGTGAGCAGGATGGGATTGAGGTAGGATTCTTCCTGCACCATCCAGGGGAGCGGCTCGCTTTCCCAGAGGCGCTTCGCGCGCGCGGCCATCTCGCGCGCCTGGTGGCGGTCGCGGCCGAACACCCAGACGCAGGGCATCACCGAGACGAAGCGGCTGTTGCCTGCCTCGTCGAGTACCCAGCCGATCTCCTCGATCTGCTTGCCGACCTCGACCGCGAAGCTTCCCGCGGCTTTCTGCGCCGAGAGGATCTGCGCGCGCTTGTGAATCTCGAACTGCGAATGGTCGAAGAGGATGTTGAGGCAATAGAGGAAGGGCCCGCCGATCTGGTCGCTGTCCTCGGCACTCCCCCGCATCCCGCCTGTCAACCGGTTGGCGCGCTCCGCGGTGACGCGCCGCGCCGGTGCTTTCGGCGTCAGGCAGCGCGCGACCTGGTTGCCGAGAAAGACTTCCGGACCATCGAACGCGAGATCGGGGCCGGCATCGATGATCTGCTTGCGGATCGGCGGCGCCGCGTGGGCGGCTGCAGCCGTGGCGTAGACGCCGGGCGCGGCGTCGAAGACGCCATTGAAGATGCGCCGATAGAAGGCGACCATTTCTTCGGGCTCGAGGCGGCGGATACCGAGCTTGGCAAGCTGCTCCTCGATCTGGCGGCGAAGGTCGCTGTGCATCGGCGCGCGCGTCTTGACGGCAAGCAAGGTCCGGAAATCGCGCACGGGGATGCCGTGAAGCGCGGCGAGACCATTTCGCCCTTCGTTGAGATAGGCATGGGTTCGCCGCGCCGAAGCCTGGATCAGCGGATCGGGCCGCGTCTTGAGATCGAGATATTGGTCGAGCGCGGGCGCGATCAGCGGGTCGGCGAAGCTGATGAGCTGGACGACGCTGTTCTCGGGGAACTGGATATTGAGCAGACCGAGAAGGGCTTGGTGGACATGCGCGAACATATAGGCCGCGGGCGTCAGTTCCCAGGCATAGCCCCAGCCGTCGTCGATGCAGAGAAAGGCTTCCTCTTCCTCGACCCACGCTACGAGCGGCAGGAAGTCCGAATAACGGTCGCGCGCGACGCCGCGATGGAGGTCGGCAAAGGTGAGGCCGCCGCCCGTTCGCGTCCCGGGCGCCTTCACGGGCGCAGCTCGGCGGGCAGCGATATCGTTGGGGCTGGCTCGGTCCCGGGCGTCTCGCGCACCTGTTCGAGCACCGGCGCGCGCGTAGCGGCCGAGACGGGCGGGACAAGATAGCCGCCGACCACCCAGGAGGGGGTTTCGAGGACCGAGTAGACGAAGCGCGGCATGTAGAGCCGGTCGGGCCGATTGCGATCAGCATAGGGGAGGATCAGCGTCCGCACGGCCTGGGCGGGCCGCAGCATCGGCGTATCGGGTGCGTCGATAAGTCCCTGGAGCTCGCGATAGACGCTGTCGCGATAGCTACCGTAGGCGCCGGTGTCGCCGCGGCCGCGGCCTACCGCGCCGCGCGAGTTCGTTTTGAGCAGAGCTTTGTCGCGGGTGACCGGCGGGTCCGAGTGCGACGCGTGGCCCAGCGCCGCATCTTCATAGGCCTTCTCGGGGTGGATGCATTGGCCGTGATCGTCGTTCTTGCAGCTGAACTTCTCACTGTAGGGCGACATCGCCGATCCGAGCGCCGTGCAGCCCGACAGCAACGTGGGGATGACAGCGAGGGATGACAGCCATGCTTTGCGAATGGGGCGATCGTGTGGGCGGCAATGCATCATGAGTCCTCCTTTGCGCCGGTGGCGCGGGGTGAGAGCGGCCGTGCGAGGGTCGACCAATCATTGTGGATTGGATGCTCGCGAACCGGGGTTAGTAATCTTTGGATGGCCGCGTTTCCGGGTCGCGAACAAGGGCAGGGGCAGGAACCTGCCGGTCGGAGGCAGCGTCGTGCTTCCCTTCCGTCGGCCGAAACTAACCGGTCAGAATTTCTTCTGTTCGCACTTGCAGCATGAAATGAGGATACCCATATCCCTGATGCCTTTCAGGCATCCTCTCCCAAAACTTCGCAGGGTCGGCGTGAGCCGGCCCTTCTTTTTGCTGCCGGCTTAGGAGGGACGGTTATGCAGTGCGTTCAATCGCGCCCGCGCCTTTGCAGCCATGAGCGGATCGACCTCGCAGCCGACATAGCGGCGCCCGGTCAACGCAGCCGCCTCGCCGGCGGCGCCGGAGCCGGCGAAGAAATCGCCGACGAGACCGCCAGTCGGACAGGAGGTGCGCATAAGGATCGCGAGCAACGCCACGGGCTTTTCGGTGCGATGGAGGCCGCTGCGCACGCTGTTTATCTCGATCACCGATTTCATGATCCGCGTGCCGTCGTCATGATAGGCGCCGCCGCCGATTGACCCGGTGTGTTTCGTCCGCGCTCGCCTCAGTTGAACCGATTTGTTTCGCGTTGTCGCTGGTACGCGCTGAACGTCGTTGTAGACGTCTCTCCAAAGCGCGTCGTGACGATAATATTGCACGATGATCTCGTGGACTCGTTTGAAGCGGTCGGCTGCAAATCCGGTTCCGTTGGCTTTGCGCCAGACGATGTCCTGGGCGTAACGCAACCCCACTGCTTCGAAACGGCCAGCGTCGGCGAGCAGATAGCGTAACGAACCGAAGACCCAAAGCGAGCCTACGGGCTTGAGCAATGCCGCGGCGAGCGCATGCCGGCCTTCGACACGCCTGTCCCAGCAGAGGGTAGTGATGCAATAAGGAGGACCGGCAATGATCAGGTCATAGGGACCATGGGCGGCCGCGATCTCGCGGCAGTCGCCGCAAAGGACGGCAGGGCAACCCGCCAAATCAGAATTTGCTTCCGGCCGTCGGCTTGATCTCGAGGGTAACGCCCTCCTGGATAACCACGACAACATCTTTCGCGGCGCCGACTTCGACGATCGGACCGGCCTGGCGCGCGAGATCGAGATAGAAATCCGTCAGCTTGTCCGACGACTTCGAAAGACCTCCGGCGATCCCAGCCTTGGCGGCGTCGCCCGCATCGAGCGTCCGCACCGACCCAAGCGCTGACGTCGAGACGTCGCCGATGGTGTTCTCGACCGTCTGGCTGATGCCGCTGATCGTGCCGGCCAGGAACGCGCGGGCAAGGCTCGCCCCGGCGCGCGTGACAACCTTGCCCGACAGCCCCTTCTTTCCGTCCGTGTCCACGAAGAATCCCTTGATCGGTTGGTCGACCACCGAGCGTTCGTCGAAATCGACGCAGGACAGCGAGACGAGCTGGACCTCGACCCGCTCTTTCGCGAGGCTGCCCGTCGCGTTGCCGATGACGAAGCATCCCGAGAGGTTTGCCTTCACATCATTGGGCAAGACCGCGGGCGCCTGGACGCGGGCAATCAGCGGCTCGGGGTTCGAAGTCGCATCGCGGCTCGCGAGCGCGTCGATCCCGGTCAGCAGCCTCGCCTTCATGAAACCAGGCGGCAAATAGATCGTCCGCGTCTTTTTTTTAGCGCTACCTGGCGCGGCCTTCCCGTCGGCCGCAGCGACCGCTCCTGGCGCCGACACGGCGGCACCGATCGCGCCGATCGTCTTTTCGACGGGTGGTGCGGGCGGGGCAGGGGGAGCGGCAGGCGGCATGGGCGGCGCCGGGATTTCGCCCGCCATGCCTTCGGCTTCGCCGGGCGCCGGCGGGTAATCGGGAATGGCGCCGGGCAGCGCGGGCGGCAGCCCCGGATCGCCATCGGGAGACGAGGCGGGTTTGCTGCCGGGGATGACCTTGCCTTCCTCAATCGCCGCGACGCGCTCGCCGAGCAGCGACTGGCCTTCGAGGATCTTCTGGAGGTCGCCGCGCAGCTTCACCTCGAGGCTGTCGCCGCGGAGCCCCGCACCCATGTCGAGCTTGGTCGCCGCGGGGGCTTCGGGCTTGCTGTCATCACCGCCCGTGCTGGCGGTGTAGAGGCCGGTGCCGAGCAGCGCGACGACGCCGGCGACGCCGAGCTGCTTGGCGCGTAGCTTCTGCTTCGAGTTCATCCTCGCCCAGCGCTCCTTGAGCGCGAGCAGGGCTGGGCCACGCTCGGGCCGCGCGGATTCAGGTGGTAGCGGCTGGCCAATCTCGCCGAGGTCGAGCGCCTCCTGTTCGGGGGCGGCGGTCATTGTCCATCTCCGCGCCGGATGACGACCAGCCGGGCGCTCTCGCCAGCTTTGAGGGAAAGCCGGTCGAGCGTCACCGCAAAGATGTCGGAGCCGAGCGCACGGTCGAGGAACTGCCGTTCCTCCAGAGCCGCATCGCTGTCGCTGGTGATGCGATATTCGGAAGCCGAGAGGCCAGATCCTTCGATCTCTAGCTGGCGGCGTTCGGTGAGTGTCGCCGACGGCATAGCCTGGATCGTGATAAGGCCTGATCGCGGTGCGACTTCGGTGAAGCTCGCCGGCACGCGGTCCTGCAGCATGGCGAGGCTGATCGAGATGGCCCGCTCTTCCTCGACCAGTGGGCCGAGCAAATCCTCGTTGGCCCGCGCGCGTTGCGGACGACCGGGTACGAGAGTCACGGTCTGGGCCGGGATATCCGACGGCTCGGCGTGAAGCGGATAGATGGCGCCATTGCAGGAGATGAAGAACTCGCTCGGTGTCGTCACATAGGTGCGGGTGACCGCCCCCATGTCGTCGATCTCTTTGACGAGGAACTTGATCCAGGCGTCCGAGCCAGCGCGCTCGACGGCGATAGCCTTCTCGGCCGAGAACTTCACATCCTCGATCTCGCCGCCGACGCAGACGATATGATTGACGTCGCGGTTCGAGAGCCGGATCGTGCTGACCTGATCGGGTAACGCGGTAATCGCCTGCGCGAATGCGGAAGTCGGCAGCAGCGACGCGGCGCAAATGAGCGCCACGCCCGTCCTAGCGAGCCTGGACATCAAAACTCTCCTCGGTGAGCGAGACCAGCCAGAAGCGGCCGTTCTCGATGGCGTAGCGAATGCGAAGGTTGCCGCGGAATTTGCGGATGACGCCGCCGATGACCCGCACCTTCTCGATGGGGACGAGGATGTCGCGGTCGGTCCACTGGACTGGCTGGTCGGGGCGGATATAGGTTGCGATCGACAGCGTCGGGTTGCCGGCAAGCTCGTCGAGGATGCTGTTCAGGCTGTCGCGCATGCTGTTGTAGGCCGACGGATGGACGATCGAGAGCAGTTCCTGGAACTGCCGATCGGCCGAATAGGCCGAATAGGTTCCGGCAAGCGCGACGATGTTGCGCGTGATCGTGCGGATATAGGCGGCTGACGGTTTCGAGCCCGTCACATAGAGATCGCCACCGGCGCCGAACGGCACGACCACGGTGCGCTGCTTCTGGTCGGAGCTGTAGATGACAGCGCCGAGCACCGCGGTGATGCCGAACAGCCCGACGATCGCGAACTTGAGCAGCCGGTTCTCCTCGAACAGGTTCGACGAGCCTTGGACATAACGGTGGATGCCGAAGCTCGCCGGCTTGCCAACCAGCGGGTCGACGGGAGCGGTTTTGCGGGAACGCGAAAACATGGGCGCCCTCATTCGTAGAAGCGGGTCTGAGTCGGACCCGGATAATGACGGAAGCGCAGCATTCCCCATCGCCACGCGAGATGCGCGAGGAAGCCGCGCGGCTGCGCGCGCTTCCACGGCAGGAAAAGGAGAAGGGCCGCGATGAACGCCCAGCCGACCAGACCGCCGACGATGACGGCGACGAAGATGGTCGTGACCACCAGCACGAACTCGTCCGATCCGAACCAGAGGATCTGGACCGGCTTGTGCAGATACTGGGGCAGGCGTTCGTCCATCGACCCTTCTCCTCCTGCTTCACAACCCCGCGTCCGCAGGCGCTGGCCACGGGGCTTTTTCCGGGAGCCATCCTCCCGGTGACCGGATTGCAAGCGAACGGTGGAACCGGAACGATCGCCTGCAATCCGATGCCGTCAGATCACCATGCCAAAGGTCTGGAGGATCGAGTCCGCCTTGATCAGGCAGACCGCCGCCACGATCGTCGGGATGCCGATCATGATGTTGGAAAATAGCCGCGACACGCCGAACAGGAAGGCGGCGACGCCGCCGACGAAGCCGAGCGGGCCCTTGACCCCCTGGTTCACGACGATGTCGTAGATGTCGTAACCGAGGTCGCCGGCGACCGGCGCGGTGAACGCATGCGCGCTCGCGGCGATGATCGACAGCAGCAGCACCGGGATGCCGATGTTGGCGACCGAGAGCGCATTGTTTCGGAGATTTTTGATCACATTACTCACTTTCTCAAAAGTCGGGCTGTCCGCTGACCTGCCTGCCGGCATCGACGAGTATCGCTGTCGGCCGACGACTGCGCTGGACGGCCCGATGGGGGCGCCGCCGCCGGCATTCCGGTGCGCCCGGGCAGGGAGCGATGATGCTCCCGGTGCTCGGGCGTCCGCCAAAAAGGGGAAGGCGTCAGCGAGGCGCATGGGCGGTCTTCGCTGAAGAGAGGAACGCCTCGATCTCGGCTTGCTGGAAGCCGGAGATCAGCTTGCCGCCGGCGATCAGTGTCGGCGTGCCGGTGATACCGGCCGAGCCGACAATCCGCGCGTGGGCCTCGACCTTGGTGCGGCCCTCGGCGCAAGTTCGGAGCACCGCGGGCGCGGAGCCGGCGTAGATAGACTTGAATGCAGCCTCCTTGTCCGATGAGCAGAGAATATGCTCGGCCTTCGCGGCCGCCTCGGGATGGATGCCGCTGACGAAGAAGACCAGGCGTCGGACCGGCTTGCCTTCCGCTGCTTTCGCCGCCCAATAGCGGTCGAGCGCGCGGCAATAGGGGCAATCGGGATCGGTGAACTCGATGATGGTCGGCGCGTTCTCGGGGCCGACAGCGAATGCGACCGCAGTGTCGATCGCCTTCAGTCGCTTCGCCGCCCCGGCCTCCTGCGCAAGCGCCGTCAGGTTGACGCCGTTCTTGTCGAAGATCGACGCGAACAGCAGATGCTCGCTCTCGGGGGCATAGTACACGATGCGGCCACCGGCACTTGCCTGGTAGAGCGGTCCTTTCACCGGTGCCGGCCCGAAGTCCTCGAACTGGAGATTGGTGAAGGTCTGGTGGAGCTGTTGCTCCGCGTCGGCAGCAGCTTTTGCCAGTGCCATCCTCTCGCCGATTTCCTGGGAATTGGCGGCGGGGCTGATGCTGAACAACGCCGCAATCAGCGGAAGGCTTGCGACGGACAAAAGGCGCGAAGAGCAATCATCGGCAAAATTGCGTAGCATGTGTCCTCCTCAGCGCGGAGTGCGCCATTCGACATTGACCGGGGCGGAGACTGGGCATGAAGACATCATTGCGCCCTGACCGCTGTTCATGTGGAGGGTGGATCGCGGTTACGGCGCGGCGGGACAAGGCAGGGGGCACCGTGCTGCCCATAGCAGGCAGGAGAGTGCAAAGCGGGTCCGCCGATGAGCGCGCCATTTCTAAACGGAGCGGGATCCGGGTGATCCCAATCTGGCGACAAGCTGAACGAAACTTTCGGTTTGCAAGCAGTTCCCGTTGCCCGGCTCACGATGGCCGATCAGCATTGCACCTGCCGAACGCAGTCAATGCTTGGCCATTTCGGGCAGGAATTAAAATGACAATCGTAACCACCAGTCACGATGCATTGCTGGCGCAACTGAAGGAATCTTCAGGTCGACGGATTGAGGGAGAACGACGACGTCAATTCCTCTCGCAACGACAGTTCGCAGCGCGGGTCGGTATTAGCATTCGGTGGCTGCGCGAAATTGAGAGTGGCAATCCGGCCGTGAAGTTGGAGGATCACTTACGCTGCGGGGCGGCGCTGGGTCTCGCGCCAAGCCACATTTTTTTCCCACTGCTTTTTCACGCGCACGGCAAGCCTTTGTCGGCTGATCCGCCACATCACAATCAGGCTGATCTCGAGTATCGCTGTATCCGTCTGATCGCGCGGCACACACAGGGAAGGCGAACAACACCTTGACAGGACTAATTACCCACGGGTTGCTTTCATTTGAAGGTACGCCCCCAACGGTTTGAAGCGTCCCGGGTTTTCCGGAGGCTCCTATTTGTGAGAAGGAGCTACGATGAGCGCTATAAGGAACAAGTTTTCGCCTGAGTTTCGCGATCGCGCGGTGCGGATGGTGGAGGAGCACCGGGGGGATTACCCGTCGGAGTGGGCGGCGATGTCCTCGATTGCCGGGAAGGTCGGCTGCACGACCGAGACCTTGCGCCGCTGGTGCCGTGAGGAGGCTGGCCGACGAGCGGGACCAGCGGCGCAGGCCGCCAGCGACCGGGACCGGGTCAAGGCGCTGGAACGCGAAGTGAAGGAGTTGCGCCGGGCCAACGAGATCCTGCGCAAGGCGTCCGCATATTTTGCTCAGGCGGAGCTCGACCGCCACGGCAAATGGTGATGTCGTTTATCGACGCTCACCGCGAGGAACTGGGTATCGAGCCGATCTGCCGCGAACTGGCGGTCGCCCCATCCTCCTACCACGAGCATGCCGTCCGTCTTGCCGATCCCGGCAGGCGTCCGGCCCGTGTGCGACGCGATGACGAACTCAAGGAAGACATCAAGCGTGTCCACGAGAACAGCTTTGGCCTCTACGGCTCACGCAAGGTCTGGCACCAGCTGCGCCGCGAGGGCATCGCGGTAGCCAAGTGTACCGTGGAACGGCTGATGCGGACCATGGGGCTGGCAGGCGTGCGGCGCGGCAAGACAACGGTCACCACCGTCAGCAATCCGAAGACGCCATGCCCGCTCGACAAGGCCAATCGCGAGTTCCGCGTCAGTCGGCCCAATGCTCTGTGGGTGGTCGACTTTACCTACGTGCATACCTGGGCGGGGTTCGTCTACGTCGCCTTCGTGATCGATGCCTACGCCCGCAGGATCGTGGGCTGGAAGGTTAGCACCAGCGCCACAGCGAACTTCGTGCTGGATTGAGGATCAGCGTGCAATAGGCACCCCCTTCGTGGGGTGATCGGCGTGCAAAAAGGACCCCTTCATCCCGGGGATTTAGTCGGCCGACTGGTTTTGATCAGTTGGCGAGAACGGGATGTTGATCGTGGAGACAGTGGTTCG
>NZ_DASYHG010000010.1:0-241595 GCF_035998905.1 Sphingopyxis sp. | reverse complement strand
GTAAGCGCTGTTTCCGGGCCACCTTGCGTCGTGGGGTGATCGCGTCAGATGATGGGCTGTATGGATGACGACAGCCTTGCGAGCGCACTGGACACCTACACTGGAGTGGCTCGGGAGCCTGTTTGTCGACCGGAGTTGCTCGGTGCGATGGCCGGTCGCCGCCGGATCTGGACACTGGAGCAGAAGCTGGCGATTGTCGCCGAGCTGGAGCATTGCGACAACATAGCCGCATTTGCGCGCCGCCACGACATTCGGACATCCTTGCTTTATACCTGGCGGCGGGAGCTTCGCTATGCACGGGCTGCGCGTCAGGCCAGCGATGGCGGTAGTGAGCGTCAGGCGATGTTTGTTCCTGTCGTAGCTGACCGCCCCCAGCCGATGTCGCACGATGGGGCGATCGAAGTTGAGGTTGGCGGTGCTGTGGTCCGGATTGGACGAACGGCTAGCACGGACCTGGCGACGGCCGTGCTCCAGGCTCTGCGGGTGTCGCCTTGATCGGGCTCGGTCCAGGCACGCGCGTGATGGTGGCAACGCGGCCCGTGGATTTCCGCAAGGGGCCCGATGCCCTGTCAGCATTGGTCAGTGCCGAGTATGGCGGCGATCCCTATTCCGGCGTGATCTATGTCTTCCGCGCCAAGCGTGCCGACCGGATCAAGCTGGTCTGGTGGGACGGAACGGGCCTGTGCCTGATGGCCAAGCGGCTGGAGTCCGGCGGGTTCAAGTGGCCGGGCATACAAGACGGCGTGATGCGGCTCACGGCCGCGCAACTTGGCGCTTTGCTCGAGGGTTTGGACTGGCGCCGGGTGCATGGCGGACGCCGCCCGATAGCACCGCAGATTGCCGGTTGACGCGGCTTTCATCTGCTGATTCACTGTTTCCATGCTCATGGAAGCGGACCTGCCTGAAGACGTTGACGCGCTGCGCGCGCTCGTTCTCGAACAGGCCCGCGAGCTCGATGCGCTCAAGGGTTTCAAGGTTGAGGTTGAACGCCTGAAGGCGATTATCGACGCCTTGCAGCGTCACCGTTTTGGCCGTCGTTCCGAACAGCTAGACCCCGATCAGCTCCAGCTTGCGCTTGAGGAAGTCGAGACGGCAATGGCTGAGGCGGAGCACGCCAGGGACAAGGCGAGCCGGACGCCCGCCGATCGCCCGCGCAGGACCAACCGCGGTTCACTGCCGGCGCACCTCGAGCGGGTCGAACAGATCGTCGATGTCGAGAGCAAGGCTTGCCCTTGTTGCGGCGGCGCGCTTCACCAGATCGGCGAGGATGTGGCCGAGCGCCTCGACGTAGTTCCGACCACCTTCCGCGTCTTGGTCACCCGGCGACCGCGTTATGGCTGCCGTTCGTGCGAGAGCGCGATCGTGCAGACCCCCGCGCCGGCACGGATCATCGAGGGCGGTATTCCCACCGAGGCGCTGATCGCGCATGTTCTGGTATCCAAGTATGCCGATCACTTGCCACTTTACCGGCAGGCCCAGATCTACGCCCGGCAGGGCATCGAGCTCGACCGATCGACGCTCGCCGATTGGGTTGGGCGAGCCGCCTGGTATCTGCGTCCCTTGCGTGACCACATTCTCGGCGCGCTGCGAGGATCCGAGCGATTGTTTGCCGACGAGACAACCGCCCCGGTCCTCGATCCGGGGCGCGGACGGACGAAGACAGGGCAGCTGTGGGCCTATGCTCGCGATGATCGGCCATGGGGCAGCTCCGATCCGCCGATCGTGGCCTATGTCTATGCGCCAGATCGCAAGGCAGAGCGCCCTCATTCCCATCTTGGCGATTTTGCGGGCATCCTGCAGGTCGATGGCTATGGCGGTTACACCGCGCTCGCCCGGCGGCGCCAGCAGGTCCGGCTCGCTTTCTGCTGGGCGCATGTGCGCCGCAAGTTCTATGAGCTCGCCGACAGCTCGCCGGTCGCGACTGAAGTGCTACGCCGGAT
Organism: Sphingopyxis sp.; assembly: GCF_035998905.1. Lineage (GTDB taxonomy): Bacteria > Pseudomonadota > Alphaproteobacteria > Sphingomonadales > Sphingomonadaceae > Sphingopyxis. The sequence goes on along the minus strand of NZ_DASYHG010000010.1, from coordinate 239,655 downwards.
CGCCTTGCTCTACCGTGTCGAGGATGAGGTCCGTGGTTCAACCGCCGAGCAGCGCTGTGCCGCTCGGGCCGAACGCAGCCGCGTCATCGTCGAGGAGCTTCACCAATATCTTGCCGCGCGCGGCCGCCAGGTCAGCGCCAAGAGCAAGCTCGGCGAGGCGATCCGTTACGCGCTCACCCGCTGGGATGGACTGTCCCGGTTCATCGACGACGGCCGCATCGACCTCGACTCCAACACCGTCGAACGCAGCATCAGGCCACTCGCACTGAACCGGAAGAACGCTCTGTTCGCCGGATCCGACGAGGGCGGCGACAACTGGGCGGTGATCGCCACGCTCATCGAAAACTGCAAGATCAGCGGCATTAACCCGCACGACTGGCTGACCCAGACGCTCAGCAAACTGGCAAATGGTCACCCTGCAAACAACGTCGGAAATCTCATGCCCTGGACCGACGTGGGCTGAGAACACCGCTTACGACGCGGTGACGCGCCCGACCGTCGCTTCGACGTCGGACCGATCGGCGGGTCAGGGGCTTGGCGTCCACTTAGCGCGTGATAAAAATACTACTCCTGCGACTTTTTTTGTAATAAAGTGGCGGGGATAATGGTGACACATCGGAGTGACGACGATGGAGCCGAATTTAGAGGATGTTTGGGAACAGGCGCTTGCTGCGGAACGGCGCTATGGGGACGATGCTATCGAGATGATCACCGTGCGTATGATCGAATGCCTGAAGCTCAGAGATTATATTGAAGCAGGATTTTGGTCAGCAGTTGCAAATCGTTTGGGCGATCTGCACGCAATCAAAACCAAAATTTGCCCGATTTCGTTTTCAGGGGACCATATTGCGCCTGTGGGCATGGATAGTGACACCCCCTCCGTCAGTGTAAACAAAATCGGCGTTTAGGTTTTTGAAAATGCTGCTTCGCCTTGTTATGGCCGACGTGGTGGAAACACCCATGTATGGCGCATTGGTGTCGGCGCCGTGCTACCAAAGAGGAGAATATAGCTCAGTTGAATAACGCATATTCAAGGTGCCAGCCCTAGACCTCGACGGACGCACCGAAACCAACAAGCCGAGGCATCCGGAAAGGCAAGCCACGGAATAGTCAGTCGGTTTAGCAGAATATATAGTTTGCTCATTCTGCGATCATCCGAGTTGGCAGCCTCGGTCAACTGACCCTCGGAAAGCGACTCAGCTTTCCCAGCTCCGTCGTTGGGTCCGCGGAAGACACGATGCAAAGCCTTCGTTAACTAACTTGGCCTACGCAGTGAATTGCGTCGAAACTGGGGACGGCTCTCGACCAAGCGTTTCCAAATTCGGCCGCAGGGGTTCCCACTGGGTGGGGCCAGCCGGGAACCCCGATCTGTGTGTCAAATTGCAATGCCATTGATCGACGGTGGTGGTTGCTATGGTATGCACGGTTCGGACCCCACTCAGAAAAGCTGTCCATGTGAAGCAGCGCTTTGATGGCAATAGATATTGCAGACGTGAGGCTAAGGTTGAGCCGTTAATCGGCAGCTATGCCGACGGTTTTACGCTGCAATTCCTGAGGGAATTGAATAGGCGTTCCGGCCACCCCTTTCGGCAATATCGAGCTGTTCGTCCGCTCGCCGCAAAATTTGGCCAACGGTTTCCGCGCGGCTTCCGATCGCAACGCCTGTGCTGACGGTCAGCGGAATTAAAGTTCCTTGATAGCCGCACGGCGATCGTTCGACCGAGCGGAAGCAGATTCTGCCAGACTGCGGGTTTCCGCCAAGCTTGTCCAGTTAGCGAGGATCGCGAACTCCTCCCCACCCAGCCGGGCAATTATTACGCCGTCCGGACTGAGTTCCGTTAATATTTGCGCGACGTGTTTGATCGCTTCATCGCCCGCATCATGACCCAGACTATCGTTCACTTTCTTGAAGTGGTCGATGTCGGCTAGCAAGAGAATGACCGGCCGAGCGAGACTTATATCACTTTGCTGGTCCAGCAATCTCGAAGCAGCGAGTTGGAATGCTCGGCGGTTCAATAAGCCTGTCATTTCATCGTGTTCGGCCAGCCACTCAACCTTGCAGTGCAACTTATAATATCGGTAATTCATCATTCCCACCCAGAACGAGATCGGCGGCGAGATGAGTAAGGGGATTAGCACTGCCGCGTGGATTGACCGACGGTAGCCGTGAGGCGGCAGGTCAGCGCTAATCCACGACACGATAGCAACGGACGCCGTTATTGCGACCAGAAGGATAAACGCACCTCTGACCACGAGAGTTAAAATCATTCTGTTGCGGTGCATATGCATCGCTATCACGCTCCCACGCGGGCGCCTTCGTTGCTCCAGTCTATGACCGACTAGCTTAAAAAGACGGAAAAGTGACCCGCTAAATATTTCCGCGCTCACCCGATGCCTTCGCTACCGCAATCGAGCCAATTACTGAATTAAACGTCGCAGGTCGTTAGCCGCCGGATTAGGTTGCCGAGTTGCAGTATGGAGGTGCGAGCGATGTTGTGGAAGGCCGCCGGTGCAGTGATGATTGCATTCATATTATCTATGTGCAGTTTGCAAATCCATCCCAGCACGAGTGAGTATGGTGAGTATGGCAATGTCGGTTCGCCCACTGAAAATTGGCGGAAGCGCTTGGTGGCGGGCTGGCCGGCTCCGTTCGTTGCAGATGTCCCGTCGATTTCTGTGCCCCGGCAGATCGGCCCGGAGGACGAATTCCGCTTCGGAGCATTTTTAGGGACCTTCAGTTTCTGGCTTTTGGTAACCCTGTTTTTCGGCTCTATTGTCCGCTTTTTTGGCCGCCGTTAGTAGTAATAGTGTAATTGGACAGGCGACTTCGATTCTTTTCGAGCTCTTCGCTATCTACAGCGCCTGAGCTGGCGCTTCCATTCGATGATGCCAGGCATCGGTAACCGCTGCGTGTGATCTACGGTCAACTCGGGCGTCGCGCGTCCGCATTGGTTTAGCGAGATAGCACCCCAGTCGACGCAAGCGTTTACGCACCTCGGTTGATCCGTCATCCAGTAATCCGTCTCCCGCGCCAAAAGGCAGACGAGCCACCCGAGCGGATGTGTCAGGGGCGAGCTGCTATGGCAGGTAAGGCACAGATTCAGGCTAACAGCGAAACTCAGGTCGGTCACACTTCCGGCGCAAGCGTCACTTTTTCAGAGCATCGGACCTGTCATTCCTCCAGCGGTAAGCGCAGTTGGCGAGACATGCCGCGATCCCACGCCACAAACGGGTTGCAATAGAAACTCTATATATGTAGATAATCAATATGGCTCGGCGCATCAACATTTCGCGGCAGACTCTGACGGTCTTGTCGGCTTTCCTCGAAACACCCCAGGGATGGCGGTATGGGTATGATTTAATCAAAGAAACCGGCCTCAAGTCCGGCACGCTTTATCCGTTGCTCATGCGTCTTCACGATCAAGGGTTGTTAGATTCAGAGTGGCATCCTTCGCCTCAACAAGGTCGACCGGCTCGCCATGCATACCGCTTGTCCCATGCTGGAATTGCTTTGGCGAAGCAGGCACGTTCGTCTGAAACGCCGCCGTTGCAATCCGCAGTCGAGGCGTTCGCATGACCTCTGGTTTGACCCGCATTGCACGTGCTGCTCTTCGAGTGGCAGTTGCGCTTTCACCTCCCGAGCGGCTTGAGTGGTCGAAAGCCATGCAGTCTGAAATGCATCACGCGTCGGGCGGCAATGCGCTGCCCTTTGCTTTAGGGTGCTTATGGGCGATGGCAAAGGCGCGGGCTACGACGCAAACGGCAATCGTCAACGCCTCTCGCTGGACGCTGGTTCTCTGTGCCGTAGCATGGAGTGTTCTCCATATCCGTCTTGCCGGACGGCTTTCGACCGTTGGTGCGACGGCACCATCGATGCTCGCCTACTTTGCGGCAGCGGCAATTGCGGTAGGTGCGTTTTTTACTGCGGTGAGAGGACTGCGCGCCGCAGTATTGCTGGCTATCCCAGTGATTATCTTGTCTAGCTTTGTCGCTATAGGCATCGATCAGATGCTGCCTCCCCAGGCATTTGCCCGCTTCTACAGAGCGATTGCCATAGAGTATGTCGTCATTCTCTCGACGGCTATGCTGATTGCGATCGGCGTCCCGGCTTGGGTGAAGCAACAAAAGAGGTCCACGATATGACGCGACGTCGAATTACGATCGCCTTGGCGGTCGTTGCTGGTCTGCTGGGGATCGTGCATCTTGCTTTAGCCACATTGATCTTTGGCATATGGACCACCGACGTCTTATGGTTCGTCGGCACCGGAGTCGCCATTGTGATTGCAGCAGCGGCAAACCTGATTGCCGTGAACGCTCCGGATCGCGCCGGTCGGTCAATCTTGGTGATCATAAACGCGATGATGGCTGGATTCTTCGCAGCAGCTTGGTCGGTCCTGCCCGGACCACAGGTGATTGTCGGAGGAATATTGTTTGCTGGGCTTGCAGTGTGCGCATGGACGACGGAACGCGGGCACAGGCCATCTTAGCCCACGGGCAAACGGCGCATTCTCGTGCTATAAGATCGAAATAGTCCGCAACGTCAAAGAACGCCCTGCGACCGGTATCTAAGATCAAGACTCATCGATCAGGGTCAGAAGATGACAGTAGCGGCGAAGGCTACGGCGGAAAAAAAAGGCCTTCGGGCACCGATCGTAGCGCCTGGCGACGCGCTGGGCGCCTATGGACGATGTCGCCAAGGCCTTCCATCATGCAGATAAAGATGTCTTGTCGCTTCACTACTTGCAGCGATCGAAAAGCGTTTTTGCCGAGCCATATTCTCTCGGCGATTCCGACCACCTCAGCTAATTGCGATTGACGAAGATGATGCCGCTCGAAACCCGCCGATCATCGACCCGCTCCCGACCTTGGCTCTTCGCAAACTACGGCTGAAGACGCGCCGTCTGTTCGTCCGTCAACCAATACAAATTACGCATCATTCAGGCTCCTCGTTGTGAAGCTGAATCACAGCGCCTGCTGAAATCAATGGTCCGGAGCCCAGGTATCGGCATGTTAGGAGTTGGTAAAAAGGCGCATCAGAGCCGAGCAGGCGTAAGCTCTATAGCAATGGGAACCGCGAGCGGATGCCACCCATGATGGGCCAGAACAGCGTTGCTTTCGATGGCCCGCCGTCCTCTGTCGCGATCGAGAGACCAGGTGATGTGGAAAATACTGCCGTCAGGCCGGCTGCAATTCCCAGCTATCGAGACCACGAGTGCTTCAAGCCCGTCACCGTCATCGGCATGGCCGATGACGGCGGCTTCCGATTTGGGGGGCACGGGATCGCTCAACGAAGCCTGCGTATCAAACGTGATATGATCGGCAACAAGATCACGCCAGCGTGGCGGAAAGATATCGACCAGAAACTCCCGACTAGCGCGATCAAGCTTCCACCCTGTAACCGCCATGGTCCAGAACCTCAAACGCGTATCGTCGCCAGCTGCGCTGGCGGCAGCCCGGTGCTTTCGGCCTGCGCTTTCAACTCTTCCTTGCGTGCCAACATAGCCTGACCGAGCGCTTCAAGATCGACGTCCGCGGCGCGCGCCTGCTGGAACATATTGTCTTGCTGCTTTTCTTCTTCCTTGACGTGATGCTTGATCTCTTCCGATAACACGGTGACCTTGGCGTCAAAGAACTCGTCTTCGGGACCCGATGCTTCGATGTCGTTGATCAACACCTTGGCGCTGTCATGCTCGACCCAGGCTTCCTTCAGCAAATCCTCGTCGATCTTACCCTTCAAAGCGGGATAGAAAACTTCTTCTTCAATCTGCGCATGGATTTTGAGTTCAGTGCAGATTTGCTTGGCGAGCTTCGCCTTGCGGTCGTTGCTTGTTGCCTTCTCGAACTCTTCGAAGAGGCCTTCGACGGTGCGATGGTCGGCAGCGAGAATGTGGGTCGCATCCAAATCGACGGATTTCATTGCAGTCTCCTGTTTTCAAACTCCCGTAAGTGCCATTCGAACGATTCGACAATGCGAAGGTTGCGCGATCTTCTGCCTGCAGGCTGAAAATCGCGTGCATTGATAGCGCCTAAGTTTCAGTCGAAAGGAGGAAGTGCTGCACCACGCCGATAATGATCCCTGTTACGATTTGATGGCATATTCGCTTTGTATAGCTAATTCATCATCACAAACGATTACTCCAATCACGCAAATTGACGATAACCACTTGGCATGGGCCCATATTAATCCCTACAAGTCCTGTGTGAACTTGGAGGAAGCAAAACCATGCCGATCGAAGGGAAGGTCTGGGAAAAAATGGTCAAGAACATATTGCGCGCAGAGATGATGCGCAGAGGCGTGTCCTATGCTGGTCTCGCCGAGCGGCTCCAAAAGCAGGGCGTCGAGGACAATGAGCTCAATCTGCGTAACAAGGTCAGCCGGGGTCGTTTCACTGCCGTCTTCTTCATGCAGTGCATGCAAGCGCTCGGCGTCGATCTTCTTCAGATCCCCCAAGCAACCGAGGAGGCGGCCCGAAGAGGTGGAGCCCAGAAACTTGCTAGAGGTCGGCCGGCTACAGATTCCTGATCCCTGATCGAGTATAAGTATAAAACTCTAATCAAACGCAGAAAGGATTGAGAAATGAAAATCGTCGAACAGATTCAAAACCTGCGTGATGAACTATCGGCCATGAGACCCCTCCCGCCTTCGCTTTTGGCGACCTTGCGTGAGCCGATCGACCTTGAACTGACCTACAGCTCGAACGCAATCGAGGGGAATACGCTGACGCTGCGTGAGACAGCTGAGGTCATTGCACATGGCATTACGATCGGCGGCAAGCCATTGGGAGATCACCTGGAAGCCATAGATCATCATCATGCTCTCGCGTGGATGTATGAAATGGCCAAACAGGATCATACGCTGACCGCCTTCGAGGTGCGTCAGTTGCACCAACTCGTTCTGCAACGAAGCAAGCCAGATCTCGCCGGACAGTATGCCGTGGCGCAGCGAGGAATCACAGGATCACCCGTCGTCTTTCCACAGCCATCTGAGGTGCCACACCTTATGGAAGACTTCGCGGGCTGGCTTAAAGATGCGCCTCTCAATCCTGAAAACGCTTTCGAGGCACATTATAAGCTGGTTACCATCCATCCATTCCAGGACGGCAACGGCAGGACCTCACGTCTGGTCATGAACCTTCAACTGGTGCGCGGAGGGTATTGCCCGGTCGCGGTAAGGCCAAATCATCGAATGGAGTATGTGAACTCACTGGAGGATGCACAGCTCAACGGGAACAAGACTCGTTTTCAAACTTTCATGCACCAGAGACTGCTCGAAACCATGGAGGGCTATCTGGGCATCATTCGCGAAGCGACGACCAACCTCGCAAAACGGGAAATCGAATCAAAGCCTGAGGACGATCGACGAAAACCCACCGCAGCACAGATCGCGAGGATGCGCGCAGACCGGGGCATCACCTAAGGTCCGCCGACCGAAAGACGGAGAAACCCACCCCGGCGATCGCTCGCAAACGCGAGAACTCTGCGCGCGACCGTTGGAATTTTGACCATCTATATGTCTTTAGTTTGGCGCACGTCAGACGATGTCGTCCGCATCTTGTTTCGGCGTCGCCGCGCCGTCCTTGCTGATAAAGCTGATCTTGCCTTGCGGCTCAAGAATAGCCCACTCGACATTGGCAAGCCGGCCGATTCCGGCAAGGCGCATCTCGGACAATATCTCGTCGCGCGTCAGTCGGTCACGCCGAAGATTCGCCTCGATAATCTTCCCATTTTTTACAACGACGCGCGGCTCGCCTTCGAGAGCATTTTTAAGTTTAGGAAAGAGATAAGTCGCCCAGCTCAGCGTCAGCGCCCAGAAAGCGAAGGTGCCGATTGCAAGCATTCCGCCCGTGAGGCTAAAGTCATTGTGGGTCACACCCTGTTGGATCAAGTCGCCCATGACGACCAGCAGCACGAGTTCGAACGGTGTCATCTGTCCGAGCTCGCGCTTCCCCAAGAGACGGATCAGCGCATAGAGCAGCGCAAACATCGCGGTCGCGCGCAGCACGATGTCCATCAGGGCAGAACCTTGATGCGGAAAACCTGGCGGCCGAGAAGTCGCTCGCCGTCATACACTGCGATCACGCCTTCATTGCCCGCGAAAAGCGGGGGATTTATCTGTCCGTCGATCTTGACCGAGAGCGTTTCTCCCGCTTCGAGTGGACCATAAGAAAAGCGATATTCGCCGTTCTTATATTCTTCTTCGGCGGCTGCCGGAATCATCGTGTTGATTGTCATGTCGCGCCAAAGTCCAGCCTCGACTGCAAGGGTCGCATCGGTGAGTGGCTCGTCGGCGCGGATATCTATCGCGGTTTCAAAAAATTCGCCGTTGCGAATGACCGTGGGCGTCAAGACGCTGAGCCGGGCGAGTCCGAAATCTGCATCGACACGCGGGCTCGGCTGGCCGCCGAAATGACCGGTGACCGCGGCGGCGACGAGGCTCCCCAAGATAAGAAACGAAATCGGGCTGGCATGGCGGTCCCAAAATTGAGCACGGTCGACAGGGTCCGTTATCCCATCGGGCGGATCAAGCGGAATTTCTGCTTCTTCCATAGTCGCACTACGCCCCAGTAGCGATCTTGTTGCTAAGGATGGGGGGGGCGTCCGATTGCCAATATTGGCCTCGTCGCTGTTTAATCACCATAATTGTCTGGTCCGCAATCGCTCGCCGGGAGGCAACTTTGTGAGCGCGGACCCGTTGATGGGGGCTGGCGCAGACATAATGTCAGGTGCCATCTTTTGAAAGGATCCCCCATGTTCGACAACAAGAATGTTGCAACGCTCAATTCGTTGATCGCGACGACGCTCGACAGCGTCGATGGATATCGTAAAGCCGCCGACGAAGCCAATGCGGCTCAGTTCAAGGACCAATTTTTAAGCCGTGCGAATGAGCGCCAAGCCATCGTCGCCGACTTCCAGGCAAAAGTTCGCGAGCTCGGCGGCGAACCCGAAGATGACGGCACCGTGTTGGCCTCTGCCCATCGTGCATTCCTTGGCCTGCGTGACATGCTGACCGGTGAGCGCGACGACGCCGCGGTCGTTGCCGAGGTTGAGCGCGGCGAGGACCACATCAAGTCGAAGTTCGAGAGCGCGCTTAAGGATGAAGACCTAGATCCAGCTGTCCGGGGAATCATTCAGAGCGCATTTACATCGGTCCGCGAAGGCCATGACCAGATGTCGGCGCTCAAGCACGGGCTTAGCTCCACCTAGCGAATAGACGCTCCAACCGAGCTGAATAACGGCGGCCCCTCTTGCGGGGCCGCCGTCTTTGCGTTTTGCACGCTTTTAACCTTCTGAAACCTTAGGCATAACCATACCACGATCCCGATTAGCACCGCCGCCGCAGCCTTCCTAGGCCGCCGTTCGTTGTCGCCGCCGAAGTTCAACATGGCCCAAGTCTGGCACACGACGGCTCGGTGTAGGATCAGACTGATGATACCGTGCCAATGCCGTTAGCCACGCGCGGGTAACTGGCGAAGAATGCCAGGCAGCAGCCGTCCGACATCCGCAGCATCAAACGACCATGGTGCAGCTTTTGGGCCCACCGTGCGTAACAATTAAACGTCCTGTGCGATCGACCGAAAATTTGGAGAGAACGGCGATATGGCTAGTCTTGCACACCCATCCAGCGGCGAATGCGCTACAGCATTTTCTAGCGTCAGAAACGCATGCGAGCACCGCAATCGACCGGTAGAAATCGCCGACTGGGTGATGATCAATATCCCATGGACAATCGCCGTGCCAGACTACGCCGATTTCCATGACCGGTGGGCGCTGCTAAGCCGCGGCGAACTTTATGCTGTTGAAGAAGAACTGCAACGGCGCACAAGCGCGCTCAACGCTCCCGATGCCGATCTCGACGCGGCCGCAGCCAAGCTGACTGGTCGTTCAAGCCACTGGACGGCGGCGGCGGAGTGGTTATCGCGTAATCCGCGTCGCTCCACTTCCCATTCAGAGTTCATTCTTCTTTTTGGCCAAATGTCGCGAGCTGAATTGCTCCTTTCCGCCATCGAACACAAGCGGCGGGGCCGGCTTACGTCTGACGGGACACCCGCTGGAACGCCGACTGTGACGGGGTCGAGCGCCTCAGTGCTTCGTCTAGACGTCGATTGAAAAATTTCAGTTAAAACAATGACCGAGCGCAAAACTGGCAGCACTGATAGCAAGCCGCAGCGGCGAGCCGCGGAGCGGGCAAGCGTATCCGCGACCGCGCGACTTCGCGAAGCGGGCCGGACGCCCTTTGAAGTCACCCTGTCCGACCTTTCGGCCACAGGCTTCCGAATGGAGACTTTCGCGCGGTTGCAGATCGGAAGCAAAATATGGGTAAATCTTCCAAGTTTGGCGCCCTTGGAAGCTTTTGTCCGGCGATGCGATGGGAAAATCTACGGATGTGAATTCGCGCGACCGCTCCATCCGGCCGTCGCGGAACACTTGCACGAACGATTTCAACAATCCTGAGCGCGCGTATCGCTCTCGATCACTTTTGCGATCTTGGCAGCTGGCGTGGGCTGGTCGTTGTGGAAGACTGTGGATGAGGAGGCGCCGCGATGAACGACCTTGGACATGCTCTCTCGCGGCGGCATAGAGCGCGGCTCCGCACGAACTGCAACGGGAGGGCTATTGGTGAGGCGCCCCTGCTTCAATTCAGGCAATCTCGTCCCTGATCGAAAGTCGCGTCTTCATGAGCTTGCACAGCACGAATGTCTGATTGAGCACTTGCTGAGATCAAGTTTCTCGGTCTGATTCTGTTCCTTTCATGACGTTCGCATCGGAGCCCTTCGGATAATGAAGGATCGGTCCGACGGCGACGGCGACGGCGGTCATTTTAGCGGGCTGAGACCGGTCACGAGCCATGAGATGAATAACTGACCGTCCCGCGTGAAGCAGATAATCGGCAATAATCCGACGGTGGCAGCGCCACCACACCGCCTCCGCACACATTATCGCGCTGCTCTTGCCATCGCTGCGCGTGAGGAGGCCTTGCAGCCCAGCTTGGAACGGCGCCGTGGTGGCGTAATCGGCATAATTGTGAAAACTTTGATTTTGCCAAAAGTCGTTGGTTCGCGGGTCGAGTGCAGCCTGCCGCGGACGCCGACCGCCTAGCTCCTTCAAAAAAATATGGTTGATCTGATATTCTGCGAGCGTGACGGGCAGGGTGTCTAGATTAAATTGAGGATTGGTTCGAGACCGTGGAATGGAGCGGACGTCGATTAATTGAGTGACGCCGGCATTTCGCAAAATCTCGACAAATTCCTCGATCGATCGCGTCGAGTGACCGATTGTGAAAATCGTTCCGTCAATTCCTGCCATTAGCTTTCGCTCGCTAGCAGGGCCTGGTTGACAACAGAGCGCAGTTCCGGGAGCACGTCAATTTCGAACCATGGGTTATTCTGCATCCAGATCTGCGATCGCCATGATGGATGAGGCAATGGAAAATATCGGGGGAGATAGTTGCGGAAGTCGCGCACACGATCTTCCACCCGACCGCTACCGAGCGCAGCCGCCTGCGCATAACTGCCAACTAGAAGAGTGACACTTATTACGGGCATTTCGGAAAGGATGCGAGTTCGCCACAATGGCGCACATTCGCTTCGCGGCGGCATGTCGCCGCCTGCGCTCCGGCCCGGATAGCAAAATGCCATAGGCACGATCGCAACTTTTTCCGGATCATAAAATATGGATGGTGGCAGTCCTGTCCAATGCCGCAGCCGGTCTCCGGATCGGTCCGCAAAAGGGATGCCCGAATTGTGAACTTTTGAACCAGGAGCTTGGCTCGCTATCAGGATACGTGCGGCTTTGGATGCCTGCAAGACCGGGCGGGCTCCTAGCGGCAACATGGGGGCGCACATTCGGCATCCGCGCACCTCATCCAGCATCGTTTCGAACGAAATCATCTACTCGACCTAGGCTCAGGACCCATTGATTTGCGTGGGTGATTATGATTCAGGCTGACGCAAGGAGCCTGAATGATGAGCGATCTATACTGGCTGACGGATGAGCAGATGGCTCGGCTTCAGCCTTTCTTCCCCAAGAGCCATGGCCGCCCTCGCGTGGATGATCGGCGGGTGCTGAGCGGTATCATCTTCGTCAATCGCAACGGGCTCAGGTGGCGGGACGCACCGCGGGAGTATGGCCCGGCCAAGACGCTTTACAACCGCTGGAAGCGGTGGAGTGACAAAGGTGTCTTCATTGCGATGATGGATGGCCTCTCGGCCAAGGGCACCGAGCGCAAAACGATCATGATCGACGCCACCTATCTCAAAGCGCACCGCACGGCATCGAGCCTGGGGGTAAAAAGGGGGGTCCGGGCCGCCTGATCGGACGCACGAAAGGTGGCATGAACACGAAGCTGCATGCCGTCACCGATGCCGATGGCCGTCCGATCAGCTTCTTCATGACGGCGGGTCAGGTGAGCGATTACACCGGAGCGGCAGCCTTGCTGGACGGCTTGCCCAAAGCACAATGGCTGCTGGGTGATCGGGGCTATGATGCCGACTGGTTCCGCGATGCCTTGCAGGAAAATGGCATTACCCCCTGCATCCCGGGACGGAAATCCCGCACGAAACCGGTGAAATACGACAAGCGCAGATACAGAAGCCGGAACCGGATCGAGATCATGTTCGGCCGCCTCAAGGACTGGAGGCGTGTCGCAACACGCTACGACAGGTGCTCAAAAACCTTCCTCTCGGCCGTCGCTCTCGCCGCTACCGTCCTGTTCTGGCTATGAGTCCTGAGCCTAGCGACGTTGAGCCTGATAGCCGGCATATGGCTTGTGCTGCACCTTCGCGATCTAGCCAGCCTTTTCTCGGCTGACGCTTCGAATGATATCGTTCGCGGTCCAGGCAGACGGAGAGCATTCCGTGCGCGAGTTTGGCTGGCCCTGATAATCTTTAACACTGGCTGGATCGCATCAATTTTAATCTGGATCTTCGTGATCGAGGGTTATGCGAACGCAGTTACCGACGCCGCAGGCTAATCTGGCACCGTTAAGACACGGCGACGCTGCCGTAGGGTTTAAGCGACTAAAGATCAGATGACCCGACCAACAGACACTCCTTGTCTTTCTGACGAGCGAGGCGGGTCAATATTGGCCGAATTCCTGTAATTTTAAGTCGATCTCACGCCTGCGTCTGAAATTCCGCAGCATGGTTCACCGAACGCTCGCACGTTGAGCGTGGTCGGCTGCGCGAGGCATTAGCAACCGGCACGGCGTGCGCCGATCTGATCCTCAACATCCTGTCGCGGCGCCGCGAACCGCCTCGACCGCTCACCATCATCATCTCCGAGGAAAGCGCCTCGCGCCATCCGCCGATCGCCGACTGCGCCCGTTACGACCAGCTGAGGACCTTCGATGCAGCGGCAAAACATGATGGAAGCGATGCGCGGGCTCAAGGCATGGCGGGCGCGTTCGACGATGCGATCACCACCGGCCTTCAGCGCCAGCGCACCACGATGGAGAAACTGACCGACCCTCTCCGCGCGTAAGCAACATCGCCATGCTGCCTCGCTCTGATACCGGATGGCGGCCGCCCGGCTGCCAGTCGGAAGGATGGAGGGTGTGTCCCTCATCTTGAGCCTTATCTTAGCTGACCATTCGGCCGCGACACAGCTGCTGGAGCGAGCGAGTCCAAACTCGCGCTCCATCACAGAACTGAAGATGTCCAAAGTCGTGAAGGCTTCACAATCCTAAACAGCTGAATTTTGTTATCTTTCATCAAGGGGAAAAAGCTATGTCCCACGACCTCATGTTCGTGGCACCCGAGCAGCGCGACGAGGTGCGTCGCAGGATCGCAGCCGTGGAACAATTCATTGCCGCGCCCGGGCGCAGGGCCGCCGAGGCGGCCGCTGCGAGACTAGGCCTCAGCACGGCCCAGTTCTACAACCTCGTCCGCGCTTGGCGGGCGAAGCAAAGACCGGAAATAATGATGGGTCGCCATTCGCCGCGCGAGATGCAATCCCGGATCGACCCATTAGTGCTCGATCTCATTGACGAGGTGATCAGCGCGGATCGCCGAGCTGCCGCCAGCGTCCTTGTCGAGCGAGTCCGTTCGTTGGCGGCGATCCGCGGTATTGAACTTCCGGACCCGAGCACTGTGGCGCGCTCCGTTCGACGCAAACGGCCGATGCTACTGACCGAAGAGCATAGGCGGGATGTCGATCTCATCATCGACCATACCGTCGTTGATCTGCCTGTCGACTTCGGTGATGGTCAAGCCCGACGCCCTCTCGTGACTGTCGTCATCGACGTCGCCTCCGAGGCTCCCGTCGCGTTGTCTATCTCCCGCTCGGTGCCGAGCCAGGCGGCCACCGCCGAAGCAATATTCGATGCGCTCCGCGGCGGCATCCGACACGCCAACGGTAGGGCAGCGAAGAGACGCATGAGCATCGTGGCGATGTCGGAGAAAGAGGGTGCCAATGTGGTCGCCACCCTGCGGCAGGCGGGTATCGATGCGGGCCTCATAATGACGGGCGCCCACGGTGGCGGGCTGGTCGTGGAATCGCTACTCGGACCGGAACCTGTCGGACTGCGGCTTAAGCAACGGCTCGTATGGCATCACGGCGAAAAGAGGTTGGCTGCAGTGCGTTCAGGTGCCCCGCCGCTGACAATCGCCGAAGCCGAGACGCTCATCAGGGGACGCCTACTTCACGGTCGTCCCACCACGGCGTTCAGCTCTTTAAGCAACCGCGACCAGGCATATCTGGCCAGGAGCTTGGCGAAGATCGCTCAAGCCGACTGAAGCGCGACCAGCGAGGCACGGATCACGGCGGCTAGACGTCCGTCGGTTACGCCACCACCAATGATGTTGGCTCGGGTCAGAGCGACAATGCGATCGACGTTGTGACGTTCAACCTCCCGCATCCAGATTCCACGTGCTTCTTCTAGCGCCACAATGGGGGCAACTCGACTCTTGAGGTATTCGTCGATGTCCATATCTGCCAGCAAGGTGCGCCGGGAATTCAACGGTATCCTGCCAATCCGCGGACCAGTCACCTGCTGGACTTGCTGACCAAAGGAAAACCCGCCAGCCCGGCCCATCACCAGTTCGCTGACATGCGGCTCCAGCGTCTGGATCAACGACTCAGCGTGTATGTCCGGTGGCAACATCCAGCCCAAACTCGGCATCGTATCGGGCTGGGGCGGCAGATCGGCCCTGTTAAGCTGAAGAAACGAAAGGCCGGCGGATAAGGCTTCGCGCTGGAGCGCACGGCCGTTATCTTTTCTGCCGAGCGCCGAGCCTAGAACGAGGCCACTAGCTGTTTCCATCAAGATGGCCGCTACCGCGAGGGCACGCTCTGTTCCGTCGAGAACAATCTGGACAGCGGTAAGGTCCAAGACCATTTCGCCACCAAATGCAGCGCGGACAAATTTGGGATCCCCAGTAAGCCGCCGACGTTCATCGCCGACTAGCCGCTGAAGGCGCTGGAGGACGGTGAGTGCGTGGTTGGCACCCGCGTCGGTCCGGACGAGATCCGGGTTCGCCTCCATGATACGCCTCGCCACATCAACGTTACGCGAGAGCGGGTTCGAGCGTAACAGGGTCTCGGCTTCTTTCCGAAGCGGACTCTCATCGCTGGCATCTACGCGCCTGCCGCTACGAGTGTCGTGCGGGACCAGACCGGCGAGCGAGTGGGTGCGCCACGCAACGCGCAAGTTGTAGAAGGCTGCGCGCTTAAGGCGAGCCAGATCGGCGAGCGGCCCGAGTGGCTCGCCCCGTTCTGCGCGCCAGACGGCTTCGAGCCGATCCAGAAGATTCTTGCGATTCGAAGCAGGAACGGCGTCCAGCACCACCCGATCCCGTTCAGAGATACCATCGGGCCACACCAAGGCGATCAGTTGCTGCTGTCGCCGCTCGATATCATCCTGAGCCTCTAAATCCATGCGGTTTGGTTAACCATGCAACTGATTAATGTCTAGTGGTATATGCCTGCTTGACGAAAGATCCCGCACCACCTACTTATCCGATGTCTAGTGCAGTTCGCCTAGAAATGATTCGGATTGGAGGTGGCGGATGCCAAAAGATCACAGCGAAGCAACAGGTGCAGACGAGACCTTCGAGCGGCCGCCAATACTGCCGCTGCCTACCGAGGCCGCCGCGCGCCTCTCGACGTGGCGTCGGCGCAAGTCTCAACGGCAGCGTCGGCCGGTGCCTATCTCGGGATTGTCCCGATGACGATCTTTGGCGGACAGGCGAGCCCCACCGCTTGGCGCATCGTCGTCGTAACATTGCGCGGCGACGGATTGCGGTCCGGCACCGTCGACGCGGTGAATCCGTCGACAGGGAATAAAGCGTCACTCCTGTTCGAGGGGCACGACGACCTGTCGGTTGACGGTCGCGAATATTGCCGCGCGGTGATGCAGGGCCAAAACCGATGACCCGCGTCAAAGCTCTGAGCAGGACGATCGAATGCGGTCTGATGGGCGAAGATCCGTCGTCGCCCGCCTGCACTGCCCAAGCAGTGAACTCGGGTGATCCCGTTCCCAAGTGGATTCTGCCCCATCCACACAGTCTCATTCCCCGAAGGCCACCGCGGTGGGTGAGCCGCGCCCCCCGTCGTGACGCGCCGCACGCGCTCCGTTCGAGAAGTGAAGGCTGGCGTAGTCCTCGCCTACGCACTGATCCTGCCGGTGGGCCCATGCGCATCAACATGACCTATAGAAATTCGTGCACGACTTCGGCCGACTTCTGCCCGACGATCGGCCACGACGTTTTCACGGAAGGCGCTTTCGAGGGGATCTATCGGGCGATCCTAACCACAGACGAAGATACCTGCGAGTTTCAGTTTCAGGTCGCGACCATCACCTGGACCACCAAGGACGGGCAGGACCGCCACTACACCTTTGACGGCGGGCGGATCACTGTGGATGGCGTCGAGCGGTGGTTCGAGATCAAGGCTCACGCCAGCTACTTCAAACTGCCCGACGTGGCCGACGTGCTGGACCAAGCGGAACGCGCACTTGCCGCACACGACATCGCTTTGGACCGAATAGATGGATCGGCGTTGCTCGATCACGTGCGGCTCCGCGCGGTAAACGGCGTTCTGCGCCATCGGAATGTTCCCTACAGCCGCCGCGATGTGGCTGCTGCGCACGATGCGATTCACCGCGCTGGTGGCGTCGCTCCGCACGGCGCTGTCGCCGCTGCCATCGGGAGGGGACAGCGCAACGCCGAGGCGATGATGTCGGCAATGCTGATCCGCCGCGAGATTGGCTTTCCGGTCAACGGCCCCGTGACGGTCGACACGCCAGTCACTCTCTTGCGCCGACCCAACCGACGCCTTTCCCGCTTCGGCACCTAGTCGTGTCTCTCCCGTGCACCATCGCCATCGGCGACATCATCCACCTCGGCGAGCGCCGGATCCGTTTCGAGGCGGATTTGGGAGACGGGGATTTGCATTTCACCGACGTGCGCACCGGCGCGCGCGTCCGCGTCGAGGATCCTGACACTGGCGATCCGTCCAGCACGACCATCGAGTGGCTATTGAGATCTTTGAAAGCAGGGCAGATTTATTATCAACGCGCTAGCGAGCCCCGGCCCGATGATCGTCGCGGAGACCTGACGCAAGTGGACGAGGACGCCGCCGACACAATCGATCCACTTACGTCTTGGCGCAGAACATGGGTGCGAGAGGCACGCGCGAATAAGGTGAAGTGCGAGGCGGCCTGCAAGGCTTTCATCGCTCATAGTTACGAGCGAATCTCTAGCGAATACCGCGAGCGGAAGGGACGGACATACAAACGTCCGGGAGCCAGCACGCTCAAACGGTGGATCATCAGAACCCCACAAGATTTCGCGCCGGGCGCCCACGTATCAAAGGCTGGTCGCCAGAAGGGGCAGTCTCAACTGACAAACGCAGAAGATGCTCTTGTCCACGAAGCCGCGCTCTACTTCTGGGCGGACAAAGGCGCGTCGATCGTCGACGCCGAGGCTGTCATGGCGCGAGGATGGAACTCATTGAAACTTAAGGGCGATATTGACCTTGGAGAGAAGAGACCTTCCTATGAGGCGGTCCGCCTCCGCGTCTGGAGCATTGCCACCTTCGCGACCGTCTTTGAAAAGTTCGGACGAGAGCGGGCCGAAAAGATGTTTGGAGCGGTCGGCGAACCGATCGAAGTTCATCGCGCATTCCAGCGGATATTCGTCGACGGAACCGAACTCGAGCAGGTGTGCCTCTTCGGTGAAGACTGGCAGCTGCCTGGAGGCAAGATGAAGTGCGTAGGCGCGATGGACGCCTTCTCGACCTTTGTCTTCGATCCGACAATTTTTGCCGGTCCCTACCGCGAGGAGATGTCGATCGAGGCGCTGTGCCGAGTAATGACGCCACCGGATCATCTCACGGAGGAACAACTGGCGTTTCATCCATACGTTGGATGGACGTTCGGAATTCCCGAAGCATGGACGCCTGACAATGATCGGACGCTGATAGGACCCGCCTATATTCCCGCGCTGCTGGACTTGGGTTCGCGGTTAGAGCTGCCCGCAACTTACCATTCGGACGCAAAAGCACCTCTGGAGTGGTGGTTCCGGTGGCTAAAGTCACGCCTCAAGGGATTGCCCGGCACCGTTCTTTCGCCACGCCACAGCCGCGATATCAAGCAGGATCCGGTCAATGGCGCGGAAATGGTATCGAGCCAGCTTGTCTACGCCGTCCGGGCCTTAACCTGGGAATACAACACCACTCCCGTGGAGCGGCTCAACTGGCGTTCGCCGTTCGACGTGCTGATCGCCAGTATGATCGCCAACGGTTCTGCAACCCTAAGCAACCCCCAGCGTATCCGGGCCGAAATGGAGAAAACGGTCAACGACCGCGTCCTAGCCGACGATGGACTTGAATACGACGGAATCCAGTATCGCGGGCCCGAGGTGGAGGACATCCTTCGTCGGAACTACCACGCCGTTGCATCTTCTCGTGACGGTCATGAACCCGTCCGACTAAAGGTGTCGATCCGAACCAATGAGGCAAACATCGATTACATCCGTGTTTGGCACGACGACGCGAGGCAGTTCGTGAAACTGTGGTCCACGCAACCGACCTACACAAATCTGCTTAGCCGATGGGAGCACGACGAATATCGCCGGATGGCCAAGGCGCGTAAGGAAAGATTCGATTCGGAGGGACAGCGAGTGCGGTCTCGGACTCGCAGTCTTGAGCAGATCGACGAACAAGCGCCGAAGATGGCGTTCCGTCGGCGTTCAAAGATGTTTACACTTTCGCAGTGCGAGGAGGTCCGCCAGCGCTCGGGCGCGCGCGCGCGCCGCCCTGGATTTCTAACATTTCCAGAGCATTTTGTCATTGTCGAGACGTCCACCGTTATGCGCGGCGATCCCGGAAAGCCGCCGCCCGGTCCGAAGAAGGAAACTGGCGGAGGCCCGCCCGGCAAGCAGTTCGCAGCCCCCAAGCGTGACGGCCGTCGCGGCATCTCGCCGGAGCGGCGGCACCCAGAAGACGACATGCAAGACGCCGCAAGCAACAGCATTGACTGGGATGCGCTGAGCCACGTGGCACCCGACGACGAATATGACGAAGAGGACTGAGTATGGCCAAAGATCCACTCGGAAAGCGGCCCCGCCCGCTCACTGGCAGACGCTTCGCCGACTATGCCGATCAGGAAACACAGTTACGAGAGGCGAAGATGCGAAAAGTTGTGAAGAATATATGGGTCGAGCACCCGCCGCAGGCAAACGTGATCGGCCGTATCCTCGCATACCGCTTCGCCACCCTTGAGGGTGCGGAAATTGGCGGGCAAGACGGACTATGCTTCAGCCAGGACAGTCAGATCGGCAAAACGGCCACTGTCACGCGCGTGAAGCACATTCTCGCCGAGGAACGCGCCGCGAGGGGTGAGTTGCCGAATCCTTATCAGATCATCGTCGTGGGCCTCGATCAGAAGACGTCACTCAAGAGTGTTCTGCAGGACGTCCTGATACAGATGGAGGACCCAGATTGGGATTATGGCACCGAGAAGCAGCTCAGGCAACGGATCCGTAAGTTCGTCAAACGTCTCGGCGTTGAACTGATAATTATCGACGAATGCCAGCACTTACAGAAGGGCGGGAATGACGTTGCCGACGTGACGGACGCCTTTAAACGCTTCCTCGACATGGGCATCGCACCGTTGGTGTTAGTGGGAAACCTCGATGCTAAGCGAGTGTTCGATCGCAATCCGCAATTCCGCGCCCGTCTTGGGCTCCCGCTGACACTGCCCGCGCTCGATGTTAAGAAGCGCACCGCGGACGCCGTGCACTTCCGCAACTTCGTCATGGGTTTCGATGCGGCACTCGCGCAATTGGAGGCCTTCGGTAAAACCTCAGATCTTTCCGCCCCCGCCATGCTCGACGCCTTGCAGGAGGCATCGGGCGGATATTTTGGCCGCGTGGCACGGATAATCCAAAACGCGGCGATTCATGCAGCGGCCAGGGGAGCGCAGTTCATCGAGGCCTACGACCTCAGCTGTGTTGTTCGCGACTACGCCATCCCCGCAGGTTGGGTCGGCGACGATCCTTTTTCGACGCCTAATGTCTGATCATCTCGTTAGGAAACCCGACAGCAGCCTGGTGTCTTCCACGACGGACGTAGCGTTTGATTGTGGATCGGGCTTTGACACCAAGAAGCGTGGGCCGAGGGGCGTGCGCAACCGCAATGCTTTGCCACCTGGGCGGCGAATCCTTCGCCGCAACGTAAAGCGTCCGCACCTACACGCGTCGGGATGGAGCGTCCCCGAACGCAAGATGAAGATCGGCCAACCGCTTCGCTTTCCGACGATTCCGGAAGAATACGAAAGCCTAATCGGGCTCGTGGCGCGGGCTACTGCAGACCATGTGCTGCTCGACCTGAACAGGGTGCTTCGTCGGGCAGGCATAAGCATGGACCGGCCCGGATACCTTACTCGACTCGATTCAGCCACGTTGGAACGCCTCGCTCCCATCATCGGCTGCCCGGTCGAAGAGGTATTGTCTCGAACGATGTGGACCATGTTGCCTCATGCGAAAGCCAGGCGCGCTAGGCTGCGGGCCAACCACCTCAGCGTGTGGGACATAGAGACCGAGCACCGCAGGATTTCTCCGCTCGCGATTCTCGCTGGCTCCCGCCACCGCGAGTCATGGCTTCTCCGGATACTGCCATATTGCTCTGTCAGTTTCGAACTCCTTCGATCGGACTGCTCAGAATGCAGTGCGCCTTTGCGATGGAAGAAGTCCGTTGGGATAGATGTCTGCGAGACATGCGAACAGGTGGTCGGACCCACCGACGCCGCGTTGCTAGACGAGGAAATGAGGTCAGATTATGCGCTGTTCGCACGCCTCATTTCTGGTCGAGTCGAAGTGCGCAAGAAGGCTTTTAGCGAACTGAGCCCTGCCGTCCAAGACTTGGATGTTGAAACCCTGATCCGAATGGTCATAGGCATAGGGGCCTGCTTCCACTTAAAGGACCGCTTCGTAAATCGAAAGTCGATCCACAGACTTCCGCCCGCCCAGCAGGCTGCCATTATATCGACCGGCACCGAAATTCTGAGGGAATGGCCCGGCGCGCTGCAGCTCCGGTCACAAGAGGAGGCCACCCGGCTAATTGCGGGTGGCAGCGATTACCGAAAGCTGCGGGCCAGATTGCAAAAGCTGGGCCATCGGTGGTTCGTAAGCCAAAAACAAGCAGACCTCATACGTGACGCGCTCCCCGACATATTTTGCAACGTGCAACGCAGCTTCAAGCCTCTTTCGGACACGCTTCTGCGCCGTGAAGCGGGCAAACTCCTTGGCTTGGCCGTCAGGCATGTCGATTTGGTTGATGCCGGGCTTCTTGCGGCGGAGGAACTGGGAGGAGGCGCAAATCGAAGGTTTCGTTTCGATCGTTCGGTCGTGGAGGCGCTACGCAGGCGTATAGACGGATCAATTTCAATGGCCCTGTTTGCGCGGCAGACCTATCTTCCGACCTACGCGATCGAGAATCTTTGTGACCATGGGATACTCGAGCGCGAAAGTGACCCAGCACTGTTTCACCTTCGCCATGGCTCCAGCATCACCCGGACGTCCATCGAGTCGCTTCGCGCGGCGATATTCGAATTGGAACGCGGCACAGCCCCGAGCGATGCCGTCCCGCTCGGGACCGCCACGCGGCGGATTGGAGGCCGCTTAAAGCCATGGGCCGATATCGTAGTCGCATTGCGAGACCGGTCGCTTACGTGCTGGATAGCTCCCAACGCGACTTCGGAGACACCCTGGCTACGCAGCATCCTGATTGCGCCTCCCCAATTCGCTCAGTTCGACAATATCGCGATGACCGAGCCACCCGGACAAAGCCCACGATCGCTCGCCGACTGTTCGTTGTCCGATGCAAAGGAAATTCTCAACCTTCGAGGCACACCATCAGTTGATCTTCAGGACGTCTTCGCAAAAGAAATCGCGGCATGCGATCAACGGGGCCCGCGCAAGGCAGTTCCGATGGCGAAGGTCCTCGAGAAGGCTGAACAAGAAATCGGCATCGGCGAGATCTGTGCACGTGCTAATTGGAACGCGCGTCAGGCAAAATGGGCGCTGGCACTCTTCGCGAATGATCGCACGGCATGCGGGTGGAACCGCGCCGCAATCGAGAAATCGGGGGTTTTGGAGACGCAAATTAACTGGAGCGTCAGAGCGCATCGCCGCGATCCAAGGACGTTGGGGTCGTGATAGCTTGTAACCGGTCGTATTAGGTCAAATTAGCTTGTAGCCTGTCAGCTTGTTCTACCCAAGGAACGTGGGTCGTTTCAAGATTGGGCGAAGGGCAGGATAAATAATAATATCGTCACCCCGGACTTGATCCGGGGCCTGCCTTTCTTGAAGGAGTGGAGGCGGGTGCAGGGTCAAGCCCGGCATGACGAAAAAGAGGATGCGAAAGCCGTGCGCCTCATCACAGACGGCGCGGCGGAAATGCTGTGAGGGGACCGCATGGCAAAGCGTGACTATCTTCAGAATCTGATGCGCGATCTCGAATCGCATACCGAGGTGCGGCGTTTCGGCAGCGGCTGGCTGTCGGGCTTCTTCGGGTTGCTCTTTGCGATCGCGGGCTTCTTCATGGTGGTCGCGCTACGCTTCCCCGACTGGTTTGCGACGCCCGAACTTGAAATCATCAAGCATTGGGGCGGTTTTCGCGGGCTCGTCCATGCGGTGTTGCTGGTAAGTTACGGCCTCTCGCTACTCAGCCTGTTGCTTCGCCCCCGCAAGGTGCTCGGCCTCACCGCGCTGATGATCGGGCTTGCGGCGATCCTCGTCGGCGGAGCGAACGTCCAGCCGCAGGAGACGCGCGACTGGGGCATTTTCTTCGGGCTCGATTTCTTCGTCGTGAACCTGCTCGTCACCGGCTTCATGTTCGCGCCGCTCGAACGCGCCTTCCCGCACCGCCGGGCGCAGCGGCTGTTCCGTACCGAATGGCGCGAGGACCTTTTCTATTATCTCGTCAGCACGATGTTCGTGCAGGTGTTGGGCTTCCTCGCGCTCGCGCCCTCGACAATCATCAACGAGAATACCTCGAACTGGGAGGCCTTTCGCGCCGCGGTCGCGTCGCTGCCGTGGATCGTCCAGTTCGTCATCGTGATCGTCGCGTCGGACATGGCGCAATATTGGTTCCACCGCACCTTCCACCGCTACCCTTTCCTCTGGGGTTTCCACGCGGTGCACCACAGCGCGAAATCGATGGACTGGCTCGCAGGATCGCGGATGCACTTCGTCGAGATCATCCTGCTGCGCTCGATCACCTCGCTGCCGCTCTTCACCCTCGGCTTCGCGCCGTCGGTGATGCAGGCCTATATCGGCTTCGTCTATGTCTGGTCGTCGCTGCTCCACGCCAATGTCGGGGGTGATTTCAACCGGCTCGGCCACTGGATCGCGACCCCGCGTTTCCACCACTGGCATCACGGGCTCGAACGCGAGGCGTTCGACGTCAATTTCGCGATCCATTTCCCGTGGATCGACAAATTGTTCGGCACCTTCCATCTGCCCAAGGACCGCTGGCCCGAAAACTACGGCATCCCCGAAGATGTGCCCAAACATTATTGGGGCCAGTTCCTCTACCCGTGGACGCGCACGGGCAAGAAGACCGACGAAACGCCTGCCGAATAGCCTGGAGCAGAGTGGGGCAATCTGTCCGCTTGCCAGCGTCGTGCCCGCGCCATAAGGCGCGGCACGTGGGCATCCTCGCCGCCTTTCGCCGTCCCGGCATATTGCTGCTGTTGCCGCTGCTGCTTGCGCTCGCTGCGCGGGTGCTCGTCGCGCCGGGCTGGATGATCGAGAGCGATGCGGGCGGTTCGATCACCGTGCGCATCTGTTCGGACCCCGCCAATCCGGGCGGGACGATGACGATTCCGCTCGATAAGGCGGGCAGCCACGACAAGGGCGAAGCACAGCAGCATTGCCCGTGGGGCGCGCTCGCCAATGCGTCGATCGTGCCCGACCTGCCGGTCCTCGCCGCGGCACCCATGGCCGCGGACCCTGCGCCCGTCGCCGCGCGCTCGCTCGGCTTCGCGCCGGGCATCGCGTCGCCGCTTCCGCCGAGTACCGGACCACCTCTCTTCGCCTGATTCAGCCTGAACTGCCGTCCGCGCGCAAAGCGCGGCGCGGACCCATGCCTGTATCCGGGGAAGAGATTTCCAATGACAAAATATGCCGATTACGCGGCGCCCTTGCTGGCGCTCGCCACCTGCCTTGCCGCCGTTCCCGCCCGTGCCGACGAGGCCGATTCGACGATCATCGTCACCGCACCGACTTCGACCGACGACGCCGAGGTGCGCGCCGCGCGCGCGCCGGGCGGCACCGACGTCGTGTCATACGAAGATTATGCCGACAAATCGGTCGTAAGCCTGCGCGACACGCTCGCTTTCTCGCCCGGCGTCTATCTTCAGCCGCGTTACGGGCAGGAGGTGCGCCTTTCGATCCGCGGCTCGGGCCTGTCGCGCGGTTTCCATATGCGCGGGCTGACGCTGCTCCAGGACGGGGTTCCGATCAACCTCGCCGACGACAATGGCGATTTCCAGGAACTCGAACCGATCTTCTTCGATCATCTCGAAGTCTATCGCGGCGCCAACGCGCTGCGCTTCGGGTCGGGCACATTGGGCGGCGCGATCAACGGCGTGACGCCGACGGGGCGTACCGCACAAGGCATCTACCTGCGCGCCGACGCCGGCAGTTTCGATAGCGTGCGCGGCCTTGTCTCGGCTGGCGTCGCGAGCGACCGCGTCGACGCATGGGGCGCGATCAGCGCCGACACGTCGGATGGCGACCGCGACCATGCCAAGCGCCGCAGCCTCCGCTTCCAGGGCAATGTCGGGTTGAAGCTGAGCGATGTGGTGAGCACTCGCTTCTATGCCAGCGTCAACCATATAAGGCAGGAACTGCCCGGCGCACTGACGATGGCTGAAGTCTTGTCGACCCCGCGCAAGGCGAATGCGGGTGCCGTCACAGGTGATCAGGCCCGCGACATCGATTCGCTGCGCCTCCAGAACCGCACGCGCTTCGACTGGGGCGCACTCACCCTCGACGTCGGCGGTTTCGTCAACGCCAAGTCGCTCCACCACCCGATCTTCCAGCTCATCGACCAGAAGTCGGTCGATGCCGGCAGCTTCTTTCGCGCCGACTATGCGGCGGGGCCGGTCGAGGTGACGGTCGGCGGTGAAATCCGCCGCGGCAGCACCGACGCGCGCCAGTTCGTCAATAGCAGCGGGCGGCGCGGGGCGCTGACCTTCGACGCCGACCAGAAGGCACAGACCGCGACGCTCTATGGTGAAGTTCGCGTGCGGCCCGTCGGCGCGCTGACGCTGGTCGCGGGCGGCGTCTACGCCGACGGCTGGCGCAAGCGGGCGGTCAATTTCTCCACCACGCCGGCGACCGACGGCCGGATCGACTTCGACGCCTTTTCGCCCAAATTCGGCCTGCTGTTCGAGCCCGCCGCCGATATCCAGTTCTTCGCCAACTACAGCCGCTCGGCCGAATTCCCCGGCTTCGGCGAAGTGTTCCAGACGATCGGTGCCCCGCCGACGAGCACGGTGGTTTCGGACATCCGTCCGCAACGCGCATGGACTGCCGAATTTGGCACGCGCGGCAAAGTCGGTTTCGCGAACTGGGACATCGCTATCTACCGCTCGACGCTGAAGGGCGAACTGCTCCAGTTCACGACCAACAGCAACATTCCCGCCGCGACCTTTAACGCCGACCGGACGCTGCATCAGGGCGTCGAGGCGGGGCTGGATCTCGCACCGACCGACTGGCTGCGATTGCGGCAGGTCTATACCTACAGCGACTTCCGTTTTCGTGACGACGCCCAGTTTGGTGACAACCGCCTGCCGGTGGTACCGAAGCATGTCTATCGCGCCGAACTCCGTCTTGGCGGCGATGCGCTCCATATCGCGCCGAACCTCGAATGGGTACCCGATGGCCCCTTTGCCGATTACCGCAACCAGGTGCGCACGCCGGGCTATGCGCTGATCGGCATCACCGGGGGCGCGACGATTGCGAACGGCATCGACGCCTTTGTCGATGTCCGCAATATCACCGGCAAGAAAGCCATCGGCGACATCAGCGCGGCGATCGCGGTCACGTCCGCATCGGCGATCTATTACCCTGTCGAGCGCCGCGCGGTATCCGCCGGAATCCGCGCGCGCTTCTGACGATGGCGAGCGGGACGGCTTTCCCTGCCGTCCCGCTCCGCTTATGGTCGCGCGATGATCCGTCATGTGCATTTCCTCGTTGCGCTACTGGCGCTGCTTCTTGCCCCCGCCGCGATCGCGCAGGAGCGCGGTCCGGTCGTGCTTGCGGCGGCGAGCTTGCAGGAATCGCTGACCGAGGCGGCGAATGCGTGGGCGGCACAGGGCCACGCCAAACCGGTCATCTCCTTCGCCGCCTCGTCGGCGCTCGCGCGGCAGGCGATCGCGGGCGCGCCCGCCGACCTGTTCCTCTCGGCCGACGAGGAATGGATGGACGCGGTGGCCAAGGCGGGGCTTTTGCGCGCCGGCACACGCACGACATTGCTCGGCAACCGCCTCGTGCTGATCGCCCCGGCGGCGAGCAAGGTCCGCCTGACCCCGGCGCGCGGCTTTCCGCTCGCGAAGGCGCTCGGCCCGGGCCGGCTCGCGCTCGCCGATCCTGCGGCGGTTCCCGCCGGCAAATATGCGAAAGCGGCGCTCACCGCGCTGGGTGTCTGGAGCGGCGTCGCCGCGAAGGTCGCGCCCGCCGAGAATGTCCGCGCGGCGATGGCGCTCGTCGAACGCGGCGCGGCGCCGCTCGGCATCGTCTACGCAACCGACGCGCGCGCGTCGAAAGCGGTGCGAATCGTGGGGACCTTCCCGGCGACGAGCCACCCGCCGATCCGCTATCCGGTCGCGTTGCTCAAGGCGTCGCGGCACCGGGAGGCCGCGGGCTTCCGCGCCTTCCTCCTGTCGAAACAGGGCCGCGCGATCTTCGCGCGCCACGGGTTCTCGAACCCCTGATGCTGTCGGCCGAAGAGTGGGGGATCGTCGCACTGTCGCTGAAGGTCGGCGGCGTTGCGGTGCTTGCGACGCTTCCCATAGCCTTTGGTCTTGCGTGGATTCTTGCGCGTTATCGCTTTCCGGGGCGCGTTGTCCTTGATGCGTTCGTCCACCTGCCGCTCGTGCTGCCGCCCGTCGTCACCGGCTGGCTGCTGCTGATTGCGTTCGGGCCACTTGGTCCCGTCGGCCGCTGGCTCGAAAGCTGGTTCGGCGTCAGCCTGATGTTCCGCTGGACCGGCGCCGCGCTCGCCGCGGCGATCATGGCGCTGCCGCTGATGGTGCGCGCGATGCGGTTGTCGATCGAGGGGATCGACCGGCGGCTCGAGGGCGCGGCGCGCACGCTCGGCGCCAGCCCATGGCACAGCTTCTGGACGATCAGCCTGCCTCTCGCGCTTCCCGGTATCCTCGCCGCGCTCGTGCTCGGCTTTGCACGTTCGATCGGCGAGTTCGGCGCGACGATCACCTTCGTCTCGAACATTCCGGGCGAAACGCGCACCCTACCGCTCGCCATCTATTCGGCGCTGCAGGTGCCCGGCGGCGAAGCGATGGTGACGCGGCTCGCGCTGCTGTCGGTTGCGCTTTCGCTCGGCGCGTTGATCCTGTCCGAATATCTGGTGCGCCGTACGTATGGTGGAAGGGCGCGGTATGGCGATTGATATCGACGTCACTCGCCGGCTCGGCGAGCGCACCATCGCCGCGCGCTTCACCGCGGGGCCCGGGCTGACCGCGCTGTTCGGGCCGTCGGGCGCGGGCAAGACGAGCATCCTCAACATGGTCGCCGGGCTGCTCAAGCCCGATCGCGGGCATATCCGCATCGGCAAACGCACGCTGTTCGACGGCACCACCAACCTGCCGCCCGAGGCGCGGCGCGTCGGCTATGTCTTCCAGGACGGGCGGCTGTTCCCGCACCGCCGCGTCCGCGCGAACCTGACCTATGGTCTCGACCTCGCGCAACCGGCGAATCGCTGGATGGGCCTCGACGAAGCGACGCAGTTTCTCGGCATTGGCCACCTGCTGGGTCGCTGGCCCCACAGCCTGTCGGGGGGTGAGGCGCAGCGCGTCGCGATCGGCCGCGCCCTGCTCGCGGGCCCCGAAATCCTGCTGATGGACGAACCGCTGTCGTCGCTCGACGCGGCGCGGCGCGGCGACATCATGACAGTGATCGAGCGGATACGCGACGAGCTCAAGCTGCCGGTCCTCTACGTCAGCCACGACCGCGCCGAGGTCGACCGGCTCGCGACTTCGGTGGTGGAGATTGGCGAATAAAGTTTCACTTGAAACCATTTTGATGATAGAAGCTTGTCCTATGGAAAGCCAGTTTACCCACGTCCATGACACGCCGCCGCCCGGCGCCGCGGCCGACTGGACGATTTCGCAGAATTGGGACGCCTTCACTGCCGACGAACACGCGATGTGGGACCGCCTGTTCGCGCGCCAGTCGGAGATGTTGCCCGGCCGTGCGTCGGATGCCTTCCTGCGCGGAATCGACGTGCTGCGCCTCGAAAAGCCCGGCATTCCCGACTATCGCGAGCTCAACGCGCGATTGATGGCGGCGACGGGGTGGCAGGTGATCGCCGTGCCGGGGCTCGTTCCCGACGATGTGTTTTTCGACCATCTGGCGAACCGGCGCTTCCCCGCGGGCAATTTCATCCGCACCCCCGAACAGCTCGATTATCTGCAGGAACCCGACGTCTTCCACGACGTCTTCGGTCATGTCCCGATGCTCGCCGACCCGGTCTTCGCCGACTATATGGTCGCATATGGCGAGGGCGGTCTCCGGAGCCTGAAATTCGACGCGCTGAAACAGCTCGCGCGCCTTTACTGGTACACGGTCGAATTCGGGCTGATCCGCGAAGCCGGCGGCCTGCGCATCTATGGCGCGGGGATCGTCTCTTCCTTTGCCGAGAGTGTCTTCGCGCTCAATAGCGATAGCCCGAACCGCATCGGCTTCGACCTCGCGCGCGTGATGCGCACCGATTACCGGATCGACGATTTCCAGCAGAATTATTTCGTCATCGACAGCCTCGACCAGCTGCTCGACACGACGGTGAACACCGATTTCGCGCCGCTCTATGCCCGGAATGCCGCATTGCCGCCGATCCCGATCGCCGATTTCCTGCCAGAAGATGACGTGATTACGCGCGGCACACAGGAATATGCGCTCGCCAGGAGCGGCTGACCAATTTTCAATCGTCGTGTTTGCGGACGGTCGAAATCAGCTGGCGCCGGTGCTGGAAGGCTTCGCGGTCGGGCGGCAGGCTGTATATGCCGCGAAGCAGCGCGGCATCCTGGCTCGACAGGTCGCGGCGTCCCGGTTCGCGGCCGAAGATATCCATGATTGAGTCGGCGGGCGGCGGCGGGTTGCCGTTGATTTCGGCGAGCGCGACCATCGCCGCATAGGAAGCCACGGCGTCGAGCCTGTATCCGTCGGCCCTTTCGGCATCGATGACCACCGTTGCCGCGCGCAGCGCCCGCACCACCTGTGTGCTGACGACGCTGCTGTTATATTGCCGCACGATCCCGCTGATTGCCGGTATGCCGTCGCGGCTTTCGTCGCGGGTGGAGTACCACCAGCGGATCGCACCGTCGCCTTCGACAATCCGTTCGCGTTCGGCGGCAGACAGCGCGGCGCTTTGCCGGGGCGATTTCGCGAAGATCGCGCGCGTCAGGCCGTCGCCGTCGTCGGTGAAGATGACGGCGATATTGGGGATACAGCCCGCCGGTGCGACCGGCGCACCGACCGACGTTGCCACCGCCCGGATCCGCATGTCGACGATTTCCGCGACCGTTTCGTCGACTCCGATCGTGCGCGGGCAAACGGGCGTGATCCAGCGCGCAACGGGTTCCAGCCGCGCGACGCCCGCGCGTCGTACGAACTCGGCGGCGCGTTTCCGTTCCTCGCGCTCGGCATCGCGGGTGCCCGTGACGACAATCGAATCAGGGTCGTTGTCGGCGGTGGGTGCGACGACGAGCAAGGCAAAGGCGGCAAGCAGGCTCATGGCGAATGCTCCCAAGACTCGCCGCAACCTAGCAAATCATCGGGACATTTCCAGTGCTTGGCTTACCAGCTCCCGAAGCTTGCATCCGACGGGCTGGCTCGGTGCAGCGCGCGTTCCTTTCGACGCCAGCCGTAGCGGCGGCGCTTGACCAGCAGCAGGCACGGCCATTCGGCGCTGCCGCCGCGCGCGGCGAGGCGAAAGCCCTGCGCGCGATAGGCGGCGAGCACGGGTTCCATCTGGCGCGCGATCAGTCCGGCGAGGATCGCATGGCCGCCCGGCGCGGTCGCGGCGGCGATATCGGGGGCGAGGGTGATCAGCGGCCCCGCGAGGATGTTCGCGATGACCAGATCGTACGGCGCGCGGTGGCGGATCGCCGGATGATCGGTTCCCGGCGCGACCGCGAGCGCCAGCCGCCCGCCGCCGCGGCCGAGCGGCACGCCGTTGATGTCGGCATTGTCGCGGGTGACGAAGATGCTCGCCGGGTCGATGTCCGACGCGATCGTTTTTGCGCGCGGCCATAGCGCCATTGCGGCAAAGGCGAGCAGGCCGGTGCCGGTGCCGATGTCGGCGATATTGCGCGGGGCAGCGCCGACCCGTGCGAGCCGGTCGAGCATCGCGAGGCATCCCGCGGTCGTGTCGTGTCCGCCGGTTCCGAACGCCTGGCTCGCGTCGATCAGAAAGGGCGTGGTGCCTGCCGGCACGCGGTCGGCATAGCTGCTCGTATGGACGAAAAAGCGCCCCGCCTGCACGGGTTCGAGCCCCTGCTGGCTCAACGTCACCCAATCCTCTTCGGGCAATTCGCTGACGGCCGGTTTCTTGCCCTTCGCGCTCGGGATCAACGCCTGCAACAGTTTCAGCAGGGCGGGCGCCGGCTTGTCGTCGACATAGGCGTCGAGCTGCCATTCGCCCGCCTCTTCGTCGATCTCGCGCGTCACGACGACGGGCGCGTCGGGCAATGCGTCGAGTTCGGGGATTTCACCCGACAGCGCCTCGGCCTCGTCGCGCGTGCAGGGGAGGGAGACGATCCAGCTCATGGCTTACCGCACATAGCTTGCGCCGTTCACGTCGAGCACCGCACCGGTCATCGACGCGGGCGCATCGAGCGCGCACCAGCGCGCCATCTCGGCGACCTCGCCCGGCATCGCGACGCGGCCCAGCGGAATGTCGGCGAGCAATTTGTCGCCGCCGCGGCTTTCGAGATAGTCCTCGGCCATCCCGGTCATCGTGAAGCCGGGGCAGATTGCGAAGGCGAGGATGCCGTCCTTGGCATAGGCGCGCGCAATCGTCTTGGTCATGGCAACCATGCCCGATTTCGACGCCGCATAATGCCAGTGCGCGGGGCTGTCGCCGCGATATGCGGCCCGGCTTGCGATATTGACGATGCGGCCGGGAATGCCGCGTTCGTGCCAGTGCAGCACCGCGTGACGGCAGAGTTGCGCGCTTGCGGTCAGGTTGACCTGCATCGTGCGGTTCCAGTTTGCGAGCCAGTCGGTGTTGGGATCGCCCAGCGGATTGGCTTCGAACACCCCGGCGTTGTTGACGAGCACGTCGATGCGGCCGTCGAGGCGGTCGAGGCTCGCCTGCCACAGCCGGTCGGGCGTCGCGGGATCGGACAGGTCGCCATCGGCGCTCGACAGCGCGACGACCTTCGTCGCGTCGCCGGTCAACGCCTCGGCGATCGCGGCGCCGATGCCGCGACTGGCGCCCGTGATCAGGATATGCGTCGTCATGCCCCCGCCTTAGGCAGCGGGGCAGGGCTTGCCAAGCAAAGGAAGCGGAGCGTTACGCCACCCGGCGGCTGAATTCGCTTGCGGCCTGTTCGAGTTGCTGCAGCCGGCCGCCCATCTTGGCGAATTCCTGGCTCAGCACGCTGATCTCGCTCGCGACCATGCCCGAATCGTTGCGGATGCTGGCGATCGTCGACGACATGCTGTCGGCGGCGAGCGCGGTTTCGTCGACGGCGGCGGTGATCGAGGTGACCGTCTGCGCCTGCGCGTCCATCGCGTCGCGAATGCGCTGTGCCGAGGTTTGCACTTCGATGATCGTCTGCTGGATCGACTGGTTCGCCGACACCGACCCGCGCGTTGCCTGCTGGATCGCGGTGATCTTGCCCGCGATATCGTCGGTCGCGCGCGCGGTTTCGTTGGCGAGGCTCTTCACCTCCTGCGCGACGACGGCAAAGCCGCGGCCCGATTCGCCCGCGCGCGCCGCTTCGATGGTGGCGTTGAGGGCGAGGAGGTTGGTCTGGCCCGCGATCTCGCGGATCAGCCCCAATATGGATTCGATCGATTCGGCGTGGTGCGACAGCGTTTCGGACATCGCGACCGCTTCGCCCGCCTGTTCGGAGGCGCGCGTCGCGACGCTTGCCGATGCTTCGACTTCGCTGCGGGCATCCTCGATCGCGCGGATCAGCCCCGCGGCGGTCGAGGCGGCCTCGCGCATCGCCATCGCCGACTGTTCGGACGCTGCGGCGACTTCGCTGGTTTTTGCGATCATGCCCTTCGCCGCCTGGTCGGCCGAGGCCGCCTGCTTCGCAAGCTGTTCGCGCACTCCGTCGGTGTCCTGCACGAGCGATGCGATCGAGCGGTCGAAATCGCCCGCGAGCGTCTGCCGCTCGCTCGAGATGATCGCGCGGTCGAGCTTCTGCGCATAACGGTGCATGATATCGAATTCGAGCAGGCCGAGCCGGTTGATCGCGTTCGTCAGCCGCGCCAGCCGCTCGGCATCGCCGAGGCACGCCTCGACGACATATTCGATGGTAAGGCGCTGGCTTTCGGCGATGCACGACATCACCGATGCTAGCGGCAGCTTCACGCGCCGTGCCATATGCGTGTTCTGGCAGGCGATCGTCGCGACCTCCTGCCCGGCCGCGTCGGCATATTTCACCGACGTGTGACGCGCACTGCCGCGGATATAGCTATCGAGAAGCTCGCCCTCGACCTGGCGGTCGACGCTGGGCAGCGCGTTGAACGCATCCCAATAGGCTTTGGCGACCGCTTCCTCGCGGCCAGCTATGATCAGGTGGATCTCGGCGGCGTCGGCGGCAAGGCGGCCGTCGAGGTCGTAAAAGGGAAAGCGATCGGCCATCGGCACCGGATCGATCTGCTGCTTATGAATCGGATTTTCCTTCACCATGATCCTGCTTCCCTGATCGATCCCGATAGACGCTAAGGTCTGCCGCCCGCATGCGTCCGCCAAACTGGTGAACGGGATATGCGGTGGAAGTGGTAAAAGCCGTGTTAACCAGCGGGCGACGTTTTGCGGCTCAGCGGCGCTCGTCGATGGCGGATGGCGCGGGTACCGGATAGCCCTCGAACGCCTTGATCGTGCGCAGCGCAAAGGCGCTGTGCATCGCCGCGACGCCGGGCAGGCGCGACAGGCAGTGGCGGTGCAGCCGGTCGAAATCGGCGACATTGCGCGCCGCGACGCGCAGCCGGTAATCGGACGCGCCCGACAAAAGCTGGCATTCGAGGATCTCGTCGAAGCTTTTCACCGCGCTCTCGAACGCGGTCAGCGCTTCCTCGCTCTGCGACGTCAGGCTGATGTCGACGAACACGTCGAGGCCGAGCCCGATGCTTTCGGGATCGAGGCGCGCGGTATAGCCGGCGATGATCCCCGCCGCCTCGAGCGCGCGGATGCGGCGATGGCACGCCGATGCCGACAGCCCCACTTTTTCGCCCAGCTCGGCGGCGGGTCGAGGACCCTGCCGCTGGAGCAGGTCGAGCAGTTTGACGTCGATCCGGTCAATCATTGTGCGCCTTTGGCCCATCTCACGCAAAAATCGTGCATGTTTGTCGCGAAACTGCGATGGATATGCAAGCACCTCGCGCGCCGGACCTGCTATATCCGCGGCAGGAAGCCGCGGCGACGTAACGGAAATGTCGAAACCAGCGGCGCGGCGCAATGGAGAGCGAAGCATGATCATCGGCACCCCCAAGGAAATCAAGAACCACGAATATCGCGTCGGCCTGACCCCCGAGAGCGCGCGCGAACTCGTCGTCCACGGCCACCGCGTGCTCGTCCAGACCGGCGCGGGCGAGGGCATTGGCGCGCACGACCGTTATTATGTCGAGGCGGGCGCCGAGATCGTCCAGACCGCCGAAGAAATCTTCGCCACCTGCGAAATGGTCGTGAAGGTCAAGGAACCCCAGCCCGTCGAGCGCGCGATGCTGCGCCCCGGCCAGATCCTCTACACCTATCTCCATCTCGCGCCCGATCCCGACCAGACGCGCGACCTGATGGCATCGGGTGCCGTCTGCATCGCTTATGAAACCGTCACCAGCCCGCACGGCGGGCTGCCGCTTTTGAAGCCGATGAGCCAGGTCGCGGGGCGCATGTCGATCCAGGCCGGCGCGACCGCGCTCGAAAAGGCGCATGGCGGCCGCGGCGTGCTGCTCGGCGGCGTCCCCGGCGTCGCACCGGGCAAGGTGTGCGTGATCGGCGGCGGCGTCGTCGGCTTCAACGCCGCGCAGATGGCGGCGGGCCTCGGCGCCGACGTCACGATTCTCGACCGCGATCCCGAAGTGCTCGAACGCGTCGGCACCTTCTTCGAGGCGCGCGCCAAGACGCGCTTCTCGAACCGCGCGAACCTCGCCGAATGCGTCGCCGAGGCCGACCTTGTCATCGGCGCGGTGCTGATCCCCGGCGCCGAGGCGCCGAAGCTCGTCACGCGCGAGATGCTTGGCACGATGCGTCCGGGTTCGGTGCTCGTCGACGTCGCGATCGATCAGGGCGGCTGCTTCGAGACGAGCCACGCGACGACGCACGCCGACCCGACCTATGTCGTCGACGGCATCGTCCATTATGCGGTTGCGAACATGCCGGGCGCGGTCGCGCGCACCAGCACCTATGCGCTCAACAATGTCACCCTGCCGCACGCGCTGCGTATCGCCGATCTGGGATGGAAAGACGCTTTGCGACGCGACGTGCATCTTGCGCAGGGTTTGAACGTTTGGAATGGTAAGGTGACGTTCGAAGCCGTAGCCGAAGCGGTCGGAACCGATTATGTGCCTGTCGAACAGGCGCTTGCCTGACGAAAAGGACGAATGAGAGACGATGACCGACCAATTGCAGCCTCCCCCGCCCGAAGAGGAAGAAGAAAATGAAGTGCTGCGCGCCGCGCGCGAGCGGCAGCAGCAGCGCGAGGCGGCCGAAGCCACCGAAGCCGCCGACAAGGACGCGGCAAAGGGCAAGCGCGGCTGGAAAACCGCGGCTGCCGCCGGCCTCGGCATCGGTTCGGCCGCGGTGATCGCGGCTTTGCTCTACGCGAACCGCGGCAAGATCAAGTGACACGCCGGGCCATTCGGCAACGCTGAACGGATTGGCGATGCATCATCCCGGGGCAACCCGGGATCCGGGAGGGCGGCCGTGTGCCGCCCTTTTTCTTGGCGAAGACGTCGCTCTCCCAACCGAATTAATCACCTATGCTCCTAAGCAATTGCATATCGCGGCGGGAAGGCTTAACCGGCACCGCATCGACCGTTTAGAGTCAAGACAGGGCTGATATGGCTGGCAACGAACCGAGTGCGCGTCCGCGCTCCCCGCATATGCAGGTATATAAATGGGGGCCGCATATGGCGGTCTCTATCCTCCATCGCGTCAGCGGCGACGGTCTTGCGATCGTCGGCGCGGGGATGTTCCTCTGGTGGCTCGGCGCGCTCGCTGCGGGTCCCGATGCCTATGCGGCGTTCGTCGCCTGCGTGTGGCACGATCCCAGCCCGGAGATCAGCGCGCTGCACCAGGTCACCAACATCCTTGGCAAGGTCGTACTGATCGGCCTGACCTGGGCCTTTTTCCAGCATCTCTTCTCGGGGCTGCGCCACTTCGTGCTCGATACGGGCGCGGGTTACGAACTCAAGACCAACAAGCTCTGGTCGACCCTCGTGATGGTCGGCGCCGTGCTCGCGACCGCCGCGACCTGGCTCTATATCTTCAAGGAGGCGCTCAATGGGTAACGGAACGCACCTTGGCAAGGTTCGCGGGCTCGGCTCGTCGGGGCATGGTTCGCAGCACTGGCTGCAACAGCGCCTGACCGCGCTCGGCAATTTGCTGCTCGTCGGCTTCCTCTTCGTCTCGTTCCTGCGCCTGCCGATGACCGATCATGGCGCGGTGCTGCGCTGGGCATCGAACCCGAGCGTCGCGCTCGCGCTGATCCTGATGG
This sequence comes from Sphingopyxis sp., assembly GCF_035998905.1. Classification (GTDB taxonomy): domain Bacteria; phylum Pseudomonadota; class Alphaproteobacteria; order Sphingomonadales; family Sphingomonadaceae; genus Sphingopyxis. Next base: position 203,015 of record NZ_DASYHG010000010.1, on the reverse strand, counting down.
TCGTCAGCGTCTTCTGGCACCTGCGGCTCGGCCTGACGGTGCTGATCGAGGATTATGTCAACGGCGAAGCGACGCGCCTTCTCGCGCTCGTCCTGCTCAATTTCTACGCGATCGGCGGCGCCGCCTATGGCATTTTCGCCATCGTCCGCATCGCGCTTGCGCCCGCCACCGGGCTTGCTCCGGGGGGCATGTAAGATGACCGACGCCTACAAGATTATCGACCATATCTATGACACTGTCGTCGTCGGTGCCGGCGGGTCGGGCCTGCGCGCCACGATGGGCAGCGCCGAAGCGGGGCTGAAGACCGCGTGCATCACCAAGGTGTTCCCGACGCGCAGCCACACCGTCGCGGCGCAGGGCGGCATCGCCGCGTCGCTGGGCAACAACAGCCCCGACCACTGGCAGTGGCACATGTATGACACCGTCAAGGGCTCCGACTGGCTCGGCGACCAGGATGCGATCGAATATATGGTGCGCGAGGCGCCGAACGCGGTCTACGAACTCGAACATGCGGGCGTACCGTTCAGCCGCAATGCCGACGGCACGATCTACCAGCGCCCGTTCGGCGGCCATATGCAGAATATGGGCGAAGGCCCGCCGGTGCAGCGCACCTGCGCCGCGGCCGACCGCACCGGCCACGCGATGCTCCACGCGCTCTATCAGCAGAGCCTGAAGTATGACGCGGACTTCTTCATCGAATATTTCGCGCTCGACCTGATCATGGAAGACGGCCCCGACGGCAAGGTCTGCCGCGGCGTCATCGCGCTGTGCATGGAGGATGGCAGCATCCACCGCTTCCGTTCGCAGGCTGTCGTCCTTGCGACGGGCGGCTATGGCCGCTGCTATTTCACCGCGACCTCGGCGCACACCTGCACCGGCGATGGCGGCGGCATGGTGCTGCGCGCCGGCCTGCCCTTGCAGGACATGGAATTCGTCCAGTTCCATCCGACCGGCATCTATGGCGCGGGCGTCCTCATTACCGAAGGCGCGCGCGGCGAGGGCGGTTACCTCACCAACTCGCAGGGCGAGCGTTTCATGGAGCGCTATGCCCCGTCGGCGAAGGATCTGGCGTCGCGCGACGTCGTGTCGCGCTCGATGGCGCTCGAAATCCGCGAAGGCCGGGGTGTCGGGCCGCATAGCGACCATATCTACCTCCACCTCGACCATATCGATCCCGCGGTGCTCGCCGAGCGCCTGCCCGGGATCACCGAGAGCGGCAAGATTTTCGCCGGTGTCGACCTGACGCGCCAGCCGCTGCCGGTCGTGCCGACGGTCCATTACAATATGGGCGGCATTCCCTGTAACTATCACGGCGAAGTCGTGACGCTCGGCAAGGACGGCCCCGACACCGTGGTCCCCGGGCTGTTCGCGGTCGGCGAAGCCGCCTGCGTGTCGGTCCACGGCGCGAACCGTTTGGGCTCGAACAGCCTGATCGACCTCGTCGTGTTCGGCCGCGCGACGGGCCATCGTCTGAAGGAAATCCTGACCCCCGGCGCGGCGCAAGCGCCGCTGCCGAAGGACAGCGCCGACCTCGCGCTCGCGCGCCTCGACCATTTCCGCAACGCCAATGGCGGATCGCCGACCGCCGAAATCCGCACCGAGATGCAGCGCGCGATGTCGCAGCATGCGGCGGTGTTCCGTACCGACGAGTTGATGGCGGAGGGCAAGGAAAAGCTCACCAAGACCTATCAACGGATGAACGACGTCCACGTCACCGACCGCAGCCTGATCTGGAACACCGACCTCATCGAAACGCTCGAGCTCGACAACCTGATTTCGCAGGCGACCGTGACGATGCACTCGGCGTTCAACCGCAAGGAAAGCCGCGGCGCCCACGCGCACGAGGATTTCCCGAACCGCGACGACGCGACGTGGATGAAGCACACGATCGGCTGGTTCGACGGCTGGGGCGGCAAGGGCGGCGGCGTCCGCCTCGATTACCGTCCGGTCCACGAATATACGCTGTCGGACGACGTCGAATATATCAAGCCGAAGGCGCGCGTTTACTAAGCGGGCGCGGAATGGGGGACAGGCGCCGCGGCGCCTGTTTCTAGAACCAGTCTTCGAGGCGTTCGAACAGGTTGACGTCGGAGAAGGGCCGGTCGACGTCCTGGCCCATGATCCACAGCTTCTGGCACGCGATGGCAAAGAACATCAGCGCGATCGTCCAGACGATGAAGGTCTTGCGCGCGATCCAGCGGCGCTCGGCTTCGGCCGCCTTGGCGCGGGCTTTATAGTCGATTCCGAGCTCGCCCTCGAACTCGGCGACAAGCTGGGCGCGGCGAGTCCGCGAGATATTCGCGATACTCTCGTTCCGGTTGTCTACCACTGTCGATCGGCGATTTGCCATCGGTCACCTTGGCCCAGCTAGTCCTGCTACCGGATATAGCTTCAAGCCCCTGCCAATTGGTTAACCCACCGGCATTAATCGGGCGCGATGCCGACCAGCTTGATCCGTGCGGTCGCGCCGCGCAGCAACGTCAAATCGCGCCGTGGGCGGTCCAGCGCGGCGGCGAGCAGGCGCAAGACCGCCTCGTTCGCCGCGCCGTCGGCGGGGGGCGCGGTGACGCGTAGCTGCACCGTCCCATCGTCGACCTTGACCTCGTCGCGGCTGGCGCCGGGCGTCACCCGCACTTCAATCCGCCCCGACGCGGCGAGCGCATGGAGCGCCTCGGTCAGCGCGGGGGCAGGGCGATATTTCAGATGGTGATCACCAGCTTGCCGACCGCGGTCCGGTCGCCGAGCTTGGCGATCGCCTTGCCGCCGTCGGCCAGCGCGAAGCTTTCGGTGACGCGGGGCTTGATCTTGCCCTGCTCCCAGAGCTGGAACAGCCGCGCGATATTGGCGCGGTTGCGCGCGGGTTCGCGCATCACAAAGGCGCCCCAGAAGACGCCCGCGACATCGCAGCTCTTGAGCAAGGTCAGGTTGAGCGGCAGGCGCGGGATGCCCGCGGGGAAGCCGACGACGAGGTAGCGGCCTTCCCATGCGATCGAGCGCAGCGCGGGCTCGGCATAATCGCCGCCGACGGCGTCATAGATGACGTTCGCGCCATTGGGGCCGACGGCCTCCTTGAACTTGTTCGCGAGTTCTTTCGACTGATCCTTGTCGAACGGCTGGCGGCCATAGACGACGACCTCGTCGGCGCCGGCCTGACGCGCGATTTCGGCCTTTTCCTCGCTCGACACGCCGGCGACGACGCGCGCGCCGAACGCCTTGCCCAGCTCGACCGCCGCAATGCCGACCCCGCCCGACGCGCCGAGCACGAGCAAGGTGTCGCCCTCGCCGATGTGGCCGCGGTCGACGAGTGCGTGGATGCTCGTGCCATAGGTCATCAGCAAGGAGGCACCTTCGGCGAAGCCATGCTCCGCGGGCAGGTGATAGACATTGTGCACCGAAACCGCGACCGCCTCGGACATCCCGCCATTGCCGCAGCCCGCGATCACACGGTCGCCTACCTTGAACTCGGTCACGCCCTCGCCGACTTCGGCAACAAGGCCCGCGACTTCGCCGCCGGGGGCAAAGGGGCGTTCGGGGCGGAACTGATATTTATCCTCGATGATCAGCACGTCGGGGAAGTTGACTGCGCAGGCCTTCACATCGATCACGATCTGGCCCTTGCCCGCGGTCGGGCGCGGCAGCTCGCCGAGCGTCAGCGTTTCGGGGCCGCCGGTTGCGGTCGACAAGAGAGCCTTCATCATCTTCTCCTCTTATGGTGTTTGTTAAGCCTTATGCTGCGGGGCGCATCCATGGCCGGTCGGCGTCGAGTTTGGCCTCATAGGCACCGATCGCGGCGTCGCTCTTTTCGGTGAGCGATATCTCGTCGAGCCCTTCGAGCAGGCACATCTTGCGGAACGGGTCGATGTCGAAGATGAAGCGGTCCTGAAACGGCGTCGTCACCGTCTGATGCTCGAGGTCGACGAACACCGGATCGGTTGCCGCGACCTCCATCAGGCGGTCGATCGCCGATTGGGGAAGCACGACGGGCAGGATGCCGTTCTTCACCGCGTTGCCCGAGAAGATGTCCGAGTAGGACGGCGCGATCACGACCCGAATGCCAAGGTCGCCGAGCGCCCACGCCGCATGTTCGCGGCTCGACCCGCAACCGAAATTGTCGCCCGCGATCAGGATCGGCGCGCCTTTGAAATCGGAGCTGTCGAACAGATTGTCGGGGTCCTTGCGGATCGCCTCGAACGCGCCGCGCCCCATGCCCTCGCGCGTCGTGGTCTTGAGCCAATGCGCGGGGATGATCACGTCGGTGTCGATATTTTTGAGCCCGAAGGGGATCGCGCGGCCTTCGATCTTGTCGAGCGGGGTCATGCCATCAGCTCCCTGACGTCGGTGAGCTTGCCGGTGACCGCCGCTGCCGCCGCCATCGCGGGGCTGACCAGATGCGTGCGCGCGCCGGGCCCTTGGCGGCCGACGAAATTGCGGTTGCTCGTCGAGGCGCAGCGTTCGCCCGCGGGCACCTTGTCGGGGTTCATCGCGAGGCACGCCGAACAGCCGGGCTCGCGCCATTCGAGTCCCGCGTCGGTAAAGATGCGGTCGAGTCCTTCGGCCTCGGCCTGCGCCTTCACCAGCCCCGAACCGGGGACGACGATCGCCCATTTGACATTGTCGGCCTTGTGGCGGCCCTTGATCACCGCCGCCGCGGCGCGCAAATCCTCGATCCGACTGTTGGTGCAGCTGCCGATGAAGATATTCTCGATGGCGACGTCCTGCATCCGCGTGCCGGGTTCGAGGCCCATATAGGCGAGCGACTTGGCGGCCGCCGTCTGCTTCGACGGATCGGCGAAGCTTTCGGGGGCGGGGACGGTGCCGGTGATCGGCACGACATCTTCGGGGCTGGTACCCCAGGTGACGCTCGGCGCGATGTCGGCGGCGTCGATGACGACGGTCTTGTCGTAGGTCGCGCCCGGATCGGTCGCGAGGCTTTTCCAATATGCGACCGCGGCGTCCCAATCGGCGCCCTTCGGCGCATAGGGGCGGCCCTCGAGGTAGGCGAAGGTCGTCTCGTCGGGCGCGATCAGGCCCGCGCGCGCGCCACCCTCGATCGCCATGTTGCTGACGGTCAGGCGTCCCTCGATGCTGAGCGCGCGGATCGCACTGCCGGTATATTCGATGACATGGCCCGTGCCACCCGCGGCGCCGATGACGCCGGTGATGTGAAGGATGATATCCTTTGCCGATACGCCGGGGCCGACGTCGCCCTCGACGCGCACTTCCATCGTTTTCGACGGCTGGAGCAACAAGGTCTGCGTCGCGAGCACATGCTCGACCTCGCTTGTCCCGATGCCGAAGGCGAGCGCGCCGATGCCGCCGTGGCACGCAGTGTGGCTGTCGCCGCAGACGATCGTCGTGCCGGGCAGCGAAAAGCCCTGCTCGGGGCCGACGACGTGGACGATGCCCTGTTCGGGCGCGACCGCGTCGATGTAGCGGATGCCGAACTCGGGCGCGTTCTTTTCGAGCGCCGCCAATTGCGCCGCGCTTTCGGCGTCGGCGATCGGCAGCTTGTTGCCGCTCGCGTCGAGCCGCGGCGTCGTCGGCACATTATGATCGGGTACCGCGAGCGTCAGGTCGGGACGGCGCACCGTGCGTCCGTTCGCGCGTAGTCCGGCGAAGGCCTGCGGGCTGGTAACTTCATGGACGAGGTGACGGTCGATGAAGATCAGGCAGGTACCATCGGGGCGCTGTTCGACGACATGCGCGTCCCAGATTTTCTCATAGAGGGTGCGGGGCCGAGTCATGCCGTCCACTTAAGCCTGCGCGACAACAATGCAAGCGAGTGGCGATCAAAAACGCAATTTTCGGTCGCGCCCGATGGAGTATAAGGAACCATGTCGACGCTCGCCATCATCGCTCTCATTTTCTTCACCGTTGCGGCGATGGAGGGCGTCGCCTGGGCGAGCCACAAATATATCATGCACGGCTTTGGCTGGGCCTGGCACCGCGACCATCATGAACCGCATGACAAGATGCTGGAAAAGAACGACCTGTTCGGCCTGGTTGGCGCCGCGATGAGCATTTCGATGTTCGTCATCGGCAGCCCGATGATCATGGGCACCGATGCGTGGGAGCCGGGGACGTGGATCGGCCTCGGTATTCTCTTCTACGGCATCATCTATACGCTCGTGCACGACGGACTCGTCCATCAGCGCTATTTCCGCTGGGTGCCGCGGCGCGGCTATGCGAAGCGGCTGGTGCAGGCGCACAAGCTTCACCATGCGACGATCGGCAAGGAGGGCGGGGTGAGCTTCGGCTTCGTCTTCGCGCGCGATCCGGCGAAACTGAAGGCCGAACTGAAGGCGCAGCGCGAAGCCGGGATCGCGGTAGTCCGCGAGGCGCTCGCCGACTAGGCCGTCCGGTAATCGGCGGTGATCACGCCCGCCGCCATCAATTCCGCTTCATGGCTTTCCTCGCGCCAGCTTTCGAGCAGCGCCTGCCGCTCCCATTCGACCATCGCCGGATGCGCGAGCATATGGTCGACCCATGCCTGCCCGCCACCGACATCGAGCCCATAGGTGCGGATGCGGAAGGCGACCGGGGCGAAAAAGGCGTCGACCGCAGTAAAGCGGTCGCCCGCGAGGAAGGGGCCGCCGAACCGCGACAGACCATCCTCGAACAATTCGCGGATGCGCGCGATATTGATCCGCAGCGCGCCCGACGGCGGCTTCGGGGTGACGCGGACGCCGACGTTCATCGTGCAATCGTTGCGCAGTGCGGCAAAGCCGCTGTGCATTTCGGCGGTCGCGCATTGCGCCCACGCGCGTGCGTCGGGATCGGTCGGCCAGACGCCCTCGTGCCGGTCGGCAAGATAGAGCGCGATGCCGAGCGAGTCGTGGACCGTCCGCCCCTCGTCGAGCAGAACGGGGACCTGCCCGGTCGGTGAAAAGCTGCGGAATTCGTCATAGTTGATCGGGTTGGTGAAGGGCTCGATATGGTCCTCGAACGGAATATCGAGCGCCGCCATCAGCACCCACGGGCGCAGCGACCAGCTCGAATAATTGCGGTTGGCGGTGATCAGCACATACATGCTTCGCGCTCCTGTGCGATGATGGGGGACGTATAGTCGGGGTCGTGCGCGAACGGCAGCGGCGTGCCGTCGCGAAGCGCGGCGAGCACGCTCGCGAAGTCGGTCGCGGCGCGCCAGCCGAAGCGCCGCTCGGCGCGCGACGGATCATAGACGCGATCGATCGTCTCGGGGAGTTGCCAGCCCTGCGCGGCGTAGAGTTCGGCGGCGTCGGGATAGTGGCGCGCGATGACGGCGAGGGCGTCGCGCGCAAGCTCCCTCGCCTCGTCGCGCGCAAAGGGCGGCGGCGCCGACAGGATGAAGGTGTCGCAGCCGATCGCCGGGACGGCTTCGAGCGCCGCGAGATGCGCCGCGGCGGCGTCCTCGACCGTCAGGCGGCGATTGAGAAGCTCGTTCGCCTTGAGGTTCGGGCCGCTCGGGACCGCGTGCGTATCGTCATCCTCCGGAAAGAAGCGTCCGGTGCGGAGGATCGCGACCGAAATCCCGTGCTCGCGGTGAACCAGCTTGCACGCCTGTTCGGCCGCAAGCTTGGTGATGCCATAGATGTTGCGCGGCTCGATCGGGCCGAAGTCCTCATCCATCCACCATGCGCCGCCCGCGCCCGCGCCCTCGCGCACATCGGCGCGCACCATCAGCGAGGTGGTCGAGGTGAAGAGGAAGCGGTCGTTGCCCACTGCGACTGCAGCCTCGATCAGGTTCAGTGTGCCGGTCACATTGACGTCGACAAAGGCCTGCCGCGGATAGCGGACGATGTCGGGCTTGTGCAGCGCGCCGCCATGGATGATCGCCTCGATGCCATGCTCGGCCATCGTCCGCTCGACCAGCGTCCGGTCGGCTACGGTGCCTAGCACCTGCGTATGCGCGCCGGGTACGACATCGAACCCGGTGACGTCATGCCCATTCCGAGCGAGCAAAGGAGCGAGATAGCGCCCGAGCCAGCCCGACGATCCGGTCAGCAGCACGCGCATGACTGATTCTCCTCCAGCTCCGGGTGTGCGCCTGATACACAGGCGGCGGAGCGGGCTGCAAGCGCCCTCACTTTTTCAGGGTGACGGTTGTGGGCCCGGGTCCGGCAGCGCCTCCGGCCGCCGGAGGCAACTCGCTGAGGTCGAGCCAGCGCGCGTCTTCGCGCTTGTGATAGCTGTCGATGGCCGCGAACGGGATGCGGAAGGGAAATCCCCAGTCGCTGTTCCAGAGGGCCACGACGCCTGTCCGCGTTGCCGGTTCGAAAATCATCGTCGCGCGATAGCCCGAAACCGCGCCCGAATGGCCTGCAAGCCGGTGGCCGCCATAGGTGAAGTTCCGCCAGCCGAGGGCATAGGATGCGTCGCTGATCGTCTGCCGCAGCGCGCTGCCGTAAAGCGGTTCGGTGCGAACGCGGGGTTGATGGGCAAGTTGCAACACCGCGGCGGGCAGCACGTCGGGGCGGTTGCCCATCATCGCCTGCATCCATGTAGCGAAATCGACGATATCGCTTTCGACCCCCGCGGCGGCGGGCACGCGCCAATAGGCTTCCTTGACCGGGCGGACTTGCGTGCCGCGGTGCGGCTTCGCCCAATCCCTGGCGCCCGTCAGCCGCTCCATCCCGTAACCCGCACTGACCATGCCGAGCGGGCGGAAGAACCGGTCCTCGACCGCGTCGGCGAAAGGCTCGTTCGCCGCGCGCGCCAATATCTCGTTCGCCGCATCGAAGGCGATGTTCTGGTAGGTATGGCAGGTGCCGGGTTCGCATTGCAGCGGGGCCGCGGCGAGGCTCGCGCGCAGGAGCTGCGGGCTCTGTCCTTCCTCCAGTTTCTCGTCATAGGCGTTCTTGGTGAGGCCGGTGCGCTGCGCGAGCACGTCTTCCAGCGTGACCCGTTCCTCGGCACCGCCGGGTAGGCGTAGCGAGGTGCGCCATTGGGATATGGGACGGTTCAGGTCGACCGCGCCGTCATTGGCGAGCGCACCCGCCAGGGCGCCGGTCGCGGTCTTGGAAACCGAGGCCCAGCGGAACAGCGTTTGCGGCGTCACCGGCGCGCCGGTCGATGCGTCTGCGACTCCATAGGTACGGACGAAACGCAATTCGCCATCCTCGACCACCGCGACCGCCAGTCCCGCCATTTCGGGTCGCTGAGCAAGCGCGGACAGTTGCTGGTCGAGTGCGCGATAGTCGATGCGGCCGCGCCATTCGGCGGGTGTGTCGGGCAGGTTTTCCGGGCCCTTGATCGGGATCGGAACGCTCGCAAGGGGATCGGCGCCGCCGAAGGCGTGAATGCCGAACCAGCCCATCGAACCCAGCGCGGCAACCGCGATCAGAAGAATAAAAACGCGCTTCATGGACTCGTGACTTGGATGGCGACCCTGTATTTTGCCATTGTCTTAGCGTCGAGAGCCTCCGCCGTCACCCCCGCAGCGGTTCAGGGTGCAAGGTGGCGCCAGGCCCTGAACGTCCCCACGGCGTACACCGCGCCATAGGCAAACACGATAAGCGACGACCAGATCGCGAAACTGTCGCTATGCTGCGGCCGCCAAAAATGGAGGGGTACGAAAAACAGGCCGCGCAACAGGTAGATTGCGGTGATGACGATCAACCCCGTCCGCAGCAACGGTAGGCGCGGAAGCGAACCGGCGCCCGAAAAGGCATAAGCGGCCCAGATGAGGAGGACCGCGCCGATTGCGAGCGTGATCAGCGTCGGCCGCAGGTCGCCGCGCGCCGCTGCTCGCGCCATGCCTTCGCCGGCGCCGAAGAAGCGGTACCAGTCGGGACCGCCGAAGATGCACGCGATGTGAAGCAGTGCTGCCGCCACCGACAACCACCCGCCGACGATCAGCCAGGTGGAGCCGGGGTTGGCGGCGACGTCAGGCAATATAATGCGCCGTCGTCTTTTCGGCGACTTCCTCGGCCGTCACGCCCGGCGCGAGTTCGATCAGCTTGAACGGGCTGTCATGGTCGTCGCGCTTGAACACTGCGAGGTCGGTGATGATCATGTCGACGACATTCTTGCCGGTCAGCGGCAGCGTGCATTCGGGGATGAACTTCGGGCTGCCGTCCTTGGCATTATGCTCCATCACGACGATGATCTTTTTCACGCCGGCCACGAGGTCCATCGCGCCGCCCATGCCCTTGATCATCTTGCCGGGGATCATCCAGTTGGCGATGTCGCCATTTTCGGCGATCTCCATCGCGCCGAGCACGGTGAGGTCGATATGCCCGCCGCGGATCATCGCGAAGCTGTCCGACGAGCTGAAATAGGCCGATTGCGGCAGCTCGCTGATCGTCTGCTTGCCCGCGTTGATCAGGTCGGGATCTTCGTCGCCCTCAAAGGGGAAGGGGCCGATACCGAGCATGCCATTTTCAGACTGGAGCGTCACCGTCATCCCGGCGGGGATATGGTTCGCCACCAGCGTAGGGATGCCGATGCCGAGGTTGACGTAATAGCCGTCCTGCAGTTCCTTCGCGGCGCGCGCCGCCATGTCATCACGCGTCCAGGCCATTATTTCGGCTCCCATTGCTTGTCGGAGGGGAAGGCATCGCCCCAGCCCAGTTTTTCCCACGGGCCGTAGACGGGGTTGGGGAAAAGGAACCAGCCCTTGTCCCAGAGTGCGGTTGCGCCCGCGCTTGTCGCAAGCGCCATGCGTTGCGCCGCGGGCAAGTCCTTGACGTTGAACTGTTGGCTGAAATCGCCGAGCTGGTCGCCGCCGAGGATGATCACACAGTAACGCGATGCGATCGTCGCACGGCGTCCGTCCTTGCTCGATCCGCCGGCATCGTCGCCCATCAGGAAGAGCGTCTCGCCATGCTTGAATTCGCCAAGGCCCGCGGCGCGGAGCGTGTCCTCGCTGCCCTTCGCGTTGGCGGCCGCGCGGTTGGTGTTGGCGATGACGGTGATCCCTGCGGCGCGCAGGGCGTTCACCATTTCGATCGAGCCGGGCATGGCGACCGCCTTGCCCGCGCCGGTCTTTTCCCACTGGTCCCAGGTCTTCGGATCGAAGGCCGTGCCCTTTTCCGCAAAGTAACGCATCGGGCCGAGATTCCAGATCAACGTCTCGTCGGCGTCGAACACCGCGGCGAAGGGCTTGTTGCCGCACGGCTCGAACGCCGGGGCATCGAGGCCCGCACCCGGTGCGAGGACGACGCTGTCCCTCGGCCGCTGCTTGATCCGTCCCACGCCATAATCGGCGATCCGGGCATTGGTCGCGCGCACTGCGACCGCGGCCTCAGGCGAGCCATAGAGATATTGCAGTGCGACCGGCGGTCTCGCGGCTTCGGCGGGCACAGTGGCAGGCGGCGGAGCTGGTGCTGTCGCCACTTCGGCCGGCGCGCTGGCGCAGCCGCCGAGAAGTAGCGCCGCAACGAGCGGGAGCGCGCGCATCACGCCGTCTCGCGCGGGCGGGTCGTGCGGAATTCGATCTTCTTGTCGTACGGCGCGCCGACGATCAGGCGCTTCACATAGATGCCGGGCAAATGGATGCTGTCGGGGTCGAGGCTGCCCACCGGCACGATTTCCTCGACCTCGGCGACGCAGATCTTCGCCGCGGTCGCCATCGGCTGGTTGAAGTTGCGCGCGGTCTTGCGGAAAATGAGGTTGCCGCTCTCGTCGGCCTTCCACCCCTTGATGATCGCAAGGTCGGCGAAGATGCCGCGCTCGAGGATATAATCCTGCCCGTCGAAGCTCTTCACTTCCTTGCCCTCGGCAACGAGCGTGCCCACGCCGGTCTTGGTGTAGAAGCCGGGGATGCCCGCGCCGCCGGCGCGGCAGCGTTCGGCGAGCGTGCCCTGCGGGCAGAATTCGACCTCGAGCTCGCCCGCCAGATATTGCCGCTCGAACTCCTTGTTCTCGCCGACATAGGAAGAGATCATCTTTTTGACCTGCTTCGTACGGAGCAGTTTGCCGAGCCCTTCGCCGTCGATCCCGGCGTTGTTGCTCGCGATCGTCAAGTCCTTGGTGCCAGCGTCGCGGATCGCGTCGATCAGTCGTTCGGGGATGCCGCACAGGCCGAACCCGCCCGCGCAAATCTGCATGCCGTCGAAGAGGAGGCCGTCGAGCGCGGCTGCTGCGTCGGAATATTGCTTGTTCGCCATGAAGGGGCCTCCTTGCCGGAATGTCGAGCGCGACATTGGCGCATTTGATCCATCAATTCTAACTGTTCAATTTTTGGATTATACATAGACGATGTCTATCAATCGCGTCTCGCTCTATCATCTCGAAACATTGCTGTGGATCGACCGTCTTGGCACCTTTTCGGCGGCGGCCGAACGGCTCAATACCACCCAGCCGACGGTGTCGGCGCGGATGCGCGAACTCGAACAAAGATTGGGGACGGCCCTGTTCCGGCGCGAGGGCCGCGCGATGTCTTTGACCGCGGCGGGACGCAAGCTGGTGCGCGACTGCGATCCGTTGCTGCGCGACATGCAATATGCGCTGCTCGGCAGCGGCGGTTATGGCGAGGCGAGCGGGGTCGTGCGGATCGGTGCCGGCGAGATCGCCGCGGCGAGCTGCCTTCCCGCCTTCGTCGCGGCGCTCAAGGCCGACATGCCCAATGTCGGGCTCGAAATCGAAATCGACCTGACCGCGAACCTGATCCAGCAGCTTCTGACCGGGCGCACCGACATGGCCTTTGCAGCCGGGCCGATCGCACATCCGGCGCTGAAGACCTGCCCGATCGGCGAGGTTGAGCTGGTGTGGCTCGCGAGCCCCGCAATTGCCTCGGCCTTCGCAGATGGCGAAGCGATGCTGCCCGTCTGGTCGCTTGCCAGTCATTCGCCGATCCACGGCCGGATGCGCGACGCGATCCAGGCGTCGCGGATCGCGCAGAAATCGCTCAATCTCTGCAACAATGCGCGGACGATGATCGACATTGCGAAGGCGGGCGGGGGGATCGGCATCTTCCCGCGCCCGATGGTGCGGAGCGAAGTAGCGGGTGGCGCGCTTGTCGAAATGGCGGAAATGCCGGCGCTTGCGCCGGTCGAATTTCACGTTGCGATGCGGGTCGCGGATACCGAGCCGGTTCTCGCCGAGATATTTGCCCGCGCCGCGCGCCTCAACATCGCCGAAGTGTCAGGGTAGGGGCATGTCGAGCGCCGCCGACAGGTCGGCGAGCGCCTGCTCGCCGCTCGTCACCTTGATCGCGTGCATCCCGAGCTGGCTCGCCGGTTTGCAGTTGATCCCGAGGTCGTCGAGATAGATGCATTCGGCGGGTTCGACGCCCAGTTTCTCGCACATCATCAGATAGATGCGCGGGTCGGGCTTGCGTACCCCCGCCTTGCTCGATTCGATCACATGCGCAAAACGCGCCATGATGTCGGCGACCTCGATCGCGGCTTCCTCGCTGCGCGTCATGCCCGCGCCGCGAACGCCCATCTTGCCGCCCGGGACGTTGTTCGTGATACACGCGATGGTGAAGCCGCGATCCTTCAGCGTATCGAGCGCCGCGACGATCGCCGGACGTACCGCCCCTGCGATGACCGCGAGGACGGCTTCGCCCTCCAGCTCATGCCCTAGCGCGCGGGCCTCTTCGGCGAACAGCGCATCGAACGCGGCGGCATCGATTTCGGCGCGCTCGAACTTTGCCCAGGCATTGCCATCGGGGTTGGCGGCGTTGACGCGGCGCACGAAATCGCGCGGCAGTCCGCGCTCTTCCTCAAGGCGATTGAAGGCCTCGAACGGGGATGCCGTAATGACGCCGCCGAAGTCGAAAATAACGGTCGTGTAAGTCATGCGAGAGAGAGCAACCTTATTTCTTGGCAGGGGTGGCGACGCGATTGCCCGACCAGCTCGCATCGTCGATCGTCAGGTCGAGCCGCTCGGGCGAGCGCACGGTGTCGAGCAGGAAGACAGAGGGGCCGCTTGCGGCGAGGATCGCGTCCATTGCCTTTTCGAGCGCGATGGTGACGGTCGGGATGCGCGCATAGCTTGACTTGATCTCGACCTTGTTCGGCCCGGTGCGCGTGACGGTGATCGTCACGCCGCTTTTCGACGATCCGCGCGCGTCGGAAATGACGTCGCCCTTGTACGTCCCCGCAACGCGGTCGGCGAGATCGGGCTTGTGCGCGGGGGCGGCCTTGGGCGTTTCGGCTAGCGCCGCGCCCGCCGGAAGCAGGAGCGCGATCGAGGCAGCGAGAACGAGGGTGCGAAGCATGGTCAATCCTTTCGAGCGGCGGGGAAAGGGACTGCTCATGCGACCCTCATGGGACGACGACGATCCCCTTTTTGGGGTCGGCCTGTCCCGAGAGCATCTCCCGATAGGCAGCGAGCGCCGCGTCGCCGCCGCTGCGCTTATCGACCGAAGTCAGCCGCGGCGCAACGTCCATGAAGGCGAGCCAGGCTTCGGCAATCTTCTGCCCGAAGACCGCCCCGCCCCAGTCGGCGATGCGCTTCTGGCTTCGGCCCGGCGCGAAAAAGCCCTGCCGTTCGGGGCCGGGGAGCGCGGCCTGCCCGGCATCGGCATCCCAGTGCGACTTGCCGACGATGATCGAGGCCTTGAGGTTATTCCCGAAATGGCTGTGCACCGCGCGCGTCACCGCGCCATTGCCCGCCATGTCGACGAGCGCCGACGGCGTGCCGGGGTTGAGCGTGAGGATGTCGTCATAGGCGATGACACGGTCATAGATGCGCTGCGCATCGAGATCGGCGACATTCGCCTTGCTGGTCAGGCCGATCGTTTCGGGGCGGTGGCCCTGACGCTGTGCGAGCGCGAAGCCGAGCCCGATCGCGGTCTTGCTCGACGCGCTCGCGATCAGGATCTGGCTCGCGCCATAATCGCCCTCATCCTCGAACTGATCGGCGATCAGCCAGCCGGTGAGGAAGAGCGGGCGGAACACCGGCCAATAATCATGGTCGGCGGCGCGATAATCGGGCAGCGCCGCGATCCGCTGATAATTATTATAGATGGGGGGCAGGGTGGTGCGGCGCGGCGTCACGTCAGTGAAACCGCCCGGACCTGCCTTGCCGACGTTGAGCACGGCATCGCTTGCCATCGGATAATAGCCATAGAAGCGCTCGCCGACCGCGACGCCTTCGGCGGTGCTTTCAGTCACCGTCGCAAAGCCCCAGACAGGCAGGCGGCCCGGCGTGCCCTGTTCGGCGAAGAAATCCCAATAGCCCTGGTCATTGCCAAAGAGGCCGGCGGGTTTGCCGAACACCGCGTAGGTGATGTTGTTCGCGGTCATTGCATAGCTGTCGAGGTGGACGCGGACCTGGCCCGGTGCCAGCGGGGTGTCGGGTTCGCCGACCAATTTAGCTTGCGTGATATCGTCGCGATCGATGTCGATCGCCCAGCTTGCTGCGCTCATGTCCGGACCCCTCCGATGGACTTGCCCGCGAATGCGGGATGGCCGATAGTCATACAGATGGCATCGCCCCTGACAATCGCGGTCAAACGCATCCATGAACCGGCTGGTCCCGGCGACGGCGCGCGCTTCCTCGTCGACCGGCTGTGGCCGCGCGGCGTGTCGAAGGAGAAAGCGGCGCTGGCGGCATGGCTCAAGCCGCTGTCGCCGAGCGATGCCTTGCGCAAGCGCTATCACGGCGAGACCGCCGATTCGGAAGAGGCGTGGGACGAGTTTCGCCTCGACTATTTCGCCGAACTCGATGCGGGCGGCGAGGAGATGAAGGCCGCGCTCTTCACGCTCGACGCGGCGGGATCGGCGGGGCCGGTGACCTTGCTCTATGCCGCGAAGAGCGAGGCGCGGAACAACGCCGTCGCGCTCCGCGAATGGCTGGAGCGGCGCTAGCCGACCGTCGTTCCGAGCAGCGATCCGATCGCGATCGTCGCCGCCATGGCAAACGCCCCCCAGAAGGTCACGCGGATGACCGGCCGCAGCATCGGAGCATTGCCCGCCCGCGCCCCGAGCGCGCCGAGGATTGCGAGAAAGACCAGCGACGCGGCGGAGACCGTGAATGGCAGCGAGTCGCCCCGATCGACCAGCACCGTCCCCAGCGGCAAGGCGGCGCCGATCGCGAAGCTCGCCGCCGAAGCCGCCGCTGCCTGCACCGGCCGTGCCGCCATCGTGTCGGTCATCCCCAGCTCGTCGCGCAAATGGGTGTCGAGCGCGTTGTGCGCGGTGAGCTCTGCCGCGACCTGTTCGGCCAGCGCGCGGCTGAGCCCGCGCTCCTCGTAGATCAGCGTCAGCTCCTCGAGCTCATATTCGGGATCGGCCGCGAGATGCCGTTTTTCCAGTTCGATGTCCGACTTTTCGGCGTCGCCTTGCGAGCTCACCGACACATATTCGCCCGCCGCCATCGACATCGCGCCCGCAACGAGCCCCGCGGTGCCAGTGACGAGGATCGACGACTGCGATGCGCCCGCGGCCGCCACCCCGGCGATGAGGCTTGCGGTCGAAACGATCCCGTCGTTGGCGCCAAGGATCGCGGCGCGCAGCCAGCCGATCCGCGTAACGGCGTGAGTTTCGGCGTGCATGACCCCCCTAATATTGCAGTTGCAGCCCGGGCCGTGCCCAGCGCGTCTTGACTAGACGCCCGGTACCCGAAAGCGTCAGATAGGCATCCTGCCGGTCGGGCCCGCCGAAGGCAATATTGGTGGTGAAGATATCGTCGGTCGCGACGAATTCGACCAGTTCGCCCTGCGGCGACACGACGCTGATCCCGCATTCGCCGATCGTCGCGACGCAGATATTGCCATTCGCCTCCATCGCGAGGCTGTCGAAGAATTTATAGCCCGCGGGGCGATAGAGCGGGATGCCGGGGCCGCCCGGGCCCGCGCTATCATCGACCTTGCCCGGTGCGATGATGTTGAACTGCGTCAGCCGGCACGTGTAGGTCTCGGCCGCGTAGAGCTTGGTCCCGTCGGGCGAGATGCCGATGCCGTTGGGATTGTAGCTCGGGAAGATCACTTCCTCGATAAAGCTGCCGTCGGCCTTGGCATAGAAGATGCCGACAATGTCGTGCACGCGCTTCGCATAGTCGACCTTGCCATGGTCGGTGAACCAGAAGCCGCCATGCGCGTCGAACATGATGTCGTTCGGCCCGCGCAGGGTGACACCATGGTCGCCCGTCTTGTAGAGGATCTCGACCTCGCCGGTTTCGATGTCGATGCGCTCGATCCGCCCGCCGGAATAATCGTCGGCGATGCCGTGCGGCGCCAGATAGCCGTTCGATTCGACATAGTTGAAGCCGCCGTTGTTGCAGCAATAGAGCTTGCCATCCGGGCCGATCGCAAGGCCGTTGGGGCCGCCGCCGGGCGTCGCGACGACCTCTTTCCTGCCGCCGGGCCAGCAACGCGTGATGCGTTTTGCCTCGATCTCGACGACGATGATGCTGCCGTCTTCCATCACGACCGGCGCCTCGGGAAAACGCAATCCGTCGGCGATCAGTTCAAACTCGGCCATAGCCTCTCCCTTGCTCTTGCGTGCGTCCTATGCTTTGCGGCCATCATGCCCGTTCGCACGCTCTTCGCCACCAATTTCTACGAAGCCGATATCGGCACGCCCGACCTGCTCGAGGAACTGGAGGAAAGCAGCCGCCTGTTCGCCGAAGAGGATGGTGCGGGACGACGCTGGAGCCGCGAACATGGCTACAAGGGTTACACCAGCTACGCGTCGCTCGGCGACCTGCCCGAGCGCGACCCGGCTTTCTACGACCTCAAGAAGCTTCTCGACAAGGAAGTGAAGGCGTTCGCCAAGGCGTGCCATTTCGATCTCGCCAAGCCGCTCAAGCTCGACAGCCTGTGGGTCAATATATTGAAACCCGGCGGCACGCACAGCGGCCATATCCATCCGCACAGCATCGTGTCGGGGACCTTCTATGTCGCGGTTCCGCCGGGATCAGGCGCGCTCAAGCTCGAGGATCCGCGCCTCGCGATGCTGATGGCGGCGCCGGGGCGCACCGACGATGCGCCCGAACATCTGCACCCCTTCATCTACGCCGAGCCCGCTGCGGGCCGCGTCTTCCTGTGGGAAAGCTGGCTGCGCCACGAGGTGATGCCGAATGCGGGCAAGGGCGAACGCATCAGCATCAGCTTTAACTATCGCTGAGCCGGTCCTATATCGCCGCCATCCCCCACCTCCTTGGCAAAGGACCTCTCATGACCGCGACCTACGACGCCGACCTCCAGCTCTTCATCAACGGTGCCTGGCGGAGCGGCGAGGGGCGCGACGAGCGGCCGGTCTATAATCCGGCGACCGCGGGCACGATTGCCGAACTGCCGGTCGCGACCGCGGCCGATCTCGACGAGGCGCTCGCCGCGGCCGAACGCGGCTGGCCGGTCTGGCGCGCCAAGACCCCCGACGAGCGCGCCGCACTGATGCACAAGGCCGCGGGAATTATCCGCGAGCGCGTCGACCATATCGCGACGCTGTTGACGCTCGAACAGGGCAAGCCGATAGGCGAAGCGCGCGGTGAGGTGCTGTCGGCGGCGGGACTGTTCGATTATTTCGCCGAGCAGGGCAAGCGCATCGAGGGCCGTGTCCTCCAGCGTCCGCTCGGACAGCGCGCGATGGTCACCAAACATCCGGTCGGCCCGGTCGCCGGCTTCAGCCCGTGGAACTTCCCGGTCAACCTGATGGTCAAGAAGATTGCGCCCGCGCTCGCCGCCGGTTGCGTCGTGATTGCCAAGGCGCCCGAAGAAACCCCCGGCTGCACCAGCGCAATCATGCGCTGCATCGCCGATGCGGGCATCCCCGGTGACGTTGTGCAACTCGTCTATGGCGACCCCGACATGATCAGCCGCCATCTGCTCGCGAGCCCGGTGATCCGCAAGGTCAGCTTCACCGGATCGACCGCGGTCGGCAAGCATCTGATGAAGCTCGCCGCGGACGGCGTGAAGCGCATCACGATGGAACTTGGCGGCCATGCGCCGGTGCTCATCTTCGACGATTGCGACCTCGAAGCGACGCTCGACAAGGTCGTATGGCAGAAATTCCGCAACGCAGGGCAGGTCTGCATCTCGCCGACGCGCTTTTATGTCCAGCAGGGCATCTACGACGCCTTTGTGAAGGGCTTTGCCGAGCGTACCCAAAAGGTGAAGATCGGCAGCGGACTCGACGCCGACACGCAGATGGGTCCGCTCGCCAATGCGCGGCGCATCCCCGCATTGGAAGCACTGGTCGCCGATGCGAAGGCCAAGGGCGCGCGCGTGATCGCGGGCGGCGAGGCAACCGGCGACGGTTATTTCTTCCAGCCGACCGCGATCGCCGATGTGCCGATCGAAGCGGACGCGATGAACAACGAACCTTTCGGCCCGATGGCGCTCATCCGCCCGTTCGGGACCGAGGACGAGGCGCTCGAACAGGCGAACCGGCTCCCCTACGGCTTGGCCTCCTTCGCCTTCACCGAGAATGGCCGCCGCATCAACCGCATCGTCGACAGCATCGAAAGCGGTATGGTCGGCGTGAACAGCTTTGTCATCTCGGCGCTCGACGCGCCGTTCGGCGGGATCAAGGAATCGGGCTTCGGCAGCGAGAGCGGGCCCGAAGGCCTCGACGGCTATCTCGTCACCAAGGCGGTGCATATCTACTGACGGGTCATCATAACGGTGCGATTATAAACTGGTGTGCCCCCGCGAAGGCGGGGGCCCATCGCCCGTCGGCGCTAGTTTGAACCCACCGGAGATGGATCCCCGCCTTCGCGGGGATACGCGATCGGTTTTGGCGCCTTAATCCCGCTCGAGCGCCACGAAATCGCGCGCCATCGGCGCAAGGTGCGCGCCGCCGTCGACGAAGATCGTCTGCCCGGTCACCGCTTCGGCGCGCGCGAGATAGATGACCGCGTTGGCGATCTGCGCCGGTGTCGGCAGCGCGCCGAGCGGCATAAGCTTTGCCAGCCGCTCGATCTGCGCATCGGAATAATCCTCGGTCGCCATCGTCAGGCCGGGTGCGACGGCGTTGACGCGTGCGCGGTTCCCGAACGCGACGGCCAGCGTCGCCGTCGCCTGCCACAGCGCCGATTTCGACAAGCTGTAGGCGATCTGGTCGGGCACCGGATGGACGACGCGCTGGTCGACGATGTTGACGATCGCCGGGCGCATACCCTCGCTCGCTGCGACAAGGGCCTTCGCGAGCATAACGGGCGCATGATGATTGACTTGCATCATCTCGGCGAGTGATGCGGCCGACAGATCGGCCCATTCGCCCTCGGCAAAGAGCGCGGCGCTGTTGACCAGCAGATCGGGCGCGCGGCCGAATTTATCGATCACCGCGGGGATCAGCGCATCGACCGCGGCCGGATCGGCGAGGTCGGCAGCAAAGCGGTGGCTGAGCGCGCCAGTTTCGGCGAGCGCATCGGCCAGCACCGGATCGGCGTCGCCGGGGCTGCGCTTGTGGATCGCCAGCGCATAACCCTCGCGCGCCAGCCGCGCCGAAATCGCCGCGCCGACGCGGTGAAGCCCGCCCGTGACGAGAGCGAGCTTTTGCGTCACTTGCGCACCCGCCGCATCGTGATGCCGATCTGTTCGCCTTCCTCGGCGATCGCGAGCTTGACGATCTTCACCTCGACCTCTTCGACCTTCTCGTCCTGCAGGAACAGCGTGTCGATGATATGGTCGGCGACGCTCTCGATCAGAACGAAGTGCACATCCTTGGGGATGCCCTCGGTCGCTGCAAATTTCAGGTGCATATAGTTTTTCGACGCGCTGAGCGGGGTGGTCGGATCATAATGATCGGCCATCGCCAGTTTCGCGCGCACCGAGATGCGCAGCGGCTGCGGCAGGTGGGTTTCTTCGGAATAGATGCCGGTCAGCACGTCGACGGTCAGACCGTCCACTTCCAGCCACAATGTATCGGTCACAAGAAATTCCTGTCCGTCGGGGGTTTGCAACCGCGCCCCCGGTCCCTAAAGCGCCGCCGCATTAGCGAAAGGGTACGCGTTGGTCGAGTTACTTCCATTGTCCGATATCGAACCGCAGGCGGTCGAGGCTCTCCTCGACGCCGCTTTCGGGACGGATCGCTTTGGACGAACCGCCTACCGCATCCGCGCAGGCGCGGATGCGGTGCCGGCGCTGAGCTTTGCGCTCGTCGAGGATGGCGCGCTGGTCGGCACGATCCAGTGCTGGCCGGTCGCGCATCGTGCGCCGGGTGGCGCCGCGACGCCGCTCGTGATGGTCGGCCCGGTCGCGGTGCGTCCCGACGTGCAGCGCGGCGGGCACGGCCGCGCGCTGATGGCGCATATGCTCGAAGCGGCGGAAACGAAGGCCGACAGCGCGCTGATGATGATCGGCGATCCCGAATATTATGGCCGCTTTTTCGGCTTCGACGCCGATGCGACGGGGGCGTGGGATTTGCCCGGGCCATACGAGAAGCGCCGCCTTCTCGCGCGCGCGGTGAATGGTCACGCCCTGCCGACGGGTGCGGGGATGATCGGGCCGCGCTGATCCCTTGCGGGGTTGCGCGCGCCGCCCGTCCGCCTATGTCGGGAGGATGGTCAGCCCTGCACCCTCGCTTCCCAAGGATCTCTCGCAGCTTTCGTTGGCCGAAGCGGCCGAACTGCTGGCGGCGCGAAAATTGCCGCCGGTCGAAAGTTGGCACCCCGAACGCGCGGGCGACAGTGCGATGGAAATTCGTGCCGACGGCAGCTGGTATCACGAAGGCGGCCGCATCAACCGGCCGGCGATGGTCAAACTCTTCTCGACGATATTGCGCCGCGAACCCGACGGCGGCCATGTCCTCGTCACGCCCGCGGAGAAATTGACGATTGCCGTCGAGGACACGCCCTTTCGCGCCGTCGAGATGAAAAGCGAAGGCGAGGGCGCGGCGCGGAAGCTCGTCTTTCGTCTCGACACCGACGATCTCGTGATCGCGGGCGCCGACCACCCGCTGACGTTCGGGCCCGACCCCGACGATCCCGATCCGCGGCTGCATGTGCGCGGCGCTGTCGGGAACGGGCTCGAGGCGCGGATCGACCGTGCGCTTTACTATGAACTCGTCGATATGGCGCTGGGCGAAGACGACGGGCATCCCGCGATCTGGTCGAACGGCGCGCGCTTTCCGCTGGTGGCTGCCTGATGCTTTCCGAAAAGCTGAATGCGGCGCTGGGCAACCTGTTGCCCGACGCGGGCGAGGACGAGGCCTATCTCGGCATGCCAACGCTGCGCGACGCCGCGGTGCTGATCGCCTTCACCGACCGTCCCGACCCCGGCGTCATCCTGACCCAGCGGCCGCAATGGCTGCGCAGCCACGCCGGGCAGGTCGCCTTTCCTGGCGGCAAGATCGATCCGGGCGATCGCGACGCGGTCGACGCGGCGCTGCGCGAGGCGGAGGAGGAAATCGGGCTCAATCGGCGCGACGTGATGGTCGCGGGGGTGACCGAACCCTATCGCTCGGGCAGCGGCTATCTGATCACCCCGGTGCTTGGCGTCATCCCGCCGGATATGGCGTTCGATCCCAATCCCGACGAAGTCGAGGACTGGTTCGAGGTGCCGCTCGACATATTGTTCGATCCTGACAATTATGCGCGCCAGCATGCGAATTTTCAGGGGCACGACCGCCATTATTATGACATGGACTGGCAAGGACGGCGGATCTGGGGCGTGACGGCGGGAATCATCATCAATCTGGCGCGACGTTTGCCCGCGGGCTGGCACCGGTGACGTTGCTGCCCGACGCCGAATGGCGCGACCGGCCGGGATTGCGCCGGATCGTTGCCGCACTGAGCGCCGATGGCGGCGCGGTCAAGGCCGTCGGCGGCGCGGTGCGCGACACGCTGCTCGGCCTGCCTGTCGCCGACATCGACCTCGCGACCCCGCTGCTCCCGCAAGAGGTGACGCGGCGGCTCGAGGCGGCCGATATCAAGGTCATCCCGACGGGTATCGCGCACGGCACCGTCACCGCGATCGCGAGCGGCGATCATCACGAGATCACGACGCTGCGCCGCGACGTCGAAACCGACGGGCGCCGCGCGACGATCGCCTTCGCTGACGACTGGCGCGACGATGCGGCGCGGCGCGACTTCACGATCAACGCGCTCTACGCCGACCCCGATACCGGCGCGGTCGACGACTGGTTCGGCGGTCTCGCTGACCTAGAGGCGGGGCGCGTCGCTTTCATCGGCGACGCCGCGACGCGGATCGCCGAGGATCATCTGCGCATTCTGCGCTTCTACCGGTTCGCGGCGCGGTTCGGACATGGCGTGCTCGATCCCGCCAGCCATGCCGCCGTGGTAACCGCGCGCCAGTCGCTCAAGAGCCTTTCGCGCGAACGGATTGCCGACGAGTTGCTCAAGATCCTCGCGCTGCCAGATCCGCGTGCGATCGTGCAGCGAATGGCCGCCGACGGGATTTTCGAGGTGTTGCTGCCCGAACTCGACGCGGGCTTTGCCGCCGCGCTCGACCGGCTGCTGGCGAATGAAGGGGCCGCGGGGGCGGCAGTCGCACCGTTGCGTCGGCTGTCGGCGCTGCTTCCCGCCGATACGGCGATTGCCGAACAGGTTGCGAGCCGGCTGCGCCTGTCGACGCGGCAGCGCAAGCATCTGGCGGCGCTGGGCGGGAACCGTTTCGATGTGGGCCGCCCGGTTCGGCGACTCGCGCACGCGATCGGTATCGACGCGGCGCGCGATGTTCACCTGCTCGGCGGTGATCCCGCGGCGGTGCAAGCGCTATCAGGCTGGGTCGTCCCCGAACTGCCGCTAAAGGGCGGCGACATCGTTGCGCGCGGTATTGCGGCGGGGCCGGAGGTCGCCCGTATCCTCAAGGCGGTGGAGGCCGCATGGGTGGCGGAGGATTTTCCGGATGCTGCGCGCGTCGCGCAGCTCGTCGATCAGAAGATCGGCCGCGCGAGCGACTGACGCCAGTAATCGAGCGCGGCGACGCTATCCATTGGCCGCGCGAAGAGGAAACCCTGCCCGAAATCGCAGCCGAGCGCCGACAGCAGCCGTGCCTGGTCGGCGGTCTCGACACCCTCGGCGGTGGTGCGCATCCCCAGCACTTCGGCGAGGCTCTGGATGGTGCGGACGATCGCCACCTTGTCGCGGTCGTCGACCATATGTTCGACAAAGCTGCGATCGATCTTGAGCACGTCGATCGGCAAGCGCTGGAGATAGGCAAGGTTCGAATAGCCGGTCCCGAAATCGTCCATCGCGACGCGCGCATCGAGCGCCTTCAGTTCGCTGAGCACCGACAGCGCGAGGTCGGGGTCGCCGATGATCGCGCTTTCGGTGAGTTCGATCATCAGCCGCTCGCCGCCGATCTTGTGCGTCTCGAGGGCCTGGCGGACCACCGCCGCGACATCGTCGCGTACCAGCTGGATGGCGGAGACATTGACCGAGAAATAGGCGTCGACGATCGCACCGCCATTCTGCTGGTCCCACTCGGCGAGTACCGCCGCGGCCTTGCCGATCGCCCATTGGCCGAGCGGAACGATCAGTCCCGAATCCTCGGCGATGGGGATGAATTCGGTGGGGGACACCGAGTGGCCGCTGCTGTTGTCCCAGCGTGCGAGTGCTTCGAACCCGGCGACGCGGCCGCTCGCGAGTTCGATCAGCGGTTGGAAGGCAAGGTGGAGCCTGTCTTCCTCGATCGCATTGCGCAGTTCGGTTTCGAGCCCGAACCGGTTGTCCGACAGCATCGCGGCTTCGGGTTCGTAGATTTCGATGCGGTCGGTCTGCTTCGCGCGTTTCAGCGCGATTTGTGCATGACGGATCTGATCGGCGACATCGGTGTCAGTTGCCGGCTGGATCGCGCAGCCCAAAGCGCAGTCGACGCTGACCTTGAGTTCGCCGATCCGGAACGGATGATCGAAGCATCCGCGGATGCGCCGCGCCATCTCGCGCACGTCGGCACGGCCGCCCGCGACACGCGATGAAATGGCGAACTCGTCGCCGCCGGTGCGCGCCAATATGTCGCCGCTGCGCAGGCTCGATTTCAACCGCCGCGCGACGGTGATGATGAGTTCGTCGCCCGCCATCGGGCCGATATGTTCGTTGATGCGCGAAAAGCGTGCGAGGTCGAGCAGCAGGATCGCATGGTCGGCGCCGGGACCCTCGACGCGGGCGCGCTGCTCGACGAGCTCCTCGAACCCGGCGCGGTTGGGGAGGCCGGTCAGGCTGTCGGAGACGAGTTCGCGGCGCAGGTTGCGCTCGGTCATCATTTCCTGCGTGCGGTCGATCAGCGTCAGCAGGAACAACCCGTCGTCACCCGATTCGGTGGGCAGCGGCCCGATCGATCCGCGCAGGTCGCGCGCCGCGGGGCCTTCGCCGAGCTGGCATGAAAATTCCTGGCTTTCGTCGGGATATTGCGACGCGCGTTCGATCGCGCGCAGCAGTTCGATCGGCGCATCGACGCCGGCCGGCGACAGGCTCAGCCGGTCGAAGGCCGCGTTGCTCGCGTGGAGCCGAAAGTTGCCGCGCGCCATCGGTCGGATGAGCGCGGCCGGAACCGGGAGCGCGTCGATCCAGCCGACAAACAACAAGGGCCGGTCTTCGCCGGTTCTATCGATAGGCATAACAGCGGGTTTTGTGCGACCTTTCCCCATTGCCCCATGCCTAGGTTACGGGAAGTAAAAAAGGGATTTACGGCTACATGGAAATACGGTCAGCCGAAGCGATTGTTCCGGGGGAAACCGGTCGGAGGCATCCGGCCGGCAGCGCCGCGCGCGACGCGCCACGGCGCGAGGTCGGTTTCGGTCCGCGTGCGGCCGGTGTCGCCGCCCATCGCCCAGCTTAATCCATCGGCAAAGGCGAAGCTGACCGTGTCCGAAAGGCCGCCGTCGCGATAGCGTTGCAGCATCACGCCCTGGCCGCGCGCCATCACCGGCACTTCGGCGATCGGGAAGACGACGAGCTTGCGGTTCTCGCCGACCACGGCGACGCTGTCGTCGCCAGCTGCGATCGGGCGGACGACGGCGAGCGACGCCTTGGGTTTCAGATTGACGACGTTGCGGCCCTTGCGCGTTTCGGCAACGACCTCGCTCATCTGTGCGATGAAGCCGTGTCCGCTCGTCGAGGCGAGGAGCAGGCGGCCCTCGGCGCTCGCCGGTATCAGCGCGACGATCCGCGCCTCGGGATCGATGTCGACCATCAGGCGCAGCGGCTCGCCGAACCCGCGCCCGCCGGGCAGCTTGTCGGCGCCGACGGTGAAGAAGCGTCCGTCGCTCGCCGCGATTAGCAGCTTGTCGGTCGTCTGCGCATGCGCGGCGAACAGCAGCTCGTCGCCTTCCTTGAACTTGAACTCGCCCCACTGGTCGGGCGCGACATGACCGCGCTGCGCGCGGATCCAGCCGCGTTTCGACAGGATGACCGTCACCGGTTCCTTCTCGATCATCGCGTCGAGCGGTATCTCGCGCGTCGGTGCAGCTTCGGCGATCGTCGTCCGGCGGGCACCGAGCAGGGTTTCGAGCCCATAGACCGCGCGCAGCTTTTCGAGGTCCTTGCGCAGCCGCGTCTTCTGCCGCGCCGGGCTTTCGATCAGCTTCGCGAGTTCCTCGCGCTCGGCGGTGAGGTCGGCCTGCTCGCGCTTCAGCTCCATTTCCTCGAGCTTGCGCAAGCTGCGCAGGCGCATGTTGAGGATCGCCTCGGCCTGCCGGTCGGTCAGGATGAATTCTTCGATCATCACCGGCTTCGGTTCATCCTCGGTGCGGATGATCTCGATGATCCGGTCGAGGTTGAGGAAGGCGATAATATAGCCCGCGACGAGTTCGAGCCGGTCGTCGATCTTCGCGATGCGGTGCTGCGCGCGGCGGACAAGGACGACGATCTGGTGCTGCAGCCATTCGGTGAGCAGCTGGTGCAGCCCCATCACCTTCGGCGTGCGTGTCGCGTCGAGTACGTTGAGGTTAAGCGCAAAGCGGCTTTCGAGGTCGGTCAGGCGGTAGAGACTGTCCTTGAGCACATCGGGGTCGACGTTGCGGCTCTTGGGTTCGAGGACGATGCGCAGATCCTCGGCGCTTTCGTCGCGGACATCCTCGAGGATCGGCAATTTCTTGTCGGCGATGAGCTGGGCGATCTGTTCGATCAGCTTGCCCTTGGCAACGCCGTAAGGAATTTCGCTGATGACGAGCTGCCAGGTGCCGCCCGACAGTTTTTCGATTCCGCCCTCTTCCCAGCGGCCATCGGCATCCTTGCCGGTCGAAAAGCGCGCGCGGACGCGAAAACCGCCGCGGCCGGTCTCATAGGCGTGCGCGATCGTCTCGGGACTGTCGACGACGATGCCGCCGGTCGGGAAATCGGGGCCCTTCACATGTTCGAGCAGTTCGGCGAGCTCGGCGCGCGGATTCTCGATCAGTACCAGCGCGGCGTCGATCACCTCGGCGGCGTTGTGCGGCGGGATGTTCGTCGCCATGCCGACCGCGATCCCGCTCGCGCCATTGGCGAGCAGGTTCGGGAACAGCCCCGGCATGATCTCGGGCTCTTCGTCCTCGCCATTATAGGTCGGCTTGAAATCGACCGTGCCCTCGTCGAGACCCTGCATCAGGTCGACGGCGACGCGCGTCAGCCGCGCCTCGGTGTAACGATAAGCGGCGGCGTTATCGCCGTCGATATTGCCGAAATTGCCCTGACCGTCGACGAGCGGATAGCGAAGCGAGAAATCCTGCGCGAGACGAACCATCGCGTCATAGACCGCGACGTCGCCGTGCGGGTGGAATTTGCCGATGACGTCGCCGACGACGCGCGCCGATTTCTTGTAGCCCTGGCTTGGGTCGAGCCGCATCGCGCGCATCGCCCACAGCAGCCGGCGGTGGACGGGTTTCAGCCCGTCGCGCAGGTCGGGCAGCGAGCGTGCGGTGATCGTCGACAGCGCATAGACGAGATAGCGTTCGGACAGCGCACTGTCGAACGGGGTGTCGATCATGCCGGGGACGGGTTCGGAAGGCGGAAGGTCGTCGTCGGTGCTGGCCATTGTCCGGAGCCGATAGCAAGGCTGGCGCGCCAAGGCAAAGGCTTGCGTCGACCGCGCGCGTCACTAGCTTGAGGTTTGAATTCGAGGAGGGACGGTATCTTGAGCGAAACCACTGGCGCCGTTCGCAAAAGCATCTGGACGCGGGCGAAAGACATGGCGGAGCAAGCGCCGCCCGAGCGAAACCGCTATGTAGATTTCCTCCGTGCGCTGTCGATCCTTGCGGTGGTCGTCGGTCACTGGCTCGTCGCCGCGCCCTATATGAAGGACGGCGCGGTCGAGGGCGGGCACCTGCTCGGGATCGTGCCCTGGACACAGTGGTTGACCTGGGGATTCCAGGTGATGCCGCTCTTCTTCCTCGTCGGCGGTTTTTCGAACGGCATGTCGTGGGCGGCGACGCTACGAAAGGGCGGCAGTTATGAAAGCTGGTACAGCGGGCGGTTGCAGCGGTTGATCAACCCGGTGCTGCCCTTGTTCCTGATCTGGACCCTCGTCGCGATGTTCGGGACGCTTGCGGGGGTCGAGCGCGGCGTCGTTGCGATGGCGGCGCAGCTCGCACTGATCCCCGTCTGGTTCCTCTCGGTCTATCTGATGGTCGCAGCGGTCGTGCCGCTGACATGGGGCGCGTGGAAACGCTGGGGTTTCGGTTCCTTCTGGGCGCTTGTCGCGGGCGCGGTGGCGATCGATGTCGCGTCGCTGCGTTTCGACGTGCCTTATGTGAACTTCCTCAACTTTGCGTTCGTCTGGCTCGCGATCCACCAGCTCGGCTTCGCGTGGAGCGAGGGACGGCTGACGCCGGGCAAGGCGCTGCTTTGGGGCATCGGCGGGGTGATTGCGCTCGGCCTGCTCGTCGGACTCGGTCCCTATCCGGTCGCGATGATCGGGGTACCCGGGGCAGGCCTCAGCAACTCGATGCCGCCGACGATTGCCTTGCTCGCGCTCGGCATCGCGCAGGCGGGCTTCGCGCTTGCGCTCGAACCTGCGGGGCGGCGAATGCTCGACAATATCCGCATCTGGACCGGCGTCGTGCTCGTCAACGGGATGATCATGACGATCTATCTCTGGCACCTCACCGCTTTCGTGCTGGTGATGGTCGCGGCGTGGCTGCTCGGCGGGGTCGGGCTCGACGTTCAGCCGGGCAGCGCGGCATGGTGGCTCGCGCGCCCGATATGGTTCGCGCTCTATATCGCGGCGCTCTTCCCGCTGATCATGGCCTTCGCGCGCTACGAACGCGCGAGCGGCAGCGAAAAGGAGGTCCCGCACTGGCGGTTGATCGTCGGGCTGCTGCTGATCTGCGCGGGGCTGGGCGCGACCGCGGCGATCAGCATCGCGAGCCCGCTGGGCGTGACCGGCGTGCGGCTGTGGCTTGTCGCGCTGCCGTTTGTCGGCGCGGCGATCGCACAGTTCGGGCCGGTGCACCGGCTGACGCAGTCGCGGACGTGAGAGGCGGCTTAGGGGTGGGGAGCTGCCGTCTATTCGCCCTCATTCGTCATCCCGGACTTGATCCGGGATCCATAACCGCACCACCGTCGTGGACCCCGGATCAAGTCCGGGGTGACGATGTGGAGAGGTCCGCTACCGGTCGAAAGCCCCCGCTCGCCAAAACCGGGCGGCGATAGAAAATCTTGAATTGCAAATGACTCGCAATAACATATAAGCCCGCCGACGCCGCATCGTGCGCGCGCTGGAAAGGGAAGCGATGTACGCCTTTGTCGACCGGCCGGTAGAGAGTCTCTGCAATGGCGGGCGCTTCCTGCTCTGGGCGATGCGCGCGTGGGTGCTTGCCGCCGGGCGCGGGCAATGTCCGCCGCAGATGCTGTACCGGGGTTTCACTGCCGCCGAGGCGCGCGGCGCGCTCCCCGATTTCCATATCGCGATGGCGCTTCTCGCCGGCGATGCGGTCGAAACGCTCGTGCTCGCACCGATGCCGTGCCTCCAGATTTCAGAGGACGAAGCAATTCTGCTTGGACTCTGGCGCGATTTTTCGCTTGGGAGCGCGGCAAATGCCCGCGCGACATTGGCCTTGCTGGCCAAGGGAGACAGCGTCGGCCCGATCGCCAAAGCGATGGGTGCGGCGGCCGACCGGCTGGCCGCGGCGGGATTCGATATGCCGGCCCTCGCGGCCGGCGCCATGACACATCAGGAAAGTTCAAAGTGATGAGTGACCGTATTGCCGAAGCCGCCAAGCTCGCCCCCTCCGCCTCGCTGACCGTCGAGGAGGTGCGTTCGGTGCGCCACTGGAACGAGCATCTGTTCAGCTTCACGATCACGCGCCCGCCGAGCTTCCGCTTCCGGTCGGGCGAGTTTGTGATGATCGGCCTGCCGGGCGAGGGGCGCCCGCTGCTGCGCGCCTATTCGATCGCCAGCCCCGCTTATGCCGACGAACTCGAATTCCTCTCGATCAAGGTGCCCGACGGCCCGCTGACTTCGCGGCTTCAGAAAATCCAGCCGGGCGATCCCGTCTATCTCGGCCGCAAGCCGACGGGGACGCTGGTCGCCGACGCGCTGACCCCCGGCCGGCGGCTGTTCATGCTCTCGACCGGCACCGGGCTTGCACCTTTCCTCAGCCTCGCGCGCGATCCGGACATCTATGATCGGTTCAACCAGATCGTGATCGTGCATTGCGTGCGGCAGGTCAGCGATCTTGCATTCCGCGACGAGCTTGAAAGCCAGCTCGCGGGCGACCCGCTGGTGCAGGATCAGGCGCTGCTGCAGTTCCACTATCTCCCGACGGTGACGCGCGAACCCTTCCGCACGACGGGCCGGATCGACGCGCTGATCGAAGATGGATCGCTCTTCGGCCACCCGCTCACGGGGCCGACGCAGTTCGATCCCGAGAGCGACCGAATCATGATGTGCGGCAGCATGGCGATGATCCGCGACCTGCAGGCGCGTTTCGAAGAGTTGGGCTTCAAGGAAGGTTCGAACGCCGCGCCCGGCGACTTCGTCATCGAGCGCGCGTTCGTGGGATAATGTTCCACTGACGTGGAACCGGCACCGGCCCGCTCCCCCACCCGGCCTCCCAATCCAATTTACGCTGTGGGAGGCCGGGTGGGGGAGCGGGCCGGTGCCGAACCCCGCGCTACGGCCTGTCGGCGTAAGCCTTCACGAGGTCGAACATATAGTCGCGCCCGACATAGACCGAGCGCACTTCCATGCGTTCGTCGAGGCCGTGCGCGCCATTGCCGTCGGGATCGCCCCACATGCCGGGGATGCCATAGGTCGGGATGCCGACCGCGCCGAGGAAGGTCGCGTCGGTATAGCCATTGGCCATCGACGGGATGACCTTCAGCCCCGGCCAATATTTGTCGACGAGCTTTTGCATCGGGCCGATGACCTTGGGATCGAGCGGCGGCGCGGGCGGGGCGGGGCGCTTCGGCGGCAGCTGGGTGATGGAGACGCCCGGATCGCCGATCACGCACCCGAGTTCATCCTTGATCGATTCGATGCCGTGCCCCGGAAAGATGCGGCAGTTGATGTTCGCGCCCGCGCGCTGCGGCAGCGCGTTGGGGGCATGGCCGCCATCCAAAAGCGTCGCGACGCAGGTCGTACGCAAATTGCTGTGGAGGAACGGGTCCTTGTTGACGATCGCCTCGGCCGCCTTGTCGGCGGGGTTCTTCGCCAGCGCGACCATCGCCTTGCCCGTCTCGTCGCCGCGCGCGGCACCGGCTTCGGCAAAGAAGCGCCGCGTCGTGTCGGTCATCTCGACCGGGAAGTCATAGTCGCCGATTTTCGTCAGCGCGCGCGCGAGGTCGTAAATCGCATTGTCGGGAACCGGCGCCGAACTGTGCCCGCCGGGGTTGCGCGTTTCGAGGCGGAAATTGGCGAAGGTCTTTTCGCCGACCTGCACCGACTGGCCGAGGACCTTGCCCTTGCCGTCGCTATCGCCGCCGCCGCCTTCGTTGAGCGCAAATTCGGCGTCGATCAGGTCGCGCTTGTTCGCCGCGAGCCATTCGATGCCGTTGAACGCGCCATTGGTTTCCTCGCCGCACGTCAGCGCCATCTTCACGGTGCGTTTGGGTTTATAGCCCGCCTGCTGGAAGCGGATCAGCGTGTCGACCCACACCGCCGCCTGCGCCTTATCGTCGGCGGTGCCGCGGCCATAGAAATAGCCATTTTCCTCGACCATCACGAACGGATCGCGCTCCCAGTCGGCGCGTTTCGCTTCGACCACGTCGATATGCGCGACGAGCAGGATCGGCTTCGCGGTTTTCGAGGTCCCCGGATAGACGGCGACGAGGCCGCCTTCCTTGGGATTTTCGGGGGTCGCGAACAGGGTGAGCTGGCTGTCGGGGAACCCCGCCGCTTTCAGCCGCACCGCCATGCGTTCGGCGGCCAGCGTGCAGCTTCCCGACGAGAGCGTCGTGTTGGTCTCGACCAGTTCCTTGTAGATTTCGCGGAAGGCGAGCTGGTCGGGACGCGGCTGCACGTCGGCGGCGATGGCGGGGGCGGCCGTGGCGGGCGCGGCAAGCAGCAAGGCGGACGTCAGCAACGCGGACAGCGACTTCATCGATTTCTCCCCTGTTTTGCGGACGAAAGGAGCAGAAAGGCTGCGCTGCCGCAAGCCGCGATGCACGCCCCCCTTGCGCAGCGTGTGGCTTTCGCGCAATCCGGGCAAAGGGAGAGGACCAAGCGTGACAATGATCGATGACGAGCAGCCGGGGCTGGTGGCGCGCGGCGTGCGCCGCTTGTTGGTTCTGCTTTACCGGACGCGTGGATGGAAAGCGGAAGGGATTGTCCCCGAACCGCGGCGCTTCGTCCTGATTGCGGCTCCGCACACGAGCAACTGGGATTTCGTCAATTTCCTCGGCCTCGCCGGCGACCTGCGCATCCAGCCGCATTTCATGGGCAAATTGTCGCTGTTCCGCTGGCCGCTCGCGGGCTTCATGCGGCAGATGGGCGGCATAGCGGTCGACCGCCGCGGCGGCACCAATGTCGTGCAGCAAATGGTCGACGAATTCGCGCGGCGCGCCGAGTTCATCCTGACCGTCGCGCCCGAGGGGACGCGCGGCAAGACGAAGAAATGGCGCACCGGCTTCTACCAGATTGCGCTTGCGGCGAATGTACCGCTCGTCGTCGGCTTTATGGATTATAGCAAGAAAACCGGCGGGCTCGGCCCGCTGATCTGGCCGACGGGCGATTTTCGTGCCGATATGCTGAAGGTCTTCGACACCTATAAAAACTGCATCCCGAAGTTCCCCGAGCGTGCAGTCCAGTCGATCGATGATATAGTCGGCACCGATGAGGAACAGGATCTGCGTGCATGAGTGACGCCCTTTTGCTGCTCGGGACCAATTTTGCCGGATTGATCGGCGTTATCCTGATCCTGTGGGGCATTTCGGTCGTCATCCGCGACGTGTCGTTCATCGACGCTTTCTGGGCGTTCGGCATGGTGCTGCTGGCGTGGGGCACCGCCTGGCAGGTCGGCGTCGAGGCGCCGCATACAAAACTGCTGCTTGGCCTCACGACGCTCTGGGGGCTGCGGCTCGCGATCCATCTGACGATCCGCTGGGCCAGCCATGGCGAGGACCCGCGTTACAAAAAGATCCTCGCGCACACGATGGAAGCGAAGAAATGGGGCTGGGCGAAGGCCGCGCTGCTCACCGTCTTCCTGACACAGGCCCCGCTGCTGTTCATCACCTGCCTGCCCGCGCAGATAGGCATATGGGCAAGCGCGAGCGACCCGGCGGCGGGGGTCGGGATCGTCGGCTGGATCGGCGCGGCGGCGGCGCTCGCCGGCATCGCGTTCGAGAGTATCGGCGATGCGCAGCTCGACCGTTTTCGCAAGGACCCCGCAAACCGGGGCAAGGTGCTCGATACCGGCCTGTGGCGCTATACCCGCCATCCCAATTATTTCGGCGACGCGCTGACCTGGTGGGGCATTTGGCTCGTCGTGCTCGACCTCGGCTGGGCGCCGGCGCTGGCGAGCGTGATCGGGCCGGTGTTCCTGACCTTCACGCTCACCCGATGGTCGGGCAAGGCACTGCTCGAAAAGGGGCTGCACAAGACGCGGCCCCAATATGCAGACTATGTCGCGCGCACCTCCGGATTCATCCCATGGCCGCCCAAGACCGGGGTTTAGGCGGAGCGGAGGTCGGCGCCGACGTCGGCGCGCTGGGCGATGCGCCGCGCATCCGTGCGATCCTGACCGAAGCGGCGCGGGAAGGGCGCAGCGTCAGCTATTCGGAACTGCTCGGCGACCTCGGCTTCCGCTTTACGCGGCCCAAGATGCGCGCGCTTTGCAAGACGCTGGGCGAGGTCGACCGGCTCTGCGCGATCGACGGCGAGCCCGACCTGGCGGTGCTGGTCGTGCGCGAGAGCGATCGGCTGCCGGGACAGGGCTGGTGGGTGGGCGGGACGGCGTTGCTGCTCGGCTATGACGGCCCGTGGGAGGGGGCGGCCGCGGCGCGTTTCATTCGCGAGCAGCAGCAACTGGCGTTCGATTATTGGGAAGCGCGCTAGCTTATCGATTTCGGGGGTCTTGCCGAAAATTGATGATTGTTATTCGGCGCGGTGCCGCGCAAGGGCAGGAAATCCAAACCGCACCGACCATCGAAAGACCGGAATGTCGCCCCTAGTCATCGGTCTTCTTCTCGCTTCGGCGCTCATCCACGCGATCTGGAACGCCATCGTCCGGAACGGCGAGGATCGCTTCTGGTCGCTGGCGATCATTTGTCTGGTCGGGGCCGTCGCGGCCTTGCCCTTTGCGCTGGCTTTGGGCGCGCCTGCCGCCGCGAGCTGGCCCTATCTCTTCCTTTCGGCCTCGCTCCAGATCGGATACAGCCTGTTCCTCGTCCGGGCCTATCGCGATGGCGACCTGTCGAGCGTCTATCCGATCGCGCGGGGGAGCGCGCCGCTGCTCGTAACGCTGGGCGCGGCCTTGCTTGCGGGCGAGCTACCGAACACCACGGGGCTCACGGGGATCGCCTGCGTATCGGCGGGCATCATCCTGCTGACGCTCGGAAGCAACCGCCCCGATCCCAAGTCGACCGCCGCCGCGTTGGCGACGGGGGTTTTTATCGCGAGCTATATGGTCGTCGACGGGCTGGGGGTCCGCCTGTCGGAAGGAGCGACAAGCTATGCCGCGTGGCAGGCCGTCGTCGCGGGCGTGCTCATCCCGCTGTCCTTTGTCGTCATCCGGCGGCAGACGCCGCGCCTGCCGCGCGGACGCGAGGGCATGCTGGTCGTCGGCGCCGGGATATTGGGCACATTGGGTTATTGCATCGCGGTCTGGGCGATGAGCCGGAGCACGATGGGCGGCGTGTCGGCGATCCGTGAAACGAGCATATTGTTCGCCGCGCTGATCGGGACATTCGTGTTGCGCGAACGGATGACGCTGCCCAAAGCCCTTGGCGCGCTCGTGATCACGGCGGGCGTCGTCTGCCTCTCGGCCGGCTAAGCGCGGAGCGGCTTACTCGCGCTTGCTCATCCACACGCTGCGGCCGAAATGCCCGGGCTGCGCGGCGCCGAGGACGAGTCCCGGACGGCGCGCGGGCGCGGTCGGCGGCTTGATGATCTCGAACCCGTCGGCGACCGCGTGCGCCGGGGATATGCCGCCGCCATATGCGGCGCGGAGCAAGCTGGTGTCGATGGCGCGGTCGGTCTCGATGCCGAAGCGCTTGTCGACGACCCAGCGGACGGTGCCGAGCATCGGATCGTGGCCGGGCAGGAATATCGTGATTCGTTCGCCGATGTTGAGCGCGGCGGGTGCCTGTCCCCCGATGCCCGTTTCGGACACGTTGCGGATCGTCACGTCGAATTGCCCGAGCCGCGCGCAGGCAAGCGCTCCCTTTACCAGACGCGACTGGCGCGGCTGACGC
The DNA here is from genome assembly GCF_035998905.1 of Sphingopyxis sp. Taxonomy (GTDB): domain Bacteria; phylum Pseudomonadota; class Alphaproteobacteria; order Sphingomonadales; family Sphingomonadaceae; genus Sphingopyxis. The sequence continues at coordinate 167,411 of NZ_DASYHG010000010.1, read as the reverse complement.
TTGTCGGGAGGAACGGATGAGGCTGGGGAAGCCTCGGGACTGGACATGCGCGACTCATTTTTTCCCGCCCGACCCCCACGTCGGCCGATCATTTTGGTCCCTCGCCACGCGTAAAGGAGGAAGGTAAATTTTCGTATAGCGTCTTCGGTAATTATTTCGCGGGTGGCAGGCCGCCGAACGTGACGATGCTTTCGCTGCCGTTCGCCGAAAGTGCTGAAACCCCAAAGAAATAATCGTCGACGATAACGCCGGGCAGCGTCCGTCCGGCGTCGGCCTTATCCGCCGGGACGAGCAGGCTGTCGGTCCAGTCGTTCCGGTCGGCCCGCCGCCAGTAGATCCGATAAGCGGCCGCGTCCTTGACCGGTGCCCAGGTCACATTGGTGTTCGAGCTGACCGCGCCGTCGATGCTGACGCTGGCGGGCGCGGGGGGCGCATCGGCGAGCTCGCGCGCGAGGGCGACGTTGAGCGCGGTCACGCGCGCGAGATAGGGAAAGTCCATCTCGTCGACGGTATCGCCATATTTGCGACCGTTTTCGGTGCGCAGATCCTGATGTTGGTGATCATAATCCTCGATACCGACGGTGAAGCGGATCGCCGGATAGCCCAGTTCGAGTGAGGGCAGGTGATCGCCGCCGCGACGGAAGCGGTCTGGGCGGCGCACCGCGAGCACTTCGAGTCCGATTGCGGGGTTGTTTTCTCCCGCGCGAATCGCCGCCTTGGCAAGCGCGCGCGAAGGGCCGTCATCCTCGCCGCCGATACCGCGCCGCGCGAGCTGAGCCGCCAGATCCTCCGACGCGCGGATGCCTTCGCTGAAGACGCGCACCCGATTGTCGACGATCGTGCCGTCGGTGCCATGCGTGCCGCCGACGATGTCGTTGTTGAGCATCGCTGCGACCTGCCAATTCTGGTCTTTGGCATGTTTGGCGAGCAGCTTGCCGCCCCACAAACCCTGTTCCTCGCCCGACAGCAGCGCATAGACGATCGTGGCGCGATGCTTCTGCTTCGACAGCAGCCGCGCGGCCTCGATCACCAGCGCCGTGCCCGACGCATCGTCGTTCGCGCCCGGTGCATCGGCGGTGAAATTCATCGGGTCGGTGACGCGGCTGTCGATATGCCCGGCGATCATGATGACATGCGCGGGGTCACCGCTCCCCGGCTGGATCGCGAGGACATTCTCCACGATCACCCCGGCGGGCGCGCGCGGCCCTTCAAAACGGTCGGCGATGCGGGTCACCTTCAGGCAGCCGCCGCAGGCTTTCGATATACGCTCGAATTCGGCGGCGCCCCAGTTGCGCGCGGCGCCGATGCCGCGTTTCGGATCGGTCGCCGACGACAAGGTGTGGCGCGTTCCGAACGACACCAGCTTCTCGACCGCGGCTTTCAGCCGGGCCGGATCGGCGGCGGGGGTTTCGTCCTTCGCGAAGGCCGGGGCGGGCGCCGAGAGCAGCAGAGCGGCGAGCAGCGTGAGTTTGATCATGCCGCTTCATGCGGTGTGGGGCACGCCGATGCAAGGCGGGTAGCGGTGACGCAGAAAACAACGCCACCGCAACAAAAGGCCCGCCGCGTGCCGGAACACGGGCGGGCCGATCGGGTCGGGGCAGGGGTGTTAGCCGAGGCCCGAGAAACGGACATCCTGGACGCGGCCATAACGGACCTCGCAAGTGAACTTGCCTTTGTCGTAATAGCCGCCGCGACCCCAGCGATTGCCGTAACCGTCGCGCACGACGACGCGGCCCTTGACGCGGTAGCCGTCGCGCTTGCGGTCGATGCTCGTCACTTCGGTGACGTCGGTGCGGCCATAGCGGCGGCTGCCGCGTTCGACCGAGTTGACGCACTGGCTGACCGCGCTGCGGCTGTTGCCATAGCGGTTATAATCATAACCATAGCCGTAACGCGCGTCGTCGTAGCGGCCGCCATAGCGGTCGTCATAACGGCGGTCGTAACGATCGTAGCGGTCGTTGTCGCCGCTCGACAGGATCGCGGCCAGGCCGCCGATCACGACGGCGCCCGCGATGATTTCGCCTGCGCTGATCCCGTCGCGATCGTGGCGGTCGCGCGCCGCGGCAGGGGCAGCGCTCATCAGCATCGCGCCGGCGGTGGCCGCACCAATTGCGGCCTTGGTCAGGTTGGTCTTGATAGCCATGGTTCGGTCTCCTCAATAGCGCAGGCGGCATGTTCGCGGCCTGTTGGATAGGGTTTACCGATTCGGCGGTGACGCGGTGCTGAACCCGTCGCTTATCTGGCGTTCAGCCTTGGTTTTGCTGGCGTTCATAAAGGAAAAGGCCCCCCGCCAAAGGGCGGGAGGCCTTTGGATGATATCGGATATTGTCAGCCGAAACTGACGTCGACGACGCGGCCGCCGCGATAACTGCAGCCGAAGCTCCGCACTTCGCCGCCGAGGCGCGAAGCGGTGCCGGTAACGTACCAGCCGCCATTGTTGGCCTCGGTGCCGGTGATGCTGTCGACGCGGGCGTCGTTGCCCATCTCGCCCTCGACTGCCCAGCTGCACGCATCCACGGCGCGGCTCTCGGCTTCGCCGCGGCCATAGGCGCCGGGGACCGTGTCATTTGGCGTGTCGGGTTCGTAACGCGGTACGTCCTGCCGCTCGTCGGCGCGATACGGCGGGTCATAACGGTAATCGGGCGCGCGCTCGCGCTCGCGCTTGTCCTTGCTCGCGGCGCTGGCGATCGCGGCGATGGTGCCGATGATCAACAGGCCGCCGAGCACGTCGCCGGTGCTGATATTGTCGCGGTCGCGATACCCCCAGCCGCCATGATGGCGCCCGCGCGCTTCGGCGGGGGCGGCGCTGAGGCCGATCGAGGTCAGGACGATCGCCGCCGCGGTGGTGAGGCTGGTCAATTTACGCATCGAGGAAAACTCCCCTTGGGCAGGCCCCGGACGGTCCGGCCTGCAATGTCGTTGTCCTATGCCTTCGATGCTTTCCCGCCGCTGAACCGTTGCCGATGCGCGGCGAACCGAATGCAGGATATGAAACGGCCCGCCATCGGGTGGATGGCGGGCCGCGCGACCAGATACAGATGACCAGACCTGTTTCGGGTGAATATCAGCAGACGCAGCGTGCGACGGCCTTGGGCCGCGGCTTCCACTTCTTCTTTGCGACATAGCGTTTCCGCACCGGCACATTTTCATAATAGGTGCGCGTGCTCGTTTCGACCGTTTCGGTCACCACCGGCGCGCCGTTGATGATCGTCGTCACGACGACGCCCGGCGTGTAATAGCCATAACCGTAACCGTAGCCGTGTTGGTAGGCCGTCGCATAGCCGCCGGGGTAATAGCCACCCTGGTAATAGCCGCCCTGATAGGGACCACCCTGGTAACGGGCGCTGCGGCTCGACCACCATTCGTCGCATTTATTCTTGTCGGCGGCGCTGCCGATTGCGCTGCCCGCCAAGGCGCCGAGCCCGCCGCCGATCAGCGTGCCCGCTGTGCGATCGCCGCGTCCGGCAATGCGGTTGCCGGCGATGCCCCCCACGAGCCCGCCGACAACCGCGCCGCCCACTGTGCCCCCCCGGCCACAGCGGCGTTCCATTTCGGCGTCGTAACGCGGGTCGTACCCGCCGCGATAATAAGGATCATAAGCGGGCGGCGGCGGATAGCCGGCGCCGTGGCCCTCGACACTGCCTTCGTAACGGCCTTCATAGCGGCGGCCGTCGGGCGTTTCGTAGGTGCCGTCCCAGGTGCCGGTCCAGCGCCCCTCGGCGTCATAGCCCGAGACGCGGCGATATTCGACTTCGCTCGGCACGCGGTCGGGATAGCCGGTATAGACGCGGGCATCGGGGTCGTCCGGATTACCATAGTCGAGCGACGGCTGTTCGGCGCGCGCGTGGCCCGCCAGCAACAACGACCCTGCGGCCACCCCCAACAAAACCAACGTGCGCATGACAAGCTCCCTGTTCCCTCGGCCTGAACCGATTGGTTAACAGCTTGTTAGCAAAATCAGCGTCTTTTCGCGAATCCGTTAACCCTGCGAATCCCGTCCCATTTTGGGTCAGGAAGCCGGAAGTGCAAGCGCCGCCGCGATGCGCGCGACGAGCGCCTCGGCACCCGCCTGGTCGTCGGCGGTGAAGCGCGCGGGACGCGGGCTGTCGAGGTCGAGCACGCCGACGAGGCGGTCGTTCGCGATCACCGGCACGACAAGCTCGCTGCGGCTGTCGGCGTCGCACGCGATATGGCCGGGAAAGGCGTGGACATCGTCGACGCGCTGGGTCGCACGGAGGCGTGCGGCGGCGCCGCACACGCCCTTGTCGAGCGCGATGCGGATGCACGCGGCCTTGCCCTGGAACGGGCCGAGCACGAGCTCGGTCCCGTCGAAGCGGTAAAAGCCCGCCCAGTTCAAATCGGGGATCGCCTGCCAGATGAGTGCCGCGACATTGGCCATATTGGCGATGCCGTCGGGCTCGCCCGCGACGAGCGCCGCGGCGGCGTCGCCCGTCTCGGCCCAGAGTTCGGCCGGATCGGTCGCGGTGAAGGAAAGCGTATAGGACATTATTCGACGCTCAGCCCGGTCCACTTCGCCGCGAAGGCATATTTGTCGGCGGCCTCGGCGATGATCTTGTCGGTCGGCTTGCCGCTGCCATGGCCGGCGCGCGTTTCGACGCGAATGAGGTGCGGCTTGTCGCCCGCCTGTGCGTGCTGGAGCGCCGCGGTATATTTGAAGCTGTGCCCCGGCACGACGCGGTCGTCGGTGTCGGCGGTCGTCACCAGCACCGCGGGATAGGCCGCGCCGTCCTTGATATTGTGGTACGGCGAATAGGCGAGCAGGTTGCGGAAATCGCCTTCCTTCGACGGATAGCCATAATCGTCGACCCAATAGCGGCCCGCGGTGAAGCGGTCGAAGCGCAGCATGTCCATCACGCCGACCGCGGGCAGGGCGGCGGCGAACAGGTCGGGGCGCTGGTTGGTCACCGCGCCGACGAGCAGCCCGCCGTTCGACCCGCCCTCGATCGCGATCTGGCCCTTGCCCGCGATCCCTTCCTTAATCAGATATTCGCCCGCGGCGATGAAATCGTCGAAGACATTCTGCTTCTTGTCGAGGCGGCCGGCGTCGTGCCACGCCTTGCCATATTCGCCCCCGCCGCGCAGGTTCGCGATCGCGAGCACCCCGCCCTTGTCGACCCACGCGAGCCGCGTCGGCGAGAAGGCGGGGGTCATCGACACGTTGAAGCCGCCATAACCATAGAGCAATGTCGGCGACCCCTTGCTGCGGTCGAGGCCCTTTTTCATCACGACGAACATCGGCACCTCGGTGCCGTCCTTCGATTTGTAGAAGCGCTGTTCGACCGAGAAGTCTGCGGGCTTGAAGGTCAGCTTGGGCTCGGCGAAAATCTCGCTCTTCCCGGTCGCGGTGTCGAAGCGATAGATTGTCGTCGGGCGCGCGTAGCTCGAGAATTCGTAGAATGTCTCGGGGTCGCTCGACTTGCCGCCAAAGCCCTTGGCCGCGCCGATGTCGGCAAGCCGGATATTGGCGATGGGCTTGCCGTCCAATGCGACCATCCGCGCTTCCGACTTCGCATCGCCGAGATAGGAGAGGATCAGGCGGTTGCCGACGCGCGATGCGCCGACCAGCGTCGCTTCGTTTTCGCCGACCAGTTGGGTCAGCACCGCGGGCTTCCGAATGTCCATCGACACGATGCGCCCGCGCGGCGCGCCCTTGTTTGTAACAAAGGTAAAGCGCGAGCCGGTGTTAGTCACATATCCCCAGTTGTTCGCATAATCGTCGACGAGGATGATCGGCTTGGCGCCGGGTTTGCCGATCGGATGGAGCGTCAGGCCATAGCGTTCGTCGGTCCCCTCGGACGAGACGACGAGCAGATATTGCCCGTCGTCGGTGACAATCGCGCTGTTGTTGAGCTTGGGCTTGTCGGGGGTCGCGTGGATCAGCACATCGGCGCTCTGCGGCGTGCCGAGCTTGTGGAAATAGACGCTGTGATTTTCATTGAGCGACTGAAAGGCTTCACCCTGCTTCGGTTCGGGGAAGCGCGAATAGTAAAAGCCGCTGCCGTCCTTCGCCCAGTCGAGCGCCGAAAATTTGACCCAGCGAACCTCGTCGGAAAGGTCATTGCCCGTCGCGACATCCTTGACGCGCACGATCCGCCAATCGGTGCCGCCGTCCTGCACCGAATAGAGGAGATGCCTGCCATCCTCCGAAGGATTCCATTCGCCGAGCGCGGTCGCGCCGTCCTTCGCCCACGCATTGGGGTCGATCAATATGCGGCCCTCGCCCTTCAACCCTTCGCGGACGTAGAGCACCGACTGCGGCTGGAGCCCGTCGTTGCGGGTGTAGAAATAGCGCGTCCCGGCCTTGGTCGGCAGGCCGAAGCGTTCGTAATTATAGAGCTCGGTCATCCGCTGCTTGAAGCTGTCGCGGCCGGGCAGCGTTTCGAGATAGCTGTCGGTGACCTTGTTCTGCGCCGCGACCCACGCCGCGACCTTCGGATTGACGCGGACGTCGTCCTCCAGCCAGCGATAGGGATCGGCGACGTCGACGCCGAACTGCGGGTCCACCGTGTCGCCGCGCGCGGTGTCGGGATAGGCCAGTTTCGCCGCCGATGCCGCGACCGCGTCGGCCGCCTGCGCTGCTGTCGGGGCCGTCATCAGGAGGGCGAGCGCCAGCGGGGCGGACAGGGTTTTACGGGACATGGCAAGGCGACCTCATCGTCTGGAGAAATTATCGTGCGCCGATATGTAAGGATGGGAAAGGCCGGGGCAAGGGGATTCAGGGCCGATCAGGCGGCGGTTCGCAGAATGGCCTCTTCACGCACGGCTTCAGTCTGAGCGAAGTCCGGTCGCGCCGGACGCCTGTTGCCCACGATGATATCCAGCGCCTCGGCAATCGTCGGATAAGCGAAAGCAAAGCCGCTATCGAGTGCCGCCCGGGGCAGCACATTCTGCCCCGACAGCAGCAGTTCGTGCGCGAAGTCGCCGAGCATCGTGCGGAGCGGAGCGGAAGGGACCGGAAGTATTGCCGGGCGGCGCAAAGCGCGACCGAGCGCGGCGGTGAACTCGGCGTTGGTCACCGGCGTCGGCGCGGTTGCGTTGAGTGGCCCTGCGATGCTCGGCGTTGCGATCGCGTGGACGATCAGTCGCACGATGTCGTCGCGGTGGATCCAGCTCATGACCTGTTGCCCATGACCGAAGCGGCCGCCCAGCCCGAATTCGAAGGGCGTCAGCATACGTGCCAGCATGCCGCCCTCGGCCGCCAGCACCAGCCCCGTGCGCAGGGCCACGAGGCGAACGCCCAGCGGTTCGACCTCCTTCGCGGCGGCCTCCCATGCGGCGCACAGGCGCTGCGAGAAGCAGGGCGTTCCGCCATCGGCTTCTGTAAGCGGAGTCGCGTCACGCATGCCATAAATGCCAATGGCAGAGCCGGATACAAACACTTCGGGTTTGCGATCGAGGCGCGCGATGAGCCGGCGCAGGTCGTGTGTCAGCACAAGGCGCGAACGCAAGATGCGCTGCCGCTTGCGCCGTGTCCACGGGGCGTCCGAAATCGGCTCGCCGGCGAGATTGACGATTGCATCGATCCGGCAGTGCGAGGGAATGTCGTCAAGGCGTGCAAACAGTCGTGCGGGGGCGGGCAGGGCTGCGGATTTCGGGTCGCGTGTCAGCACGATCGGGTCGTGCCCGGCCGCCGCGAGCGCCGCGACCAGGCGGCGGCCGATGAAACCCGTCCCGCCGGTGATCAGGATGCTATGACGATCGAGCAAGGCGGAGGCGAGATTTGCAGGGTCGGCTTCGGCGAGGCGCGGTGCTCGCCGCGCCGCCGCGAGATCGCGGAGACCGAAGATTGTCACGCCTGCAGCCCCGATTGTGCAGGCCCATGACAGCCAGCCATGCCGGGCGGGCGGCATCGCGGTCGGATCGCCGGCCCATCCGGCCAGCAGAGGAACGAGCAACGCGAGGATGACCCCATAGTTGAGCGTCAGGAGGGTGTGGGTGACGCGCTCGGTTGCCGGGAGGGCGCGGCTACGGTCTTCTTCCACAAAATCCCACAGCGTGATGAACAGTTCGACGAGAAGCAAGCCGATCAGCGCGATCGCCCAAACACCGCGCGGTTCGGTCCAACCGAGCGCCAGAAACAGCAGCGCGTAGAGCAGGTTGCGTACGCCGTGCAGCATCAGCTCGATGCGTTGCGATGCGCGCCATGCGAGCCGCTCGGTACCCTCATGATGGTAGAGCGTATCGAAGGCTCCCATCGCCATCTGGATCATGACAAGGGTCCACAGCCAGCCGGTCATGCCGGTTCTCCTGCATCCGGAGCGGGGTCGCGGAACCGCCCGATCTGGTGCATCATCTCGCCGAACCAGCGGTGGCGTAGCGTCAGGATGAACAGGAATTCGCCCGCGCCGATATCGATATGATCGATCGTCAGCGCACCGGGGCGAAGCCAGGCGGGCAGGGGAATGCGAACGGACCCCGCTTGCCAGAAATAGTCGGCGGACCGGAAGCGGAGCCCGTCGGCGTGCGCGCCAACCGTCAGCGTCATGCCGATCCCCATACCGACATGCTCTTCCAGCCCGGTGGGACCGGCGAACCGCTTCGCGCTGTGGATGACCTGCGGAAAGCCACGGCGACGGGCATATTGCCGCGTCCAGCATTGGCCGCCGCCGCCATCCTCGCTTACCGTAACCACCGCCGCGACGCCGATGTCGGCAGACAGCGGCAGCGGTGCTCCGATGAGACGGCAGGCTTGCGCTACTATCCAACCGGCGGCGTTGCGCTCGGAGGTGACGATCTCGCCGCGATAGATGGCAAGGCGAAGTCCAGTCAGCCGTTTCGAAAAGCGCCGTTGTACCGCTTCGGGAAGCCTCGCCCAGTCATCGGGAGCGATCAGGCGGCGGAAGCGATAGTCGTAGAGGCTGTCGCTATCGCCTTCGCATGGCGGCGGGATTCTGCCTCGCGCCTTCGGCTCATATCGTGCCTGCTCGCCCATTGTTCGTCCCCTATTCCGCGTTTTTTCCCTTGCCGGGGCGCCAGCCCAACAGCTTCGTCACCCCCGCGCCCAGCTTGATCAGCCGCATCAGCGCCGGTTTGGGGACGTTCAGCATCTCGTCGTGCCAGCGGCTCATCGTCGTCACGAAATCGAGCATGTCGGCGAGCCGCGCCTTCGCGTCGGCGCTGAGGCCGGGATCGGTCGCCGCGCGCGCGACGCAGGCTTTGAGCGCCGCCTCTGCGGGGTCGACCTCGCGCGCCTTGCGGCCCGCGGCGATCCGCGTGACCATCTCCCAGATATCCTTCTCGGCGGTGAAATGGTCGCGCCGGTCGCCGAGCAGGGGAACGCGTTCGATCAGGCGCCAGCCGAGCAATTCCTTGATCGAGTTGGAGACGTTGGAGCGCGCGAGGCCGAGGCGGTCGGCGATCTCTTCGGCGTGGAGCGGGCGGTCGGACACGAACAGCAGCGCGTGGATCTGCGCCACCGAGCGATTGACGCCCCACTGCCCGCCGAGATTGCCCCAATGGAGGATGAACTCGGTCGCGGCCGGGGACAGGTTTGACTCATGTTCCGATATTTCTGTCATAACAGAAATATCGGATATTGCAGGCTGTGAGTCAAGCTGCCTTGGGAGAAGTGTTTTCGGCGAAGGGGAGTTCTCCACCATCGTCACCCCGGACTTGATCCGGGGTCCATGACGATGGTGCAGCTATGGATCCCGGATCAGGTCCGGGATGACGAAGAGAGCGGACGAACGATGGCTACCGTCGTTGCGCTCCCGCCCGGCCCTATTTCTTCAGGCCGATCTCGCGCAGCCGTTCCTGCAGATAGTCGTCCGCGGTGATCGGCGTCGGGTAGAGGTTGGGGTGCGACGCGTCGACGCAGCTTTCGAGCGTCTCGATCGGATAGTCCGAGCGGAAGTGCAGGAAGAAGGGCATCGAATAGCGCGCGACGCTCGCGCGGCCTTCGTCGGGGTTGCGCACGCGGTGCGTCGTCGAAGGCAGCTTGTTGTTCGTCAGCCGCTGGAGCATGTCGCCGACATTGACCGCCATCGCGCCCGGCGGGGGCGACACCGGAAGCCAACTCCCGTCCTTGTCGAGGATTTCGAGGCCGGCCTCTTCGGCGCCGAGCAGCAGCGTGATCGTGTTGATATCCTCATGCGCCTCGGCGCGGATGCCCTTGGCGGGCGCTTCGACCGGCGGATAGTGGAGCAGGCGCATCACGCTGTTGCCGTCGGCGACGGTGTCGTCGAAGAAGTCGGGCGCAAGGCCGAGGTAGCGCGCAATACCCGAGAGAAGGCGCCCGCCGACGCGATCGAATTCGGCGAAGAGCTTGTCGTAAGCGGTGCGGAAGCCATCGACTTCGGCGGGCCAGACATTGTTCGGCTGCTGCGCGGCGAGGCGGTGGCCGGCGGGCAGGTCGCGGCCGACGTGCCAGAATTCCTTGAGGTCGACTTCCTTCGCGCCCTTGGCGATCTCGGTCCCGAACGGCGTATAGCCGCGCGCGCCGCCGCCGCCCGCGATATGATAGGCGCGCTTGGTTTCTTCGGGCAGCGCGAAGAACGCCTTCGCCTTGTCCCAGGCTTCGTCGATCAGCGCGGGGTCGATGCCATGGTCGGTGATCATCGCGAAGCCGAAGCGTTCGAACGACGCCCCGAAGCCCTTTGCGAACTGGTCGGCGGGAAGCGACATGGAAATGACGGGAACGGCAGCGGTCATGAAAGATAGGTCCATCTGATAAGGGGCGGCGCCCGTTGGAGGCGCGTCATGAGTCGCGATTTAGGCGCTGTGCGGCTGCGGTAAAAGGGAAAAAGGCGGTTTCGTCCCGCGCGCCGCTCGGCTAAGCCCCCGGCCATGGCAAAGCAATATTGGCTGATGAAATCCGAACCCGACGCCTATGCGTGGGACCAGCTCGTCAAGGACGGCACGGGGATGTGGGACGGGGTGCGCAACCACACCGCGAAACTGAACCTGATGGCGATGAAGGTCGGCGACGAAGCGCTCTTCTATCACAGCAATATCGGCAAGGAATGCGTGGGGATCATGACGATCACCGAGACAGCCTCGCCCGATCCGACCGCCGAAAAGGGCTCGCCCTGGGTCATCGTGCGCGTCGCCCCGGTGCGCGCGCTCAAGCACCCGGTGACGCTCGCGGCGATCAAGGCCGACCCGGCGCTCGCCGACATGGACCTGATCCGCCAGTCGCGGCTGTCGGTCGGGCGCGTGACGCCCGCCGAATGGAAGCATATCCTGAAGAAATCGGAGAAGCCCGCGGGCTAGCCCCCGCGGCAGTCAGCGCAGCTTTGTCTGTAGGTGCGCCGCCACCGACGGGTGGAGCGGATAGACGAACTCGCAGCCATAATCATTGCCGTCGGCCCGGCGCACGATCGCCTCGAGCGGCTGAAGCCCGGGCAGGTTCACCCAGATATGCTTGCCGAGCTGCGGCCGGAAAAAGGTCACCATGCGAAAGCCGGTCGACGACAGGTCGAACAGTTCGACGTCGAAGGGGTTCAGCCCGGGTTCGCGGTAGCGCGCGCGCGCCTTGACCGGCGCGCGTTCGGCACGGCGCGCCGACGTTGGCGCCTTCCTGGCTTCGATGCTGCGATTCCCCGACACGGATTTGGTCCCGATGCTTGTTGCTTGATCGGCCGCTTTTAGGGTTTCACTGGTTACCTCAAAGTGAAGCAATATGGTGAAATTCGCCTATACCGGCGGAGCCTCGCCGACCGCCATCGACTGGCTTGGAAAGGGGGTCGCGAGCGCGACCGCGGCGCGCCATTCGCCGCCGAGCCAGGTGGCATGATCCCCGGGATGCAGGATCACCGGCATGACCTTCGGCTGATGATGCGCGACCAGCCGGTTCGGTTCGGTGGTGACGATGGCAAAGCATGGCCAGTCTTCGCCCTGCCGGAGGATGCCGGCGAAGGCGAAGACGCGCTGCGACGGTACCGAGAACCAGTGCTGGCGCCGCGCCCCGGCGGCGCCTGACCAATAGGAAAAGGCGGTCACGGGGACGAGGCAGCGCAGTTCGGCATGGCGCAGCGTGCCGATCCAGAAAGGGCTTTCGAGGTTGCGGACCGCGGTAACCGGCCGGTCGCCCTGCGGGGGTGGGGGCACGCCCCACAGCCGGGGGCGCAGGAAACGCCGTGACCCGGAGCGCCCGTCGCTGACGATGACCGGCGCGGGGCGGCCCGGCGCGACATAGTCGCCGGTCCACGGATCATCGCCCGCTTCGGCGTCGAAAGCTGCAGCGATCGTGCCCGCGGCAGCGTCGAGACGATAAAGGCTGGTCATCGCGCCACGGTCGCGATGCGCGTAGCGGCTGTCAATCGGGCGGAATGGCGGAGACTATTTGTCCCAGGGCGATTTTTCGCCATTGTCGCGGGCGTTGTCGGCGCGGATTTCGTCGGCGGCGCGGTCGGCCGCGACGATCACGCCGGCCCCCATCATGCTGCAACCGACGAATCCGAGGATACTGAGGCAGCCGAGCCCCATCAGGACCGATCGAAGAATTTCAGTCATTTACGGCTCCGCTTGCTGGTTGCGGATAGCCCTAGGCGAAGATTGTAAAAATGCCGTTTACTCTGTGCCGCGCACGCGTCCGCGGCCGGCCTTGACCGTGCTGCGCGCTTTCTTGCTGTCGACGCGGCGGGCCTTGGCCGCCTTGCTCGGCTTGGTCTTGATGCGGCGTTCGGGGCGCACCAGCGCTGCGTCGACCAGCTCGTTCAGCCGCGCGCGCGCGTCGGCGCGGTTCGCTTCCTGCGTACGAAAACTGCGCGCGAGGATGACGAGTTCGCCCGCGGCGGTCATCCTGCTTCCCGCCAGCGTCTGGAGGCGGCGATAGGCGTCGGGCGCGAGCCCCAGAGCAAAAACATCGACGCGAAGCTGGCACGCGGTTGCGACCTTGTTGACATTCTGGCCGCCCGGACCCGACCCCGCGAGAAACTTCTCGCTGATCGCGCTTTCGGGGATATCAGCCACGCGTCGGGGCCGCGCCCTCCGGCGCTTCGAAGCCAAGCGCGACGAAGGCATCGGGGAAGGGCGCTTCGGCAATTATCGACGGCTTGACGTCACGTTTTACGACCAGCCTTTCGGCATGAAGGAGCGTGCGCGTTTTCGTACCGCCGCGGCCGTAGACGGGATCGCCGACCAGCGCGAAGCCGAGGCCTTCGAGTGCGTGGACGCGCAGCTGGTGGGTGCGGCCGGTTTCGGGACGGAAGCGGAGCAGGCTGCGGCCTTCGACGACCGCGAGCTTCTCCCAGTGCGAGACCGAGGGCTTGCCTTTGGGATCGCCGACCATGCGCCAGCCCTCTTCGGCGGTCGACACCTTGGCGAGCGGCAGGTCGATCGTCCCGCCGTCGCCGTCGGGCACGCCCTCGACGATCGCGAGATACTGCTTTTCGACCTCGCGGCTTTCGAACGCGCGGGTGAAGCGGCCGTGCGCCTTGGGATTGCGCGCGAGGAGCAGGCAGCCCGAGGTGTCGCGGTCGAGCCGGTGGACGGGAAGCGGCCAGCGCTTGAAGCCGAAGCGCAGCAGGTCGAGATGGTTTTCGAGGCTGAGGCTGCCGTCGCGCGGGGCGTCGACCGGAAGGCCGGCGGGCTTGTTGATGACAAGGGCCTCGCCGTCGAGGAAAAGGACACGATCTGAAAGGAGCATGGCGGCGCTATAGGGCGCGCGCGTCTCAGTCGAAAGCGTAAACGTCCATCGCGAGCACGGCATAGGTCGTGCTTGCGTGCAGGCGCTCGGCGTTGAGCGGCGTGCCGCCCGCGCCCATCGCGACGAACAGCGGCAATATGTGATCGGCGGTCGGATGATTGTCGCGGCCGTGCGGCGCGCGTTCGACGCTCTGGAGGATATCGCCGGTCGCGCCCGCGGCCATGCGCTCGGCGATCCAGTCGGTGAAATCGCTCACCCACGCGGGAGCGGGCGCGTCGATCGGCGGGCGCGTCGTGAAATAGGCGCGAAGGTTATGCGTGATGCTGCCCGATCCGATGACCAGCACGCCTTCGTCGCGCAGCGGCGCGAGCGCCTGCCCGAGTGCATAATGCCATTCGGGCGAGGCGTTCGACGCGATCGAGAGCTGGAGGACGGGGATATCGGCCTCTGCGTAGATCAGCGACAGCGGCACCCATGCGCCATGGTCGAGGCCGCGGGTCGCATCGGCGGTAACGTCAAGGCCATGGCCCGCAAGCAGCTCGACGACGCGGTTTGCGAGCACCGGATCGCCGGGCGCCGGATAGCGCATCGCGAACAGCTCATCGGGAAAGCCGCCGAAATCGTGGATCGTCGGCGGCGCGAGCGACGCGGTCACCGTCGCCCGCCCGCCTTCGAAGGCGGCGTCATGATGCGCCGACACGACGAGGATCGCGCGCGGGCGCGGCAGTTGGGCACCCAGCCCGGCGAGGAAGGTCCGCGCCGGGCTGGGCTCGAGCGCCATCATGGGCGAGCCGTGCGAAAGGAAAAGGCTCGGGAGACGGCGCATTGGTTCAGGCAATCAGCTTGGCAGCGGTGCGCGCGACGCGTTCGCCGAGATAGCGGGCACCGCCAAGGTCGGCTTCGCCCGGCTGGCGCGATCCGTCGGCGCCGGCGATCGTCGTCGCGCCATAGGGGGCGCCACCCTTGACCTCGTCGACGCCCATCTGGCCGGCAAAGCCATAGTCGAGCCCGACGATCGTCATGCCGAAGTGAATGAGGTTGGTCAGGACCGAGAAGAGCGTCGTTTCCTGGCCGCCATGCTGCGATCCGGTCGAGGTGAAGGCAGCGCCGACCTTGCCATTGAGCTTGCCCTGCGCCCAGACGCCGCCGGCCGTGTCCCAGAAGCTCGCCATCTGGCTCGCCATGCGGCCGAAGCGCGTCGGCGTGCCGACGACGATCGCGTCATAATTTGCGAGCTCGTTGGGGTCACTGAGCAGCGGGTGCGCGGTGTCGGTCTTGAACCCGGCGGCCTCGACGACCGCCTGTGGCGCGGTTTCGGCAACGCGGCGGATGTCGACTTCGGCGCCCGCGGCGCGCGCGCCCTCGGCGACCGCGTCGGCCATCTGTTCGATATGACCATAGCTCGAATAATAGAGCACCAGAACCTTTGCCATCGTAACTCTCCTTTCGTGGATTGAACCGGGAATAGGGGGGAGGGCCGCCGCCGGGGGAGGGGGAGGGAGGCGGCGGCCCGAGGGGGTCAGGCGGCCTGCTTCAGTCCTTCGATCGCCGTCGTGGCACGCGCGATCGCATCGCCGTCCATCTGGTGACCGTCGGCGGCGACGATAGTGACGTCGGTGATGCCGATGAAGCCGAGCACATGTTTGAGATAACCGCTCGCGAAATCGACCTGGCTGCCGAGCGGCACGCCGCCCGAGGCGAAGACGATATAGGCGCGCTTGCCCTTGAGCAGGCCTTCGGGGCCGGCTTCGGTGTAGCGGAAGGTGCGGCGCGCCCGCGCCACCTGGTCGACCCATGCCTTCAGCGTCGCGGGGATCGCGAAATTATAGATGGGCGCGGTGATGATGATCGTGTCGGCGGCTTCGATCTCGGCGATCAATTCCTCCGAACCGGCGAGCAGCGCCTTCTGTTCGTCGCTGCGTTCGGCCTCGTCGGTGAAATTCGCGCCGACCCAGCTTTCGGTCAGGAAGGCAGGCGGCGTCACATTGAGGTCGCGGCGGGTGACGGTGGCACCGTAGCTTTGCTCGACAAGGCGGCCTTCGAGCTGGTCGGCGAGCAGGCGTGTGGTCGAGCCGGTATTGCGGGCGCTGGCGTCGATACGGAGAATCTGGCTCATCTTGCGGTTCCTTCGATTTCGAAAAGGGGTGGGCCGCCGCCGGGGGGAGGGGGAGGGCGGCGGCCCGGGGGCTCGTCAGAGACTGTCGACGAGCACCAGTTCGGCGTCATCGACGGCTTCGACCTCGATCGTGCCGACATCGCGGAGCGCGATGCCGTCGCGGGGGTCGGCGTCCTTGCCGTTGACACGGATGCGGCCCTTGGCGGCGACGAGGTAAGCGTGGCGTCCGGCTTCGAGGTCGTAGGAGACGCTTTCACCGGCGTTCACCGTTGCCGCGGCGACGCGGGCGTTGGCGCGGATCGGCAGGGCTTCGTCACCCTCGATTCCGCTCGCCAGCGTCACGAACTGGCCCGACCGGTCGGCCTTGGGAAACTGGCGTGCGCCCCAACCGGGATTGCCGCCGTCGCGGTCGGGCATGATCCAGATCTGGAACAGCGTCGTTTCCTCATCCTCGAGGTTGAACTCGCTGTGCGTCACGCCGGTGCCCGCGCTCATCACCTGCACGTCGCCCGCTGCGGTGCGGCCGGTGTTGCCCATGCTGTCGCGGTGCGTGATCGCGCCGGTGCGGACATAGGTGATGATTTCCATGTCGCGGTGCGGGTGCGGGGGGAAACCCGCCTGCGCCGCAATGGCGTCGTCGTTCCAGACGCGGAGCGCGCCCCAGCCCATGCGGCCTTCGTCATAATAGTTGGCGAAGGAGAAATGGTGGCGGGCATCGAGCCAACCATGGTTGGCGTGGCCCAGCGTGTCGAATTTGCGAATGTCGATCATGGCTGTTCCTTTCGTATCTTCTCGATCGTTGCGCACATCGGCCAGGCCGGTGTGAACTTGTTGAGGTCAAAATAGGCTCTTGGATCGTTTCGAAAATAGCGTAGATGGAAAACCATCGTTTCCAATCAGGAGCTATTGCGTGGCGCTTCCCGATTATGAAGGCTGGGCCTGTTTCGTCGCCGTGGCGGAGGGCGGCAGCTTTACCGCCGCGGCGGCGTCGCTCGGCCTGTCGAAAGCGAGCGTGTCGAAAGCGGTGACGCGGCTCGAGGCATCGCTCGGCATCACCTTGCTCCACCGCAGCTCGCGTGTCGTGACGGTGTCGACCGCCGGCGCGGGCCTGCTCGACGAGGCGCGCGCGATGGTCGCGGCGGCGACCGCGGCGACCGAGGCGGCGCGCGGCGACCGGGTCGACCTCGCGGGGCCGATCCGCCTTGCCGCGCCGATGAGCTTCGGGATCAAGGTGCTCGGCCCGCCGCTGGCGGTGTTCCTCGAACGCCATCCGGCGGTCGAGATCGAGGTACTGCTGAGCGATGCGCGCAACGACCCGGTGGCCGAGGGGATCGACCTGACGCTGCGTATCGCGCCGCTGGCGGATTCGAGCCTGCTCGCGCGGACGATCGCGCCGGTCGCCGCGTCGGTGATCGCCAGCCCCGCCTATCTGGAAAAGCACGGCACCCCCAAACATCCGCTCGAACTGTCGGGGCACCGGCTGATCGGTTACGGCCATCGCCAGCGTGCGATGCCGCTGCATTTCCATCGCAAGGGCGAAGAGGTGACGGTGCTGCCGACGGGGCCGCTGTTCGCGAACAATGGGGACATCGCGGTGCCGCTGGTCGCGGCGGGGGGCGGCATCGCGGTGCTCCCCGACTTTATCGCCGCCGACGAGCTGGCGTCGGGGGCGGTGGTCCCGATCCTCACCGACTGGTCGATGCCGCAGGCGCATCTGCACCTGCTGTCGCCGCCGTCGCGGCTGCGCCCGGCGCGCGTGAAGGCGCTTTCGGATCATCTCGTCGACACGCTGAAAATCTCGTGTACCGGCGCGCACGAGCAATATCTGGCGCTGCATAAAGGATAGGGCGCCGCTGCGGCACTGTTGCAAATAGGCCGCGACTCGTGGATTTCCGCGGGTTAAGTCAAAATTAACCTTTTCCCTTCATTGGTTTCATGGTTAATGTTCCGGCAGTCCTGCAACGGGGGTTGGTCGGTGACATCCTTGATGGTCATGCGGCCGGTTCGCGGGATTATCGTGGGAAACAGTCAAGGGGTGCCCAATGCGCGTACTGCTGATCGAGGACGAGCCGACGACCGCGAAAGCGATCGACACGATGCTCACGACCGAGGGCTTCAATGTCTACACCACCGATCTCGGTGAGGAAGGCTTGGACCTGGGTAAGCTCTATGATTACGACATCATCCTGCTCGACCTGAACCTGCCCGACATGCACGGCTATGACGTGCTGAAGAAGCTCCGCACCGCCAAGGTGCAGACGCCGGTGCTGATCCTGTCGGGCATTTCGGAAATGGATTCGAAGGTGCGTTCGTTCGGCTTCGGCGCCGACGATTATGTCACCAAGCCGTTCCACCGCGACGAACTGGTCGCGCGCATCCATGCGGTCGTCCGCCGGTCGAAGGGCCACAGCCAGAGCGTCATCAAGACGGGCAAGCTGGCGGTCAATCTCGACACCAAGACGGTCGAGGTCGATACGACGCGCGTGCACCTGACCGGCAAGGAATATCAGATGCTCGAGCTGCTCAGCCTGCGCAAGGGTACGACGCTCACCAAGGAAATGTTCCTGAACCACCTCTATGGCGGCATGGACGAGCCCGAACTGAAGATCATCGACGTCTTCATCTGCAAGCTGCGCAAGAAACTCGCGCTCGCCTGCGGCGGCGAAAATTACATCGAGACGGTCTGGGGCCGCGGTTATGTCCTTCGCGACATCGACGACGAAGGCAATGAGGTGCGCCGCGTCGCCTGACGCCGCGTCCTTTCTGACGAGCTAACCGAGGGAACCCGGCGCGGAGCGATCCGCGCCGGTTTTCTTTTGCGCGGGTTGGGGCGAGGGTGTGTTGGTGAATGGCTGGTTTCGACCGGTTGCGGACGTCCGGAAAATTTGCTGAACGGTGCGCGCTATGAAACCCTTCGATCCATCCAAAACGCTGGAAGATCTTACCGGCCTCCATGTTGGTGATCCTGAAGCTGCGGAGACGCCGCTGGCAGCATGGGTCATTAGGTCTTGGAAAAAGCCGCTGTGCGAGTTGTCAGATGATGAAATCGGCCGGCTCGTGACGCAACGAGATGGGTTTCCTTACATCCTCGACCTTGTTTGGCCGAAGCTCGAAAATGACCCGCTGTTCGATGGAGGCTATTATCCGGGCGACGTCCTATCCAGTCTTATTCGATGCGATCTGCAGGTCTGGGCCACTCGTCCAAACTATCGGGCACAATTGGCTTTGCTTTACCAACGAGCTCTCGGCCGGAATGCAGAGGAAAATGACGCCTTTCGAGCCAGCCTCGATCTTCCCAGCGAAGGCTTAGCAATTTCCTGAACTTTACCACCGCGAAGACGGCCCGCGCCGCGCATGAAAAAGGGCGGCAGTCCCTTCGGACGCCGCCCCTGATCTGTGTGCAAGGCAGTGAAGCTTATGCTTCTTCCAGTGCCTCGTCATATTGTTCGACGGGGCCCGAATCCTGGCCCTTGGCGTCGACGTCGCGGTCGACGAATTCGATGATCGCGATCGGCGCCGCGTCCGAGGCGCGGATGCCGGCCTTGATGACGCGCGTGTAGCCGCCGTTGCGGTCCTTGTAGCGTTCGGCAAGGACGTCGAACAGCTTCACGAGCTGCGTGTCGTCCATCAGGCGGCTCATCGCGAGGCGACGGTTGGCAAGGCCACCGCGCTTGGCGAGCGTGACGAGCTTTTCGATGTAGGGACGCAGTTCCTTCGCCTTGGCGACGGTCGTCGTGATCTGCTCATGCTTGATGAGCGAGGCCGACATGTTGCGGAACATTGCCGTGCGGTGCGCGCTCGTGCGCTGCAGCTTCCGGCCACCCGATTTATGACGCATAATCCATTCCTTCGTTTGTCAGAGGGGCCGTTCAAGGTACCCCAAGCCAGGTCGATGTGCGGGCCGACCCCTTCCCGTTGTGAGCCCCGGCCGAAGCCGGGGCGCAAGGTCAGCCGAGAAGTTCCTGTTCGAGCTTCTTGGCCATTTCCTCGATGTTTTCCGGCGGCCAGCCGGGGATGTCCATGCCGAGGCGCAGGCCCATCGACGACAGCACTTCCTTGATTTCGTTCAGGGACTTGCGGCCGAAGTTCGGCGTGCGGAGCATTTCGGCTTCGGTCTTCTGAACGAGGTCACCGATATAGATGATGTTGTCGTTCTTGAGGCAGTTCGCCGAACGGACCGACAGTTCGAGCTCGTCGACCTTCTTGAGAAGGAAGCGGTTGAGCTGGTTGACGTCCGATTCATCGGCGGTGGTCGGCGAAGCCGCCATGCCGATGAGGCCGCTGTCGTTCATCGCTTCTTCGAAGTGGACGAAGACCTGGAGCTGGTCCTGGAGGATGCGCGCGGCGTAAGCGACGGCGTCTTCCGGGGTCACCGTGCCGTCGGTTTCGACGGTCAGGTTCAGCTTGTCATAGTCCAGTTCCTGGCCGATGCGGGCATTGTCGACCTTGTAGGCGACCTGGCGCACGGGCGAGTAAAGCGAGTCGACCGGGATCAGGCCGATCGGCGCGTCGACGGGGCGGTTGGCGGTCGCGGGGACATAACCCTTGCCGGTGTCGGCAACGAGTTCCATGTTCAGCGTCGCGCCGTCGTCGAGGTGGCAGATGACGTGGTTCGGGTTCATCACCTTGATGTCGCCCGACACCATGATGTCGCCGGCCTTCACGGTTGCGGGACCGGTCGCCGAAAGCTGGAGCCGCTTCGGGCCTTCGCCTTCCATCTTGAGAGCGATCTGCTTCACGTTGAGGACGATATCGGTGACGTCTTCACGCACGCCGGCAAGGCTCGAGAATTCGTGCAGGACGTTCTCGATCTTGATCGACGTGATAGCCGCACCCTGGAGCGACGAGAGCAGCACGCGGCGCAGCGCGTTGCCAAGCGTCAGGCCGAAGCCGCGCTCGAGCGGTTCGGCGACGAAGGTCGCCTTGCGCTTGCCGTCGCTGCCAGCCTTGATTTCCAGGTTGCTGGGCTTCTTCAATTCCTGCCAGTTCCGGATATTGACAGTCATAGACTTCCCTTTGCTTTGGGCGGGACGGGCAGGGGTCGACTGCCGCGTCCAGCGAGGATTTTATGCGGGCGGCGCCCCGGCGGGGCGCGCCCGAAGAGACGTCAGACGCGGCGGCGCTTGGCCGGGCGGACGCCATTGTGCGGGATCGGCGTCACGTCGCGGATCGACGTGATGTGGAAACCGACCGCCTGCAGGGCGCGGAGGGCCGATTCACGACCGGCGCCGGGACCCTTGACTTCGACTTCCAGCGTGCGGACGCCATGTTCGGCGGCCTTCTTGCCGGCGTCTTCGGCGCAAACCTGCGCCGCATAAGGGGTCGACTTGCGGCTTCCCTTGAAGCCCATCATGCCGGCGCTCGACCAGGCAATGGCGTTGCCCTGTGCGTCGGTGATGGTGATCATCGTGTTGTTGAAGGTCGCGTTGACGTGGGCGACGCCCGACGAGATGTTCTTGCGTTCGCGCCGACGAAGACGCTGCGGTTCACGAGCCATGATATATTCCTAACCTAATCCTGAATGGCCGGTGGCGGGCGGTTCGCCGCTGCCCCGGCAGGGGAAAGAAACAAGGAAGCGCGCCCGGAAGGACGCGCTCGACCTTACTTCTTCTTGCCGGCGATCGGCTTGGCCTTGCCCTTGCGGGTGCGCGCATTGGTGTGCGTGCGCTGACCGCGGACCGGAAGGCCCTTGCGATGACGCAGGCCGCGATAGCAGGCGAGGTCCATCAGGCGCTTGATGTTCATCGCCGTGGTGCGGCGAAGGTCACCCTCGACCGTGTGGTCGGCGTCGAGCGTTTCGCGGATCTGCAGGATTTCGGCGTCCGAAAGGTCCTGAACGCGACGCGTGTGGTCGATGCCCAGCTTGTCGGCGATGTCGACTGCAGTCTTGCGACCGATGCCGTGGATGTAGGTGAGCGCGATGATTACGCGCTTGTTGGTGGGCAAATTGACGCCCGCGATACGTGCCATGGGGTACTTTCTCCTGCTCCACAGGGCCGGTGGCAATCGGCCCCATCTCAAAGCGTCTGATTTTCCAACGCAAAAAACGGACCACGATGCGCACGAAGACGCTTCGCCGTCCGGTCAGGCTGTCGGAATGCTCGCGCAGTTAGGGTGAGTCGCCCTGAAAGTCAAGCGAACTGCGGTGGATTGCTTGTCGGAACCGGCGGCTATGGCTGCGATGTAAGGGCCACCGCACGGTCGTGCAAGCGGGCGAC
The DNA here is from genome assembly GCF_035998905.1 of Sphingopyxis sp. Lineage (GTDB taxonomy): Bacteria > Pseudomonadota > Alphaproteobacteria > Sphingomonadales > Sphingomonadaceae > Sphingopyxis. The sequence continues at coordinate 145,468 of NZ_DASYHG010000010.1, read as the reverse complement.
GACGGCCCGGTGGATTCCGGGGGCGCAGGCGATGACGCCAAAGGCTTGCGCGCGCGGTGTGTTGAACCTGAGTGGCTCGCCGAAGGCATCGGTGACGGTCGCGCCGGCCTCGCTCGCGATCAGCGCCGCCGCGGCGACGTCCCACTCGAAGCCCCAGCGCAGCGTCGCGACGAGGTCGGCGCGGTCGTCGGCGACGAGCGCCATGCGCAGCGCGATGCTGTTCGGCTTGGTCACCATGATCAGGTCGCGGTCGATCTTGGGCAGGCTGTCGGCGGGGACGCGCGACCCGTCGAAGATCATCCGCCGGCTGGCGCGCAGGCTCTCGCCGTTGAGCGTCGCACCCTTGCCCTTTTGCGCGACCCACAATTCGTCGAGCGCGGGGGCGTAGAGCACTCCGAGCTCGGGGGTGCCGTCGACGACGAGCGCGACCGATACGCACCAGCCGGGGCGCCCACGGATGAAATCGCGCGTGCCGTCGATCGGGTCGACGCACCACATCGCGCGGCACGACAGGCGGTCTTCATTGTCGGCGGTCTCTTCGGACAGCCACCCGGCCTCGGGGACCATCGCGCCGAGCACCGCTTTCAGGCGCGCATCGACCGCGAGGTCGACGTCGCTGACCGGATTGTCGTGCGATTTGTGCCAGACATCGACCGGCCGCCCCTCGCCGCGCCAGCGCGCCATCGCCATGTCGCCGACCTCACGCGTCGCGGCGATCACGGCTTCGAGGTTACGGCCCGGCATCGGCGTCCGGCCTTTAGCTCGACGCGACGGTCATGCCGTCGATGCGCAAGGTCGGCGCGTTGGTGGCGTGCCGGAATTCGAGGTCGTTTGCGGGGACCAGCGCGGCGAACATGTCGATCAGATTGCCCGCGATCGTGAATTCGGCGATCGGCCCGGCAAGCGCGCCGTCCTTGATCAGGAAACCCGATGCGCCGCGGCTGTAGTCGCCCGTCACCGGATTGACGCCATGGCCGATCAGCTCGGTGACATAGATCCCGTCGGCGATGCCCTCCATCAGCGCGGCGGGCGTCACGCTGCCCGGCGCAAGGTTCAGGTTGCTCGCACCCACCCCCGAAGCACCGCCGCCGCGGCTCGCATGGCCGGTCGGCGTCAGGCCGAGCTGCTTCGCCGAGGCGGTGTCGAGCAGCCAGCCGGTGATCTTGCCGCCCTCGACCAGATTGCGCGCCGCGGTGGGCAGTCCTTCGCCGTCGAAGGCGCGGCTGCGCAGGCCGCGCGGGCGGTGGGGTTCGTCGCGGATGACGATGCTGCTGTCGAAGAGCATCTGATCTTCCTTGCCGAGCAGGAAGCTGGTCCCGCGCGCGATCGCGGGGCCGGCGATCGCGCCGAGCAGATGGCCGACGATGCCGCCGCTGACGCGCGGGTCGAGCAGCACGGGCAGCTTTCCGTTCGGTGCCTTGCCGGGGTTCAGCCGCGCGACCGCTCGCGTGCCGGCGCGGTGGCCGATGTCGGCGGCGCTTTCGAGGTCTGTCAGATGGTGCGCGCTGTGCCAGCCATAGTCGCGCTGCATCGCGGCGCCTTCGCCGGCGATGACGCTGGCCGACAGGCTGTGGCCGCTCGACCCGTAACCGCCGGCAAAGCCGTGACTGGTCGCGAGCGCGAAGCGCGTGCGGCTGTGGCTCGCGCTGCCGCCTTCGCTGTTGGTGACGCCGTCGATCGCGCGCGCGGCTTCCTCGGCCGCCAGCGCGGCCTCGCGCAGTGCCTGCGGATCGGCTTCGCTGGCGTCGTCGAGGTCGAAGTCGGGAATGGCGCCCTTGAACAGCAGCTCTTCGGGGGCGAGGCCGGCGTACGGATCCTCGGGGGCTTCGCGCGCCATCGCGACGCAGCGTTCGACCAGCTTCGCGAGTTCGCCCGCGTCCATGTCGGCGGTCGATACGCTCGCGCTGCGCTGGCCGACGAAGACGCGGAGCGAAATGTCCTGCCCCTCCGACCGCTCGACATCCTCGAGCGCGCCGAGCCGCATCGAGACCGAGGTCGCGGCGTTGCAATAATAAAGCGCGTCGGCGGCGTCGGCGCCGGCCTTGGTCGCGGCGTCGCACAGCATCTGTGCGCGGTCGAGGGCTTCGGAAACGGTCAGCATGTCCGCGCCCTATACGGCGCGCGGCAAAGCGTCAAAATCTAAGTCCGATTAGCGGATGATCGCCGCGATCGCGTCCGATGCAGCGACTGCGCCGCTGATCCACAGAAAGGGCAGCGTCAGCGCGGCGACCCACAGGCGGCGGACATCGCGGCGGAAGCGCGCGTGGAGGCCCCAGCTGGCGAGCGCCTGGCGGCTGAGATGATACCAGCGGCGTTCGGTCGACCGCGCGATCGGCAGCGCCAGCGCCAGCAGCATGACCAGCGCGACGACGATGAGTGCGGACGGTGCCCCGGCGGAGACCGCGCCCATGACGAGCCAGATCTGGAGGGCGGCAAAGGCGAGGAGGGCGGTTGCGGCGTGCCAGGTCATTCGGCGGCCGAGACTCCGTGCCGGCGGCACGCTGACTGCCGTGCGCCTCCACAGGCGCGGTCCGAATGCTGATGCCATGTTACAGCCCCCTTAGGCTGGCGATTCCCAGAACCGCACGTTTTGCCCCAAAAATTCCCAAGTCAAGACAGGTTGCCAGCGATTCGTTAATTTTTGCACTCAACTCGGCGTGGATTCGCAACCAAATCGCGTCAGGCCGCGAAATTGCTGCAAGAACGGCGATATTCGTCGCGTTGCCGGCTCATAATTGCGGTCAATCGTCGAGGCGGACGGGCGGTTGGTCGACTTGCTTCCGGGGCGGACGGCGGTAGCGTCTAGGCCAGATTCGTCCATTTCAGGAAACCGGGGAAATCCATCATGCGTCATCTCGCCGTTCTGGCCGCACTTGTCTTGCCATTTGCACCCGCGCTGGCGGCCGAGGGAGACGCGTCTGCCGTCGAACCGAAACCCGCCGCGCTTGTCGCCGACGGCGTGCCCGTGGTCCCCGCGGCGCTGGCGGCGGCGACCCGGCCCTATCTCGAATATCGCACCGCAGCCTTCGTCGGCTGGAACCCCGCCGACCGGTCGATGCTCGTCGCGACGCGTTTCGGCAATACGGCGCAGTTGCACCGCGTCGCGCACCCGCTCGGCGCGCGCGAGCAGCTGACCTTCGAGGCCGAACCGGTTTCGCACGGGCGCTGGTCGCCCGGCGCCGGCAACCTGATGCTGGTCGAAAAGGACATCGGCGGCAGCGAATTTTACCAGATCTTCGCGATGAAGGACGGCCGGCTGACGATGCTGACCGACGGCAAGAGCCGCAATTCGTTCGACGCGTGGAGCAAGGACGGCAGCCTGATCGCCTTCACCTCGACCCGCCGTAACGGCCGCGACAATGATATCTATGCCATGGACCCGCGCGACCCCGCATCGGCGCGGCTGGTCGGGCAAGTGGACAGCAATGGCTGGTCGGTCGCCGCCTTTGCGCCCGACAAGAGCTGGCTTCTCGTCACGCGCTCGGCGTCGGTCGAAAAGACCGACCTGTTCCGCCTCGACCTTACGAGCGGAAAGATGGTGCCGATCGGCGATCATGCGAAGAAGATTGCCTTCAGCGGCGCGTCCTTCGCGCCCGACGGCGCGATCTGGGTGGCGAGCGACGACGGCAGCGACGTCCAGCGCCTCGGCACACTCGATCCCGCGACCGGCAAGTTCACCCCGCGCGGGCCGGCCGAAAAATGGGATGTCGAGGCGTTCGATATTTCGGGCGACGGCCGCTTCATCGCTTATGCGGTCAACGAGGCGGGGGTGAGCCGGCTGCGCGTGCTCGACATCGCGAGCGGCCGCGCGCGCACGGTCGACGCGCTGCCCGCGGGGGTCATCGGGCATATCGACATCGCGCCGTGGGGCGCGATCGGCATCGGTTTCACCTCGGCGCGGAGCGCAGCCGATGCGTACAGCATCGACCCCGAAACGCTTGCCGTAACGCGCTGGACAAAGAGCGAGACCGGCGGGCTCGATGTCGCGCGCAACGTCGAACCCGAGCTGGTCAGCATCAAGAGCTTCGACGGCACCGCGATGTCGGGCTTCCTCTATCGCCCCGACCCGGCGAAATTTCCGGGCAAACGGCCGCTGATCATGCACGTCCACGGCGGGCCCGAAAGCCAGTGGCGCCCCGAATATCTGGGCAGCACCAACTATGTCGTGAACGAGCTGGGGGTCGCCTATTTCTATCCGAACGTCCGCGGCTCGACCGGTTACGGCAAGCGCTTCGTCGGGCTCGACAACGGGCCGTTCAAGCGCGAGGACAGCGTCAAGGACATGGGCGTGTTCCTCGACACCCTCGCCAAGGATCCGCGGCTCGACGCGTCGCGCTTCGGCCTGACCGGGCGCAGCTATGGCGGCTATATGTGCTATGCCGCCGCGACGCATTTCGCCGCCAAGCTGCGCGCGAACCTGTGCGTCGTCGCCATCTCCGACTTCGTGACCTTCCTCGAGAATACGCAGGAGTATCGCCGCGACCTGCGCCGCGTCGAATATGGCGACGAGCGCGATCCCGCGCAGCGCCGGAAGCTCAAGGAAATCTCGCCGCTCACGCGCGTCGCCGATATCCAGAAACCGCTGTTTGTCGTCACCGGAGCGAACGATCCGCGCGTGCCCGCGTCCGAGGCGGATCAGGTCGTCGCCGCGGTACGCAAGGGCGGCGGGACCGCGTGGCACCTGGTGGCGACGAACGAGGGGCACCAGTGGGGCAAGAAAGAGAATGTGGACTACACATTCTGGTCGTCGCTGCTCTTCTGGCAGACCTATTTGCTGAACTGACGGGGCGCGTCACCCGCCACGGGATCGCACGGCGGAACGCCGGTTCAGTTTTTCGGCGGAACCGGCAGTTCGGCGGCGTCGGCTTCGTCGGGTGCCGTGCGCGCGGGCGGCTGTCCGCTGGCCTGACGTTCCAGCTCTTCGGCCGCCTTCTGGCGCTCGGCGAGCGCCTTTTCCTCGGCAACGACGGCGGCTTCGACTTCATCTGCCGCGGCGTCGATGCCCGCGATGCGCTTGGCGCGCTCGTCGGCGATCATCGCCTGCCAGTCGGTCTTGTCGGCGGCCTTGCGCTCGGCCTTCGCCCCGGCAACGAGCGCCTGCGTGCAGCCGGTGAAGCCGCCAAGGCCCGTCGGCGAGCAGCTGTCGGTGCCGAAACGGCCGACGCGTTCGAGCGCGACGACCTTGTTCGCCCACGCTTCGTTGCGCACGTCGAGCGGGTTGCCGCGCAGCATCGGCGGGACGCGATAGCGTTCGGTTTCGGGCAGGCGGTTACAGACGACGATTTCGTCGGGGCTCGACTGTTCGCACTTGTCGTTGCCATAGACGATGACCTGGTTGATCTTGTCGGCGTCCACCGACTGTTGCGCCGCGGCGGGCATGGCGGCGGCGCTGCCGGCGAGGATCAGCGCGAACAGGGGGAGGCGGGTCATCTCGATCATCCTTTGTCGTTTCAGGCGGCATGGCAGCCGCTGTCTGCACCCGTCGTGAACGGCGACGGCTATTCTATCAGATACGTTTGGACAGCGCGATGGCTGCACGGCAACCGGCGCGGATCGCGAAGCTGAGGATGGGATAGCCGGGGGCGCTTTCGGCTCCTGCCGCCAGTGCAGCTTCCTTGTGCTCCAGTTCCTCGGCGCGAAACTCGTCGACCGCGGCGCTGAGTTCGGGGTCGCTGTCGCCCAGTTCGTCGAGCTGGTGCCGGTAATGGCGGTCGATCTCGGTCTCGACGGCGGCGGTGCACGCCATCGCGGCGCGCGGCCCCATCGCTGCGGTGACGGCGCCGAGCGCGAAACCCGCGACCTTCCACACGGGCTGGAGCGCGGTCGGGCGCACGCCGCGCTTCGCGATCATGTCGTCGAAGAATTTGCGGTGGCGCTCTTCCTGTTCGGCCATATGCGCGATCTCGCGCGCCATCGGATGGCGGTCGCCCATCACCGCGAGTTGGCCGGCATAGATGCGCGTGGCGCCATATTCGCCCGCCTGGTCGACGCGGATCATCGATGCGGTGCGCTTGTTCGTCATACCGCCGATGTGGTCTTCCGGCGAAGCAAGGTCAAGACAAGTGCGGCGGCGCCAAGCGAGAAGATCGCGTTGAAGCCTGCAAGCGAAATGCCGAAAAGCGTCCATTGCGCGGTGTCACAGCGGATCAGCGGCGCGTTCATGATCGAATCGAGCGACACCGGTCCGGCGCCGCCCGTCGCGCAGGTCGTGATGCCCTCCCAGAAGCCATATTCGACCCCGGCGTGGAAGATGCCGATCGCACCGCTGATCGCGACAGCGATGGCGGCGAGCAGGGTGAGTGCGCGCATCGCCTTGTCATTGCGGCGGAGCAGCAGCGCGAGCAGCGCGAGCACGATCGCCGCCTGATGCGGCCAGCGCTGCCAGTAACACATCTCGCACGGGTGCAGGCCAAAGCCATATTGCGACACGAGCGCGCCGCCATAGAGCAGCAACGGCGCAAGAAACGCGACGACGGGCGCGGAAAGCCGCGAATTCAGCATGGCCGAAGCGTCCTCAGTTGCGCGCGGTGGGCTTGGCGGGCTTGGCCGGCGGCTTGCCGCCCTGCGCCATGCGCGGTGCGACCGGGCCGATGCGGCCGATCGTCTGCAACGCATAGTGGAGCTGGAAGTCCTCGATGCCCTTGGCCTTCAGGTCGGCAGCGGTCGCGGTAAAGCGCGGGTCGGCCTTTTCGTCCTTTTCGAGCAGGCCGTTGTCGACCTTCTTCTCGTTGACGAGGTGACGGCGCAGGTCGCTCTCGCGGAACTTCGGCCGCGCTGCATAATCGGGGTCCGAAAGCTGCGGCACACGGATATCGGGCTCGATCCCGCCTTCCTGCACGCTGCGGCCCGACGGCGTGTAATAGCGCGCGGTGGTGAGGCGCAGCGCGGTGGTGTCGGTCAGCGGCAGGACGGTCTGCACCGATCCCTTGCCGAAGCTGCGTTCGCCCATCACGACCGCGCGGTGCTGGTCCTGTAGCGCGCCCGCAACGATTTCGGAGGCCGAGGCCGATCCCGAGTCGATGAGCACGACGACCGGCGCGCCGCCGGCAAGGTCGCCGGGTTCGGCGAAATAGCGTTCGATATCACCCTTCTTGCGGCCGCGCTGCGAGACGATCTCGCCGCGTTCGAGGAACAGGTCGCTGATCCCGACGGCTTCGTCGAGCAGCCCGCCGGGGTTCGAGCGGAGGTCGAGGATCCAGCCGCGCGGTTTCTTGCCCAGCGACTTTTCGACCGCCAGCATCGCGGCCTTGAGGTCGGTCGTCGCGTCGGCGGAGAAGCTGGTGACCGTCAGCACGCCGACGTCGCCCGACACTTCCCATTTGACGGGCTTCAGGTCGATGATCTCGCGCGTCAGCGACAGCTCGATCGGCTTGTCCTGTCCTTCGCGCACGACGGTGATGTCGATCTTCGTGCCGGGACGCCCACGCATCTGTTCGACGGCTTCGTCGAGCGTCATCCCGAAGATGAGTTCCTTGTTGATGTGGGTGATATAATCGCCCGCCTTGATCCCCGCCTTGTCGGCCGGGGTGTCGGCGGTCGGCGCGATTACCTTGACGACACCGTCCTCCATCGTGACCGACAGGCCGAGCCCGCCATATTCGCCATCGGTCTGCGTGCGCAGGTTCGAAAAGCCGCGCGCGTCGAGATAGCCCGAATGCGGGTCGAGGCTGGCGAGCATGCCGTTGATCGCGCCTTCGATCAGCTTCGAATCGTCGACGGGTTCGACATAGTTCGATTTCACTTCGAGATAGACGTCCATGAAGCGCGAAATTTCTTCCTGCGTCTTCGAATCGACGGTCGCCATCGCACCGGTGGCAAGCGGGACGAGCGCCAGCGTCGAGAGCGCGGCTGCGCCCTGCCACAAGGCAAAGCGGCGCTTCGGGGAAGGGGCGATTCTGGTCGAGTCGGTCATCTGCATCTTTCACTCAGGCGAGAGCAAGCGCGCCTTATAATCCCCGGCGCGCCATCCTCCTACGCAAATCTGCGAGCGTCAAGCGGGGCATCTCGATAGAGCACGGCGCCATAATGTGCGATTAACCGCCGGATCAGCCGATCATCGCGACGATATCGACCGGATGCCCGGCGCGGCGCAGCTCGACGGTGATGCGGCTGTCGTCCGATCCCGCACGGCCGACCGGCGCGCCGGCATCGAGCGTATCGCCGACCCCGACCGACAGCGCGATCATTCCGGTGAGCAGCGAGACCCAGCCGCCGCCATGGTCGATGATCACGATCTTGCCATAGCCGCGATAGTCGCCCGCGAAGCCGACGCGGCCGGGCGCGGGCGCGACGACCTGTCCGCCCGGACGCGCCGCGATCGTGACGCCGCGCGATCGCACGCCGCTTTCATTGACCTCGCCGAGCCCCGCGACGATGCGGCCGACGACGGGCAGGCGGTAAGCGCCGCGCGCGAGTTCGGCTTCGGCGGCGGCGGGCGGTGCGGTGGCGGCGGTCACGCTGCCTTGGGGATTGCGCGGGCGCGGTAAGGGCCCTGCGAGCTGCGCGAGTTCGGCGCGCACCGCGCCGTCGGCCTCGAGGCTGTCCATCAGCTCGACGATGTCGCGCGCCTTTTCGCCGAGTCCCAGCGCGCGGTCGGCCTCTAACTGCGCGCTGCTCATCAGCTCGCGCGAGCGCAGCCGGCCTTCATTTTCGAGTCGCGTCAGCGCGTCGCGGCGCCCGGCGAGCTGCGCCTTGCTCGACGACAGCGCTTTCAGCGCCAGCGCCTGCTGGCGCCGCGTCGTGTCGAGCAAGGCCAGTTCGCGGCGGACCCCGGCGGTGCGGCGCTCGATCACCGGCATCGCGGCGTCGATCACCGCGCGTGCGTGGACCATGTCGGACAGCGATCCGGGCTGCGCGAGCACGCTGACCGGTGGCTGGCGGCTCAGTTGCTGGAGCGAGGCGGCGAGTTCGAGCAAAGGTTGCTGCTGGCGCGCGAGCTGCGCGCGCTGCGCCGACAGGCGGCGACTGACGAGGGCGACGCGGGCCTCGCCCGCGCTGATATCGGCCTCGGCCGACTGGATGCGCGCGGCGAGCGCGGCGCTGCGCTTTTGCAGCCGGTCGGCTTCGCTGCTCGCCGCGGCGGCCTGTTTTTCGAGCAGCGCGCTGCGCGCCATCGCCGCCGCCGACTGCTGCTTTGCGTCGACCAGCTGGGCGCGCTCGCGCGCGGCGATCGCCTGCGGATCGAATATGTCGCTCTGCGCCAGCGCCAGCGCGCCGCCGGCAAAGGCCGTCGCGATGGCGAGGGTGACGAACGCGCGCCTCACTGGCGGCCCTCGCGATGATAGGGGTGGCCGGCGACGATGCTTGTCGCGCGCCACAATTGTTCGGCGAGCATCGCGCGCGCCATCAGGTGCGGCCAGGTCGCGCGGCCGAAAGCGATGACCTTGTCGGCGCCCTCGCGCTCCTCAGGGGTAAAGCCGTCGGCGGCGCCGAGGCAGAAGCGCGCTTCGCGCACGCCCCCGTCGCGCCATTTTTCGAGCAATTTCGCAAATTCGAGCGACGACATCTGGTCGCCGCCCTCGTCGAGCAGGATGGTGCGGCTGTTATCTTGCGCGGCGGGAAGGCGCCCGCCGGTATCGGGAAGTTCCGAAATCTTCTGCGCCCAGGTCACGCGCTTCATATAGCGCTCGACCAGCTCGGCCTCGGGCCCGCGTCCGATGCGCCCGCGCGCGATGATGTGCAGCAACATAAGGTTTTCATTCACCTTCGGTGAAAGCGGCACCAGCCCGCTCCCCCACCCGGCCTCCCCGACGATAGTAGCCTATGGGAGGCCGGGTGGGGGAGCGGGCTGGTGCCGCTTCTGTTCGGGCTCTAGGCCGAACAGAACAAAAACGTCAATTCGCTGCGGTAACGGGCGGCGCGTCGCCGAACGACCACATGCGCTCGAGGTTGTAGAAGCTACGGACCTCGGGACGGAACAGGTGGACGATGACGTCGCCGGCATCGAGCAGCACCCAATCGGCGTTGGGAAGCCCTTCGACGCGAACACTGCGGCCCGCTTCCTGCTTGATCCGCTGCGCCAGTTTTTCGGCGATGGCCGAGACATGGCGCGTCGAACGGCCGCTCGCGATCACCATATGGTCGGCGATGCTGCTCTTGCCGGCAAGCGGGATGGAGATGGTTTCCTGGGCCTGGTCCTCGTCCAGCTGGTGGAGGATCAGCGCGTGGAGCGCTTCCACGCTGTCATTGGCGGGTGCGGCGCCGGAGGCGGCCCCCTGGGTGGCGGAGATCAAATGCGTCCTTTCCTGTTCGGTTCCACCAGCCATGAACGCGTGATCGGGTCGCGCAGGGCGCGGCCTTCATAGCGTTCGAACCAGCGGGGGTTGGCCTGCCGTATCGCAGTTGCGGATCGCACATCGGGCGAAAATCGCAGGAACACGAGGGCGGGCGGTCTCCAGTCTGTCCAATGCTTCTTCTGGTCTGCGGGCCGGACAAATCGCCGCAGCCATCCCATCGCACGTCTTGCATGGGCACGGTCGTTATAGCCCGGACGCGCGATAACCGCAATCGGCATCAACCGCGCGATCCCCCGCCAGTCGCGCCACTGGGGCAACTGGACCAGATTGTCGGCGCCCATGATCCAGATGAACTGGCGGTTCGGGTAACGGCGGACGAGCTTCTTGAGCGTGTCGATCGTGTAGCGAGTGCCCAGTTCGGCCTCGATCGCGGTCGCGCGGATCGGCGACCGCCGCGCGGTACGCTGCGCCGAGCCGAGGCGTGCGGGGAGCGAGGCCATGCCCGCCTTGGGCTTCAGCGGATTGCCTGGCGAGACGAGCCACCACAGTTCGCCCAATCCCAGCGCCTCGATCGCATTGAGACTGATCGCGCGATGCCCGCCATGCGCGGGGTTGAAGCTGCCGCCGAGGAGGCCGGTGGGGGTCATCGCTCAGACCCTTCGACAACTTCGGGCAACATATAGCATTCACGATAAGGTTCGCCAGCTTGTCGCGCCTTTAGTCCTAGGTCAGCGGCAACCTTACGATAGGTCATGTCGCCCGTCTTATCGATCCTTACGGAAACCTTGTTTTCACACCATCTCGCGAGCGGCGTCGCGGCAATGCAGCCGTTCAAAGAGATTAATTCACCCGTCGAAAAGTTGTCCGAAATTTGCGTGCGAAAAACGAGATCCCGGACTTCGCACTCGGCGATCCAGCGATGATTGGAGAGAATTTCTTCAAGCGACGGGAATTTTTTGTCTCGAAGCGAAGCCGTCTCGGCCGGCGTCTTGCTCGGACGGAAGCTCGTCCCATCGATCACGAAACAAGATGGATCGAGCACGATCGTCAGATAGAGCGGCTCTCGCGAAAAGGGCGCTGCCTTCGAAAAGCGGATCGTCTCTACCAGGCGATCGGCGACAATGTTCCTTGCGATTTCTTTTCCATAGCCTTCGTCAGCGCGCACTATGAGAAGGACATCCCGCGCAACAAGCCATAAAAAAGGCGTTGCGGTGATCAGCAAGATGAGCGCCGCCCAGCGAAACCATCGTGCCCGTCTGCGGGGCTTCACGGCCGTCAAGGCCGGACTTGCCCGCTTCCGCGCACCAGCCACTTGTAGGTCGTCAGCCCTTCGAGCGCGACCGGGCCGCGCGCGTGGAGGCGGCCCGTGGCGATGCCGATTTCGGCGCCGAGGCCGAATTCGCCGCCGTCGGCGAACTGCGTCGAGGCGTTGTGCATGACGATCGCGCTGTCGACGCCGGTCAGGAAGCGTTCGGCGGTCGCGGCGTCCTCGGTGACGATCGCGTCGGTGTGGCGGCTCGAATGCGCGTCGATGTGGTTGAGCGCGCCGGAGAGGCCATCGACCATGGCGATCGCGACGATCGCGTCGAGATATTCGGTGTCCCAGTCGGTCGCCGATGCGAGGTCGACATGCGGGCTCAGCGCCGCGACGCCCTTGTCGCCGCGCACTTCGCAGCCGGCCTTGATCAGCGCGTCGACGATCGCGAGCGGCGCGGAATAGGCGCGGTCGATCAGGATCGTCTCGGTCGCGCCGCAGACGCCGGTGCGCCGCATCTTGGCGTTCACCGCGAGCTCGACGGCCTTCGCCGGATCGGCGGCGCCGTCGATATAGAGGTGGTTGATCCCGTCGAGATGCGCGAGCACGGGCACGCGCGCCTCGTCCTGCACGCGCGCGACGAGGCCCTTGCCGCCGCGCGGGATGATGATGTCGATCAGCCCCTGCGCGCGCAGCATCGCGCCGACCGCGGCACGGTCCTGCGTCGGCACGAGCTGGACGGCGTCGGCGGGTAAGCCGGCCTCGACCAGCCCCGCCGCAAACGCCGCGTGGATCGCGCGGTTCGAATGCACCGCTTCGCTGCCGCCGCGCAGGATCACCGCATTGCCCGACATCAGCCCGAGCGCCGCGGCGTCGGCGGTCACATTCGGCCGGCTTTCATAGATGATGCCGACGACGCCGAGCGGCACGCGCACGCGGCTCAGCACCAAGCCATTGGGGCGCGTCACGCGGTCGATCTCTGCCCCCGACGGATCGGGCAGCGCGGCGACATCGTCGATCGCATCGGCGATCCCGGCGAGCCGGCCCTCGTCGAGCCGCAGCCGGTCGAGCATCGCGCCCGACAGGCCGTTCTTCTGTCCCGCTGCCATATCTTCGGCATTGGCGGCGAGGATGTCGGCCGCGCGTGCACGAATCTGCGCCGCTGCCGCACGCAGCGCCGCGGCCTTGTCCGCCGTCGGGGTCAGCGCGAGCCGCTTTGCCGCGGCGCGCGCGTGCGCGCCCATGTCGGCGATCAGGGCGGCGGCGTCGCCGGGCATCGGCGGGGCAGAGAGGGCTTCGGCGTTCATGGCGCCGCCCTATCACGCTTTGCTTGAGGGGCGAAAGTCCCGTTGCGCCGCTCCCCGCACCTCATTAGGCAGGGCGCCATGAGCGGGGACATCGAAGGCATCGGGGCGGCGGTGACCGCCGGTTTGGCAGGACATGCGGTCGAGCCGCGGCACGGCGGGGCGGGCGCGGCGCATGCGGGCATGCGTTGCCTCAATTGCGGCACCAGCCTGACGGGCTCGCATTGCCACCACTGCGGCCAGCGCGCCGACGTGCACCGCAGCTTCGGCGCGATCGGGCACGACCTTGTCCACGCGATCTTCCATTTCGAAGGCAAGATCTGGAACACTTTGCCCTTGCTGACCTGGCGGCCGGGCGACCTCACCCGGCGCTATATCCATGGCGAGCGCGCGCGCTTCATCTCGCCGCTCGCGCTGTTCCTGTTCGCGGTGTTTCTGACCTATGCGGTGCTCGCGATGGTCGGCAGCGGCGGCGGCGTGGGCGAGGGGATCGCGAAGGCCGCGGCCGAACAGACGCGCTCGAACGCGCTCAAGGAGAGCTTCCACGAGGAAGCCGATCGCATCGACCAGCGGCTGGCCGACAAGGGCCTGCCCGCTGCCGAGCGGCGTTTGCTGGAGGAGGAGCGCGAAACGCTCCAGAAGAGTGCAGACTATCTCGGTGTGGCGCGGCGCCTGAGCGAGAAGGAGCGCGACACGGGGCCACCGGTGCTCGACGATCCCGCCAAGCAGATGATGACCAGCGTCGAATTCGTGTCGCGCACCAAGGTCAATACCGGGGTCCCGTTCATCGACCATGGGCTCGAAAAGGCGATCGCGAACCCCGCGCTCATATTCTACAAGCTCCAGGCGAACGCCTATAAATTCGCCTGGGCGCTGATCCCGCTGTCGCTGCCTTTCATGTGGCTGCTTTTCCCGTTCAGCCGCCGTTTTCACACCTACGACCATTTCGTCTTCGTCACTTACTCGATCAGCTTCATGCTGCTGCTGTTCGTGGTCGTGCGTCTGCTCAACCTGACGATATTCGGCGACGTCGCGACCGCGTTCGCGATGCTTTATGTGCCGTTCCATATGTATCGCCAGCTTCGCGGCGCCTATCGCTCGTCGCGTTTCGGGGCGCTGGTACGCACGAGCCTGCTGCTCTTTTTCAGCCTCTTTTCGGTCATCACCTTCATGCTGCTGCTGCTCGCGCTCGGGGTGATGGGATAGCGCAATAACGTAACAAAGACCGGGCACAGACCCCGGCGGACGAAGGGAGACGCGCGATGCACGAGCTTTGGGGCGAAATGGACCGGCGCCTGCTGATCAAACTCGGCACCGCGGGGCTCGCCGCGCTGTCGCTGCCCGGCGCGGCGCGCGCGATGATGGCGCAGGGCTTTACCCACGGGGTCGCGAGCGGCGAGCCGGGGGCGAATTCGGTGCTGCTGTGGACGCGTTACGCCGCGGCGAACGACACGCTGCTGACGGCCGAATTGTCCGAAAGCGCGGACTTTGCGCGGATTGCCGGTGGCGGCAGCGTCACCGCCAGCGGCGACCGCGACCATACGGCGAAGATCATCGTCGACGGGCTCGAACCCGGGCGCTGGTATTTCTATCGCTTCATCGCGCCCGACGGGGCGAAGTCGGCCACCGGCCGCACGCGCACATTGCCCGCCGGGCCGACGAGCGCTTTCACCATCGCGCTTTTTTCCTGTTCGAACCTGCCGTTCGGCTGGTTCAACGCCTATGCCCACGCTGCGGCGCGGAACGACATCGATCTCGTAGCGCATGTCGGCGATTATCTCTATGAATATGGGGTCGGCGACTATCCGTCGCTCAAGGACCGGCTTCCCGGCCGCGATATCCAGCCAACGCATGAGATGGTGAGCCTCGCCGACTATCGCCTGCGCTACGCCGCCTATCGCAGCGACCCCGATCTCCAGCGGCTGCACCAGCTCTTTCCCGTGATCGCGCAGTGGGACGATCATGAATTCGCGAACGACGTCTGGAAGGGCGGCGCCCAGAATCACGATGCGGGCGAAGGTGAATGGCGCGTCCGCGAGGCGGCGGCCGAGCGCGTGCATGGCGAATGGATGCCCGTCGCCGATACGCGCTGGCGCCATTATCAGGCGGGCGACCTCGCGACGATCTTCCTTCCCGAAACGCGGATCACCGCGCGCGACAAGGTCTTTGACCTCGGCGAGATATTGAAGGGAAAGGGCGCCGCCGCCGCCGCGCTGAAACAATTCGCCGAGACCGGCTATCGCGATCCGGCGCGGCAATTGATGGGCGCCAGCCAGGAAAGCTGGCTGTTCGACGGTTTTGCGAAATCGGTGAAGGCGGGCACGCGCTGGCAGGTCTGCGCGCAGCAGATCGTGATGGGATCGCTGTTCACGCCGCCCGAATCGCGAGGCTGGTTCGGCGCCGACCAGCCCGATTATGTGAAACGCCGCGTCGAGGTGTCGCAACTCGCGGCCAAGGCGGGGCTGCCGCTCAACATGGACAGCTGGGACGGCTATCCGGCGGCGCGCGATCGCCTGCTCGCCGCGGCGCAGCGCGCCGACGCCGACCTTGTCACCCTGTCGGGCGACAGCCACAATGCCTGGGCGTTCGACCTTGCGCACGACGGCCGCCCCGCGGGAATCGAGATTGCGGGACACAGCGTCACCTCGCCGGGGTTCGAAGCCTATACGCCGGGCATTTCCGACGCGACGCGCGTGTCGGGGCTGCGCGCGTCATCGCCGCAGCTCAAATGGGCGAATACGGCGGCCCGCGGTTATGTGACGGTGCAACTGACGAGCGAGCGTGTGACCGCGAACTGGCACAATATGGAAACGATCCGCGCGCGCGCGCCCGCGATCCGGAACACGCACAGCCTGACCGCGCAGCGCGGCCGCCGCGCTTACGACGCCGCCTGACAGACCGGAGGCCACGACCGGTCGGGATCGGGCACAAGGTCGATCAGGAACATCTCGCCCGACCGGTCGCCGTGGCGCTGCGCAAAGAGCAGGCGATCGCCCTTTGGCGACAGCAGCGGGCCGACCTGGAACTGCGCGGGATCGGCGGGGATGCGCCCGGCTTCGATCCAGCGCTCCCCCTCGCGGCGATAGCGGTAGAGGTGCGAGCGGTCGCCGCGGTCGGACACGGTGATCATCGTCTTGCCGTCGCGCGAAATCTCGGCCTCATAATCATGGCCGTCCCCGCTCACCGGCGCGTCGAGATTGGCGACCGTCCATTCGCCCGGCCGCACTTCGGTCGCGACATAGATGTCGCCGCCGCCGGCGCTGCCTGCGCGGTCCGATCCGAAATAGAGGCGGCCGTCGGCGTCGGTGCGCGGCAACAGCTCGGCGGCGGGCGAATTGACGGGCGCGGGCAGGCGCTGCGGTTCGCCCCAGCCGCCATCGACGGTGCGCTCGACATACCAGATGTCAAAATCCTCCTTCGCGGGCGCGTGGCGCGACGAGATATAATAGAGCCGCCGACCGTCGGGGGTGATGAAGGGGTCGGCCTCGATCACCGGCAGGGGCATCGCGAACGACGGCGGAACGGGCTGGCCCCACGCGCCCTTTTCGCATCGCGATTGCATCAGCCGATAATTCCGGAAGTCCTTGTCGGCGGCGAGATAGACCATCGTTTGGCCGTCGGGGGCGAAGGTCGGCGAGGATTCGTAACCCGGCCCCGAAATGGCGGCAGGCGTCCATAGTGTGGCGGAGCCGGATGGCGGCGTTTCCGCCGCGGCCGTGCAGCCCGCGAGCGCAGCGGAGGCGAGGAGGGCAAGCAGACGGTCGGCAAATGGCATGGACTTTCGCTCCGGCAAGACGCTAGCAGCAGGGCAGCGAATGTTGCCGCGGCGCGGGCGATTGGCCAGCGTCCGATCGGCGGCGGCGGCGCCATAATGGCGGCGGGAGAGGATATGGACGCGATCGACCGGCAAATCGTGGCGATGCTGCGCGACAACGCCCGCCTGCCATTGAAGACGATCGCCGCGACCGTGGGCCTTGCGCGCAGCTCGGTGCGCGAGCGGCTGACCAAGCTGGAAGCGGCGGGCACGATCGGCGGCTATCACGCGCATATCGTCGACGAGGGCGCGATCGCCGCGATCCTGCAGCTGCGGCTCGCGCGCACGCCTTCGCCCGATATCGTCGCCACGGTAACGGGCATGGCCGAAGTCGCGCGCTGCTATTCGCTGAGTGGCGAGATCGACCTGCTCGTCGAGATCGAGGCGGCCGACGCGGCGAAGCTCAATGCCGCGCGCGACCGGATCGCGCTGATCGCGGGGGTCGAGGATGTGACGACCGCGCTGATCCTGAAACGCGACAAGGATCGCTAGGCGGCGGCGATCGCTTCGATTTCGAGCAGCCAAGCGGCGTCGTAAATGTCCGCGATGATGATCGTCAGCGCGGGAGAATGGCCGCCCAGAACCTCGTGCCGCACGCGGTAATTCGCCTCGCGATATCGCCGGTCCGACAGGAAGACGGTGACCTTGACCAGGTTCTGTAAGGCCATGCCGCCCGCCTTGAGCTGCGTTTCGATATTGCGCCAGACGAGCCGGCATTGCTCCTCGAAACCTGCCGGCACCGCATCCTTTTCGTCGACCGGAATCTGGCCGCTGACGAACAGCCAGCGCGTCGGCGCTTCGACAAGATGCGCCTGCGCATAGGAAACGCCGGTGGGGTTGATCGCGCGGTTGGGCATGACGGGCCTTGCTATTGCGGAGGACGGGGCGGCCAATCCCGCCAGCATCCCCGCGCACATGATGCGGCGCGAGGGATGGAGCAGGGGCGGGCCGGGCGGGTTCACCGTCGTATCTAGGGCGAAAACGGGCGCGCACTCCAGCGTCCGATCGGCGGCGCGGCCGCCGCATGGGCGGCGCTTGACATTCATAACTCACTGGCTATGGAATAACTCATAGCCAGTGAGTTATGAATTATGACGCAGCCTTCACCCGACCTCCTTTTCAAGGCACTCGCTGACCCCAGCCGGCGCGCGCTCTTCGAGCGGCTGTGCCTCGAAGGCGAGCAGACCGTGGGGACGCTCACCGCGGGCGCGGGCATCTCGCAGCCCGCGGTGTCGAAACATCTCGGCATTCTCAAACAGGCGGGGCTGGTGCTCGACCGGCATCAGGGCCGCCAGACGCATTATAGCGCGCAGCAACGCGCACTCGCGCCGCTCGTCGACTGGACGGGGCGCATGAACCGCTTCTGGGAAGCGCGGTTCGACGATCTCGAAGATTTGCTCAAAAGGATGGATCAATGACCGATACCGAGGTGCGCAGCGTGACCGTGGAACGCGAAATCCCGCATCCGCCCGCAAAGATCTGGCGCGCGCTGACGACGCAGCACCTGATCGAGGAGTGGCTGATGAAGAATGACTTCGGCCTCGACCTTGGCCATCGTTTCCAGCTCCGCGGCGACTGGGGGAATGTCGATTGCGAGATTCTCGAGGTCGAACCGGAGCGGAGCCTTTCCTACACATGGAATTATGCGCACGAGGACCCGGCCTATCGGCTCGACAGCACCGTCACTTTCACCCTCGAACCGACGCCGGCTGGCACACTGCTGCGCATGGAGCAGGTCGGCTTCCGCCCCGACCAGAAGCAGGCGTTCGGGGGCGCCAAGGGGGGCTGGAAGATTCACTTCGAAAATCTCGAGAAGGTCGTGGCGGGCCTCGATGCATAATCAAACAGGGAGAAGATTATGAACTGGAGTCTGTGGATCCGGCAGTTCCACCGCTGGGTATCGATCGTCTTTTCGGCGATCGTGCTCGCGATTTTCGTGACGCTCGGGTTGGGGCATCAACCGGTCGAGTGGGTCTATTACCTGCCGCTGCCGCCGCTTTTCCTGCTCATGTTCTCGGGCCTCTATATGTTCTTCAGGCCGTATTTCAGGAAGCGCGGCGGCGCGGCGGGCTGACCGCTCAGCTATAGGGCGGAGTATCCTCGAACTCGGCGAACCAAGGATAGTCGTTCGCGACGCTGACGGTGAAGTTCGCGGGGCGCTTTTCGAGGAAGCTCGACACGCCCTCGGCCGCATCGGCGCTGCGCCCGCGCGCGAAGATCGCGCGGCTGTCCCAGCGGTGCGCGCTCATCGGGTGCGGCGCGCCGAGCATCCGCCACAACATATGGCGGGTGAGCGCGACCGACACCGGCGCGCTGTGCTCGGTGAGCTCGCGCGCCTTCGCGATCGCGGCGTCGACGAGCTCGCCGGGCGCATGCACCGACTGGACGAGGCCCTTTTCATGCGCCTCGGCGGCGTCGATCAGCCGCCCCGAATAGCACCAGTCGACCGCATTCTGGATGCCGACGAGCCGCGGCAGGAACCAGCTCGACGCCGCTTCGGGAACGATCCCGCGCCGCGCGAAGACGAAGCCATAGCGCGCGGTCTCGCTCGCGAGCCGCGCGTCCATCGACAGCGTCATTGTCGCGCCGATGCCCACCGCGGCGCCGTTGATCGCGCCGAGCACCGGCTTCTTGCAGTCGAAGATGCGCATCGAGACACGCCCGCCCGAATCGCGGATCAGCGGGTGCGACCAGTCGATCGTGCCGTCGGCGGCGACGGGGCTTGCCGATATGCCTTCGGGCAAAGTCGCCGCCTTGTCGGTCCGCTTGTCATAATCGAAGGTCGCGGCGCCCTGACCCAAGTCGGCGCCGGCGCAATAGGCGCGGTCGCCCGATCCGGTGAAGATCACCGCGCGTACGCCGTCGTCGGCATCGCATTCGTCGAGCGCGGCGACGATTTCGAGCATCATCTCGGTCGTGAACGCGTTCATCCGGTCGGGGCGGTGCAGCGTCAGCAGCGCGATGCCCTCATGCTTGTCGAGGCGAATCTGGTCGAAGCTCATCCATCTCTCTCCTTGGTTTCGGGCCAGCGTCGCAAGCGATGGCGCCGAGTGCAAGCACTTTACGTAAACGTAAGGAGAAGCGTGTCATGCCGGGGATGACGCGCCCGACCTTTGCCGCTATAGGGCGCGCGACCGCCCCGGCGCCGCGCCTCTGTCTGAGTCGCTTGGCCGGGGTCATTCATTTGGTTCCGACAGAAAGTTGACCGCCATGGCCCGTCGCCGCCAGATTTACGAAGGCAAAGCCAAGATCCTCTACGAAGGCCCCGAACCGGGCACTTTGATCCAGTATTTCAAGGACGACGCGACCGCGTTCAACGCGCAGAAGCGCGGGACGATCAACGGCAAGGGCGTGCTCAACAACCGCATTTCTGAGCATGTCTTCACCCTGCTCGGCAACATCGGCGTGCCGACGCACTTCATCCGCCGTCTCAACATGCGCGAGCAGCTGATCCGCCAGGTCGAGATCGTGCCGATCGAAGTGATCGTGCGCAACGTCGCCGCGGGCACGCTGTCGAAGCGCCTCGGCATCGAGGAGGGGACGCAGCTTCCCCGCACCTTGATCGAATATTGCTACAAGGACGACGCGCTCGGCGATCCGCTCGTCGCCGAGGAGCATATCGCCTGCTTCAACTGGTGCAGCCAGGACGAGCTTCACGACATCCAGGACATGGCGATCCGCATCAATGACTTCATGTCGGGCATGTTCGCCGCTGTCGGTATCCGCCTGATCGACTTCAAGCTTGAGTTCGGGCGTCTTTACGAAGGCGATTTCAGCCGCATCATCCTCGCCGACGAGATCAGCCCTGACGGCTGCCGCCTGTGGGACATGACGACGAACGAAAAGCTCGACAAGGATCGCTTCCGCCGCGACCTCGGCGGCGAGGTCGAGGCCTATCAGGAAGTCGCGCGCCGGCTGGGCCTGATGCCCGAGGGCAGCGAAAATGCCGTGCTCGACCTTGAGAGCCACCGCAAGAAAAAGGGCAGCTGATCCCGGCGTATGCCGAACCAGCCGCACGACAAACGGACCCCGGCTTTTGCCGGGGTACCTATTTGTGCGTCAGATATTGATGCTCGTCGGGATCAGGCTCGGCTGCAGATAGGGATAGGGCTGCATCCGCTCCGCGTTGCGCTGCACGATCTCCGCCTCGACGCCCTTGAGCGCCGCCTGGAACCAGGCGAGCGGACCTTCGGCGCCCGTGACGCGCGGGTCCTGAAACCATTTGGGATAGGGAAAGGCGTTGCTGCGATAGTCGCCGAGCGGCCGGTAATGCACCGACCCCAATAGTTCGAGCACGTTCAATTGTTCGAGCGCGAGCGCCATCGGCGGCATCATCGCAAGCCAGCCCGCCTTGTCGTGCCCGCGCTGGCCGTTCGGCGCCGCCTGCCAGCCAGCGCCGGTGATCGCGGGCGCGAAGGCCATGATGTCCTTTTGCGGGAAGTTGACCGCGGCGTGCTGCGCGCTCGCGGTGAACATCACCATCGCGCAGATCTCGGCGAGCTGCGCGCGCGTCGCGACCGGACCGAAACCCTTGATCTTCGCTTCGCCGGCGAGGCACGCGGCCCATGCGGCGAGCTCGGTATCGGCGACGACGTCGGCGTCGTGCGCGTAATAAAGGTCGACATATTGGCGCGCCCATTCGTGGATCGCGTCCCACACGAGCAGCGCATCGTCGCGGTACGGATAATCTTCGAGCGCCGATTCGACGCCGACGCCGCGCGCAGCGAAGTCGGCGCGCGGCATCTTGCCGTAAAAGTCGAACGCGAGCCGCGCGTCGACCGCGGCAAGCTGGCTCGAATTGATCGTGCCCGCGAAAATATGGTCGATCGGGCCGTCCGCGGCGATCAGCGAGGTCGCCGCCGCTTCGTTGATGAAGAGCGTTCCTTCGAAATGCGGGACAAGCAACGCCCAGATCGGGTGCACCTCGGCAAGGTGGCGGTGCGTCGCGACGGCGAAGGCCTCGATCACGAGATGCGTGCGTGCGAGATGGGTGAAGAGCTCGTGATAATTGCCGTCGGCGACCGCGACGACGAACTTCGCCATCTCCCATCCCCATTGCTTGTCGGCGACGGCGGAGGGCGTGAAGATCGCATAATCGATCGGGTCCTGTCCGCACTGGATCGCGACGGGAACCAGCGACGATCCGCCCGGCGGGATCGCGAACAGCGCCATCGGCTGCCAGGCATATTTGGCGAGGCCGCCGTAGGTGCCCGGATCGAGTATTTCGAGCGGCTTGTAGTCAAGCAGGAAGAGGCGTCCGTCGGCGAGCGCGGCGCCGAGCGTGTCGCCGTTGACGACCGCGCTATATTTGGCGGCGCTGAGCGGGAAGTTGGCGGGCAGCGCGTCGCCGACCGCGGCGATCAGCATATTGTTCGGTCCCTGCACGCGCAGCCGGGCAAATTCGCTGTCGTCCTGGAAGGTATAAGAGATGCCGGGCACAGGCAGCGTCGCGAACAGCGCGCGATACGCCTCGATGCTCCGCGGCGTCTTGCTGCCGAGTCCGGCGACTTCCGCTTCGTCGACTTTCATCAGCTCTTCGAGGCGATCCTTGTAGCCCTTGAGCAGCGCGGCATGCGCGTCGCGTTCGGCGGCGGCGACGGCATTTTCGACATCGCCGACCAAGCGTTCAAAGATGTTGCCCCCGCTATGAACGCCATGCTCGGCTGCGATCTTCGCCGTCGAGGCTTCGATCGCGTCGCATTCGGCGAGCGCGGCTTCATATTCGGCGCGCGGGCTGTCGAGTTCGCCCTTATCCACCCCGCCGAGCTTCACGGTCAGCGCGTTGCGCACGATGTCGATCCCGACGCCGATCAGGATCGCGAACCAGGCGATCGTCGGTTCGTCATTCTTCGGCACGCTGGTCGCGAGCGGGACGCCGGGCAGCGTCGGAACATCGGTCGTCCACGTATAGATCGCCTGCGTTCCAGCGAGCTGGGCCGCGCGCGCGGCCTGCTGCGCGGGCGTATCGTCCTGCGGCAAGGTCGGATCGCTTGCCGGCATCGGGACGGCGGGCACGGTGGTGGGCGAGGTCAGCGGCGGCATCGGATAGGACATGGCGTGGCTCCTGTCGGGCGCGGAAAATTTGGCGCCGCTTGTCGCCGGACATGGTTAATATTTCGCAAGTCATCACTACGGGCTGCACCGCCTAGGTATGTGATAAGACGAGGTTTCGATCCTTAACTCCTGCTTTACCCGCGCTTGCTATCCCGCCCCCATGACGGGGGTCTATCACTGGTTGCAGCGGCGGTTTTTTCCGCCGATTCCGGACGCAATTCGGGACGATGTCGCGTTGCTGCGCGCCAATCGCATCGAAACGCTGACCCCGATGCTGTTCCTGATGCTGGCCGCGACGACGCCGACCGCGATCTATGCGGGGGTCGAGACCGTCCATCCCGTCGTCCGCATCGGCTTTCCGGTGGCGCTCGCGATCATCGGCGTACTTGGTTTCGCCGTTCTGATGCACAATCGCGGGCGGCGGATGAGCGTGCGCCGCGCGCGGCGGATGATCGCTGAATCGACCTGGCTGTCGGGCACGACCGGCGCGATGTGCAGCAGCTGGACGGTGATGAACTGGCTCGCCGCGCCGCCCGAAACGCACAGCTATTACGCAATGGTCATGGCGATGGGTTCGCTCGCGACCGCCTATTGCCTGTCGTCGATCCGTTTCGCGACCTTCGTCAACCTGCTCATCGGGCTCGTGCCGATCTCGTTCCTGATGCTGACGTCGGGGATCGCGCCCGAAATCGCCGCGGGCACCAGCCTTGTCGTGGCGACGATCTTCCTCCTCCGCATGATCCTGCAGCAGCACGACCAGCTGATCGACTTGCTCGAACTCCAGCACCAGATGCGCGACCTCGCGCACACCGATCCGTTGACGGGCGTCGCCAATCGCCGCGCGTTCGACATGCGGCTCGACGAAGAAATTGCCAAGGCCGACGAAGCCAGCCCTTTTGCGATCGCGCTGCTCGACCTCAACGGGTTCAAACCGATCAACGACCAGCATGGCCATGCGATCGGAGACGGCGTGCTGTGCGAGCTCGCCGAGCGGCTCCGCCGCGCGTGCGGCGACCATGCCGTCGTGGCAAGGCAGGGTGGCGACGAGTTCGCGATCCTCGTGCCCGCGGGGTCGCCCTTGCTTGAAACCGCGCTCGCCGACCATATCCTCGCCGCGCTCGCCGCACCCTATCGGATCGGCGGGCAGGCGATCGGCGTCGGCGCGGGGATCGGCACCGCTTATTGGCCCGAACATGGCGACAGCGCGCGCAAATTGCTCGAGGTCGCTGACCGCGCGCTTTATGCCGCCAAGGCAGCCGGCCGCGCTCCCATGTCGTCCGTCGAAAGCGTCGGCCGCGTCGCGTAACGATGGCTTGACCGGCTGCGGGGCTGCGGTCACATCTTCGCCATGACCAAATCCCTTGTCCGGCGTGCTTCGACCGCGCTGTCGCCCCTCGTCTTCCTCATCGCCAGCACCGCCCCGGCCCACGCGAAGGAAGCACCTGCCAAGGCTGCGGCGCCCGCGGCGGTCAACCCGCAGAGCGAAGCCGCCAAGGCGTGGAATTTTGCGCCCAGCGACGTCCCGGTCGATGCGAACATCGTCTTCGGCGTACTCCCCAACGGGATGAAATATGCGCTGCTCAAGAACAGCACGCCGAAGGACAGCGTCGTGTTGCGCATGCGTTTCGCGGTCGGAAGCTTTGCAGAGGCCGAGGACCAGCGCGGGCTTGCGCATTTCCTTGAACATATGGCGTTCAACGGGTCGAAGGGCGTTCCCGAGGGCGAGATGATCAAGCTGCTCGAACGCAAGGGCCTTGCCTTCGGCGCCGACACCAACGCGTCGACCGGGTTCGACGAGACGATCTACAAGCTCGACCTGCCCAATGCGTCGGACGATCTGATCGACACCGGGCTGATGCTGATGCGCGAGACGGGAAGCGAGCTGACGATCGATCCCGCCGCGGTCGATCGCGAGCGCGGGATCATCCTGTCCGAACGCCGGGCGCGCGACACCTACCAACTGCGCAACCTGATCGACCAGCTCGATTTCCAGATGAAGGGGATGACGGTCGCGAACCGCATCCCGGTCGGCACCGAAGAGGTGATCAAGATCGCGCCGGCTGCGCGGCTGCGCGACCTCTACGATCGCTATTACCGTCCCGAACGCGCGACCTTGGTGATGGTGGGCGATTTCGACCCCGCGGCGGTCGAGGCGAAGATCAAGGCACGCTTTTCGGACTGGAAGGGCCGCGGACCCGCGGGCGCCGATCCCGATATCGGCAATGTCGATTATAGCCGCGCGGCGGCCGCCGACGATTTCATCGATCCCGCGATCCAGGATTCGGTGACGATCGCGGCCTTCAAGCCGTGGACGCTCGATCCCGACACCAAGGCAAAGCGCGCGCGCAAGCTGGCCGAGGATATCGGCGAGGCGATCGTCAGCCGCCGGCTCGCGAAGATTGCGCTCAATGAGGATTCGCCGATCCTCACCGGCTATTTCAGCGATGCCGAGGGCTGGAAGAAATTCGACCAGGTCACCGTCGGCGTGGTCGCCAAGGAGGGCGCGTGGAAGGACGCGCTCGCGCTCGCCGAACAGGAACAGCGCCGCGCGGTCCAGCATGGCTTCACGCAGGCCGAAGTCGACGAGCAGCTCGCGAACCGGCGCACCGCGCTCAAGAACGCCGTCGCGGGCGTGACGACGCGGCGCAGCGATGCGCTGGCCGACACGTTGATCGGCGCGGCCGAGGGCGATTTTGTCGTCGTGCGCCCCGAAACCTCGCAGGCGCTGTTCGAGGCGGCGGCGCCGTCGCTGACCGCCGCCGCGGTCACCGCCGCCTTCCGGGCGCGTATGGAAGGATTGAGCCCGCCGCTCGCGCGCGTGTCGGCGAAAAAGCCGATCGACGGCGGCACCGGCGCGATTCTCGCGGCGCTGCGTGCGTCGACCGAGGTCGCGGTCGCGGCGCCGACCGAGGCGGCGAATGCGGCCTTCGCCTATGACAATTTCGGCACGCCGGGCAAAATCGTCAGCGACGAACGCGTCGACGACCTCGGCATCCGCCGCATCCGTTTTGCCAATAATGTGATGCTCAACATCAAGACGACCGATTTCCAGAAGGACAAGGTCATGCTGTCGCTGCGCGTCGACGGCGGCAGCCTGCTCGCGACGCGCGACGACCCGACGAAGGTTTCGCTCGCCAGCTCGATCATGCTCGGCGGGCTCGAGGCGCACAGCGTCGACGAGCTGCGCTCGGTGCTCGCGGGCAAGACGGTCAGCCCGGGCTTCGGCATGGGCACCGATGCCTTCGGCGGCAGCGCGCTGACCTCGCCCGAGGATTTTGCTCTCCAGGCGAAGCTGATGGCGGCCTTCCTGACGCATCCCGGCTACCGCCCCGATGGCCTCGCGCTGATCCGCCGCGTGCTTCCGCAGCAATATGCTGCGAACGACGCGACCCCGGCCGCGGTGCTCGGGCGCGATGCGGGGGGTATTCTCGCCAACAATGACCCGCGCTCGCAGACGCCGCCGCTCGACAAGATGATGACGCTCGACTGGGCGCAGCTCAAACCCGTCGTCGCCGACAGCTTCGCGCATGGCGCGATCGAGGTCGGCGTCGTCGGCGACATTGGCGAACAGGCGGCAATCGATGCGATCGCCGCGACCTTCGGCGCGCTTCCCGAACGCCGCGCCGCGTTCGATCCGCGCACCGATGCGCGCGTTCGCCAGTTCGCGACCGACCGCAGCGAGCGGACGCTGATCCACAAGGGGCCGGCCGAGCAGGCGGAGCTTCGCGTCTATTGGCCGGCGCGCGACGACAGCGATCTGGGCGAAGCGATGCGGCTCAACCTGCTCGCGCGCGTGATGCAGCTGATGCTGACCGAGGAACTGCGCGAAAAGCTCGGCGAAAGCTACAGCCCCGGCGCGGCGGCGAGCCTGTCCGACGAATTCCCCGGCTATGGCCATTTGTTTGCGGCGAGCAATGTCGACCACAAAGATCTCGCGACGACGCGCGCCGCGATCTTCGCGATCGCGAAGGAATTGCGCGACAAGCCCGTCGACACCGACCTGATCGACCGCGCGCGCAAGCCGCTCGTCGAGGCGATGGTGAAGTCGCGGCGCGAGAACAGCTATTGGTTGAACTATGTCGCCGAGGCGACGAGCCACGCCGACCGCCTCGACCGCAGTCGCAAGGGCATCGGCGAGGTCGAGGCCGCAACACCCGCCGAGTTGCAGGCGCTCGCGAAACGCTATCTCGTCGACGACAAGGCGCTGGTGATCAAGGCGGTGAGTGACAAGGCGGCAAAGTAGCGCGCGAGGTCAAGGCGATGTCACGTCTGCGCGCGATGGCGGCCGGGGCGATGCTGTTCGGCTTGCCGATGACGGCCGGGGCTTCGGATACCGCGGTCGCCGAAGCCGGTCCGGACGCGGCCGCGATCGTGCGCGAGCTGGAAGAGCTGAAAGCGGCCGAGGTAACCGGACTCACGCCCGACGCGGCGATGGACGCGCAGCATATCGGTGCGCGCGTGCGCTGGGCCGGCGGCGTCTACGCCATCGACGGGCGCTGCCTGACGATCAATTTTGCGCACAGCGGCGATTATGGCGAGCCGCGCTGGACGCCCGAGCCGACGTACCAGAGCTTCGTCGCTTGCGGCGACGGCGTGTATGACCCCGACCTTGTCCACCTCTATACCAATGTCACGGTCATCGGCCGCGTCGCCGGCAAGCGCTATATCGGCATGGGCGGCGGCGGCTCCGACGGTGCGCTGGTTGACCTCGAACGCCTGTACCGCTGGTCCGACTGCCTTGCCGGAGACGACAGTCCGGTGTGCAGGCAGGGGTTCCTGACGGCCGCGCCGATTTTGGGGGAGTAGGGAGGGAAGGTCGGTTGCGGCCGATTGCGGACGCTGGGATTTTGGTGTCTACCTGTCTCCAGGTCTATCCGGCGTGCGGTGATCGGATGAATATGAGGGTCTACCCAATTCGAAGCCTCTCTCTGCTGCTGGGCAGCCTGGCTGCAGCTTCGTGTGTTGCCAGTCCAAACATAACGGAACGCGATCGGGCAACGGCTTCGTTACATTCGCCGTTGCTTGCGCCGGAATGGGGATGGCGCTGCTCGGCACGGTTCGACGTTGAAGGCCGCCGTGTCACGATTTGGCGCGATTTCGATGCTTCCGGCAAGCCAAGCTCTTACCAGATTCAGACCTTTGAAAACGAGCCGAATGGCACATATTGGACGATAGGTCCACGTCCCGACGGGGCTCCGAAGGGAGAAGCGTCATCTGGGGATACAGGGCGCAGCGAAGCAGAGGTTCTGCGGAACGGCCCTGACTATGTGCACATTAATTATCCCTGGCACACCGAGGTCACAGGGCCTGTTTATGCCCATTTCTGGGGTGATGGAACCTATGTGGGCGCCGAGCGGCTATTCAGCGCAAAGGAAGTGCGACGCTACACCGAACGGGACGGGAAGATGGGCGGCCTTAGCGGAGGGTTGTCGCAGGGGCCAATCATGAAAGCGCTGTACGGATCGCAGGCTTGGATGTTCAAAGTCACCGATGCGACCGGAAAGGAACTGACATCCGGCATCTTTCGGCCCCCCGATCTCGCCCGCGCCGTCACTGAATATCGGGTTTCCCGTGCTGAGATCGAGAAACTGGTTACGGAGTTTCGCACGGACTTCGAAACACGAATTCGCGGTTCGGCAATATGTGCCGCGCACGATGACCCTGCGAATGGAATCTGATGGGCTCTAGCAGGAATGGCGGATGTCCATTTCCCACCCCAAGCGGCACTTAAACCCGCCCCGGCGCCCGCGCGCGGATGAAATTCTCGAGCGCGACGAACAGCATCTCGCGCGCATCGCTGCCGAGCATCTCGGCGGTCAGCCAGTCGAACTGCACGCGGTCGCGGCGCGACGCGGCGCCGACCATCGCGGCGAGCAGCGCCTCGTCGAAGCTGACGCGGGGGCAGCAGGGCGGGGCGACGGCAAAGGGTTCGGGCCAGACATGGCCGATCGCCTCGACAACCAGCCGATAGCGCCGCGCGGCGAGGATATTGCCCCAGCGGCGTTCGAGTTCGGGCATCGGATCGCGCTCGCTGCGGCGGCAGAGGATGCAGTAACGCAGCGCGAGGACGGCCTGCGCGGCCTCGACCGACAGGTCGCGCACCAGCGGCTGCTCGGTCAGTTGGCGGATCAGCTCGCTGCTTTGCATGAGGTGTTTTCTCCCGGCCCGTGCAGTCCTTCTGTCCGTCTTTTGGGAAAAAGATGCCGGCCGCTTTAAGCGCAACTGGAAGTTGCAGCGGCCGGCAGGAGGGGACTGCTCCACCTTGCTATTGAGAATTATTCGCAAATACAAGCGAAAAAAGAGGCGCCCGAAAGCGCCTCTCTTATCAACGGCTTAGGGTGTGGACTTGGCTCCCGCGCCGCCGAATCGCTGTCAGTCGTCGCTCACCGGCTTCGACTGGAGCTGGATATAATTTTCGAGGCCCATGCGCTCGATCATCTCGAACTGCTTTTCGAGCTCGTCGACATGATGCTCTTCGCTTTCGAGGATGTCGGAAAAGAGGTCACGGCTGACATAGTCGCGCACGCTTTCGCAATGTGCGATCGCGTCGCGGAGCAGCGGGATCGCTTCTTCCTCGATCGCGAGGTCGGCCTTCAGGATTTCCTCGACCGTCTCGCCGACGCGCAGGCGGCCGAGCAGCTGGAAATTGGGGAGGCCGCCGAGGAAGAGGATGCGGTCGGCCAGCTTGTCGGCGTGCTTCATCTCGTCGATCGACTCTTCGCGCTCGAAATGCGCGAGGCGCGCGACGCCCCAATTGTCGAGCATGCGATAGTGCAGCCAGTACTGGTTGATCGCGGTCAGCTCGTTCTTGAGTGCCTCGTTGAGGAAGTCGATGACTTTTTCGTCGCCCTTCATGGTGTCTGTCCTGTCATTTTTGTCTTGGAATGGGGTGGGCGCATTATACGCGCCCCGGCCCCATCAGGCCAAGGTCAAAAATGGCAGAAAACCAAGAAAAATCAGGCGGTCGCGGCGACGTCGCTGATGATATTGCGAGCGAATGACAGGCACTGTCCGCACTTGGGTTTGCGACCCAGTTGCGCATAGGCAGCCTTGGCGCACCGCAATTGGCCGCTCCGCGCGACATCGCGCAGCTGGCTTTCCTTTATTGCGTTGCAGACACAGACGACCATGTGCGAATCCTTCTCAACAAGGTCGATGTAGGGATAGTGCGAGGGATTCGCAACAGGAAAGATGCGACTGGTTCGCAATCCGAACAGCCATATTTTTCGTGCGGCCAGCCTTGCCCGAAAAGTGATTCGCGGGCATAGGCGCGCCCATCTTCCCCGCACCCATCTTGCAAAGGCCCGCCCCATGAAAGTGAATGTCTATGTGACGCTCAAGCCGGGGGTCCTCGACCCGCAGGGCAAGGCGATCCATCATGCGCTCGAAGGGCTGGGGTTCGGCGGCGTTGCGGACGTGCGCGCCGGCCGCTTCATCGAACTCGATGTCGCCGACGGCACGAGCGATGCCGACCTCGACGCCATGTGCGCGAAGCTGCTCGCCAACACGGTGATCGAAAACTACCGCATCGAACGTCCGTAAGGGGAGCCGCTGCCATGAAGACCGCCGTCATCGTCTTTCCGGGTTCGAACTGCGACCGCGACATGGCGGTCGCGCTCGAAACGGTCACCGGCCGCGCCCCCGCGATGGTGTGGCACCGCGAGACCGAGCTGCCCGATGGCATCGACTTCATCGCGCTCCCCGGCGGCTTTTCCTATGGCGATTACCTCCGCTCGGGCGCGATGGCGGCGCGTTCGCCGATCCTGCGCGCGGTCTCTGATGCCGCGGGCCGCGGCGTACCGGTGCTTGGCGTGTGCAACGGTTTCCAGGTGCTGACCGAGGCGCAGTTGCTGCCCGGCGCACTGATGCGCAACGCGGGCCTCAATTTCGTGTGCCGCACCGTGCCGCTGACGGTCGAGAACAGCCAGTCGCTGTTCACCGCCAGCTATAACGCGGGCGAGCGGATCGATATTCCCGTCGCGCATCATGACGGCAATTATTTCGCCGACGCCGAAACGCTCGACCGGATCGAGGGCGAGGGCCGCGTCGCGTTCCGCTACGCCGATAGCGTCAACGGGTCGGCGCGCGACATCGCGGGCGTGCTGAACGATGCGGGCAATGTGCTTGGCATGATGCCGCACCCCGAGCGCGCGATCGACCGCGCGCACGGCGGCACCGACGGGCTACGCCTGTTCGAGGCGGCGCTCGGCGTACTCGCCTGACATTTCGTCGTCCGGTTCGGCCGGCGCTTCCGGCCGTGGTTGCAGCCAGCGCCCGACGAGCAGCAGCACCGTCGGCCAGAACATCGTGTTCCAGATATCGTGCCAGTGCGCCGCGTCGGGCTGGATCGACGATCGGCTGATTTCGGCGTTGAGGTCGAGCCATTCGCCGCCGCACGCCATGACGAGCACCGCCAGCCAGGCGATCACCCATCCGCCGCGGCGGCGCCACAGGAAGCGGACCACGAGGAACAGGGTCAGTCCGAAATAGATGTGCAGCGCGTCCTTATCGAGGCCCGTCGCCTCGATGACCGACACCTTGCGCGCCTCGAACAGCGAGGCAATTTCAAGCAACGTCATAAGAATCCAGTTCCCGGGGAGGCTAGGGTCTATACCTTGGCGGCAAAGGGGTTGAAGTCGGTGCCTTCGTCGAACACGTCGACGCCTTCGCGGCGCTTCAACGCCCCTACCACCACATAGGTTGCCGGTGTCAACGCCGCTTCCCACGCGACCTTCATCGCCCAGTTCGTCGTGAGGACCAGCAGCACCTGCTCGGTTTCCCAGATGCCGAGGAAGGCGATGGGGTAAAAGATCAGGCTGTCGACGCCCTGTCCGACGATCGTCGATCCGATCGTGCGCATCCACAGGAAGCGGCCGCCCGTCGCGATTTTCATCCGCGCGAGGACGTAGGAGTTCACGAACTCGCCGGCCCAGAAAGCGGCTATCGAGGCAACGACGATCCGCCACGCGCTGCCGAACACGCTTTCATAGCTTGCCTGGCATACCGCGCCGGTGCCGGTCGCCGCACCTTCCTTCAGCGTCAGCGTGTCGGCGCCGCCGCACCACCAGTCCTGCGCGGGCGGCATCGCGAGCACGACCCAGCTCATCACCGCCATGAACAGCAGCGCGCCGAACCCCGCCCAAATCACGCGGCGCGCGCGTGCATAGCCATAGACTTCGGTCAGCACGTCGCCGATGACATAGCTGATCGGGAAGAACAGGATGCCGGCGCCGAAAGTCAGGCTGCCGACCGTCGACAATTTGGACGCGCCGATGATGTTGCTGAGCAGCAGCACCGCGACGAACGCCGCCATGACAAGGTCATAATAGCGAAAATGATGGACATTGGCCGCGCTGACGGGAGCGGGTTTGGCAGGGGGCGCGGCGGAATCGGACATCGACCGCTGCTTAACCTGCTTTGCAGCCTACGCAAACCGCGCTATTCGCGCCGCGACGCAAATGCGCTGCGCGCCCGTAGCTCAGCTGGATAGAGCACCCGCCTTCTAAGCGGGTGGTCGCAGGTTCGAATCCTGCCGGGCGCGCCAACATCCCCTGGAAATTCGTGGTTCGGCTGCGGTGCGCCGCGCCTTATCCTGCACGAATAGCTCCGCCTATTGAAGAGTTCGCGCTAACATGCAGCTCGCAATCACGGCCGACCGATCATCGATCACCGATTTACAAACATACTATTCTAAGGGTTTGAATTGCAGAATTATTTCATTCATTTTTTCTTATGAAACCCGAATGCAAAGATATGGACAGGCTGCCGGCCAATTTATATCAGTTACGGCATATTTCATGATTGTCGGAGGAGGATGAAGCTCGTGGCTATTTCGCTGAACAAGAATTCGAGCGTCAGCCTGGCCAAGGAGGCCGGTGCAGGCGGATTGACGCGGATCGCGCTGGGCGTGGGCTGGGACATGGTCCAGGCAACCGGATTCTTTGCGAAGCTGTCGGGCGGCAATGCTGACATCGACCTCGACGCATCGTGCCTCGTTTTCGACGCCGCGGGCAATGTCGTCGACACGGTATGGTTCCAGAAACTGACAAGCGACGACGGATCGATCCGCCACAGCGGCGACAATCTGACCGGCGAAGGCGACGGCGACGACGAGACGATCTCGGTCGACCTGACGCGCCTGCCCGCGAATGTCGAGACGCTGGTGCTGACGGTGACCAGCTTCCGCGGTCAGACCTTCGACAAGGTCGCCAATGCCTTCGGCCGCGTCATCGACCTGTCGACCAACCGCGAACTCGCGC
This sequence comes from Sphingopyxis sp., assembly GCF_035998905.1. Lineage (GTDB taxonomy): Bacteria > Pseudomonadota > Alphaproteobacteria > Sphingomonadales > Sphingomonadaceae > Sphingopyxis. Next base: position 112,547 of record NZ_DASYHG010000010.1, on the reverse strand, counting down.
GCTACGACATCAGCGAAAGCGGCTCCTACACCGGCCTGATCCTCGCGTCGCTGAAGCGCAGCGGCGGCGAATGGGTGTACAAGGCGATCGGCGAGCGCGCCGCGGGCGTGCACGTCCAGCAACTGGTCGACCAGTCGCGCCGCCTGATCTGATCTTTTTTCGAACAATTGGCGACCCTTCGCGGCCCTGACGGCCGCGAAGCCAGTGGGGAATATCGATGCAGCTGCAAAAGGGTGAAAAGCGCGGTCTGGCCGATCTCGGGATCGGCGGGCGCTGCGAGGTGGCGGTATCCTTCGGGATGGCCGGGGTCGACATCGCGGCCTTCGGGCTCGATGCCGCGCGCAAGATCGGCGACGACCGCTATGTCGTGCTCTTCTCGAACCCGCGGTCGCCCGAAGGGGCGATCGGCCTGACGGCATCGGCGGACAAGGCGGTGTTCGCGCTCGACCTCGATGCGCTGCCCGCGAGCATCGACCGCATCGTCTTTACCGCGACGCACGACAGCCGCCCGATCGCCGAGGCGCGGCCGCTCCTGGTGTCGATCGACGGCGGCAAGGCCGAATTCAACGTCGCCGAGCATCTCACCGACGAAAAAGCGGTGATGATGGTCGAGCTGTATCGCCACAGTTCGGGCTGGAAGTGCGGCACGATCGCTGCGGGCTTCGCGGGCGGGCTGGCGAGCCTGATCGGGCATTTCGGAGGCGAGGTCGCCGACGCACCGGCGCCTGCGCCCGCGCCGACGCCCGCACCGGCTCCGGCCCCTGCGCCCGCTCCGGCGGCACCAGTCAGCCTCAAGAAAATCACCCTCGAAAAATCGAGCCCGAGCGTCAGCCTCAAGAAAACGGGCGCGACGTTCGGCGAGATCATACTGAACCTCAACTGGAGCCAGGCCGAGCAGAAGCGCGGCTTCTTCGGCGGCGGCGCCAAGAATATCGACCTCGACCTTGGCGTGCTGTTCGAGCTGCAGGACGGGTACAAGGGCGTGATCCAGGCGCTCGGCCGCTCGTTCGGCGATTATGAGCGCGAACCGTTCATCCAGCTGTCGGGCGACGACCGCACCGGCGCCGTGTCGGCGGGCGAGACGATCCGCGTCAACGGGCGCTATTTCGACCAGATCAAGCGCATCGCGGTGTTCGCGCTCATCTATGACGGGGTGCCGAACTGGACCAAGACCGACGGCGTGGTGCGGATGACCGTTCCCGGCCAGCCCGAGATCGAGGTCCGCCTTGACGAAGGGCGCGACAATTGCCGGCTTTGCGGTATAGCGCTTCTCGAGAATGAAGGTGGCAGCCTGCGGATGCAGCGCCACATGCGTTATTACCGCGACCAGAAGGAATATGCCGACGACGTCGGGATCTTCCTGCGCTGGGCAGCGGGATCGAAAGATTGACGATCGAGGCGCCGCAACGGGTGGCAAGGGGACATAAGTAGATGTTGAAACATTTTGGCGGCTCACTGCTCTTTTCGGTGGTCGCGCTCGCACTGGGGGCCTGGTACGGCTGGGAACTCACCGGAACGATCGACGGCGTGCTCGGGATCGTCTGGATCTGCGTCGTGCTGTCGGTGCTCGAAGTGTCGCTGTCGTTCGACAACGCCGCGGTTAACGCCTCGGTGCTCAAGGACATGGACCCGGTATGGCAGCAACGCTTCCTCACCTGGGGTATCGCGATCGCGGTCTTCGGGATGCGCATCGTGTTCCCGCTGGTGATCGTGATGGTCGCCGCCGGTCTCGGCCCGATCGAGGCGTTCAAGCTCGCGCTTAACGAACCCAAACAATATCAGGCGATCGTCAGCGATGCGCATATCGGGCTGATGGGCTTCGGCGGCGCCTTCCTCGGCATGGTCGGCCTCAAATATTTCTTCGACTCCGACAAGGAGGTCGACTGGATCGCCGCGATCGAACGGCCGCTGGCGAAAGTCGCCGATATCGATGCGGTGGCGATCGGGCTGGTGCTGCTCGGCACCTGGGCGACCTCGACGATGCTGTCCGACGCCGATGCGCTGACCTTCATCATCGCGGCGATCGGCGGCCTTTTGACCTTCATCGTCGTCGAGATCGTCAACCATGTGCTCGAACCCCCGACGCCGACGACGGGACAGGTGGCAAAGGCCGGCTTCGGCGCCTTCCTCTATCTCGAAGTGCTCGACGCCAGCTTCTCGTTCGACGGGGTGATCGGCGCCTTCGCGCTCACCAACAACCTGATCATCATCGCCATTGGCCTTGGCATCGGCGCGATGTTCGTGCGTTCGATGACGATCTTCCTCGTGCGCAAGGGCACGATGTCCGAATATCGCTACCTTGAGCATGGCGCCTTCTACGCCATCCTCGCGCTTGCGGTGATCATGTACATCAACACCTTCCAGCATATCCCGGAAGTGATCACGGGCCTGATCGGCGCGGTGCTGATCGGCATCGCCTTCTGGTCCTCGGTGCGGTGGAACAGGGCCAATCCGGGCGGCGAGGGCGAAGCCGCCGCAGCCTGAAACAACCCCAGCGTGACGGTGGCCCGGTAATCCGGGCGCACCCGATCGGAATCAGAAAGGATAAATTCGATGGCAATCTCACTCTCCAAGGGCGGCAACGTCAGCCTGTCGAAGGAATCGCCCGGGCTCGACGAAATCATTGTCGGTCTCGGCTGGGACGTCCGCGCGACCGACGGACAGGATTTCGACCTCGACGCGTCGGCCTTCCTGCTGAAGGGTGACGGCAAGGTGCGTTCGGACGGCGACTTCTGTTTCTATAACAACAAGGATGTCGGCGGCGCCGTGATCCATCAGGGCGACAACCGCACCGGCGAGGGCGACGGCGACGACGAGCAGATCAAGATCGTGCTGTCGAAGACCCCGGCCGAGGTCGAAAAGGTCGCCGTCGCGGTGACCATCCATGATGGCGAGTCGCGCGGGCAGAGCTTTGGCCAGGTGTCGAACGCCTTCATCCGCATCGTCGACGCCAAGACCGGCACCGAAATCGTCCGTTACGACCTGTCCGAAGACGCATCGGTCGAAACCGCGATGATCCTCGGCGAAGTCTATCGCAACGCCGGCGAGTGGAAATTCCGCGCGGTGGGTCAGGGCTTCAAGGGCGGGCTCGGTCCGCTCGCGACTCACTTTGGTGTCAATATCGGTTGATTTGAAAGATAGCAGCTTCGGCCCGGCATCGTCGCCGGAGCCGAAGCCGCAGCATTTGGAAAGGGAGCGGACATGGCAGTGTCATTGAGCAAGGGCGGCAATGTTTCGCTGAGCAAGGAAGCACCCGGCCTGTCGTCGGTGACGGTGGGGCTGGGCTGGGACGTGCGCCAGACCGACGGTGCGGCGTTCGACCTCGACGCGTCGGCGTTCGTCGTCGGCAGCAATGACAAGGTGCTGAGCGACGCGCACTTCATCTTTTACAACAACAAGGCATCGCCCGACGGATCGGTCGTCTATGGCGGCGACAACCGTACCGGCGAGGGCGGCGGCGACGACGAGACGATCAAGGTCGATTTCGGCCGGCTCGGCGCCGATGTGAAGAAGGTCGTCGTCGCGGTCACGATCCACGAGGGGCAGGAACGCCGCCAGAATTTCGGATCGGTTTCGAATGCCTATGCGCGCGTGCTCAATGACGCCGACGGCAAGGAACTGGCGCGCTTCGACCTGTCGGAAGACGGCAGCACCAACACCTCGCTGATCTTCGTCGAACTTTATCGCGGGCCGCAGGGCGACATCAAGGTCAAGGCGATCGGCGAAGGCTGGGCGAGCGGCCTGTCGGGCCTCGCGGGCAGCCTCGGCGTCAACCTCGGTTGATGGCGCGCCGGCTGTCATGATCGTTCGGCGGTGACGCAGCCGGTGCGCATCTGGTTCAATCGCGGATTCTCGCTCGCCCCGATCGCGGGGCTGATGCGCGGCGCCGATCCGTCGCTCGAAGTCTATGTCAGCGTTTCGCCGATGAGCGCGCATTATCCGGGGCCGACCGCGACATGGATCGACGGCGGCGCGGATGATGCGGCGGGCGATCCCGATGCCTATCTGGACTGGGTGCGCGAGACGATCGACCGCCATGCGATCGACATCTTCATCCCCACCCGGCGGCGCAAGCTGATCGCCGCCGCCGACCTGCCGTGCCGCGTTCACCTGCCCGCGGACGTTCCGACGCTCGAACTGCTCGACGACAAATATGCCTTTGCGGCGGCGCTCGCGGGCGAGGATTATCATCTTCCGACCTATCGGGTGGCGACGGGCGACGCGCTTGCGGCGCTGCTCGCCGACTGGCCCGACGCCGATGGCGGTGAAGACGCCGGGCCGTGCGTCAAGCCGCGGCAGGGCGTCAACGGACTCGGCTTCTGGCGCCTGATGGACGTGTCGCCGATGGCGCATCTCCAGGATTCCGAGCGGCGCCGGATTCGCCCCGATCACTATCTGGCGGCGCTGCGCGCGCAGGAACAGAATGGACCGATCGACGAGATTGTCGCGATGGCCTATCTCCCCGGTCCCGAAATCTCGTTCGACATATTGGCCGACGAAGGCCGGTTGTTGAAATATGCCGCGCGGACCAAGCTCGGGACGAGCCGCCAGCATATCGTCACGCGCCACGCGCTCGAACCCGTCGTCGCGGCGATCGTCGAACGCTTCGCGCTGCACGGCCTTGTCAATGCGCAGTTCCGCCGCGCGGTCGACGGGAGTTGGAAGCTGCTCGAAATCAACGCGCGCCCAGCGGGCGGCGTGGTCTACGCCGATCAGGTCGGGTGCCGGCTGGTCGCCGACTGGGCGGGGCTGCTTACCGGACGGCTGTCGGCGGACACCGTCGACCGGTCGGTCATCGATACCGAAGTGGCATTTTCGACCGTTGTCCAGCCGGTCGCGGCATGACGGCGGAGGGGGGATGACGATGAAGAGCACGCAGCCGGGCGAACGTCTTTCCATCGGCAACGACGATGCCTGCACGATACGGATCGGCGGGCGCAACGCCGATCGCATCACCGTCGTCGCGGTCTCGCGCGAAGGGCAGTTCCAGCCGCTCGAACGCGGCAGCGCCGCCGGCGAATGGCGCCTTTCGACGATGGCAGATCTCGGCGAACAGGCCGAGATATTGCTCTATATCTCCGACGACCGGACCGGCGGGTTCGTCAACGATTGCTATCCGGTCACCGTCGATTTCGGCGGCACCAGCTATGAATTCCCCAAGCCGTTCGACCTGCTCGCGGCGGTGATCATCGCCGAAGCCTATATGCGCGACGGCGGACGGCGGGTGAAGGTTGCCAACGAAGGCTATACCTTCGGCATCGAGGCTTTCGCGCGCGCGCGCAATTTCCGCGTCGACGCGATTCCGGGGCGCAGCCAGGCCGACGGCGGCCGCGAACGCTGGGAAGGCGGCGAACGCGGCGAGCGCCGGAGCGCGCCGCCCGGAACCTCGCTCGGTTCGGGCAGCGGCGTCCTCGTCGCGCCCGGCATCGTCGTCACCAACGCCCATGTCATCGAGGGCGGCAACGATTTCCGGATCGGGCGCGGCAAGCAGGCGCTGACGATGCTCGCGGTCGATCCGCTGCACGACCTCGCGATCCTGCAGGGCGAGGTGCAGGGTACCCCGCTGCCGCTGCGCAACAGCGCGGCGATCTGGCTGGGCGAAGCCGTGCTTGCCGCGGGCTATCCGCTGATGGACCTGCTCGGCGCCGACCTCAAGGTGTCGACGGGCAATGTGTCGGGGCTGAAGGGCTGGGAGGGCGATGTCGCCCGCTTCCAGTTCACCGCGCCGATCGGGTCGGGCTCGTCGGGCGGCGCGATCCTCGACGAATATGGCAACCTTGTCGGGATCACCTCCTCGTCGCTCGCGCACGGCAATCTGCGTGACCGTGGGGCGATCAGCGAGAATGTCAATTTCGGCATCAAGGTCAGCCTCGTTCACGAGATGCTGGCGGCGTCGGGAGTCGAAGGAACACCGGTGCCGATGTCGACCGACAACAACCGGCGCAACGTCGTGCAGCGGTTGCGTGATTCGGTTGTCAGCATAATCGTCAGCGCCTAAAAGCGCGCTCGCACACATCGACGTCGCCGCGCAGCGTCCCGCCGTTCGCTGTCCGTCGATCCTCCCTTGGACATGAGTTAGTTTATGCACGTTACGCACGCGGCGCCGGCCATGACGGTGGAACTGTCGACCGGCACGCTGGACCTGTTCGTGGACGGCGACGTCGATATCGACGCCTTTTGCGACGTCGCGGCGCGCGCCAACCCGCGCCGCGGTTTCCTGATCGTGTCGCGCGTGCTCGGCCGCCATTTGCCCGCGCGGCCCGCGGATATGCGCGCTACGATGGACGGGCTCGCTGCGCGGGTGGGGAGCGATTTGCCCGGGCCGATCGTGTTCCTCGGCATGGCCGAAACCGCGACGGCGCTGGGGCAGGGCTGTTTCGCCGCATGGCAGGCACGAAACCCGCACGCCGACGCCGTCTACCTGCAATCGTCGCGGCAGCGCGTGGCGGGCGCGGAGGTCGTCGCGCGCTTCGAGGAAGGGCACAGCCACGCGACCTCGCACCTCGTCCAGATCGCCGATCCGGCGATCCGCGCAAAGGTTGCCGATGCGCGGTCGCTGGTGATCGTCGACGACGAATGTTCGACCGGCGCGACCTTCGTCGCCGCGGCAAGCGCGCTGCTCGATGCGATGCCGCTTCTCGAACGGATCGAGACCTGCTGCATCACCGACTGGAGCGATGGCAGCTATCTGGACGCGATGCCGCGTCCGGCGGCCGCGCGCGCGATCGTCGGCGGCCGGATGCGCTGGTCGGCGGCGGCGTCGGCCCCGCCCGCCGAACTGGCGGCGGGCAGCAACGCGCCGGGCGCCGCGCCCGATGCGGGGATGAGCAGCCGTACCGGCCTGCTGCGTCCTGAAAGCGCGCAGCGTGCAGCGGTCACCGCCACTCCGGACGAACGCATACTCGTACTCGGCGAAGGCGAGCATAGCTATGAGGCCCTGCTCGTCGCCGAGGAAATCGAACGTCACGGTGGCATCGCCGCGGTCCAGTGCATCACGCGCAGCCCGGCAATGCTGGGCGGCGCGATGGCGAGCAAGTCGACCTTCCACGACAGCTATGGCAGCGGCGCGCCCTGTTTCCTCTACAATATGCTCGGCCATGCGCCCGACCGCGTGGTCATCGTCACCGAAGTGCCGGCAGACCAGCAGGCGGAGGCACGGGCCGCGCTGGCGGCGCTCGGATCGTCGGTGCCCGTCGATGTCGTCGCGTGCCGCTATGCGGCGGAGGAAAGCCGGTGAATCCCGTCATCCTCACCGACCTCGACGACACGCTGTTCCAGACCTTGCCCAAATGCCCGCCGGGTCAGCAGGGCCTGCGGCAGATGAGCAGCCTGCTCGACGGCAGCCCCAGCGGCTTTGCGACGCCGATGCAGCAGCATTTCCTGCGCTGGCTCGAAACGGGGACGGTGATCCCGGTGACCGCGCGCGGCCGCGACGTGCTCGCGCGCGTGACGATCGGGCAGGCGCCCGCGATCTGTTCGAACGGCGGCTGCATCCTCGATGCGGACGGTGCGGTCGATCGCGAATGGCACGACTGCCTCGAAGCCGAATCGCGCCGCGCCGCGCCGGTCGGCGAGGTTTATCGCGCGCTGACCGATGCGCTTTGCACCGAACGCTTTCGCCACTGGGCGGTCGAGGAAAACGGCCTGACGCTCTATATCGTCGTCAAGAGCAACGCGCATGACGCGGACGAACTCGCGGTGCTCGAACAGGAACTCGCGCGGCAGGTGCCCACCGGCTGGCGCTGCCATCGCAACGGCAACAACCTCGCCTATCTGCCCCCTTGGCTCAGCAAGCGCCACGCTGTGCGCTACATGATCGACAGCATTCGTGCCGCGCGGCCCGACCAGCCGGTCATCGGGATCGGCGACAGCGTGTCCGACGTCGGTTTCATGGATCTGTGCGATTTCGCCGCGGTGCCCACGCGCACGCAGCTCTGGTCGCATATCGTCCTTGGCAACGGCTGGATCGACTGATGGCGACGGCGGCGCACATGCAAGGTCCATGGCGGGACGGTGACGGCAACTGGACTTTCTCGGGTTCCTACGACCCCGACGATGTCATCTTCCTGCTCAATCCGGCGCGGATCGAACCGACCGACATCGCCGCAAAGGAACGGCTGATCCAGTCGGGTGCGCGCCATTATTCGGAGATGCTGTCGGCGGAGCCGCTGCCCGACGCGCGCTATCTGCGCCTATACGAAACAGCGCTCGCAGCGAATGCGGCGCGCGTCCGCCACGATGTCGAACGGCTGGCGCTTGCGATCGCCGAGCGGCCGCAAACAGCTTCAAGCTGCGTCATCGTCTCGCTCGCGCGCGCCGGGACGCCGATCGGCATCCTGCTCAAGCGTGCGCTGCGCCGGATCGGGATCGAGGCCTGGCATTATTCGGTCAGCATCATCCGCGGCCGCGGTATCGACCAGAATGCGCTCGCCTATATCGCGCGCCGCCACGGTACCGCGAATGCGCTGTTCGTCGACGGCTGGACCGGCAAAGGCGCGATCCGCGGCGAACTCGACCGGGCGCTCGCGTCGGCGACGAGCGGCTTCGCGCCGTTCCTCGCGGTCGTTGCGGACCCCGCCGGATGCGCCGACCTCGCCGCGACATTCGACGATTATGTCATTCCCGGCGGGCTCCTCAACGGCATCGTTTCGGGGCTCGTCAGCCGCTCGGTGCTGAGCGACGCCCTTGTCGGCCCCGACGATTTCCATGCGTGCCTTGCCATGACCGAGCATGCGCCAAGCGACCTCAGCCGCGCCTATATCGACACAATCGACGGCGCGGGCGACTGGCAGCCGACGACGGCGCCATGGTCCGCGGCAAGCGCGGCCGAAATCCGCGTCGCCGCGCAGGAAACGATCGCCGGGATTGCGGCCGAATGCGGAGTAAGCGATCGCAATCGCATCAAGCCGGGGATCGCCGAGGCGACGCGCGCGATCCTGCGCCGCGTTCCCGACCGCGTCTATGTCCAGCGGCGCGGCGATCCCGACATCGCGCATATCGAGTTGCTGGCGAGCGAAGCGGGGGTGCCGGTCGTGGAAAGAAACTTGCGGAGCTATCGGGCGATGACCATTATCAAGGATCTGGGAGGAGACCAGCAATGAACGCAGTCGAGCTGGGCGCCACCCTCTATGTGCCGGCAACAAACCCCGCGGCGCGGACCATGGCCTATGGGGCGATCGACGATCTGCGTTCGATGGTCGTGTGCCTCGAGGATTCGGTCCGCGACGATCAGGTCGACGCCGCGCTCGACGATCTGGCGGCGCTGCTCAAGGCGCTGGTCGCCAAGGCGCCGACGCTGTCGGTCTATGTCCGGCCGCGCGATTTCCGGATGCTGCCGCAGCTCCTGAAGATGAAGGGAATCGATCGCATCGACGGCTTCGTGCTGCCCAAGGTGACGACGCAGTCGCTGCCGGTGTGGCTCACCGCGCTGATGCACGAGGATCACCGGATCATGCCGACGATCGAGGGCGAGGATGCGTTCGACCGGATGGCGCTCGCGCGCCTCTGCGACCAGCTCAAACCCTATGCCGAACGCGTGTCGGCGGTGCGTATCGGCGGCAACGACATTCTCGGGCTGCTCGGCATCCGCCGGTCGCGATACCGCACCGCCTATGACGGGCCGCTCGGCAGCGTCATTCGCGACATCGCCGGCACCTTCATCCCGAACGGCTTTTCGGTCGCGGCGCCGGTCTTCGAGCATTTCAACTCGCCCGACGTGCTGCGCCGCGAGGTCGAGCAGGACATCGAGCATGGCCTGCTGACAAAGACGGCGATCCACCCCGACCAGATCGCGATCATCCATTCGGTCTATCGCCCCGACGTCCAAGAAATGGCCGAGGCGCGCGCGATATTGAGCCATGAGGCGCCCGCGGTGTTCGGACGCAACGGCAGCATGTGCGAACCCGCGACGCACGCCCCCTGGGCGGGGATGGTCGTCAAGCGCGCGCAGACGCACGGCGTCGCCGGGCCCGACCAGCAATCGGGCATCAAGGTCGCATGATCGCAGGGCCGCTTCGATGAACGGGCTGGAACTCGAGCCGCCGGCATCGGGCGGCCCGGCACCGGCAACGGACGAGTTCGCGCTCAGCGAGGCGACTGCCGCGCGGATCAAGGCGGTCGCGCGCGAATATGCGGGCGCCTTCGTCGCGATCGACACGCAAAGCCCCGAATTCGACCGGATGGCGGGCCGGATTTCGACGATCGGCGCCGACGAGGTGCGGGCGCTGTCCGATCAGGCGCGGCTGGCGATGGCGCGCGGCGGCAGCCGCGAAGGTGCGGTGTCGGCGGTCCATGCGCAGCTCGCGCGCCTCCGCGCGGTGCTCGAACGGCTTAACCCCGGCGCGGGCGATGAACTGCTGAAACCGCGCAAATTCCTCGGGCTGTTCGCGCGCGGCGATGCGCTGGCGAGCTATTTCGACCGCTATCGCGACGCCGAGGGCGAAATCGAAACCGCGCTTTCGACGATGGCGACGAGCCGCGACACGCTGCTTCGGGACAATATTGCGGTCACCGCCTATCGCAAGGCGGTCTGGCCGATGCTGGCGAGCCTTGCCGAGGCGATCGGCATGTGCGCGAGCCTCGACGAGCGTTTCGAGCGGCTCGCGGGACAACTCGACGCGAGCGACCCGGCGAAGGCGCGGCGCCTCCGCGAGACCGCGCTGTTCGAGGTGCGCCAGCGGCACGGCGACCTGCTCACCCAGATGGCGGTGTCGCAGCAGAGCTATGCGATGCTCGGCATCGTCCTCGCCAACAATCTCGAGCTGGTGAAGGGCATCGACCGGGCTTCGGCGACCACGATCGCCGCGCTCCAGACCGCCATCGTCGCCGCGCAGACGCTCGCCAACCAGCGCATCGTGCTCGACCGCATCGGCGGGGTAACGACCGCGGCGGCGGCGCTCGGCGAGAGCGCGAGCGGCGCATCGGCGCGCGGCAATGCACGCATCGCGCTCGACAGCGCCGAGGCGTCGCAGCAGGTCGCGGCGCTGCGGTCGGCGATCGCCGACGTCACAGCGTCGGTCGATGCGCTCGACAGCCAGCAACAGTCGGCGCTCGGTTCGCTTTAGGTCCGGCCGTCCTTGGAAAGCCCGCGGTGCAAGGCTATGGAAGGAACGGCGATCATGGAAGAGGTGGGAACAGGAACGGTATGAGCATGCTTCGACGGCTCGGCCGCCTTTTCGGCGGGGAGGGGGCAGCGCAGGAGAATGAGCGCGCCGCGCCGCCGCCGGCCGCGCCGCCGCCACCGAAGGTCTTCGATTATAAGGACGACCGGATTCCCGACAGTGCGCAGGCCAAGATCGCCCATATCCTCGAATCGATCGAGGCGGTCGAAAAGGCGATGGAGCGCGAGCAGGTGCCGAGCTTCAGCCGGGTCGACACCGGCCAGATGCGCGACGTCCACCTGCCGCAGCTCGTCCAGAGCTATATTGACGTCCCCGCCAGCCACCGCGGCGAGATTTTTCGCAAGACGGGGAAATCGGCGAGCTTCCTGCTCGGCGCGAGCCTCGACCGGCTCCAGGAGCGCGTCGACGCGATGCTGCGCGACCTTGCCCAGCACGACATCAACGCCTTCACCAACAATATGCAATTCATCAACGAACGCTATTCGGACGACGATAATCCGTTCAGGTGACAGGCCGTTCAGCTAACAGGACAGGGGTTTTTTGGATGAGCGAGTTTCGCAGGCTGGAAGAAAGCGTCGAGGCGGTCGGGGTGCGAATCGAAAAATACCGCTTCGTCGAAAAGCGGCTGGTCACCCGCGGCATCCCGACCGCCGAAGGCGGTTTCCACTATATCGCCGAAGCCACCGACATCTTCCAGCTCTGCATCACGCTGACCGGCGGCGCGATCCTGCTCGAACCCGGCGCACTCCAATATATGCACGGCAAGATCGAATCGACCGTCCAGCAGCATGAGGATCGCGGATTCCTGAGCCGCGCGCTCGCGTCGGCGGGCACGGGCGAATCGGCCTTTGCGACGAAATTTTCGGGGCATGGGACGATCTGGACCGAGCCCGGACGGCGCAACTTCATCATCGGTGCGATCGACGGCGACGCGCTGCTGCTCGACGACAAGGCCTTTTACGCCTGTTCGTCGGGGATCGCGCTGACCACGCACCGCCACAACACGGTGGCCGGGGTGCTCGGCGGCAACGGCCTTGTGCAGCCGAAGATGGCGGGCGCGGGCGTTTTTGCGGTCGAGGCGCCGGTCCCGGTCGAGGAGATCGATATTGTCGAGCTCGACGGCAGCAAGGAACTGACCGTCGACGGCGATTATATGCTGATGTTCTCGGCCGAACTGAACGTGTCGATCGGCCCGCTGGTGAAGGGGCTGCGCAATGCGCTGCGCAGCGGCGAAGGTTTTGTGTATAAGCTGAACGGCAGAGGGTCGGCATGGCTCATGCCGACCGCAAAGGTCAGCTAGCCGAAGCACGATGGCGAACACCAAACCCCGGTACCGGACCTACAACAGCCCCGCGGGCGGCTGGGGGGCGGCCGCCGCGACCGCGAAGGTGCTGCTCGAACAGAGCGTCGTCACCAAGGGTTCGCGCGCGCTCCTGTCGATGAACCAGCCGGGCGGCTTCAAATGCCCGAGCTGCGCCTTTCCCGACGCGACCTGTACCAAGAAGCTCGAATTCTGTGAAAATGGGGCGAAGGCGCTCGCGCACGAGGCGACGAAGTTCCGCGTCACGCGCGAATTTTTTGCGCAGCATAGCGTCACCGACCTGATGGCGCAGTCGGACTACTGGCTCGAAATGCAGGGGCGGCTGACCGAGCCGATGCGTTACGACGCCGCGACCGACCATTATGTGCCGGTGAGCTGGGACGACGCTTTCGCGCTGATCGGCACGCACCTGCGTGCGCTCGAAAGCCCGGACCAGGCCGAATTCTACACCTCGGGCCGCACGGCGAACGAGACGGCGTTCCTCTATTCGATCTTCGTGCGCGAATATGGCACGAACAATTTTCCCGATTGTTCGAACATGTGCCACGAGCCGACGAGCCGCGGGCTGCCGCCGTCGATCGGGGTCGGCAAGGGCACGGTGATCCTCGACGATTTCGAACATGCCGAGGCGATCTTCCTGATCGGGCACAATGCCGGGACCAACGCGCCGCGGATGATGACCCCGCTCGTCGAGGCGCGAAAGCGCGGGGTGCCGATCGTCGCGGTCAACCCGATGCCCGAACGCGCACTGATCCAGTTCACCGAACCGCAGGACATCGTCCAGATGGCGACCTTCGGCTCGACCGATATCACCAGCGAGTTCGTGCATATCAAGGTCGGCGGTGACCTCGCGTTGCTCAAGGGCATGATGAAGGTACTGTTCGAGCGCGAAGCGGCGGGTGAGCTGCTACTCGACCATGCGTTCATCGCCGAACATACGTCGGGTTTCGACGCGCTGAAGGCCGATATCGAGGCACAGAACTGGGCCGACCTCGTCGCCGCGGCGGGGATCAACGAGGCGCAGATCCGCCGCTGCGCCGAAATCTACATCCGCTCGAACGCGACGATCATCTGCTACGGCATGGGCGTCACCCAGCATCAGCAGGGATCGCAGCTCGTCCAGCAGATCGCGAACCTGCTGCTTCTCAAGGGCAATTACGGCAAGCCGGGCGCGGGCATCTCGCCGATCCGCGGCCATTCGAACGTGCAGGGCGACCGCACCGTCGGCATCGACGAGAAGCCGACACAGGCCTATCTCGACCGGGTGCGCGACGTTTTCGGTTTCGAACCGCCGCGCGGCCACGGGCATCATGCGGTTGAATCGGTCGAGGCGATGCTGGCGGGTACCGCGAAAGTCTTCATTGGCCTCGGCGGCAATTTCGTCCGCGCGGTGCCCGACACCGATCGCTCCTACGCCGCGATGCGAAAGCTCGACCTGACCGTCGGCATCGCGACCAAGCTCAATCGCGGCCATCTCGTCCACGGCAAGGATGCGCTGATCCTGCCGGTCGTCGCGCGTTCCGAACGCATCGAAACCGCGAAGGGCGAACAGTTCGTAACGATCGAGGATTCGATGTCGAACGTCACCGCCTCGCGCGGCGTGCTCGACCCCGCGAGCCCGCACCTGCTGCCCGAGACCGAGATCGTCTGCCGCATGGCGATGGCGACACTGCCCGAAAGCAAGGTCGACTGGGCGCGCTACATCGACGATTACGGTCTGATCCGCGACAAGATCGCCGAGGTCTATCCCGCGCTCTACGAAGGCTTTGCCGAGCGCATCAAGGCGCCGCTCGGCTTCCACCTCGACATCCCGCCGCGCCGCCGCGCCTGGGCGACCCCGAACGGCAAGGCCAATTTCCTCGTCCTCCCCGGGCTCGCGGTCAACGCGCCGGTCGACGATCCCGACATGCTGCGCCTCGCCACGGTGCGCTCGCACGACCAGTTCAACACGACGATCTACAGCTACAACGACCGCTATCGCGGCGTGTATAACGACCGCATGATCCTGTTCATGAACGCCGACGACATTGCGGCGCGCGGGCTGGAGGCGGGGGCGAAGGTCGCGCTCGAAACGATCGGCGCCGACGGCATTGCGCGGCGCGTCGACGGGCTCACGATCCTCGACTATCCGATGTCACGCGGTTCGGTCGCGGGCTATTATCCCGAACTCAATCCGCTGCTGCCGCTCGCTTTCTACGACAAGACGAGCGGCTGTCCGGCGGCGAAGTCGATCCCGGTGCGTGTCGTCGGGGCCGCGGTTTGACGCCGCCGATGGCCGTCGGCAGGCATATCGCGCCCGTGCGTTTCCTGATCTTTCCGCTCGTTCTGGTCGCGGCGGCGGGAGCGATGCTGGCATCGGGAATCGATCCGCGCACGGCGTTTCTTTCCGGTTTCGACGTCGCCGCCTTCGTCTTTCTCTGCTCGCTCGCGCCGCTCCTGCGTGCCGACGCCGTGCAGATGCGCCGCCGCGCCGCGGACAATGACGCGAACCGTCTCGGCCTGCTCGCGATTTCGGTATTGCTGTCGCTGGTGATCCTATTTGCGGTGGGGACGCTGATCGCCAGTCCGGCCAAGCTGGATCGCTGCGACGTCATATTGATCATCGCGACGCTCGCGTTCGCCTGGCTGTTCGCGAACATGGTGTTCACGCTCCACTATGCGCATCTCTATTATTTGCAGAAGGACGGGCGCGACCGGCGCGGGATCGAGGTGCCGGGGGTGCACGAGCCCGGTTACTGGGACTTTCTCTATTTCGCCTTCACGCTCGGCATGACCTTCCAGACGTCGGACGTCACCATATCGGGCGCGCATATGCGCCGCGTCGTGCTCGGCCATTGCATGGCGGCGTTTATCTTCAACATGGGCATTTTGGCGTTCACCGTGAACGCCATCGGCGGGTCATAGCCGCGTCAGCCGGTCGAGGTCTGCGGCGCTGTTGACGTTCGGCGGCACGAAGTCGCTCGCCACAGCGCGGGCTCCGATCCGGCGGGCATAGGCCCGGACAGCGAGGTCGCTTCCGTCCTCCAATATGGCCCGCAGGTCGCTGATCGATCCAACCGGCCACAGCCCGATCACCGGCTGCGTTTCCAGAAACGCCGGCGCGGGTTCGAGCAGCGCCCGCAAATCATCGGGCAGGCGCACGCAATCGACCGGTGCGGTCAGCAACCGATCATATCCTCGCTCCGCCGCATGGATCAGCGCCCCCGCAATCCCGCCGAGCGGCCCCATGCCGGGCCGCGGCCAGTCGGCAATCTCGCCCCGCCCGACCACGATCACCGCATCGCAATGCGGGCCGAGCGCTGTCGTCGCATGATCGAGCAGCGTCCGTCCATCGAGCATCGCGAGCGCCTTGTCCGACCCGAAGCGGCTCGACCGCCCGCCCGCGAGCACCGCGCCGAGCGTCTTCATGCGATCATCCCGTGCGGGTCGCTGATCACCAGCGCCGAGTCCGTCCGCGCCAGCGCGACAAGCGTCAGCCCCGCCGCCGCAGCGCGCTCCGCCGCAAGGCTCGTGGGCGCCGAGATGGTGACGAGCATCGGACAGCCCGCACGCACGGTCTTTTCGACCAGTTCGTAACTGCACCGCGCCGACAGCAGGACAAAGCCGGTCGTAGGGTCGATCCCCGCACGCGCCAGCGCGCCGATCAATTTGTCGAGCGCATTGTGCCGCCCGACATCCTCGCGCACCAGCCGGATTTCGCCGCCGGGCGAACAGAAGGCCGCGGCATGCACCGCGCCGGTTGCGCGCCCGAGCGGCTGATGCGCGCCGAGCGCCGCCAGTGCCGCCGCGATAGCATCCCGATCGGTGGCGATACGCGCGGTGACCGCGGGCAGGGGACGCAGCACCTCCTCGATATTCTCGATCCCGCAGAGGCCGCAGCTGCTCTCGCTCACCCGCTTGCGCGCGCGTTCGAGCGCGATCGCATTGCGTTCGGGCGGTAACCAGATGCGCAGCGCCCAGCCGCCCTCGATCGCCTGCACATCGACGCGCCCGATCTGGCCCGTCGTCTCGACCAGCCCCTCGCCCAACGCAAAGCCGAAGGCATAATCCTCCAGGTCGGTGGGGGTCGCCATCATTACCGCATAAGCGATGCCGCCGACTTCGACCGACACCGGCGCCTCGATCGGCACGCTGCGGATTCCCATGCCGTCGCCCGTTTCGCCAAGGCCCAGTCGCCGGACCGGAAGGTCGATCATTTCCCTAGTCATGGCCGCACCCTAAACCATCGGTGCCCGGCTGTCTCACCCCCCACGCCCCAACCGCTCGACAAGGAAATCGACGAACACCCGCACCCGCGCAGGGGTGTTCGCGCCGCCCGCGAATACCGCGTGGATCGCCTCGATGTCGCCCGGGTTATAATCCTCCAGGATCGGCACCAACGCTCCGGAATCTATCTGGTCGGCGATGCTGAAGGCGCCGACGCGCGCAATGCCGACCCCCGCCGCGGCAAGCTGTCCCAGCGTCTCGCCATTGTTCGCCTCGATGTTGCCCTGCACCGACAGCGCATAGTCGCGCGTCCCGTCGCGGAACGGCCACACCGGCTCGGCGCGGCGGAAGTTGAAGTTGAGGCAGTTATGATCGTGCAGATCCTCAGGGGTGCGCGGCGTTCCGTGCGCCGTCAGATAGGCAGGGGAGGCGACGATGACGCGGCGGCTTTCGCCGAGCTTGCGCGCGGTCAGCGGGCTGTCGGCAAGCGGGCCGAACCGGATCGCGACGTCGGCCTGCCCCGCCGCGATATCGACGAGCCGGTCGGCAAGGCTGATGTCGACGAGGATATGCGGATAGAGCGCGACGAACTCGCCGATTAGCGGCACGATCGTCAGCCGCCCGTGCGCCTGCGCTGCGCTGACGCGCAGCCGCCCTCGCGGCGCGCCCTGATCGGCGATCGCCTGTTCGGCATCGCCCAGATCGGCGAGGATGCGCCGCGCCGCGCGCAGATAGGCCTCGCCCTCGGGGGTGAGCGTCAGAGCGCGGGTTGAACGCAGGAGTAGCCGCACGCCCAGCCGCGCCTCGATCCGGTCGATCGTGCGGCTGACCGCCGACGGGGTCAGTCCGAGGCAGCGCCCGGCCGCCGAAAAGCTGCCTTCCGCGACCGTCGCCGCGAACACTTCCATCGATCGCGCGCGATCGCCGCCGCCATCCATCTTTGCGTTCATTTCAAAAATCCTTCGCCTGTGCTGGCGCTACTCCGGCTGGGGCACGGAGTCCATCTATGCTTCCAACGCAACCGAAAGGGTGGATCATGGACTATCGTCAATTGGGATCGTCGGGGCTCCGTGTCCCGGCTTTGAGCTTCGGAACCGGCACCTTCGGCGGGCAGGGGCCTTTGTTCAGCGCCTGGGGCACGAGCGACGCGGCGGAAGCGCGGCGTCTCATCGACATCAGCCTCGACGCCGGGGTGACGCTATTCGACAGCGCCGACGTCTATTCGAACGGCGCGTCGGAGGCGATTTTGGGCGAGGCGATCAAGGGCCGCCGCGATGCGGTGCTGATTTCGACCAAGACCGGGCTGCCGATGGGCGACGGGCCGCAGGATTGGGGCGCCTCGCGCAGCCGGCTGATCGGCGCGGTCGAGGCTTCGCTGCGGCGGCTCGGCACCGACCATATCGACCTGCTCCAGCTCCACGCCTTCGACGCCTCGACCCCGGTCGACGAATTGATGGACACGCTCGCCACGCTGATCGCGGCGGGCAAGCTGCGTTATGCCGGCGTCTCCAACTATCCCGGCTGGCAGCTCATGAAGGCACAGGCGGCCGCCGACCGTCGCGGCACGCCGCGCTTCGTCGCGCATCAGGTCTATTATTCGCTCATCGGGCGTGCCTATGAAGCCGACCTGATGCCGCTCGCCGCCGATCAGGGGATCGGCGCGCTCGTCTGGAGCCCGCTCGGCTGGGGGCGTCTCACCGGCAAGATCGGCCGCGACCGCCCGGTTCCGGCGGGCAGCCGCCTGCACGAGACCGAACAGTTCGCGCCGCCGGTGACCGAGGACCTGCTCTACCGCGTGATCGATGCGCTGGAGGCCGTCGCTGCCGAAACCGGCAAGACGGTGCCGCAGGTCGCGATCAACTGGCTGCTCCGGCGCCCCACCGTGTCGTCGGTAATCATCGGCGCGCGCAACGAGGAGCAGCTCCGGCAGAATCTCGGCGCGGTCGGCTGGGAACTGACCGCCGAACAGGTCGCGGCGCTCGACGCCGCGAGCGACGTCCTACCGCCCTATCCGCATACACCCTACCGGCAACAGGCGGGCTTCGCGCGCCTCAATCCGCCGCTCGTCTGATCGGAAGAACCGACATGAAAATCAACTTTCCCCTCCTTGCGCTCGCGACGGGTGCCTTCGGTATCGGCATCACCGAATTTGCCCCGATGGGGCTGCTCCCCGACATGGCCGAGGGGCTGGGGGTTTCGATCCCCGCCGCCGGGCTGCTCGTGTCGGCCTATGCGCTCGGCGTCATGCTCGGTGCGCCGCTGATGACGCTCACCACCGCGCGGATGAATCGCCGCACTTTGCTGATCGGCCTGATGGCGATCTTCACGCTCGGCAATTTCCTCTCCGCCATCGCGGGCGATTACACGACGCTGATGGTCGCGCGCGTGATCACCTCGCTGAACCACGGCGCCTTTTTCGGTGTCGGCTCGGTCGTCGCGGCGAGCCTCGTTCCGCCCGAAAAGCGTGCGAGCGCGGTCGCGGCGATGTTCATGGGGCTGACGCTCGCCAATGTCATCGGGGTACCGCTCGCGCCCTGGGTCGGCGAAACCTTCGGCTGGCGTACCGCCTTCGGCGCGATCGCCGTCTGGGGCCTGATCACCATGGCGGCGCTGCGTTTCGCGCTGCCCGATATCGGTCGCGATACGGGCGGCAACATGCTCGCCGAACTCGGCGTGCTGAAACGCCGCGAGGTGCTGATCGCGCTCGCTTTGACCGCGATTGGCTCGTCGGCGATGTTCACGGTCTTCACTTACATCGCGCCGATCCTGACCGAGGCGACGCACGCAGGGACGCTGTTCGTGACCGCGATGCTGGTGATCTACGGGCTCGGCCTCACTGCCGGCAACTGGCTCGGCGGCGTCTTTGCCGACAAGTCGATCGACCGCACATTGATCGTCTCGCTCGCCGGGCTCGCCGCGACGCTCGTCATCTTCGCGGGCGCGATGTTTCAGCCGCTCGCGGCGGCGGTCACCATCTTCGTGTGGGGCGTCGCGACCTTTGCCATCGTCCCGCCGCTCCAGATGCGCGTGATGGAGGCGGCGTCCGATGCGCCCAATCTGGCCTCGGCGGTCAATATCGGAGCCTTCAATCTCGGCAACGCCGTCGGCGCTGCGGTCGGGGGCGGGGTGATCGGCCTCGGGCTCGGCTATCCGGCGGTCTCGTTCGCGGGGGCGGCAATGGCGCTTGGCGGTTTGGCGATCGTGCTCGCGACACGCGGACAAAAGTCTCCGGTGCTAGCCGAAGCCTGAAGATTGCCATTTGCGCGGCCGGGCCTATGCAATCGGCGGCATGAAGACCTCGATTCTCGCTGTCCTGACGGGCAAGGCGCGCCCCTTTCGCGGCGATGAGCCGAGCGCGATCGGCAAATTGCCGGTCGCCGATGCGGTCACGGTCGATGCGATGGGGCTCGTCGGCGACGAACAGGCCGACCGCAGCGTTCACGGCGGCATCGACAAGGCGATCCACCATTATCCCGCCGACCATTATGACTGGTGGCGCGGCCAGCTCGGCGCCGCGCCGCTGCTCGATGCGGCGGGCGCGTTCGGGGAGAATATCTCGACCATCGGCCTCGACGAAAACAGCGTCTTCCTCGGCGACCGCTTCCGCCTCGGCAGTGCGCTGGTCGAAGTGACGCAGGCGCGCCAGCCGTGCTGGAAGCTCGACCATCGGTTCGAAACCAAGGGCGTGATGGCGGGGGTGGTGAAGACGCGGCGCTCGGGCTGGTATTACCGCGTCCTCGAACCCGGCACCGTGCGCGCGGGCGACGATCTGGAGCTGGTCGACCGGCCGTATCCCGAATGGCCGCTCGCCTCGCTCTTCGGCCTGCTCATCGGCGGCGAGGCGAAGGATCGCGTCGCCGACCTCCGCGCGCTCCGCGACGTGCCCGTGCTCGCCGAAACATGGAAGGTCCGCCGCGCCAAGCTCGCCGACCAGTTCGGCGCGGATTAGGCGGTCATCGCAAAGCGCTTCGGCGGCAGGCCGACGTGGCGGGTGAAGGCGGTGCTGAACGCGCTCGCCGATCCATAGCCGACGCGCGCCGCAATCTCGTCGAGCTTGCCCGCGCGGCGGCGCAGCAGATCCTTGGCGATACTCATCCGCCAGCCCTGCAGATATTCCATCGGCGGCACGCCAACGGTGCGCGCGAACCGCTCGAAGAAAGCCGAGCGCGACAATGCCGCTTCCTTCGCGAGCGCCGCGACCGTCCATGGCCGCGCGGGCGCCCCGTGGATCTGCCGGATTGCCGCCGCCAGCCGCGGATCGCTTAAGCCGCGCAGTAGTCCCGGCGGTGCATCGTCGCCCTCGACCGATCGCAGCGCCTCGACGATCAGCACCTCGACCAGCCGCGACAGGATCAGGTCGCATCCGGGCCGCTCTTCGCCCGCCTCCTCGCGCACCAGCCGCACCAGCGTCGCCAGCCGCTCGGCACCGCGGAGGTGAATGAGCGCGGGAAGCTGCGACACCAGCAGCGCGGCGTCGGGCGATTCAAAGACGAAATAGCCGCCGAGCATCGTCACATCGGGCGCGCCCTCCTGCCGGCCGTGACGCACTTCGCCGGTCAGGTCCGCCGCCGCGTGCGGATCGATCTCGACCGGCTCGGCGGGCTCGAACCCGCCCATGGTGAAGCCCGGCGTCGCGGGCAGGAAGATGAAATCGCCCGCCTCGATCGTCACCGGATCGGCGCCGCCCACTGACAGGCGGCAGGTTCCCTCGATCACCGTGCAGAACCCCGGATGCCCGAAATCGCCATAGCGCACCGCCCAGCCTCCGGCGCCGCTGATCGCTTTCGCAAACACCGTCCGCGGGCGCAGCAGAGCGATCAGGTCGGACAAGGGATCGGTCATATGGACTATCTCGAATGAAATATGGATTTCAGATTATAGATAGTCCGGAAGGCGTCGTCTAGCGTCCTTTCATCACCCCGAGAAAGGAACATATATGAAAACCATCCTCATCACCGGCTGCTCGTCGGGTTATGGCCTTGAAACCGCGCGTCACTTCCATGCGCTTGGCTGGAATGTCATCGCCACGATGCGCAATCCCGCCGCGGCACCTTTGACCCCTGCCGACCGCCTCCACCTCCTCTCGCTCGACGTCACCGACCCCGACAGCATCGCGCTCGCGCTCGAACGCGCCGGACCGGTCGATGTCCTCGTGAACAACGCCGGTATCGGCCTGTTCGGCGCGCTCGAACATTCGCCGATGCAGAAGATCCGCGACGTTTATGCCACCAATACGCTCGGCACGATCGCCATGACGCAGGCGGTAATCCCGCAGATGCGCCGGCGCGGTTCGGGGACGATCGTCAACGTCACTTCGTCGGCAACGCTGGCCTCCTTCCCGTTGGCCGCCGCCTATACGGGCAGCAAGACCGCGATCCAGGGCTTCACCGGCAGCCTCGCGCACGAACTCGCGCCGCTCGGCATCGCGGTGAAGCTCGTCGAACCCGGCTATGGTCCGACGACCGCCTTTGCGAGCAACACCGACATCCGCCTCGAAGATGTGCTGCCCGAACCCTATGCGGCTTATGCCGCCCCGATTCTCGCCGGCATGGCCGAACCCGCGCTGTTCACCACCGAGGCCGACGTCGCGGCCGCGGTTTGGCAGGCGGTGCACGACCGGAGCGGCCGGTCCCATTTCCCTGCCGGGGCCGATGCGCTGGCGCTCGCTGCCTGACCTGGTCAGGCGCGGGTGAAGTGCATCACCCAATTGACCTCCCACGTCGCACCGCCGTCGGTCGAAAAGGCTTGTTCCCATTTCGCCGACCGCGGCGTGATATCCGACCAGCGGAAGCGCACGGTCACCGGCGTCCCCTTCCAGCTGTCTTCGGCAAGGAAGGCGCCGACGCCGCTCTCGAACGTCCCGCGCACCGGCACGTCGAGCCGGTCGGTCGCGCGCGAATCGAGCCACCAGATCGCCCATTGCCTTGTCGCGGGATCATAGGCGCGGAGGCCAACGCCGCGATAGGTCTCGTCCGGCGTGTGGAAGATATTGTCGTCGACATTCGCCGCGCCGCCGAGGATCGGCCAGTTTTCGCAGCTACCGTCGAACTCCATCCAGTCGTTGCTGCCGACGAGCCGCTCGCGAAGCTTGCGGTGTCGGACGTGCCAGCGGCCGACGAGGAATTGCCAGTCGCCGCCGGCGGCCGGCGGGCCTGCCGCGTTCGCCGCCGATCCCGCCAGTGCGGCGGCGCCGCCGGCGAGGGCGATCTCCAGCGCGCTGCGGCGCGTCATATTCATGTCGATCATCATTAGTCTCCTTTGCGTAGGAGACCGGTCTAACGGGGCCTACCTGACAATCTTTGTCAGTTATTTATCCGGCCTTCGAAAAATTCCGGATCGGCCAGCCGCGCTTCGGCAACCAGCCGCTCGATGTGTTCGGCGAGGCGGGCAGCCTCGTCGGGGGTGAAATGGAGCCCCAGCTTGCTTCGCCGCCAGAGGATGTCGTCGGGTTGGCGCGCCCATTCGTGCGTCACCATCCAGCGCAGTTCGGCGACGCTCAGCCCGTGCGCGATTTCGCCGCCGAGCGCGTCCCATCCGGTCGCGTCGCCCAGCCAGCGCCGCGCATCGGTGCCATAGGCCTGGACGATACGGTCGACCGTCGCGGCGGTCAGGAAAGGGTGGGCGAGCTTATATTCGGCCTTGAGCGCAGCGGCGCCGGTGACCGGGAAATCGCCGCCGGGCAGCGGCGCCTTCGCCGTCCAGTGCTTGCCCGAAAGCGCGGGGATATGGTCCGCCAGCTCGTCGACCGCGGCCTCGGCGACATGGCGGTAGCTGGTGATCTTGCCGCCATAGATGGTGAGCAGGGGCGCCCCTTCTTCCATGTCGAGGTCGATGCGATATCCGCGCGTCGCGGCCTCGGGTTTTCCCGACCCGTCCTCGATCAGCGGCCGGACGCCCGAATAGGTCCACACGACATCGGCGGGGGTGACGGGGGTGCTGAAATAGAGGCTCGCGCCTTCGCACAGATAGGCGATCTCTTCGTCGCTCGCCTTCGCCTCGCTCGCCGGCCCGTCATGATCCTGGTCGGTCGTCCCGATCAGCGTGAAATCGCGTTCGTAGGGGATGGCGAAGAAGATGCGGCCGTCGGGAAGCTGGAAGAAATAGGCATAGTCGTGCTCGAAAAGCCTGCGCACGACGATATGCGATCCGCGCACCAGCCGCATCCGGTGATCGGGTTCGGCATCGGCGCGCTTCAACAGGTCGAGCACCGCCGGTCCCGCCGCATTCACGACGCTGCGCCCGGTGAAACGATAATGCTGGCCCTGATCGTCGCGTGCATCGACGGTCCACAGCCCGTCCTCGCAGCGCAGCATTTCGGCGTGCGTGCGCGTGCGGACCCGCGCGCCGCGATCCGCGGCGTCGCGTGCGTTGAGCGCGACGAGCCGCGCGTCGTCGACCCAGCCGTCCGAATATTCGAAGCTGCGGACATATTGCGGTTGCAGCGGCGCGCCCGCGCTGTGGCGCCTCAGGTCGATCGAGCGCGTCGCGGGCAGCTTCTTGCGCCCGCCGATATGGTCATAGAGGAAGAGGCCGAGCCGCAGCAGCCAGCGCGGGCGCAGCCCGTCGCGATAGGGCAGGACGAAGCGCAGCGGGCGGATGATGTGCGGCGCGATGCCCCACAATATTTCGCGTTCCTTCAGCGCCTCGCGCACGAGGCCGAATTCATAATGTTCGAGGTAACGCAGCCCGCCGTGGATCAGCTTGGTCGACTTCGACGAAGTGCCTTGCGCCAGATCGCCCGCCTCGAGCAGCAGCACCCGCGCGCCGCGTCCGGCGGCGTCGCGTGCGACCCCTGCGCCGTTGACGCCGCCGCCGACGACGATGACATCATAGGGCGGCGGGGCGTCGTTCATCGTGCGGTTTCCTAAGCCAAGTTGGCCACGCTTGCCAATGGCAAGACATCGTATGCGGCTTACGTATGCGCGTTGCATTCGCGCGGCGCATCCTCCACTTCTGACCGCGGATATCCAAGGGGACGAGCGTGAGCGTGAAAGTCGAAACACTGGTGCTGTTCGGCGCAACGGGCGACCTTGCGCAGCGCATGCTCTTTCCCTCGCTTTACAATCTCCATCTCGACGGGCTGCTCGCCGACGCGCTGACGATCATCGGGTCGGGGCGGTCGACGATGGACCGCGCGGCGTTCCAGTCGCAGGTGCGCGCGGCGCTGGCCGAGCATCTGCCCGCCGACCGCATCGACGACGCGGGGGTCGCGGCGTTCCTCGACCGCATCGATTATTGCGCCATCGATGCCGGAGCCGGCGCGGGTTACGACGATCTCGCGGCGTTGCTCGGCGAACGAATGCGGCGCCCGATCGGCGTCTATCTCTCGACCCCGCCGTCGATGTTCGGCCCGATCGCGCAAGGGTTGAAAGCCGCCGGGATCGCATGCGCCGAATGCCGCATCGCGATGGAAAAACCGATCGGCCACGACCTTGCCTCGTCGCGGGACGTCAACGCGCAGGTCGGCGATGCCTTTGCCGAGGACCGCGTTTTCCGCATCGACCATTATCTCGGCAAGGAAACGGTGCAGAACCTGCTCGCGCTGCGCTTTGCCAACATGCTCTTCGAGCCGCTGTGGAATGCGCAGGCGATCGACCATGTCCAGATCACCGTCGCCGAAACTGTGGGGCTCGAGGGACGCGTCTCCTATTATGACGGCGTCGGCGCGCTGAAGGATATGGTGCAGAACCATATGCTGCAATTGCTCGCGATCATCGCGATGGAGCCGCCGTCGAGCGTCTCGTCGACCGCGGTGCGCGACGAAAAGGTAAAGCTGCTGCGCTCGCTGCGCCGCATGACTGCCGAGGATGTGAAGGCGCACAGCGTCAAGGGCCAGTATACCAGCGGCGCGGTGAACGGCGGCGCGGTGGCAGGTTACGCCGACGAGCTCGGCAATCCGTCGAACACCGAAACCTTTGTCGCATTGAAGGCCTATATCGACAATTGGCGGTGGAAGGGCGTGCCCTTCTACCTCCGCACCGGCAAACGGATGCCCGAGCGCAAGTCCGAAGTGCTGATCCAGTTCAAGCCGGTGCCGCACAACATCTTCGCGCGCGTCGGCGCGGGCAAGCTCGATGCGAACAGCATGATCATCAACCTGCAGCCGGAGGAGAATATCCGGGTCAAGGTGATGGCGAAGCAGCCTGGGCTCGACCGCGACGGGGTGAAGCTCAAAGAGGTGACGATGGACGTCTCGCTCTCGCACAGCTTCGCCGGCGAGCGGCGGCGCATCGCTTACGAACGGCTGCTGCTCGATTTCATCGAGGGCGACCAGACGCTGTTCGTGCGCCGCGATGAGGTCGAGGCGCAGTGGCAGTGGATCGATTCGATCCGCGACGCGTGGGCCGAGGTCGACATGGCGCCGCAGAATTACACGGCGGGAAGCTGGGGCCCGTCGAGCGCCATCGCGCTGATCGAGCGCGACGGAGCGAGCTGGCATGACTGATGAAGAAACACGTCGCCCCGCCTTCGCGGAGGTGACGAGGAAGCAATATGACTGATCTGAACCCCACCATCGCAGCCGTCACCGGCCGTATCATCGAACGCAGCGCCCCGCGCCGCGCCGCCTATCTGGGCCTGATGGAGCGCCAGCGCGATGCCGGCACCAACCGCGGCAACCTGTCGTGCGGCAATCTCGCGCACGGCTTTGCGGCGGCAGGCGACGACAAGGCGGTGATCCGCACCGGTGCCGCGATGAACATCGGCATCGTTACCGCGTACAACGATATGCTCTCGGCGCATCAGCCCTATGGCCGCTATCCCGAGCAGATCAAACTCTTCGCGCGCGAAGTCGGCGCGACCGCGCAGGTCGCGGGCGGCGTCCCCGCGATGTGCGACGGGGTGACGCAGGGGCAGGCGGGCATGGACCTGTCATTGTTCAGCCGCGACAATATCGCGCAGGGCACGGCGATCGCGCTCAGCCACGCGATGTTCGAGGGCGCACTGCACCTCGGCATTTGCGACAAGATCGTACCCGGCCTCTTGATCGGCGCGCTGCGCTTCGGCCACCTGCCGCAAATTCTCGTCCCCGCGGGGCCGATGCCTTCGGGCCTCGCGAACAAGGAAAAGCAGCGCGTCCGCCAGCTTTATGCCGAAGGCAAGGCGACCCGCGACGAACTGCTCGAGGCCGAAGCCGCCTCCTATCATGGCGCGGGTACCTGCACCTTCTATGGCACCGCGAACAGCAACCAGATGATGATGGAACTGATGGGGCTGCACGTCCCCGGCAGCGCCTTTGCCAACCCCGGCACGAAGCTGCGGCAGGAACTCACGCGAGCGGCCGCGCACCGCGTCGCCGCGATCGGCTGGGACGGCGACGATTATCGTCCGCTGTCGCGCTGCATCGACGAGAAGGCGATCGTCAACGCCGCGATCGGGCTGCTCGCCACCGGCGGATCGACGAACCATGCGATCCACTTGCCGGCCATTGCACGGGCGGCGGGGATCATCATCGACTGGCAGGATTTCGACGAGCTGAGCCACGCGGTGCCTTTGCTTGCGCGCGTCTATCCGAACGGCGCGGGCGACGTGAACAATTTCCATGCCGCGGGCGGCATCGGTTATGTCGTGCGCGAACTTCTGGGTGCCGGGCTGCTCCACGGCGACGTGCTGACGGTCGGCGGGACGATGGCCGATTATGCGTCGGAACCGGTGCTCGTCGACGACGAGCTCCACTGGCAGGCGGCGCCCGAAACGAGCCGCGACGACGCGATGCTGCGCCCCGTCGCCGCGCCTTTCTCTCCCGACGGCGGGATGCGTTTGCTCGCGGGCAACCTCGGCCGCGCGATCATCAAGACGAGCGCGGTCGCCGAGGATCGCTGGACGATCGAGGCACCGTGCCGGATCTTCGACACGCAGGATGCGGTGCTCGCGGCGTTCAAGGCGGGCGAACTCGAACGCGACGTCATCGTCGTCGTGCGCTTTCAGGGGCCGCGCGCCAACGGCATGCCCGAACTCCACAAGCTGACGCCCGCATTGGGTGTGCTCCAGGATCGCGGCTTCCGCGTCGCGCTACTCACCGACGGCCGCATGTCGGGCGCGAGCGGCAAGGTGCCCGCAGTGATCCACCTGTCGCCCGAGGCCTTGCCCGGCACCGACGGCGTCAGTGGTCCGCTCGCCTTCCTCGTCGATGGCGACATCGTCCGCGTCTGCGCGCGCAAGGGCGAAGTGCTCGCGCTCGTCGACCCCGCGATCTGGGCCGCGCGCACCGCTGCGGTTCCGCCGCCACCCGCGGTCGGCGTCGGCCGCGAACTCTTCGCGCTGTTCCGCCACCATGCCGACGAAGCCGAAAAGGGCGGGTCGGCGGTCCTCGCTGCGATGGAAACAGTTATCTGAACCCGACCCGCTTGCCCCGCGGGCAGGCGACCCAAATTTCGAATGGAGTAGAGAATGTCCGACAGCGGTATCGAGCAGATCATGCGCCTCGCGCCGGTCATCCCGGTGATCGTCATCGACCGTGTCGAGGATGCGGTACCGATGGCCGAGGCGCTCGTCGCCGGCGGGCTCAAGGTGCTCGAAGTGACGATGCGCACCCCCGCCGCGCTCGACGCGATCCGGGCGATGAAAAGCGTGCCCGGCGCGGTCGTCGGCGCAGGCACCGTGCTCAATCCCCGGATGCTCAAGGATGCGCTCGATGCAGGCTCCGAGTTCATCGTCTCGCCCGGTCTGACCGACAGCCTTGGGCAGGCCGCGGTGACGAGCGGCATTCCCTTCCTGCCCGGCGTCGCCAACGCGACGAATATCATGGCGGGTCTCGATATCGGGCTCGACAGCTTCAAATTCTTCCCCGCCGCGACGAGCGGCGGCATCCCCGCGCTGAAGGCGCTCGCGGGGCCGTTCGGCGGGATCAACTTCTGCCCGACCGGCGGGATCAGCGCCGCCACCGCGCGCGAATGGCTCGCGCTCGATCCGGTGCTGTGCGTGGGGGGCAGCTGGGTCGTGCCCTCGGGGCCGCTCGATCCGGCGCGGATCGAAGCGCTGGCGCGCGAGGCGGCCGCGCTCGCGCCCTGACCGGCACGGCGAATTGGGCGCATTGATAAACGTCATCTTTACTGCCATCGTGCAGGGAAAGGCGGCAATATAGCCGCTTGGTGGGGAGATGTGCGTGCCGAGACCGCAGCCGCATTTGGAAGAAGTCCTGGCGTCCGAACCCGGACCGCATATCGCCGCGCTCTTCGATTTCGATGGAACGATCATCTCGGGCTATTCGGCGACCGCGATGCTGCGCGAGAAGTTCCAGCGCCGCGAAATGTCGGTCGAGGAGATCGCCGAGACCGCACAGGTCATCGCGCAGCATAGCCTTGGCACCATCGGTTTTTCGGGGCTGATGTCGGGCGCCGCCAAATTCATGAAGGGCGTCGACGAGGACAGCTTCATCGAATTCGGCGAGGAACTCTACAAGAAGCACATCGCGCGCAAGATTTACCCGGAGGCGCGCGCGATCATCGAGGCGCATCAGGCGAAGGGTCACCGCGTCGCGATCATCTCGTCGGCGACGATCTACCAGATCGAACCGACCGCGCGCGACCTTGGCATCACCGACATCAAATGCTCGGCCTACGAGATCGAGGATGGCGTCTTCACCGGCGAAATCATCCGGCCGCTCTGCTTTGGCGAGGGCAAGGTGCTCGCGGCCGAGGAACTCGCCGAGGAATATGGCCTCGATCTCGACCAGAGCTTTTTCTATTCGGACAGCGACGACGACATCGAACTGCTCGAGCGCGTCGGCAAGCCGCGACCGCTCAACCCGAACCTGAAACTGAAAGCGATCGCCGAGGAAAATGGCTGGCCTGTCCAGCGCTTCGGCAGCCGGGGCACGCCGTCGTGGGTCGATTACACGCGCACCATCTACGCGACCGGTTCGCTCGTTGGCGCCTTCGCCGCAGGCCTGCCGATCTGGGCGTTGACGCGTTCACAGCGCGAGGCGGCGAATTTCTCGATCGGGCTGTTCGGCGACTTCGCGACCGCGATCACCGGCGTCGAGCTGGAGGTCGAGGACGAGAAGAATCTCTGGTCCTCGCGCCCCTGCGTCTTCATCTTCAATCACCAGAGCAAGGCGGATGTGATGATCCTCGCCAAGCTCATCCGCCGCGACATGGGCGGGGTGGGCAAGAAAGAAATCAAGGACATCCCCATCCTCGGCAAGCTGATGGAATGGGGCGGCACCGTCTTCGTCGACCGCGCCGACGGCAAGAGCGCGATCAAGGCGATGGAGCCGCTGGTCGACGCGATCAAGGTCGAAGGCAAGTCGATCTGTATCTCGCCCGAAGGCACGCGCAGCCTGACGCCGAAGCTCGAACCGTTCAAGAAGGGCGCGTTCCACCTCGCGATGCAGGCCGGGGTGCCGATCGTGCCGATCGTGATCCACAATGCGACCGATGTCGCGCCGAAGAACGAGTTTGTGATGCGCCCCGCGACGGTGCGCGTCACCGTCCTGCCGCCGGTCGACACGTCGAAATGGAGCCCGCGGACAATCAATGCGCACGTCCGCGATGTCCGCAACATGTTCCTGCGGACGCTGGGGCAGCCCGAGGAAAGCGTGGCGGAATCGGTAGCGAAAGAGCCAACGCCCGAAGCCGCACCGCCCGCGACCAAGGCCGAAAAGGCCAAGCCGAAAAAGGCGGCCGCGAAGAAACCCGCCGCGAAGAAAAAGGGCCCCGCCAAAAAACCCGCGGCGGCCAAGGGAAAGACTGGCTAGGCGGTGGCCGACGGAACGCCCCGCACCCCGATCGTGGCGGAGGACGCGGCCGACCGGCTCTATATCATCGACGCGCGCAACGGGGTCGAGCGGCGGTTGCTGCTCGACTGGATACATTCGACGAGTGGCGATAACGAGCCGCAATGGGCGAGCCTCGCGATCGAGGACGACGATCATGCGCTGCCGCTCGACATGCTGCGCGCGCGGCTCGACGGATCGCCGTCGCGGCAGGTCGTGCCGCTGCGCGTCGCGTGGCGCATCCCGGGTTTCGAGCGCGACCGCGCGCTCAAATTCCGCCACATCCTTTTCGGCGATCCACGCCATCCCGGGCCGCTCCGCTCGCGGCTGATCCTGCTCCGCGACCGGCGCCGCGCCCAGATACTGGTCGGCGAAGCCGCCACGCTCGACGCGCTGCGCGACCGCTTCTGCCGCCAGACCGGCGGCGGCGATGGCGAGGGGACCGACAGTCCCGAATTCGCGGGCTTTGTTGCGCGGCAGGCGGGGCTCGCGCTCGACGTCGCCGAACGCGGCATCCGGGGAACAAGATACAAGGTGCCGCGCTTCGTCGCCGATGGCTTGCGCACCAGCCCCAAATTCCGCGCTGCGCTCGCCGACCTGTCCGAAACGACCGGCCGGCCTGTCGCCGAGCTTTTTCGTGAAGCCCGGCCGTTGATGAAGGAGGTCATCGCGCGACCGTCGGCGCTCTTCCTCGACCTGCGCGCGCGGCTCGACCGGATGATGTTCGGTGGCTACGCGCCCGAGATGGAGGTCGATGCCGCCGAGCTTGCGAGGCTACGCAACATATTGCGTGAACATCCGACCGCGATCCTGTTCACGCACAAGACCTATATCGACGGCGCGACGCCCAGCCGCCTCACTTACGAAAACGACATGCCGATGCTGCACAGCTTCGGCGGCGCGAACCTCGATTTTGCGGTGATGGGCGAATTCTTCCGCCGCTCGGGGATGATCTTCATCCGGCGCAGCTTCCAGGACCAGCCGGTCTACAAGCTCGTGCTGCGCCACTATATCGCGTGGCTGCTCGCGAAGCGTTTCCCCTTGAGCTGGGCGTTCGAGGGGACCCGCTCGCGGCTCGGCAAGCTGATGCCGCCCAAATATGGGCTGATGAAATATGTCCTCGACGCCGCCCATGCGACGGGGACGAAGGATGTGCATTTCGTCCCCTTCGTCACCAGTTTCGACCTGATCCGCGACGTCGAGGAATATGCCGCCGAACAGACCGGCCGGAACAAAAAGCCCGAAAGCCTTTCGTGGTTTCTCGGTTATATGAAGAGCCTGAAGGCGCCGTCGGGACGCATCCGGCTCGATATCGGCAACCCCGTCGTGATCGGGGAGGCACCCGGTCCCGACGACAAGCGCGCGCTCGAAACGATTGCCTTCGCGGTCGCGGTCGAGGCGAACCGCGTCACCCCGCTGACCGTCACCTCGGTGATGTGCCTGATCCTGCTCGGCATGGCGCCGCGCGGCGCGACCTCGGCCGAGTTGCTCGGCGCGATCGGCGCGGTGACCGATTGGGCCCGGGCGCGCGATATCCGCCTCAGCAGCGAGCTCGAAAGCGGTGACGATATGGCGCTATCGGCGACCGTCGACACGCTCGTCGAAAGCGGGCTGCTGACGCGCTATGAAGCGGGCAGCGAGAATGTCTATTCGATCGACCCCGCCAAGCATCCGATGGCGAGCTATTACCGCAACATCATCGCGCATCATTTCCTCGACCGCGCGATGATCGAACTTGCGCTGTTCGAGCTGCGCGACGGCGACAGCGGCGACGCGACCGCGGCCTTCTGGGCGAAGATCGATCGCCTGCGCGACCTGTTCAAATTCGAATTCTTCTATCCCCCGCGCGACGAGCACCGTGCCGCGATCGAGGCCGAGCTCGCGCGCATCGATCCCTTTTGGGACCGGCGGCTCGCCAGCGGTGACCGCGGCATTGCGCAGCTCCTTCGCCGTTGCCAGCCGGTTGTCGGTCACGCGATCCTGCTGCCCTTTGCTGAGGCCTATTCGGTCGTTGCCGGGCAGCTCGCGCGGGCAAAGCCGGGCGATGCCGTCGACGAACAGGCGCTGCTCGATGCCGCGCTGGCCGAAGGCAGGCAGGCGTATCTGCTCCGCCGGATCAGCAGCGAGGCCGCAATCGGAAAATTGCTCTTCGCCAACGGTCTGTCGCTGATGCGCCACATGGGGCTGACCGACGAGGCGACCCCGGTGAACCTCGCCGCGCGCCGCGCGCTGCTGATGGAACTGCGCGGCCTTGCCAACGTCATGGAAACGATGCGGCTGTCGACGGTCGCGCTTGCCGACCGTTTGCCGGGTTCAGGAGGATAGATGCTCAAACAGCTCAGCGCGCAGGACGCCCAGTTCCTCTACACGCAGACCGCGAACAACCTCACGCACATCATGGGGGTCTATATCTACGACCCTTCGACCGCGCCGGGCGGCTTCGTGCGCTTCAAGGATATCATCCGCCACGTCGAAAGCCGCGTCGACACCTCGCCCCTGTTCAAGCGCCGACTCCACCGCCTGCCGTTCGACATGGACCATCCCTATTGGGTCGAGGACGAGCATTTCGATATCGAGGCGCATATGAGCCACGCGCGCTTGCCCGAACCCGGCGATTGGCGGCAATTCTGTATCGCGGTCGCGCGCTGGTTTTCGAAGCCGATGGATATGAACCGTCCGCTCTGGGACATTTATATTATCGAGGGGCTCGACCGCATTCCGGGCATCCCGAAGGGCAGTTTCGCGATGCTGCACCGCGTCCACCACGCCGCGGTCGACGGTGCGTCGGGGGCGCACGCCTTCATCGCGATGAGCGATATCGATGCAAAGGGGACGCCCGCGATTCCCGAACCGCCGCCGGTCGAGGAACTGGGCAAGGCGCCGTCGAGCGCCGAAACGCTGTCGCGCGCCTGGTCGGCGTCGATGCAATCGCCGGTCAAGTTCATGAACGCGCTGATGAAGATGTCGCCCGCGATCATTTCGTCGGCGCGCAAATCGATTTCCGAAGGCGGCATGACCGCGGGCGTGCCCGAAACGCGCTTCAACGTGCCCGTCGGCCCGCACAAGATGTTCGATGCGACGACGGTCGCGCTGACCGACGTGGCCGAAATCCGCAAGAAGGTGCCCGGTGCGACGGTCAACGACGTCGTGCTGACGACCGTCGGCGGCGCGCTGCGCAAATATCTTCAGAAGCACAAGGAACTGCCGCAGGACAGCCTTGTCGCGGTCGCACCGATCAATCTGCGTGGGAAGGGCGGCAAGGCATCGAAGCCGGGAAATCAGGTATCGGCGATGAGCGTCCCGATCCGCACCGATATCGCCGATCCGCTCGAACGTCTCGCAGCGGTCCGCGATTATACGGTCGAGGCAAAGGAAGCGAAGGCAGGCGTGAGCGCGCGGATCATGACCGACCTGTCGCAGCATATCCCCGGCGCAACGATGGCCGCGGTCGCGCGGCTCGTCACCAGCGAGCGTTTCGCGGTGCGCGGTACCAATCTCTTCATCTCGAACGTGCCGGGCGCGCAGGTGCCGCTCTATCTGGCGGGGGCTCAGCTCGTGCAGCAGCACGGCATGGCGCCGCTCGCGAACAATATGGGGCTGTTCGTCGCAACGCCGAGCTACAACGGCCGCATCGCCTTTTCGATCATCGGCGAGCGCTCGATCATGCCCGACATCGCCTTTTTCCGCGAATGCATCGACGAGAGTTTCGCCGACCTGATGAAGGCCGCGCCGAAGCCCGAAAAGCCGATAGCCGCTACGGCAAAGCCGAAAGCGGCGCCGAAGCCGAAAGCGAAAGCGACGGCCGCGCCGAAACCTGCTGCGAAGGACAGGGTGAAACCGGTTGCCAAAGGCAACGCAACCGGCAAGAATCCGAAAAAATAACGATGCTCTCGCAGGACTACCGAATGCTCTTCACCCCGACGCTCAGCGCCGACCGCAACCTTGTTACCGCGCTCGACTACACCGCCTGGTCGAAAGCCGCGCAGGAGCATGACCGGAAATCGGGATTGCAGGCGTGGCGCGACGCCGACGAAAGCAAGCATTTCGATTATAAGGCGATCCGCGCGCGGCTCGAAAAGCTGCGCAAGCTGTCGGCGGCGGGCGACGTCAAGGGGCTGCTCTTCGTCCTCAACGAAGGCATCCACGGCAATATCGACGGCATGGGACACGAACGGCTGTATCAAAAGGCGCGTTTCGGCACGAAAAAGCTGATCGAGGATTATGTCGCCGAGGTCGTCGCCTCGCTCGACAAGATCGCTGCGGCGCGCAGCATCAGCCGCGAGGAAAAGCGCGACTTCTTCCGCCGTGCGCAGCATTGCTATGGCCGCTCGGCGCTCTTGCTTTCGGGCTCGGGCAGCTTCCTGTTCTTCCACATCGGCGTCGTGAAGGCCTTGTGGGAAGAAGGCGTATTGCCCGCGATCATGTCGGGCGCGAGCGGCGGGTCGATCGTCGCCGCCATCGTCTGCACGCGCAAGAATGCCGACATCGGCGCCTTCCTTGCCAGCAACCGTCTCGCCAATCCCGACCGCAATCCCGACCAAAAACGTCTCGCCGCCGATGAGGTACGCGCACGTCTCGCCGACCTGATTCCCGACCTCACCTTTCAGGAGGCCTATGAGGTCAGCGGCCGGCATCTGAACGTCTCGGTCGCGCCCGCCGAAAAGCATCAGAACGGTCGCCTGCTCAATGCGATCACCGCGCCCAATGTGCTGATCCGCGAAGCTGTGCTCGCGTCGTGCGCGGTGCCCGGCGTTTTTCCTCCGGTGATGTTGATGGCGCGCGACGACAGCGGCGCGCGCGTTCCGTACCAGCCCGACCGGCGCTGGGTCGACGGGTCGGTGACGCACGATATCCCGACCAAGCGGCTCGAACGGCTGTATGGGGTGAACCACCATATCGTCAGCCAGGCAAACCCGATCGCACTGCCCTTCGCCAGCGACACGCGCAAGCAGATGGCGCCGATCGAGGCGATCCAGCATGCGTCGATGGCGACCTTCAAGGCGTGGCTCAACGCCAATATGGTGATTTTCCAGAAACCGCTTGAGTTGATCCCGCCGATCAACAGCCTCGCCAACATGGCGCGCTCGGTGATCAATCAGGAATATACCGGCGACATCAACATCATCCGCCCGCCGAAATTCTGGTCGCCGACGAAGATCCTGTCCGACCTCGCGCAGGAGGATATCGACGAACTGATCGATACCGGCGAGCGCACCGCCTGGCCGAAGGTCGAGATGGTCCGCACCCAGACCGCGATCAGCCGCGCGCTCGAAGCGATCCTCGCGAAGATCGACAAGGCGGGCGACGACGGTCCCGGCCATCGCAGCGCGGCGCTCCAGAAAGCGGTGCGCTGAGCATGGCCGCGGGCGCGGTGATCCTGCCCGCCGAATCCGCGGGTGCGGGGGCAAAGCTGCATGTCACCCACTGGCTACCCGAAGGGCGGCCGCGCGCGGTGGTGCTGCTCGCGCATGGCTATGCCGAACATGCCGGCCGTTATGAATATGTCGCGAAGCGGCTGACCGATGCGGGCTATGCCATCTACGCCGTCGACCATTGGGGCCACGGTGCCTCGGACGGCGAGGGCGGCTATGTGCCGCGTTTTTCGGCTTTCCTCGACGGCATGGCCGAACTGCTCACGCTGGTCGAGATCAACCATGGCGACACGCCGCGGCTGCTGCTCGGCCACAGCATGGGTGGACTGATCGCGACCCTGTTTCTCGTCGAGCGCCAGCAAGCGTTCGTCGCGGCGGCCCTTTCCGGCCCCGCGATCCTGCCCGCCGAACCGCCGTCGCGCTTCACCGTGTGGATCAGCCGCTTCCTCTCGCGCTTCTTCCCGCGCCTCGGCGTGTTGGCGCTCGATTCCACCGGGGTGAGCCGCGATCCTCAGGTCGTCGCCGCCTATCAGGCCGACCCGCTCGTCTATGAAGGCAAGATCGGCGCGCGGCTCGGCAAGGAGTTCATGGACGCGATGGCGGTGGCGCAGGCCGACGCGCCGAAGATCCACCTGCCGATCCTGATCCAGCATGGTGAAGCCGACCGGCTCACCGCGCCCGCGGGGTCGCGTTACCTGTTTGCCAATGTCGCGTCGACCGACAAACGCCTCGAAATCTATCCGGGCCTGTTCCACGAAATCTATAACGAGCCCGAGCGCGATGCGGTGCTCGATGACCTCGTCGGCTGGTTCGACGCGCATGTGAAGGGCCGCGCCGCGACATGAGAATCCTCCTCGTCCTCCTCTTCGCGCCGCTGATCGCACTCGTGCTGATGTATTTCCTCTTCCCCGGCCGTCTCGTCGCGCTTGGACGCGCCTTGCTCCGCCGCCGCGGCCGGACGGTGCAGAAGAAGGTCACGGTCGACGGCCGCATCTGGCCCTATCTCGAAGGCGGCGATCCGTCGAAGCCGCTGCTGCTGCTCGTCCATGGTTTCGCCGGCGACAAGGATAATTGGTCGATGATCGCGCCGTATCTGACGCGCGACTATCATGTCATCGCCCCCGACCTGCCCGGCTTCGGCGAAAATGAGCGCAACCCCGACCTCGCCTATGACCTGCAGGCGCAGACCGCGCGGCTCAAGGCGTTCGCCGATACGCTCGGCCTCCGGCGCCCGCATGTCGCGGGCAACAGCATGGGCGGCTGGATCGCGCTGCGTTACGCGATCGATTATCCCGATGCGCTCGCCAGCCTGATCCTGCTCGACAATGCCGGGGTCAATGGCGCGAACGAGAGCGAGCTTCAGAAACAGGCCGCGAACGAGGATTATAATCCGCTCGTTCTTGCCAATCTGGCGGATGCCGACCGGCTGGTGGCGATGGTCGTCCACAAGCCGCCCTATCTCCCCGCGCGACTGAAGCCGGTCTTTTATGCCGACGCGCTCAAATATCGCGACCAGCTCGACAAAATCTTCTGGGTGATCGCCACCGAAGGCCGCGACCATCCGCTCAACGACCGACTCGGCGAGGTGAAGGTGCCGACGCTGATCATCTGGGGCCGCCACGACCAGCTGCTCGACGTGAGCTGCGTTCCGGTGCTCGAAGCCGGGATTGCAGGAAGCGAGAGCCATATCTTCGAACATGTGGGGCACGTCCCGATGATCGAGGATCCGAAGGCGACCGCCGCGGTGATGAAGGGCTTCCTTGCCAAGCATTGAAACTGCCGCCAGTCTCTTCCGAAAATAGCGGGAGAGGCCAATGCGGTTGAAGGTGGGGCTGCTCGGTGGGGGCAGTTGGGGGACGACGGTCGCCTCGGTGGTGTCGCGCAACGCGCCGATCACATTGTGGGCGCGCGACGCCGAGACCGTGGACGACATCAACACGCACCGCGAGAATCGTAAATATCTGCCCGGCATATCGCTGCCGCCGATCCTCCGTGCCACGAACGACATGGCCGAAGTCGTAGCGGGCGCCGATGTGCTCGTGATGGGCGTGCCGTCGCACAGCTTCCGCGCGGTGCTCGAGGAAGCGCGCAATCATCTGCGTCCGTGGGTGCCGGTGATCAGCCTGACCAAGGGACTCGAACTGGCATCGGGCAAACGCATGACCGAGCTGATCGAGGAGGTGCTTCCGGGTCACCCCGTCGGCGTGCTCACCGGGCCGAACCTCGCGCGCGAGATCATGACCGGGCAGGCGGCCGCAAGCGTCCTGTCGATGGAAGACGAGATTGTCGTGCGCGCGCTCCAGCCGGTGTTCCACTCGGGGCTGTTCCGCGTCTACACCAACACCGACCTGCTTGGCTGCGAGCTCGGCGGGGTGCTCAAGAATATCATCGCGATCGCGGTCGGCATGGGCGACGGGCTTGGGGCCGGCGACAACACGCGTTCGGCGCTGATGACGCGCGGGCTTTCGGAAATCACCCGGCTCGGCGTAGCGATGGGCGGGCGCGCGGAGACCTTCGCGGGCCTCACCGGCATGGGCGACCTCATCGCGACCTGCACCAGTCCCTTGTCGCGCAACCGCCACGTCGGGGTCGAACTCGGCAAGGGGCGCCCGATCGACGAGATCATCGCGGGGATGAACATGGTCGCCGAGGGGGTGAAGAGCGCGCCGGCCGTCATCGCGCTTGCCGAAAAACACGGCCTCGACATGCCGATCGCGCGCGATGTCTATGATGTGACGCAGGGAAAACGCAGCGCGCAGGAGGTGTTTCGCGGCCTGCTTCGCTCCGCCGTTGGCGACGAAGCGCACCCCGGCTGAGCGATTCCGCCGCGACCCGTGTCATTTCGGCGATCAGCCGGGAATAAAAGCGCGATCTGCTTCGTTGACTCCCCTGACCGCCCCCGAACGGGCGGACAATCAGGAGATGGACGATGAAAAAATGGACCACCCTAGCCGCTTGTCTGGCTCTTCCCGCCACCGCCGCCGTGGCCGCCGTTCCCTATGGCGCGATGCCGCCGGGATTCGAGGCGCCGCATATCCGCACGTCGCCGATCGCGGGCGTCGTCAACCAGCATTGGTATAATTACAAGGCCGACATCCTGGAGGCGGAGAAGGAGCTGCGCAGCGACCTTCGCCACGCGACCGACCGCGAGGATCGCTGGGACGCGTGGGATGAATGGGAGACCGAGGTGGTCGATGCCGACAAGGATTATGTGAAGGAAATGCGCAAGAAGGGCTATCGCAGCGGCCGTGTGACGGTCGGCGGATAAGCTCTCCCGAGTTCCCCGGAGCCCTCTCCGGGTCGCAGGGAAGGGCGGGCGTCATGGGGCGCCCGTCCTTTCTTGTTTTCAGGACTTGGCCTCGGCCAGCAGCGCCGTCGCTTCCGCGCCCTGCCAGTCTATCGCCCCGACGACGCGCCAGATTTCGCGGCCATCGGCGTCATAATAGATGCTCGTGGGCAGCGCGCTGCTCGCGGCATCGAGCAGCCCGTTTTCGGGGTCGACATAGGGCTGCAGCGCCTTCAGCCCCGCCTTCTGGAACCACGGGTCGACAATCTCGGCGCCCTGCAGATCCTGCGCGACCGCGATCACCGCCATGCGATCGCCCCTTTTCGCCGCGAGCGCATCGAGCGTCGGCATTTCGGCGACGCACGGCGCGCACCATGTCGCCCACAGGTTGACGAGCAGCGGCCGGCCCCGGAACGCGGCGAGCGTAACCGGCGCATCGTCGGGACCGCGGAAAGCCACGTCAGGCGCCATCTTGCCCTTCTGGCTGCGGTCGACCTGGTGCTGGAAATGGCCGACGCCCTTCGCTTGGCCCGCCGAAACATTTGCTTGGCCTTGCCCCGCTTGCCCGCCCGCCTGCTTTTCCCTATCGCAGCCGGCGATTGATCCGGCCAGAAGCACGGCGAGGATCGCAAGATACGGGCTTGGAACGCGGCGGATGGCGAATACTCCGGATAGCAACAGCATGTGGGGCGGCCGCTTCGGTGGCGGACCCGCGGCGATCATGCAAGAGATTAACGCCTCGATCCCGATCGACAAGCGCCTGTGGGAAGAAGATATCGCGGCGAGCCGCGCGCACGCCGCGATGCTCGGCGCCGCGGGAATCATCGGCGCCGACGACGCCATCGTGATCGACCGCGGGCTGGCCCAGATCGCTGGGGAATTCGCGGCGAACGGCGTGCCCGTCGACCTGAGCCTCGAAGACATCCACATGACGGTCGAATCGCGGCTGAAGGAGCTCGTCGGCGAAGCCGCCGGGCGGCTCCACACCGCGCGATCGCGCAACGATCAGGTCGCGACCGATTTTCGCCTGTGGGTGCGCACCGCATGCGAGCGGATCGATACGGGGCTCGCCGCGATCCAGGCCGCGCTGCTGACGCGTGCCGAAGAACATGCCGACAGCATCATGCCCGGCTTCACGCACCTCCAGGTCGCGCAGCCGGTGACGCTCGGCCACCACCTGCTCGCCTATGTCGAGATGTTCGGCCGCGACCGCTCGCGCTTCGCCGATGCGCGCCGCCGCCTCAACGAATCGCCGCTCGGCGCCGCGGCACTGGCGGGGACGGGTTTCCCCGTTGATCGCCATGCGACCGCCGCGGCGCTCGGCTTCGACCGCCCGATGGCGAACAGCATCGATGCCGTCTCCGACCGCGATTTCGCGCTCGAATTCTGCGCGTCGGCATCGATCTCGGCGATCCATTTGTCGCGCCTTGCCGAAGAAATCGTGATCTGGGCCAGCCAGCCCTTCGGATTCATCAGCCTGCCCGACGCCTGGTCGACGGGCAGTTCGATCATGCCGCAAAAGCGCAACCCCGACGCCGCCGAGCTGGTGCGCGGGCGCGCGGGGCTGCTGCTCGGCGCCTTTCAGCGGCTCGCCGTGATCGTGAAGGGTCTGCCGCTCACTTATTCCAAGGATTTGCAGGACGACAAGGAAACCGTCTTCGGCGCCTTCGACGCGCTCGCGCTGTCGCTCGCGGCGATGACGGGCATGGTCGAAACGCTGACCTTCCGCACCGACCGCATGCGCGCGCTCGCCGCATCGGGCTATTCGACCGCGACCGACCTTGCCGACTGGCTGGTGCGCGAGGCGGGGCTGCCGTTCCGCGACGCGCATCATGTCGTCGGTGCCTGCGTGAAGCGCGCCGAGGAACTGGGTGTCGAACTGTCGGCGCTGCCCGCGGGCGACGCCGCCGCGATCCATGCCGCGGTCACCCCCGACGTGCTCGCGGCGCTGACCGTCGAGGCATCGGTCGCCAGCCGCACGAGCTATGGCGGCACCGCGCCGGAACGGGTAAGGCAGGCCATCGCCGCGGCCCGTGCGGCGCTCGAAGGAACGACTTGATGGCGACGAAGCGCCTCATCATCACAACGCTCGCTGCAACCGCGCTGCTCGGCGCTTGCGGCAGCAAGGAAGATCTGAAGCCCGTGGCAGGTCAGCCTGCCGCGGCAATTCCCGTTGGCGCCAAGCGCGCCCCGACGACGGAGGAGCTTACGA
Organism: Sphingopyxis sp.; assembly: GCF_035998905.1. Lineage (GTDB taxonomy): Bacteria > Pseudomonadota > Alphaproteobacteria > Sphingomonadales > Sphingomonadaceae > Sphingopyxis. The sequence goes on along the minus strand of NZ_DASYHG010000010.1, from coordinate 71,316 downwards.
CGCCTGACGCGCAGGCCCGGCCAGCGCGCAGCGACGAACTTCTCAAACGGTCCGAACAACGCGAACCCGACGATTTTGATCTGCCGCCCCCGGGCTGAGCTTCAGGACTTAAAAATGAATCATTTTGAAATTCGTGACGGCGTGATGCACGCCGAAGACATTCCCTTGCCGCGCATCGCCGAGGAAATCGGCACCCCCGTCTACGTCTATTCGCGCGCGACGCTCGAACGCCATGCGCAGGCGTTTCGCGACGGGCTGAAGGATGTGCCGAAGAAGCATCTCGCCTTCGCGATCAAGAGCAACCCCAACCTTGGTGTGCTGCGCGTGCTCGCGCGGCAGGGCTATGGCGCCGACGTCGTGTCGGGCGGCGAACTCGAACGCGCATTGGCTGCGGGAATGGCTGCCGAGGACATCGTCTTTTCGGGCGTCGGAAAGACCCGCGCCGAGCTCGCGCTGGGGCTCGACCGCGGCATCGGCCAGTTCAACATCGAGCATGAGCCCGAGGGCGTCGCGCTCGCCGAGATCGCACTCGCCAAGGAAATGACCGCCCCCGCGGTACTCCGCGTCAATCCCGACGTCGATGCGGGCACGCATGCGAAGATTTCGACCGGCAAGGCCGAGAACAAGTTCGGCGTCGGCATCGACGTCGCCCCCGAAATCTTCGCGCGGCTGTCGGCGCTACCGGGGCTCAACATGCGCGGCATCGCGGTCCATATCGGCAGCCAGCTCACCAGCCTCGCCCCGTTCGAAGCAGCGTTCCAGCGCGTGGGCGAACTCGTCGCCGACCTGCGTGCCGCGGGGCACAGCATCACCCATGTCGACCTCGGCGGCGGGCTTGGCGTCCCGTACCGCGCGGGCGACAATATCATTCCGCCGTCGCCCGCCGATTATGGCGCGATGGTCGCGCGTGTGACCAGGGACTGGGACGTCACGCTGATGTTCGAACCCGGCCGCGTCATTGCGGGCAATTCGGGGATCTTGCTGACCGAGACCTTGTGGGTGAAGCCCGGCGCAACGCATCCCTTCGTCATCGTCGACGCGGCGATGAACGACCTTGCCAGGCCCGCGCTCTACGATGCCTGGCACGATTTTGTCGCGGTAAAGCCGTCGGGTGAGACCATGACCGCGTCGATCGTCGGCCCGGTCTGCGAAACCGGCGACACCTTTGCGCGCGACCGGCTGATCGACAAGGTCGAGCCGGGCGATCTCGCGGTTTTCTGCAGCGCGGGCGCCTATGGCGCGACGATGGCGTCGACCTATAACAGCCGCAGCCTCGTTCCCGAGGTGCTCGTCGATGGCGACCGCTACGCCGTCGTCGCCGATCGCATCGCCGCGGGCACGATCATGGCCGCCGAACGCGTGCCCGACTGGATCGACTGACGATGGAACAGCTGCCCCTCTTCCTCAACCTCCGCGGCCGCACGGTCGTGCTGGTCGGGGAAGGGGAGGCGGCCGATGCCAAGGCGCGGCTGATCGCGCGCGCGGGCGGGCGCATCGTTCGGGCGTGGGAGGAAGGCGCGGCAATCGCCTTCGTCGCGCTGGACAATGAGAACGAAGCACGCGCTGCCGCCGAAGCACTCCGCGCGCACGCGCTGCTCGTGAATGTCGTCGATCGTCCCGACCTTTGCGATTTCACCACCCCCGCAATCGTCGACCGCGCCCCCGTCACGATCGCCATCGGCACCGGCGGCGCGTCGGCCGGCCTCGCGAAGGCGGTGCGCCAGCGGATCGAGGCGCTGCTCCCCCCGCGCCTCGGAGCGCTCGCTTCGGCACTTCACGCCGCGCGCGATGCCCTGAAAGCGCGCTGGCCTGCCGCCGCCGACCGCCGCCGCGCCATCGACGCCGCGCTGGCGAGCGGCGCGGTGCTCGACCCGCTCGACAATGACGCGGCGGACAAGCTCGAAATATGGCTCGCTGGCGATACTCCAACCCGGCCTTCGCGCCTCGAAACGATCCACCTGACCAGCCCCGACCCTGACGAACTCACCTTGCGCGCCGCGCGCCTGCTGGGGGAGGCCGATCATATCTATCATCCGGCCGCCATCCCGGCCGCAATCCTCGACCGCGCCCGCGCCGATGCGGTTCGGCACGTCGCGGATGCGCCACCCTCCGCCCCGCAGCCCGGACTTTCGCTATGGCTTGCGCTCTGAGCGCGGCGTAAGATCCGGGAAATGCTTCGGGAGATGAGAATGTTGCGCGCCATTTCATTGGGCTGCCTCCTCGCGGCCGCCGCGAGCACGGCCGCCGCGGCGCAGCTTTCGGAGGGTGATCGCGCTGAGTTCGAAACCGCCACCAACGCCTTCACCGGATGCCTGCGCGCGAGCGTCCAGATGGGCATGACGACGAAGATGGACCCGGCGAAGTTCAAGGAAGGCTTTGCGAAAAGCTGCAAGGAGGAGGAAGCGCGTTTCCGGCGCGTGGCGGTCAAGGTCGCGATGGCGAGCGGCCGTTCGGAAACGGATGCCGCCGCGGAAATCGACGGCAATATCGCGAACGGCCGGCGCGCGTTCGCCGCCGATCAGGAAAGCTATATCAAGACCGGGAAAGTGCCCCGCTAGGGCGCGATCGCCAGCCCGTCGCCATTCTTCCCCGCCGCGATTCGGCGCAGCACCTCGCCGCTCGCGACGTCGATTTCCGCTACCTTGTCGTGCCCCGTTTCGGCGGCATAGAGCCGCTGCGAATCGGCGCTGAACAGCAAGGTGACCTGCCCCTTCGCCTGCTCGCCCGACACCTTGATCGTCTTCACCAGCGCGCGTGTCGCGGCGTCGAACAGGCTGATCGTCCCCGCCGCGATATTGCTCGTCGCGACCAGCTTGCCGTCGGGGCTCGCGAGCACGCGGATCGCGACCGGGTCGACCGGCTGTTCGGCGACCTTCTTGCCCGTCTTCGTATCCCAGACCGACACGCGCGGCGCGTCGAGGTCACCGACCCACAGCTCGCGCCCGCGCTTGGTCAGCGCGATCCCTTCGGGCTTGCCGCCGACGGCGAGGTCGCGCAGCTTCTTCCCCGTCTTCAGGTCGAGCACGCTCACCGTCCCCGATCCGATATTGGCGGTATAGGCGGTGCGATTATCGGGCGCGACGACGATCATATGCGTGCCCTTCTGCCCGGTAGAGATCGAGGTCAGCTTGCCATAGGGAGCGACCACCGCGACCGACTCGCTGCCTTCGGTCGTCGCGACGAGCCGCCCGTCGGACAGCCACAGCAGCCCGTGCGGCCGCTGGTTCGGGCTGAGGTCGATCGTGCGCAGCTTCGTCCGGCGCGCGACGTCGAACACATCGATCGTCGTGCTGCCATAGGCGACGACCGCCGCCTGCTTGCCGTCGGGTGAAATCGCGATTTCGTGCGGCATCTTGCCGGTCGGCAGCCGCGCCAGCTCTTCGCCCGACGCCAGCGCGACGAGGCTCAGCGTGTCTTCGCCCTTGTTGCCGACGAGCAGGGTTTCCGCTGCGGCGGGAGCCGCGAACGACAGGGCGAAAAGGGCGGCGGCGATGGCTTGGCGCATGACAGGTCTCCCGGTTTCGATGCGCATCCTATCCGCGCCGCGCGGCGCGGCAACCGCGCTTCGACCAACGACCGCGCCGTCCATTACGATAAGTTAACTGGGCGCCGCGCCTGCCGCTTCCTAGCCCTGTCATCGGCGGCCGGGTCGCGTCGCCGATGACAGGGGAGGGAAATATGGAATTGCCAACGATCGACATCGAAGCGCTGCCGTTGCTCGACACCGCGGTCGGGCTGTTCGGCTCGCTCGTCGGTGAAAGCGCATCGTCGGGCCCGTCGGTGTTCGAGCTTGCCGTCACCATTGCGTTGATCATCTACGATTGAGCGGCGCGGGAAGCGCGCCGCCGGTAGGTGGCGCGCTTCCCGCTGCGCCTGCGCGATGATGGCATCACGCTCCCGCCACGATCATTTCCCCCGCGCCGACGCGGCGCGCCGCCTTGCGATGCGCCGGGCGGCGGGCGATCTCGATGCGGCGTGGAGGGCCGCCGATATCGCGCCCGACGGGCTGTTTGCCGCGATCGACGCGCTCGCCGACGTGCCGCCCGATGTCGCGATCGCGCGGCTCATGCCCTGGCTGTCGGACAGGCAATGGCTCGACGGCCGGATCGATGCGGCGCTCGCTCTGCTGAGGGCCGATCTCTTCGCCCGTCCGCCGCTGCGGCTCGTCGGGGGCGGCGACGGTGGCGGGGGCGGGCTTGTCCTTGCCGACCGGGGTGCGATCCGCCTGACGCTCCAGTTCCGCCCGCTCGCGGCAGGGGCACCCGCTCCTGCCGCCGTCTTTGTCCCCGGCCGCGCGGCATTCCACATCCTCGCCGACGGCGGTGCGTCGATCCGCCTGCACGAGGTCGCGGTCAGTGCTGCGGAAGAAGGCGGCGGCTTCACCGCGGCCGCGGCCGCATCCTGCCGCAGCGCCGCGCCGCGCCCGCTGCAAAAGGGGGAGGCATTGCTGCTCGACACCGCGCGCCAGAGCTTCACGCTCGAAAATGGGTGTGCGGGCGCCTCAGGCGACGTGCTGCTCCTCGAACTTGCCGTCCAGCCGCCGTCGTGCCTCCCGATCCGCGCCTATGACGTCGCCAGCGGCCGCCTGACGCATGTCAGCGCGTCGCGGCGCGACAGCAGCTTCCGCGCGATGGCGCTCGCGCTGCTGCGCCAGTTTGGTCGCACCGACGCCGCCGCCTTCTTTGTCGCCGAGACGAAAGCCGGGGATTTCGCCGCGCGCTGGAACGCGATGCGCGAACTTGTCGCGCTCGACCCCGCCACGGCGCGTCCGCTGCTCGCTGCGATGGCCGCGTCCGACCCGCATCCCGAGGTGCGCCGCGCCGCCGCCGCGACGTACGCGTTCTTCTCCCTGCCTTCCGGTGAGACGGGGCGGGAGGGGGGTGGAGGGCCGGGGCCTTGCACAAGCCCAGCGCCCTCTACCCCCATATCGGCACCCTGCGACCGCGACCCGCTCGCATGCCGCGCCTGATAGACCCGCCCGCCGGCGCCGCGCTCGACCTCGCCGAGGTCGCCGCGCGGCTTGACGAAAGCGGCGTCGACCTCTCCGACGAGGACGGCATCGCGCACTGCACGGCGATCCTCGCGGGGCTCGCGCGCAACCGCGACTTCCTCGCCGACAGCGTCGTCGCCGCGCTCAAGGCAAGCTACGCCGACCAGCTCACCCTCAACCTTTATTCGGCGCAGGTCTTCCTCCTTCACCGCAGCGCGCGTGGCTTCTATCTTCGTGCCAATTTGTGGCCCTCGGTGCGCGACGCTGCCTATGCGGCCAGCGGCCCCGCCACCTTCGCTTACGGCCTGCCGCACGACCATAATTTCAGTTTCCTCACCGCGGGCTATTTCGGCCCCGGCTATGTCAGCGACTATTATGACTATGACCCCGAAGCCGTCGACGGCCGCCTCGGCGAGCCGCTCGACCTGAAATTCGTCGAGCGCAGCCAGCTCGGCGAAGGCAAGATGATGCTCTACCGCGCGCACCGCGATATCCACAGCCAGCTCCCGCCCGAAACCCTCTCGGTCAGCCTCAATATCATGGACGAGGGCGAGAATATCCCCTGGCGCGACCAATATATCGTCGACATCGAAGCCGGCACGATCGCCAGGCGCCCGACGCTCACCAGCGGCGAAATGCTCCTCCGCTGCGCGGTCCATCTGACCGAAAATGGGCGCGATATCGCCGAACAGTTTGCCAAGGCGCACCCCGTTCCGCGGGTACGCGCGAATGCGATCGCGGCGCTGGCGGCGGCGGCGGAGGGCGACGAACGCGATGCCATATTCGAGCGCGGAATCATGGACGCCGACGCACGGGTACGAGACGATTGCTGGCGCTGGTTGGGGCGCTAGCTTCCCCTGCTGACAGCGCGGCTTTCGCCTGCTAGTGCGCCGCGCATGACCACGCCTTTGTCCCATATCCGCAATTTTTCGATCATCGCGCACATCGATCACGGGAAATCCACGCTCGCCGACCGCCTGATCCAGTTCACCGGGGGGCTCACCGCGCGCGAGATGTCGGCGCAAGTCCTTGATAATATGGATATCGAGAAGGAGCGCGGGATCACGATCAAGGCGCAGACGGTGCGCCTGAAATACAAGGCGCACGACGGCGAGACGTATGAGCTCAACCTGATGGACACGCCAGGTCACGTCGACTTCGCCTATGAAGTGTCGCGGTCGCTTGCCGCGTGCGAGGGCGCTTTGCTCGTCGTCGACGCGGCGCAGGGGGTCGAGGCGCAGACGCTCGCGAACGTGTACCAGTCGATCGAGCATGATCATGAGATCGTGCCGGTGATCAACAAGATCGACCTGCCCGCAGCCGACGTCGACAAGGTGAAGGCCGAGATCGAGGACATCATCGGCTTGCCTGCCGACGACGCGGTGCTCGCGAGCGCCAAGTCGGGCATCGGCATCGAGGAATGCCTCGAGGCGATCGTCACCAAGATCCCGCCGCCGAAGGGCGACGCCGCGGCGCCGCTGCTCGCGATGCTCGTCGACAGCTGGTATGACCCCTATCTGGGCGTCGTCATCCTCGTCCGCGTCGTCGACGGGATCCTGAAAAAAGGCCAGCAGATCAAGTTCATGCAGGCGGGCACAACCCATTTGATCGACCGCGTCGGCTGTTTTACGCCGAAGCGCGAGGAGCTGACCGAGATCGGCCCCGGCGAGATCGGCTTCATCACCGCGCAGATCAAGGACGTCGCGCAGGCGCGCGTCGGCGACACGGTGACCGACGCGAAGAAACCCGCCGCCAACCCGCTGCCGGGGTTCAAGGAAGTCCAGCCGGTCGTCTTTTGCGGCCTGTTCCCGACCGACGCGAACGACTTCGAGAAGCTCCGCGAAAGCATCCAGAAGCTCCGCCTCAACGACGCGAGCTTCTCGTTCGAGATGGAAAGCTCGGCCGCGCTCGGCTTCGGCTTCCGCTGCGGCTTCCTCGGCCTGCTGCACCTAGAGATCATCCAGGAGCGGCTGACGCGCGAATATGACCTCGACCTGATCACGACGGCGCCGTCGGTGGTGTACAAGCTGAAGCTGAGCCACACGAAGAATGAGGCGGCGAAGGAGATCGAGCTCCACAATCCCGCCGACATGCCCGACCCGAACCGCATCGACGAGATCGAGGAGCCGTGGATCGAGGCGGTGATTTACGTGCCCGACGATTATCTCGGCCCGATCCTGAAGCTGTGTCAGGACCGCCGCGGGGTGCAGAAGAACCTCACCTATGTGGGCGGCCGCGCGCAGATCACCTATGAACTGCCGCTCAACGAGGTGGTCTTCGACTTCTACGACCGGCTGAAGAGCATTTCCCGCGGCTATGCGTCGTTCGACTATCACCAGATCGGCCACCGCGCCGGCGACCTCGTCAAGATGAGCATCCTCGTCAACAACGAGCCGGTCGACGCGCTGAGCATGATCGTGCATCGGGGTTCGGCGGAAAGCCGCGGCCGCGGCATGTGCGAGCGGCTGAAGGACCTGATCCCGCGCCACATGTTCAAGATCCCGATCCAGGCCGCGATCGGCGGCAAGGTGATCGCCCGCGAAACCATCGCCGCGCTGCGCAAGGACGTGACCGCCAAATGCTACGGCGGCGACGCGACCCGCAAGAAAAAGCTGCTGGAGAAGCAGAAGGAAGGCAAAAAGCGGATGCGCGAATATGGCAATGTGAACATTCCGCAGGAGGCGTTTATCGCGGCGCTGCGGATGGGGGATGATGCGTAACGAGCGATTTGCGCCTGACGTTGAGAGTAGTCACTGAAAGCGCCTGCAAGCGGGTCATAGCTGAACGACTTCATGACGCCGATAGAGCTGGGTCAGATCGGCGTGCGCAACCCGGAACTGGCTTCGTCGTTTGATCTGCGGCGCGCCGGACGACGCGTTTTCGACCTTCACGGCGGGATCGTAGTAGATTTTCCCGGCCGCAAAGGCTTGCAGGAACAGCAGAAAGTCGGTCTGATCGCAAAGCAACAGCTTCGCGCCATAGCGATATTCGGGGGGCGGGGTCCGGAAAAGAGCGGGCACATAGGCGGCTTGCGCATGCTTGCGGTTCCAATGCGCCATCATGGCTTTGAAGGTCCATGAAGCGGCAACGTCTCCGGTTGCGTCGATGAGCGCGATGCTCCCATCGAGATCGGTGATCCTGCCCGTTGCTTCGTCATATCCGGTCAGCGTCATGCGCAGGCCAGTCAATGCGTGATGTGCCCGCCGACAGTCATACCGGCCGCCAAAGTTGAAGCGGTCGGGCTTGCCCGCCTGATCGGGATAGCCGAAGCGCTTCATGAACGCGGCGACGCCTTCGGTGCGGTAGAGGCCGCCCGTCGGCTCCGGCGTCATCAACGTGACCGGCGACCGGGGCTTGAAGGAGATGAAATCGCGAACGCCATATTTGCTTTACTTCCCATCCCATGAAATCCGGCTCGGCACAGCGGGGAACCGGGAGCGATAGGCTGCTATCTACCGATATCCCAACTCATCCACTTTGCGCCAACGCATCGGTTTTCCAATGGGTCTGTAAACCCGCAATCCATGGCTTTCGCCGAGGCAGAGGTTGCTATTCCAAATATCGGCTGCAAGCGATTCCAAGTCTTTTACGTGAGCGTAGGTCCCGCAAATTTCTTGCACGATCTCTTTTGAGCGCACCGACCTGATTCGGATTGCGAACTTCCGTTCATCTGGGGGCATTGCGCACATTTCCCGAATATTAATTCGTTTTGGCAGTTTAGAAATCAACCTTGCTATTGTGAACTTCTAATAGGTCCAGATCGGGGGCGATGTGGGTAGGGTGCCTAATGGATTGGCCGTCGTACGGCGCAAAGTAGGACCGCGTTTCGTGACTTTTGCTGGCCAATAATTGGGGCGAAATTCTGATCTTAAGTTCTGGCGTCACGGTCATCAGGTAGGCGTCGAATGCCCGGTCAAATGTTGCCGAGAGGCACAATCCATTTCGAGGGTTGTGACGGTTCGGTATGTCCGCGCTCCATGGAGAGATGTGACTGGCGATTAGCAGTCGAGGCTCAAGAATCCCGGTGACGCAGCAAGAGTCATTGAAGTTTGCCAGTACGGCGCGCCGGAAGAAGTTCTGGCCTAGGCGTTGCTCGATTTGCACGCGTCGACTCGTTTTGCCGTCAACGGAAGCGTACTCGAAATTTGGTTCAACCTCTTGGGCGAGATGATTGTCTATTTCCTCCGGCGAGCTTAGGTCTCCGCCGCTCTCCACAATAAGTTTCGTCCAATCGTCGTGAAACTGATTCCAGATTTTGCGATCGAGGGCGCTTGCGCCGGTTAAACCTTTCCGGCCGCTCTCCACGATTTTCGGATCTAAGCTAGCAAAGTTCGCTAGTTTCATTGCTACCGCAGAGGGGGTGCGGCCTAGTTCACCTGCCAACGCAATAATTTCAGGATTCCGTTGGTCCAATTGCCCGAAGGGAAGCTGAAAATAGAGAAACAGAGCCTTCTTAGTCTGCGCTTCGGTCCAAAGAACTACGGCCATAGACCCCCCAAAAATTCGAGCGAGTATTCCTAAGCCTATAATGCAGCATCGGTCCAGTCAGCCTCTTTGTTCCTATGGCCATATATCCGTGCACTTCACGAAGGCGGAAACTCTATGATCCTGCCCAGCGCTAGCCGTTCCTCGTCACCGACGCTCATTATCGTTTCCGTCGGGGGAGCAGGCGGATTGCCCCGCCTTCCACGCCGCCCAGCTTTCTTCGCTGTAGGCGGCGTTCCATTCGCGTTCGAGCTCGGCGATCGTGCGTTCGATGCGGCGGCGGGTGGTGTCGCGTTCGCGGCCGGTGCCGCCGCCGCGAAGGCTGTTGTCGGCGAGGAAGCCGTGGGGGTGCTGGTAGACCGGCTGGCGCGCCGCCTGCCAGGCTTCGGCGTGTTCGCGCAGGCGGTTGGCGGCGGCGCGCATGTCGCCGCGGGTGATCTTGCCCGTGGACAGGTCGCTTTCGCCGGCCTCGCCCTCGATCATATGATCCTCATAGCGCTCGAACCAGATTTCGTCCTCTACGCCACCCTCGGTCCAGGGGACGTGATCGGCGGGGGGCGGGTTCGGGTGCGACAGGTCGCCGCCTTCCTGAGCATCCCAGTCGATATTGCCCGCGCCCGCGGCGAGGGGGACGATCATGTCGGGGTGGTGCATGTGCCACTCATGCTTTTGGGGATTGCGATAGGCGTCCTCGCGGCGCACCGCGTCCCAGTCGGTGCCGGGGCCGGTGAGCATGTCCCATGCGGCGCGCTTGACGGGATCGTGCGAAATCCTGCGCTGGTAGGCGGTGCGGATGATGCGGAGGCGGTCGTCGAGGTCGGTCTCCTGCCGGTTCGCGCGGGCATTGTGCTCGGACATTTCGGCCTGCCGCTCGGCCTCCCACTCGGTGCGCCATTTCTCGCGCAGGCGGCGGATGCTGTGCGGGATTGCGCTGGCGGGGCGGCCGTCGACGGGGGCGATGCCGCCGAAATTCTCGGGGAAGCGGCTGGCGGCGATATGCTGCATCGCGCGGATGTTCGGGCGGCGGCGCTCGAGGATGACCTGCCCGCGCTTCGAAATCGTTTCGGGGACGCCATAGATGGCATATTCCATCAAGAGGTCGGCGACGCGGCGCGCGCCCGCCTCGACCGCCTTGTCCCACGCCGCGGCGAAAGAAGCGGCGTCATCGCGTTTGCGGAGCTGGTAGAAGGCCGAGGTCGAATGGCCCGCGACCTTCGCCGCCATGCTCACCGCGCCGGTCGCGGCGAGCTGCGCGATGAACATACGCTGTTTCTGCGCCGTGATGCCCGTCCAGCGTTTGGCGCGCTGCTCGACGGGGGCGAAGGCGAGCTCCTCGGGGAGGTCGTCGGGATCGATTGCCGGGTCGACCTCCGCGTCGATGACGGCGGGGAGGGGCGGGAGGATTTCCTGTTTCATGCAGTTGCTCCTATGGTTCGTCGATAACCGCAAACGAACCATATGGGAACAATGTAGGAAAGCCGGAAATTGGAGAAGCGCACCCAACGCCGCCCCGTGTCAGGGTCGGGGCGACGAGGGGGGAGGGGGCGGCGCGGCGCGCGCCTATATTTCGATGACGATCCGCACCTTCGACGGGGTGGTGCCCGCCGCGCGCGCGATTTCGGCGCGCATCCGCGCGACGAGGTCGGCGAGATGGTCGCCGCCGGCCGCGCTGTCCGGTGCCAGCAGCTCGGCGGGCGAGGCGTCGAGGAGCTGCGACAATTGCTGCAGGCGTGCGAGCCGCGGCCGCGAGCGGCCCTGTTCCCAATAGCAGATCGAGGTCGCGGTAACCCCGAGCCGTTCGGCGAGATCGGTCTTGCTGAGCCCCCGCGCGCGGCGGAGGCGCGCGAGCTTGTCGCCAAGGGTTTCGAAGCCGGGGGTGCCGTCGAATGGAGCGTGGATCATCGATCTGCAACCTTTCAGACTTGGACGTGCAACAAATAGCAAGTTAAGCCGCACCCGGCTTTCAACATTTCACCGATATCGCCGCGGGGAAAATGCGTAGTCGGGCGGCGCGCGCGACGGATTGCGGGACCCGCGCGGCTTGCCTATCGTGGACGAACCGGGAGGCCAGACGATGATCGGGACGACAGGCAGGTGACGCGGATCGACGCGATCGAAGTGCACAGCGCATTGAACGACGGCACCGCGGTCGTCCTGCGCACGATTACCCCCGACGACGAAGCGCTGATCCGCGAGGGGATCGCGAAACTGTCGGCCGAGTCGCGTTATTTGCGGTTCTTTTCCGCCGCCCCGGTGCTGCCGCAGGCGGTGGTGCACCGGCTCGCCGAGGTCGACGGGCACGATCATATCGCATGGGGCGCGATCTGCGACGAATGCCCCGACCGTCCGGCGATCGGCGCGGTGCACGCGGTGCGCTATCGCCACGACGGGCCGGTGGGCGAATTTTCGGTCGCGGTGCTCGACGCCTTTCACGGGCGGGGGCTGGCGCGGATGATGACCGCGGCGCTGCTCGTCCAGTGCCGGGCCGAGGGACTCGCGACGCTCGACGTCCATATGCTCTGCGAGAACACAGCACCGCGAAACCTGGTGAAGTCGATGGGCGCCGAATGGGTCAGCGAGTCGGCGGGGGTCGCCGAATATCGGCTGGACGTCGCGATGGCGATCGAAGCGCTACGCGCCGATACCGATGCGCAAGGGGTGCAGGATGTGCTGCGCGCGCTCGAAGGGCGGGGTGGGGGCGCCGGGGACGGACGGGATCAGGTCCCGGCCTAGCCCCTCCCGCCGCCTTGGGTCGCAGGTGGCGACGGGAGGGGTGGTCCGTGAAGCGGTTCGCTGAAAGCGTGTTCCCGTCCCGAATGCGGGATTAACCCTGTTCGCGCGGTGTGGCGGTGATCGCGATCACAGGCGGGCGAAAATGTGGCGGGCGAACCGGACGGGCGCGCACGATAAAGGGCGCCGGAATCGATCCGGCGCCCTTCACCCTGCCCTTTAGGGGAGGCAGCCCTTATTTCTTGGCGGGATCGGCCGGTGCCGTGGCCGGCGCGGTTTCCGACGGGGCGATTTCGCCCTTGTCGTCCATCGCGTTGGCCTTTTCCTCGCCAGCAGCTTCGACCGCGTCGGCCTTCGCCTCGGTCGCTTCCTTCGCCGGACCTTCGGGCATCGCGTCAGCCTGAGCGTCGATGGCGTCGGCCTGGGCTTCCGCCTGATCCTCGACCTTGTCGGCGGCCGGGCTCTGGCAGGCGCCGAGCGCGAGGGCCGACGTGGCGGCGAGGGTGATGAACATCTTACGCATATCGAGTGACTCCCAAAGTTGACTCCGGAGCTTAACGCGGGGTGAACGCGAGGGTTGCAACAAAATCGTCAAAATGCGGAAATCGCGGCGAAATTTTGAAGGGAAACGGCCGGTTGACGCGCGCCGAGGGCAAAAAAAGAGGGCGCCCGAAGCGCCCTCTCTCGTGCCTGGTCCGGTCCCGCGGCCCTTCAGAAGCGCTGTTGGCGCTCGTAGAGGTCGCGATAGTGCTGGATGCGCGTTACGCGCAGTCCGGGCATGCCGCTGCGATCGATCGACCGCTGCCAGCCGGCAAATTCCTCGAGGGTCAGCCCATAGCGTTCGCACGCTTCGTCGACGGACAGCAGCCCGCCGTTGACGGCCGCGACAACCTCTGCCTTGCGGCGCACGACCCAGCGGGTCGTCGACGGCGGCGGCAGCGAGTCCAGCGTCAGCGGTTCACCCAAAGGGCCGATGACCTGTGCGGGCCGGATTTTCTGATTCTCGATCATATTCATTCCATATTTTCTACGTCGGCTGGGGGTAGGTCCGACGCGTTTCGTTCTAAATCCGAGGGACTCAACATCGGCTGAAATCCTCTGGTAAACAGGCTGTTCATAGTTTCGGGCAAGGCGTTCACATCGTCGGACAGGTCGAGGAACCGAACGGCTCGCGGCGTTTTTTGTTCCGTCGCGCGAACGGTCCCGCACAAGATTTTGCGCAGCGCGTTAAGCGTTGCCGCATGCGATTCGCGGTGCGCCTGCGTCCGCACCAGCCGCACGGTCGGCAGCGACGCCTGGCGCACGCCCGAAACGGCCATGATGATGTCGAAGTCGGGCTTCGACAGCCGGGCCGCACCGGCAATGCGTGGAAGTTCTGACGGGACGAAGTTCATGGGACTCGTCTAGCGAAGACCGCCTAAGGTCCAGTAAATGCCCATTTCATGGCTTGTTAGCGAAGCTTAACCCCTGTCAATATCTTGACGCTTTGCGCGGAAAAGCTGGCATTTCGGGGTCCGCATCCCTAGATGGCCGGGCATATGGCAACTTTGCTTTCCTCCCCTGCCGGGCTCGCCCAGGCCGACTTCCAGCTCGCTTCGCCGCTCAAGGACCGGCGAATCGTCGTCGCGATGTCGGGCGGAGTCGACTCGAGCGTCGTCGCCGCGCTCGCCGCGCGGTCGGGCGCCGAGGTGATCGGGGTGACGCTCCAGCTTTATGACCATGGTGCGAAAGCGAAGCGTGTCGGCGCGTGCTGCGCCGGGCAGGATATCCGCGACGCGCGCGCGGTCGCCGACCGGCTGGGCTTCGCGCATCATGTCTATGATCATGAAAGCCGTTTCCGCGACACGGTGATAGACCAGTTCGCCGACGAATATCTCGCCGGCCGGACGCCGATCCCGTGCGTGCGCTGCAACATGGGGGTGAAGTTCACCGACCTGTTCCGGCTCGCGAAGGAACTCGGCGCCGATTGCCTTGCGACCGGCCATTATGTCCGCCGTGTCGCGGGCCCCGAAGGCGCTGAACTGCACCGCGCGGTCGATCCGGCGCGCGACCAGAGCTATTTCCTCTTTGCGACGACGCAGGACCAACTCGACTTCCTCCGCTTCCCGCTGGGCGGGCTGGAGAAGAGCGTGGTTCGCGAGATCGCGCGCGACCTCGGGCTCGGCGTCGCGGGCAAGCCCGACAGCCAGGACATCTGCTTCGTTCCCGACGGCGACTATGCGACGCTGGTGCGCAAGCTGCGCCCCGAGGCCGACGATCGGGGCGAGATCGTCCATGTCGACGGCACCGTGCTCGGCGCGCACAAGGGCCTCATTCATTATACCGTCGGCCAGCGGCGCGGGATCGAGATCGGCGGGCAGGCCGAACCGCTTTATGTCGTGCGCCTCGATGCGGACGCGAAGCGGGTGGTCGTCGGACCGCGGCGCGCGCTCGCGGTGTCGGGCGCGCGGCTCGGCGAAGCCAATTGGCTCGCCGCGGTCGAGGGCCGCGACGTGCTCGCGAAGGTGCGCAGCATGGCGAAGCCCGTTCCGGCGCGGGTCGACGGCGCGCGGCTGATCTTTGCGGTGCCCGAATATGGCGTCGCGCCCGGGCAGGCGGCGGTGCTGTACGATGCGGCCGACAATTCACGCGTGCTCGGCGGCGGCTGGATCGAAGAAACCTTTGCCGCGGAATAGATTGCACTTTCTGCCCCGATGCCGCAGCCTGCCGGCAATCTAGGGGAGACAGATAATGGTCAATTGGGTCTTGCGCGGCGCTGTCCTGCTGTGGGCGCTTTTCTTCTTCATCGTCGGTGCACGGGGGCTGTTCGATCCCGCCAGCTATACCGAAACCTTCGGCATCCTCGTCGAGGGGGTGGCGACCAATACGATCCGCGCCGACCTGTCGGCTTTCTTCCTCGTCGCGGCGGGCGCCGCAGCGATCGGGGCGCTGGTGCCGGGCTGGCTGCGCGCGCTGCTCGTCCCCGCCGCGCTGTACGGGACCGCGCTTGCCGGCCGCCTGTTCGGCGTGGCGAACGGCGACCTTGTCAATTCGGGGATCGTGCAGGCCATGATCATCGAAGCGCTGACCGTGCTGTTGATGGTCGGCAGCTGGTGGGTGCTGTCGCGGCCGGCGGTGGCGGCCGACGCCGCGGCCGTTCCCATCGAATAGCGGCCTGACGTCCGGTCGCTCAGCGCGCCGGGGATGCCGCGAGCTTCAGCGCGAAACCAACGAAGACGACGCCCGTTAGCCTATCCATGATGGTGACGGCTTTGGGGCGGCGGAGGAGGCGGCCCAGCGGCACCGTCGCGGCGATCAGCGCCGCGAACCATGCGAAGGTCAGCAGGACGTGGAGGCAGGCGAGGAAGAAGGAATAGCCCGCGACCCCCGCGCCCTTCGGCACGAACAGCGGCAGGAAGGTGATGTAAAATACCCCGATCTTGGGGTTGAGCAGGTTCGTCAGCAAGCCGCGCCAAAAGGCGTCGCGGTCATTGCGTGCCGCGACCTGCCCGGACGCATCGCCCATCGCCGTGCGCGGTTTCAGCAGCAGCTGAACCCCCAGCCACAAGAGATAGGCGGCGCCGGCAAGCTTGACGATCGTGTAGGCGAATTCGGACGCATGCAGCAGGGCGCCGAGGCCAAGCGAGACCGCCGCGCCCCAGACGAGGCACCCGAGCCCGATGCCGAAGGATGCGAGGACCGCCGATCGCCGGCCCTCGACCGTCGCTGAGCGGAGCACCATCGCGGTATCGACGCCGGGCGTGATCGTGAGGATCGTGGCGGCGGCGAGAAAGGCGACAAGCAGGGACGGATCGGACATGCGGCCGCCCTATCAGCCGGCGGCCCGCTCTCCAACCCCGCGGCGTCCGCGGCGGCCCGTCCGAAGCCGGGCAAAACTTGTCTTTTTAACCATAATGTGAATTATTGCGCCCCGGGTCGCTGTTTCCTTTTGTGGTGGAAGGGGGGGCGTATGGCATCCGATGAGGATAAACGGGCGAGTCCGGACAGGCGGTCGGCCGACCGGCGGGTCGTGGACGATCCGGACTACAAGGGACCGGATCGCCGCAAGGGCGACCGGCGAACGGGCAAGGATCGCCGCTCTCCCGATTGAGCGGCGAGACGCGCCGGCAGGAGACAGGCTTTGACCGAACCGCGCGTGCCGCGCCTCAGCGTCGACATCGTGTCCGACGTGATGTGCCCTTGGTGCATCATCGGCTGGCTGAAATTCCGGCAGGTCATCGCCCATTTCGAAGGGCGACTGGATTTTCGCGTCCAATGGCATCCGTTCGAGCTGAATCCCGACATGCCGGCGGAGGGCGAGGATGCGGCGGCGCATGTCATGCGCAAATATGGCATCAGCGCCGAGCAAAGCCGAGCCAACACGGGGCGGCTGGCCGGGGTGGCCGCCGATCTTGGCTTCACCTTCAATCGCGGGCCGGGTTTCCGGATGCGCAACAGCTTCGACGCGCACCGCCTGCTGACATGGGCGGGCGCGCTCGAAGAGGCCGAGCAGGAGGGGCCGACGGGCGTGCAGACCGCGCTGAAGCTGGCGTTGTTCGCCGCGCATTTCACCGACAATCGCGATGTCAGCGATCATGCGGTGCTCGCCGACGTCGCCGCGTCGGTCGGACTCGATGCCGCCCGCGCCGCGGCGATCCTCGCGTCGGGCGAGTTCGGCGAGATGGTGCGTACCGAAGAGGCCTATTGGGCCGACCAGAATATCACCGGGGTGCCGGCCTTCATCCTCGGCGGGCGGATGCTCGTTCCCGGCGCGCAGGATCCCGAGGTCTTCATTCGGGTGATCGAGAATAAGATACTCGCCGCGGCGGCCTGAGGAACGACGATCTGTCGCCGTGCGTTTTCCGGCTACCCCCTTGAAGGAGCCGGTCATGATCGACGATCCCCGCAAGCCCGAAGCAGACGCCCCCGAAGCGCGCAACCGCGAACAGGATGACGAAGAGGCGCAGGCGCAGACCGTCGCCGAGGCGGCGCGACGCGACCGGCGGCAGGAGGATAGCGACAAGGTGAGCAGCGGCGACGACAGCGACGACGTGCAGGACCTGGTCGATCATATGCGCCAGATGGAGAGGTCGGGGGTCATCGACATGGACGCCTATCGCGGCGAACGCAGCGACGATGACGAGGATGACGAACTCGGCCCGGGCGGGATCGAGGGTGATGAGCCGCGCGGCGCACCGTAAGAGACCGTTCGCTTGTTCGGAAACGGCGCCGTACCGGGTGCGGTTGACGGTTTTTGCGTGCCATAGCGGAGCCGCCTCGTTGGGATTTTGCTAAGGCTCCGAAGCTAGGGTTGCCGGCATGGCCGGACCCGATTTTCACTACCCGCACCGCCGTGGTGTGCGTCGCCGCCGGAAACCCGCGCGTTCGCGGCGGATGGTCGGATCGAACCTGTGGCTGAACCCGGTGATGGCGGTCGCGTTCGTCGCAGCGCTGGCGGGGTTCCAGAAAATGCCCGCCACCCTGGCCGCCGACGCACCGGGCGCGATCGCTATGCCCTTCCTGCGCGGCGATGCCGCAGGCGATGTGCTCTCCGCGCGCTTCGGTCTCTGCCATAGCGGCGGCGGGACCAACTGTGTCGTCGATGGCGACACCTTCTGGTTTCAGGGCGAGAAATACCGGATCGCAGACATCGACACCCCCGAAACGCACCCCGCGCGCTGCGCCGAAGAGGCCGCGCTGGGCGAAGCCGCCACCGACCGGCTTCAGCAATGGTTGAACGACGGCGCCTTCACGCTCGAAAGTGCGGGACGCGATGCCGATCGCTATGGGCGCAAGCTGCGCGTCCCGACGCGTGGCGGCGAAAGCGTCGGGACGGTGCTCGTCGACGAAGGACTGGCGCGGCCGTGGGAAGGGCGCCGCCGCCCCTGGTGCTAATCGTTCGAGGTGGACCGGGGCCCGGTTTCGGTCGCGGCGCGCGCGGCTTCGGCTGCTTTCATGACATCGTCGGCCATTGCCTCCACCGCCTCGGCGCTGGCGTCTTCGCCTGTCGCCTCCGGTTCGGCCGCCGGCAATTCATCGCGCAGCGGCGGGTTGGGGCCAGCAAGCTGGCGGCCGATGTCGGCCGCGATCAGCTGGGCGACCGGATCGTCGCCGAGCGCCGCCAGTTCGTCGCGGCGTGCAGTGAGCGCAGCGGCGCGATCCTCCTCGGGCAGTTTTGCGACCTCGATATAGAAGCGCACCGTCTGCAGCCAGGGCGCGTCGTCGGTCAGCACATCCTCGGCCCAGCGGCTGAAGGGGCCGCCGGCTTCGCGCCATGCGCCGTCCTGCCGATCGAGAAAGAAGAGGACGCGCGATCCGCGCGGAAAGACATAGCGGGTGCACGCGCCCGCAAAGCTCTGCGGATGCGCTTCGTGCAATTCATACGGATTGCTGAGCTGCATCTCGCCATCGGCCGCGATCATCGCAGGCAGGGCGACGGGGCCGAAGGGCATGGTGCCCTTCAATGCCGCGACGGGCTCGACCGCGATCATCTGCTCCGGCGCGCCATCGGGTTCGAAATCGCCGCTGGTGACGGTGCCGAGCAGGATGAGGTCGGCGCGCTCGACGAGCTCGATATTGGTCGGCACGCGATATCCCGGCGCGACCGAGCAGGCGAGTGCGGGAAGCGGCGCGGCGAGCAGCGCGAGGCCGATGAGCGGAAGAAGCGAGCGCATGGGCGAAAGGTAACGCCGCGCGCGCCGATTGCAAAGCGGACGCGGCTTTGGGGCGGCTCGTCGGGCGCTATGGAGCCGACTCGCCGCCTGTGCGTATGATGGCGAAGCTCCCCCTTCCGGAGCGGCAAGGAGAATGACGATGGCTGAGCATGACCATAGCGCGATCAAGGAAGATATGAATGTCATCGGCGCCGACGGCGTCCACATCGGCACCGTCGACCATCTCGACGGCGAACGCATCAAGCTGACGAAGGCCGACAGCGTCGACGGCAAGCATCATTATCTGCCCGCGGGCCTTGTCGCGGCGGTCGAGGGCGACACGGTTCGCCTGTCGGCGAACGCGGCGAACGCGGTCGACCTGTTCGAGGAAGCCGAATAGCCGCACGAGATAAGAGAGGGCCGGCGGCGCAATCGGGCGCGCCGGCACCGAAACTGGCCCGCACCCACCCCCCGGGGGCGGGCCATTTTCATATGTGATTCTTCAACGTCTTGCCGTTAGGGCAGGACCCGATGCGACAGGGCGAACAAAAGAGCGAGCCGCGCGGGGGACGTTTGGGGCTTTGGCGACTGGCGGCCGCCACGCTGGTTTTCGGCGCGGGCTACGCGATCGCGAACCGGTTCCAGCTGACCCATGCGGTCGCTTATCGTTTTGCCGCGGGCGACACGCAAAGCGCCGCCATCGCCTTCCTGTTCATGGCGTTTCAGGCCGCGGTATTCATGGCGGCGCTGTTCCTGTTTCCGCGGCGCTGGGCCGCGCTGCTGCTGACGCTTGCGGGCGCGTCGATCCTCGTCAACATCGGCTACAGCCAGATTGTCGGCGAGCTTGTCGATGGCGGATCGCTCGCGTGGATGGTCGCCGAGGCGGGGCAGGCGGGAAATGCCGCGGGCGAGTTCGGCGGCGATTTCCTGTGGGTCGCGGCGCAGGCGATCGCCGCGCTGGGGCTGTTCGTGCTCGCGCGGCGGCTGGCGCGCAGCGCCGCGCCGATGCCATGGGGCCGGGCGATTGCCGCGGCGATGCTCGTGCTGCTTGTCCTGCCGGCGCCGATCTATCGCTACACCAGCGCCTGGCCCGAGGCGGCCGAACGCAGCCTTTATGCGCTTGGCTGGGATCTTGCGACCGCGCCGCCGCCGCCGGCGCGCGCCGCGGTCGCGCTGAAGCCCGGCGCCGCCGCTGTGACGCCGCAGCATATCGTGTGGGTGATCGACGAAAGCGTCGCCGAGGCGCCGTTCCGGCGGCTGATCGTGCCGAAGCTGGCTGGGGTGCCGCACAATGATTTCGGCGTCGCCGCGGCGCTCGGCCATTGCAGCGCGCCGGCGCAGGTGGCGTTGCGATCGGGCGTCGACGTGCGCCGCGTCTCGCCCGCCACCGACCTCCGGACGACGCCGTCGATCTGGGCCTATGCGAAGGCCGCGGGTTATACGACGACGCTGATCGACGGGCAGACGTCGGGCGCGCCGCAAAACCTGATGCTGCCGCCCGAGCGTGCGTTGATCGACGATTACCGCCCGATGGTCGGCGGGATCGACACCGACCTGAAGATCGCCGACGCGCTCAATGCGCGGATGAAGGGTGCTGGGCGGAGCTTTACCTATGCGGTGCTGCGCGGCGTGCATTTCCAGTATCGCGACCATTATCCGAAGGGGGCGATCCCCGCGGACAGCCCGGTCGCGCTGCAATATGACACCGCGCTCGGCTGGTCGAAGCGCGCCTTTTTCGAGCGCCTGCTCGCGGGGGTCGACCGCGGCGCGGTGGCGATCGTCTACACCTCCGACCATGGGCAGAACCTGAACCCCGGCGCGCTGCCGCATTGCAGCCGCGAGGCGGTCGCCGACGAGTTCCGCGTGCCGCTGCTCGCCTTCCTGCCCGAAGCCGCAACCGCGCGCTACGCCGCCGCGCCGCGCGCGGGGCATTCGACGAGCCAGGTCTTTCCCGCGATATTGATCTGGATGGGATATGACCCCGCGGCGGTCGAGGCGCGTTATGACCGCGACCTGACGCAGCCCACCGCGCGCTTCGTCTGGTTCGGGCGCACGGTGATCCCGACCGGCACCGATGCGGCGATCGACGTCACCGCGGGCGCGACATTTCCGGGACGTTGACGGCGCCCCGACCCGTCCGGGTTGGAGGACGGGCCGGGGAACAGCCTAGGACCGATCGACATTCAGCCCTGACGGCCTGCAAATGACGGCCTTCCGCGCTTCCGGTGCTCACGTGCCATTTGCACGCTGCGCTCCGGTTCACGGAAAACCACCGTTTTCGGCACGTCATCATCTGAATGTCGATCGGCCCTAGCGCGTTTCGACCTCGGCGGTCGTGCGCGCGGTGATCTCGGCGCGCGACAGCTTGGTGACGAGGCCGTGGCTGGCGCCGACCGCGCCATGATAGATTGCTGACACCGGCACATTGTAGAGCTTGCCGTCGCGGATCACGACCGCAGTGTCGCCCTCGACGCTCTGCACCGTGCCGACGCTGTTGCCGCTCGTATCGTAGAGTTCGGCGCCCGCGCGCACCTGTTCGCGCGTCGCGAGGATCAGGCTGGCGGTGTCGACCGCGCCGTTCACGGTGCTGTCGATGCGTCCCACGGTGCTGCCGACGGGGTCGGTGAGGTTGCCGGCAGCGGCGCCCGTGCCGATCCCTACCTGGCCGACCAGATTGACGTTGGCGCCGCCATCGGGCGCGGGCTGGGAAGAGGCGGGGGCTGCGATGAAGAGGGCGGGCGCGGCGGTCAGCAGGACAGCCGCGATCGAGGCGGGGGCGTTGCGCATGTCTGTCTCCATGGTCGGACACCGGCGCGTGCTCCCGGGGGGGATGGGGCGCGGCCGATGCCTTGGTGGAGGAAACCTGTGCAAAGTCCGATCGTTGCGCCGCGCCGCGCGCCGATGCGACGGAACGCCGCGCGCGGGCGACGAGCGGCTGGCTCCCTCAGTGCTGCGGCTGTCGGGGCGGCCCGGCGATCAGCTTGTTCAGCGTTGCGAGGCGCCGGCGCTCGGCGCTCCAGTCGCGTTCGGGATGCGCCTGGATCTGGCCGAGGAGGACGCGAACCTCCTTGCGGCGGTCGCCTTCGGTTACGGCCTGCATGGGCTTTCTCCTTTCGCCGCCATCATAGCATCGTGCACGCGGCCGCGCGATCGCCCCGCCGCACCCACGGGGCGGCAGGCCGCAACCGCCGCGGTCAGGAATCGAGCGCCTTCTCCTCGAGGCGCGCCAGCTCGCGCTCGCGCTCGCGGTGGATGCGGCGGTGGAGGCTGTTGTGCCGCAGATAAGCGATGCCGCCGACCAGCGCCGCGACCAGCAGCACGATCAGCACATAGGCGATCAGGGTTCTCGTTTCGATGTTCGTCACTCCGTATGGACGGCGACCCTCTCCACGCACCAATACCGCTTGCGGGCGGGAAGGTTCCGCCGCGCGCCGCGCGCACGGGGCGGCATGGCGCAGCGGGGCCGGGAGGCGCCGGGTGGACCGCGGCCCTTTTCGCGCGGATACGAAGGCTCTGGCTGGCATGATGCGGCCGCCATGCCTATCTAGGCCGCGATGACGAACGGGGACCGGAATATGGTGGTGATCGCGCGGCTGCGCGCCGCGCCCTTGGTGGGGTGGCAGTTCGCCTGCGCGGTGCTGCTCGGCGTGCTCGCGGCGCGGCTCGACTGGAGCGGCGATCCGCTCGATGCCTTCTGGAACATGGTGTTCGGACAGCCTTTGCTGCTGCTCGGCATTGCCGCGGTGCTGACGGTGTGGGCCTATATCATCGGCATGTGGCGGCGGCGCGGCGATTATCTCCGCCACGACGGGAAGACGCTCTATCGCGGCGCGAGCGCGCAGTGGCCGCTCGCGCTGGTGCGCGATGTCGTGGTGGCGCGCGGCAATCTGGGACTGGAATCGCTGCGGCTGGTCGTCGACGACGACAGCGAGGTCACGCGCGAGCTGGTGAAGCTCTATATGCTCGAAGGCCCGCCCGAGGCGGTGCGCGACGGGGTGATGTTCGCGGCGGCGCGCGTCGGCGGCCGGCTGGAGGCGGTGACGGTGCATTGAGGGTTCGGAAAGCTGTGCGCGGTCTGCCGCGGCTTTCCATCGGCAAGTTTTCAGGCCGCCATGTTCGCGGCGCGGGCATCTTCCTCGATACAGAACAGCGCGCGCGATTTGCCGCCGGCCTTGGCGCGGTACAGCGCGGCGTCGGCACAGGCGATCAGCCGTTCGAGTTCGACGCCGAGCTTCGGCGCGGTCGCGATCCCGACGCTCACCGATACCGTCATGCTGATGTCGTCGACCAGATAAGGTTTGCTGATCTCGCGAATGATCCGGCGCGCGAGGAGTTCGGCTTCGCTCTCGTCGCGAAGGCCGGCCTGCAGCACGATGAACTCATCGCCGCCGAGCCGCGCGACCACATCGTCGGCGCGCACCATCGATTCGAGCCGGCGCGCGACCTGTTCGAGCAGCGCGTCGCCGGCGGGATGGCCGTGGCGATCGTTGATCGCCTTGAACCCGTCGAGATCGAGGAAATGGAGCGCGACGAGGTTGCGCGCCCGCATCGCGCGTTCGGCGCGTTCCTGAAACAGCTCGCGGAGCACGAGGCGGTTCGACAGACCCGTCAACGCGTCGGTGCGCGCGAGCTGCGCCATGTCGTGCCGCGCCGTATGATGCGCGACCGCCGAGCGATGCAGATGCGCGACGGTCTGGAGGCTGAGGCCGGTGATCGACGCGACGATGAACGCCTCGATCAGGAAAAGTTCGCCGTGCAGCGCGATGCTGTTCGCCTCGGTCGCGTGCCAGGCGAGCGCGGCGACCGTCGGCACGGTGGCGATGAGCAGGCTGGTCACGCAGATCGCGGGGCGCACCGACGTGCGCGACACGATGCCGGCGCCGAAGCTGAAGACCAGGCTGACCGTGATCAGGTGCAGCAGTGGATAGTGGACCGATATGGCGGTGACGTTGAGCGCGGCGAGCAGCACGGCGGTCGCATAATTGCCCGCGGCGTACCGGCGTTCCCATCGCCTGAGGTCGTCATAGGAGGCGACGGGCTTCACACGCTCATAGGCCCGGAAGGACGCGACACGCAGGCCGGTCACCACCGCGCCGACGGCGGCGAGCGCGAAGAGAAAATCGCTGTCGAGTTCGCGTCCGACGAGCAGGCAGATGCCGACGAAGACCGCCCCGAGCCCGAACACCGGGATCCACATGGAGAAGAGCATGTCGACGAAGTCGCGATAGACCGGCAGCGGAAGCGTTGCGGCGCTTCCGAACAGGTGCCAGCGCGATGGACCCTCGATCGGCGGTGGGGATTCCGATCCGTTCATGATCCCGACCCTGCGCCGATAAGGTTAACGTCGGGTATGCCCTGCGGCGGATCTTTTTCGGGCCGGCGTGCTGCGCGGGCGGGACATCGCGAAACGGCGCAATGACCGGGCAGGGGCGTGAGTGCGCGCAGGGCAATTGGCGCGGGGTTATGCAGCGGGTTAGGGGGCATTGAGCGGGCTTCGCTCTCCCTCTTCGTCATCCCGGACTTGATCCGGGATCCATTCTACGCCCGCCGCATGGACCCCGGATCAAGTCCGGGGTGACGATGGAGGGGCAGGGCGGCGTCACCCGCCCAGCGGCGGCAATCCCAATTCCTCCGCCAAATCACGCCACTCCGGGTTCGCCGCCTCGATCAGTTCGATCTTCCACTGGCGCTGCCAGTTCTTGATCTGCTTCTCGCGCGTGATCGCGGCGTGCATCGTCCCGGCGGGTTCGAACCAGACGAGCTTTTTCACGCCATAGCGGTCGGCGAAGCCGCCGAAACTGCCATCGCGGTGCTGGCAGATGCGCTGGATCAGGTGCGAGGTGACGCCGGTGTAGAGCGTGCCCTGCCGCGCGCTGGCCATGATATAGGCACAGGGCTGGAAGTCGGTGTGCATGGGCGGAGGCTAGGGTGGCGATGGACCCCGGATCAAGTCCGGGGTGACGAAGTCTAGGCCGGATTGGACGCTTCTCTTCGGATCGTCATGCCGGACTTGATCCGGGGTCCATGCTGTAGAGGGCTGATCTGTATTTTTGCCTTTGTTATCGTAATGCTCGATTTTCTCGGCTTCTTTCTACCATTTTAGGCAGGGTGTAGATGTATCTGAGATAGGCATCCACGAAAAAGCGAAGGGACTCTGCCTGTTCTCTGGTAAATGGGTCGTCCTCATGTGCCGCGTTGTTGCCATCGAGCCGAATTTCGTGCGCCCAAGCTTTGATGTCTGCTGTCAGCTTTCCCGACTTTTCCAAATCGTCGATGCGGAACGCAAGCGCCTTCTTTGCGAGGGATGGATCGAGCAGCTTCGTCGATACATCTATCACTTTTCTGAACGTCATCCCTGCTGCATCCCAGGCACCTTGTCGAAGGCACTTAATTGCTTGCAATAGAAGGGTACGCAATTGCTCAGGTATATCTTCAGGTATGTCGTCATTCGTAGTTTGAGGCCATGAATGCATAATATGTAGGCCATTGGAGGTTAGGTTGCCATTGGCTTTGTTGAAATCATAATCGGATGTGTGGTTGTTTAGGCGGAAAAGAAAAATCACTCCTGCGTGACACCCATTGCAGGTAGATAGAACGAATTTCTGGCTTCCAACTCCCGGTATTGGCCAATTGTATCGACCAGTGAAGCCGATACTATTCGATCTGCAATAGGGGCAATCGTGAGAAAACTCTAGCGCCATCTATTTTCTAGTATCCCCTATACGCGCAAGCAGAAACGGAAATAGCTTACCTCAAACCGAAAACCCGCCTGAGTTGCGGCGGTTCGAGCTGGCCGCCAGCACCTTCTTGCCCGTCGGGGTCAGCGCCCATTTGGCGCCCTGTTTCACGACCAGGCCCAGCGTGACGAGTTCGTCGCGGACGGGGTCGGTGGGGAGTTGGGGGCGGCGGTTCGAGAGGCCTTCGAGGGTCGCGCGCTGCGGCTGGCTGAGGATGAGGAGTTTCTGTTTTTGTTTGTCGGTCATTTTGGGCCTCGGACTCTTCATGGTTGTGCCGGGGGCTGGCGTGGCCCTCCCCGCGGCGACTAGGGAGCTTTGCTCCCAAGTCTTGCTGCCCCTCCCGCAGGCGGGAGGGGTTTTAGCGTATTATTCGGCGGCGATGCCGGCTTTGGCGAACATGTCCTCGCCGTCGGCGTCGGCTTCACCGGTCGTCGCGGTGTCGTCGTTCGCTTTGGCCTTCTTGCGGTTGTCGAAGCTCGACCACACGGTGTTCCAGTCGCCGCGCGTTGCGCCCTTGCTGTACTCGGTCGCGCGCGTTTCGAAGAAGTTGGCGTGCTCGACGCCGTTCAAGAGCGGGGCGAGCCAGGGGAGCGGATGCTCGTCGATCATGTAGATCGGCTGGAAACCGAGCTGCCCGAGGCGCCAGTCGGCGATGTAGCGGATGTAGCGCTTGATCTCCTTCGGCGTCATGCCGGGGACGGGGCCCTGTTCGAACGCGAGGTCGATGAACGCATCCTCGAGCCGCACCGTCTTCTGGCAGGTGTCGATGATGTCTTCCTTCACCGCCTTGGTCAGGCAGTCGCGTTCCTTCACGAAGGTGTGGAACAGCTTGATGATGCCTTCGCAGTGGAGGCTTTCGTCGCGGATCGACCAGCTGACGATCTGGCCCATGCCCTTCATCTTGTTGAAGCGCGGGAAGTTCATCAGCATCGCGAAGCTGGCGAAAAGCTGAAGCCCCTCGGTAAAGCCACCGAACATCGCGAGCGTGCGCGCGATATCCTCGTCGCTGTCGACGCCGAAGGTGCCCATATAGTCGTGCTTGGCGCGCATCTCGTCATATTCGAGGAACATGCCGTACTCGCTTTCGGGCATGCCGATCGTGTCGAGCAGGTGGCTGTACGCCGCGATATGCACCGTCTCCATGTTGCTGAACGCGGTCAGCATCATCTTGATTTCGGTCGGCTTGAACACGCGGCCATATTTGTCGTGGTAGCAATCCTGCACCTCGATATCGGCCTGCGTGAAGAAGCGGAAAATCTGCGTGAGCAGGTTGCGCTCGTGATCGCTGATCTTCTGCGCCCAGTCGCGGCAATCCTCGCCCAGCGGCACTTCCTCGGGAACCCAGTGGATCTGCTGCTGGCGTTTCCAGAAATCATAGGCCCACGGATATTCGAAGGGCTTGTAGGTCTTGCGGGCTTCGAGAAGGGACATGCGGTTTATCCTCGATCTTCTTGCTTCGTCATCCCCGCGAAAGCGGGGACCCAGTGTTGCGTAACCCCGCCCTGGGTTCCCGCTTTCGCGGGAATGACAGGAAGGGGGAGTGCGGCCTTATTGGCAGGCCAGACACTCGTCGTAATCGGTGCTCTCGGCCGAAAGCTCGAACTTCGCGGCCTCGGGCGTGTTGTCGGCTTCGACCCCGCCCGCGAAGCCGGCGCGCTGCACCGATTTCGAGCGGAGATAATAGAGCGATTTGATGCCGAGTTCCCATGCGCGATAGTGGAGCATGAGCAGGTCCCATTTCTCGACGTCCGCCGGGATGAACAGGTTCAGCGACTGCGCCTGGTCGATATAGGGCGTGCGGTCGGCCGAGAGTTCGAGCAGCCAGCGCTGGTCGATCTCGAAGCTCGTCTTGTAGCAGTCCTTTTCGTCCTGCGACAGGAAGTCGAGGTGCTGGACGCTGCCGCCGCGTTCGAGGATCGAGTTCCACACCGCGTCGCTGTTCTTCGCCTTGTCGACGAGGAGGGCTTCGAGGTGCGGGTTGCGGATCGAGAAGCTGCCCGAGAGCGTCTTGTGCGTGTAGATGTTCGCGGGGATCGGTTCGATGCACGCGCTGGTGCCGCCGCAGATGATGCTGATCGACGCGGTCGGCGCGATCGCCATCTTGCAGCTGAAGCGCTCCATCACGCCCTGATCGGCGGCGTCGGGGCAGGGGCCGCGCTCGTTCGCGAGCAGCATCGATGCCGCGTCGACCTGCGCGCGGATATGCTTGAAGACGCGAAGGTTCGACGATTTCGCCATCGCGCCCTCGAACGGCAGGCCGCGCGCCTGCAGGAAGCTGTGGAAGCCCATGACGCCGAGGCCGACCGAGCGTTCGCGGCTCGCGCTATATTTGGCGCGCGCCATTTCGGGCGGGGCGCGGTCGATATAGTCCTGAAGGACGTTGTCGAGCATCCGCATCACGTCTTCGATGAAGCGCTTGTCGCCGTTCCACTCGTCCCAGGTTTCGAGGTTCAGGGACGAGAGGCAGCAGACCGCGGTGCGATCCTGCCCGAGATGGTCGCGGCCCGTCGGCAGCGTGATTTCCGAGCAGAGGTTCGAGGTGGTGACCTTGAGCCCGAGGTCGCGATGATGCTTCGGCATCATGCGGTTCACCTGGTCGATGAAGATGATGTAGGGCTCGCCGGTCGCGAGGCGCGTTTCGACGAGCTTCTGGAACAGCCCGCGCGCGTCGACGGTGCCGCGGACGCTCTGGTCCTTCGGCGAGCGCAGGTTGAATTCGGCGCCGTCGCGGACGGCTTCCATGAACTCGTCGGTGATGAGCACGCCGTGGTGGAGGTTCAATGCCTTGCGGTTGAAGTCGCCCGAGGGTTTGCGGACCTCGAGGAACTCCTCGATCTCGGGGTGCGATATGTCGAGGTAGCAGGCGGCCGAACCGCGGCGCAGCGAGCCCTGCGAAATCGCGAGGGTGAGGCTGTCCATCACGCGGACGAAGGGGATGATGCCGCTGGTCTTGCCGTTGAGGCCGACGGGTTCGCCGATGCCGCGCACCGCGCCCCAATAGGTGCCG
Source organism: Sphingopyxis sp. (assembly GCF_035998905.1). GTDB lineage: Bacteria > Pseudomonadota > Alphaproteobacteria > Sphingomonadales > Sphingomonadaceae > Sphingopyxis. The sequence continues at coordinate 42,735 of NZ_DASYHG010000010.1, read as the reverse complement.
ATGCCGCCGCCGCGCGAGGCGAGCCAGACATTCTCGTTCCACGTGCCGACGATGCCCTCGAGGCTGTCGTCGACCGAATTGAGGTAGCAGCTGATCGGCAGGCCGCGGCCGGTGCCGCCGTTCGACAGGACGGGGGTCGCGGGCATGAACCACAGCTTCGAGATATAGTCGTAGAGGCGCTGCGCATGATCCTGATCGTCGGCATAGGCCGACGCGACGCGCGCGAAGAGATCCTGGTACGATTCGCCGGGCAGCAGGTAGCGATCCTCGAGCGTTTCCTTGCCGAAGTCGGTGAGCAGCGCGTCGCGGCTCTTGTCAGTCACGACCTCGAACCGGCGCGCGTGGACCTTCGGCTCGCTGCTGTCGTTGAGCTTTGCCGGCGCGGGCGAATCATCCTTCGATTCGCCTTTCGATTCGGGCGCTGCCGGAGCATCGTTCTTCGCCAGTTCCATCGTCGCCACGTCGCTTGTCTCCACCCGTTCCGTTTCCCGAAAATCCATCTTATTCGCCCCCGATCTGAACGCGCACATGATGCGCTTTGTTCCTGTCTTGTTCGACTCAGGGCGAAGCCCCGATCCTAGCATCTAAACCTGTCCGCGTGGGCACTTTTTTGAGCGCAGGAAGGGTTTTCCCGTGTCCATATGGGATGGACGACGGAAATCCGCCACTTGCAGCCTGATACAATTTATTGGGGTGCCCCCGTGGTTGACCCACCACCTATAGTGCCACGTCGGCGCTGCGATGCAAGAGAGTAAATGACAGATTGACGACTCAACTCGTCGATAATTTGATTCGTCTCGTCGCTGCTGATGGACGCTTCGCACGCGGCGGGCAAGGCATTCCGCGGGTTTTCGCGGCGATCGCCGAAATGCCTCTGGCGACGCAGAAATTTTGCTTGTCCGGCGGCTGTGACGGATTGGTGCCGGTCACTCTGACGGAGGAGACCCCGAACGGGTTGGACGGTCCGCACCGCCGACGTGTGCGGCGGGCAAAAAGAAAGGGCCCCGGCGATGCCGGAGCCCCTCCTGAAACTGTTTCCTGCTTAGGCCTGACCGCCACCGCTATCGGTGCCGCCGCCGCCCAGGAATCGCCAAAACCAACCCATGACTTGTCTCCTGTTCACACTGCCCACGAGGAACAGTTAACGGAGCGTATACCTTAATTAGTAAGGTAAATCGAGTCTTAACTATAAGCATTGCTGCCAGATTGGCAGTTACGCGGTGCGGTTCCGGGGCGGGGCGGTGAGCGTGCTGGCGAGTTCGGAAAACAGTTGAGGTTTCCCAAGATGATAGCCCTGTCCGACGTCGCAGCCGAGGCCGCCGAGCAGCGCCATGGTTTCGGCATCCTCGATGCCTTCGGCGACCGCGACGGCGCCGAGACGGTGGGCGAGGTCGATCGTCGATTTGACGACTTCGAGGCTCCGCTGCGAATCGCGCATCGTCATCACGAATCGCTTGTCGATCTTGATTTCGTCGGCCTCGATTTCGGTCAGATATTCGAGGTTTGACTGGCCCGTGCCATAGTCGTCGATCGACAGGCGGATGCCGGTGCGCCGCAGCTGCGCGAGTGTCTGGCGCGCCTGGCGGCTGTTTTCGATCTGCGCGGTTTCGGTGATCTCGATCGTCAATGTTTCGGGCGGCAGATGGTGTGCGGTGAGCATCACGCGGATCGTGCCGACAAGGTCGCTGTGGTCGAGCAGCGTTGCCGACAGGTTGACCGACATGTTGATGTGAATGCCGCGCTCGCGCAGCTGCGCCGCCGAGCGGATCGCCTGGTCCATCACGAAGAGGGTAAGGCGATAGATGTCCTGGCTCTTTTCGGCCTGGACGATGAATTCGTCGGGGGGGATCGGGCCGCGTGTCGGGTGCGTCCAGCGCGCGAGCGCCTCGACCCCGACGAGCGTCTTCGTCGCGATTTCATATTGCGGCTGGAACGCGACCCAGATGTCGCCGCCGGTCAGCGCATCCTCGAGCTGCGAATGGAAGCTCAATTGCCAGCCGGCGTCTTCTTTCTGGCGCGACGTATATTTGGTCCACAGCGAGCGTGTGCGGATCGCGCGTTCGGCGGCGACGAGCGCGGCGGCGAGGCGCTGCGCGTTCGACCCCTCGAATTCATCGTTCACCCCGAAGGCGATCGCGACGTCGACGCGAAGATCGCCGATCGTGAGCGGCGCGTTGAACAGCGCGGCGAGACCCGCGAGCTGCCCCTCGATCTGGCTGTGCTGATAATAGGGGACGAGCCAGGCGAAGGTGCCGTCGAGATCATGGTGGAGCGTCGTGCCCTGCGACGCGAGCTGGAGACGGCGGGTCACCTGTTCGACAAGCTTGCCGATTCCGTCGCCGGGAATGAAGGCGGCAAGATCCTCGAAATTGACGACCTTCGCGGCGACGACGGTCGCGCTGCCGAATGCTGCCTGCGTGCGCAGCGCTTCGAAATTGGGCAGGCCCGATACCGGGTTCTCGCGCTGGGCCGAGGCGCGGCGGCGGGTGCGCGATACGTTGGTGCCGATCGCTGCGATAAAGACCAGCGCCGCACCGATCCACACGGTGACCAGCATGAAGCTGAGCAGCACCTTGCCGGCGACCAGCAGCGCCGCCGTTGCCAGCGCGAGCGACATGAAGCCGCGTTTCACCTGCGCGAAAAGCGCCGCCATCATCACCGCGACGGCGAGCAGGAAGGCGGGGAGCCATCCGACATCGACGGGGTTGCCGCGCTTCAGCGTCTCGGCAGCGATCAGGTGGACGTAGCCACCCGGCAGGCGGTTGTGGCCGGGAAGGAAGAAGCTGTCCTGGAAATTGGGGGCGGTCGGCGCGAAGATGACGTCCTTGCCGGCGAGTTCGCGTGCACCGACCTTGCCGCTGACGACGTCGGCGGCGCTATAGTTCGGGATCGTTGCCGGGTCATAGGAGAAGTCGAGGCGGAAGGTTGCCGGCTCGGTGCTATATTTGCCCGCGATGATCGATGCAAAGCTCGGCAGTACGCGCCCGTCGGCGGCATAGCTGATCGGGACGCGCCAAAGCTGCCAGAATTCGGTTTCCCATGCGATGCTGGCGATCGGCACATTATTGCCGAAGGCGGGGCTGGGGAAGGTCGAGATATTTTCGCCGCTTCCAGGCGCAGTGCGCGTCGGCACGGCGAGGACGACACGGTCGCCCATCCGCTTCACGGCATCGACGAGCAGCGGGAAATCGCGATCCTTTTCACGGCGGTCGAAATAGAAATCGATGAGCAGGCGCTTGGCACCCGCCGCATTCACCGCGTCGACGACCTGCGCATAATGGCGCGGCGCATAATCGCGGTTGGGCGCGGCATCGAGCGTCTTCGCGTCGAGTTCGACCATGACGATATCGCCCGTCACGGGCCGCCAGGCGACGCTGCCGACGAAGGCTTCGAGCACGCGGTCGATCGGTTCGGCGATCGAAGTCAGCCCTGCCGCGAGCGCCAGCAGCAGCGACAGCGCGATCGTTCGCCAGCTGATGATCAGACTTTTGACCGGGATGGGCACGCACGTCTCCAGCAATTGCCGGCCCGTGCCTAGTGTCAGATGGTTATCATCGCGTTAATCATGAAGGAAATCCTGCGCCGTGCGATGGCGCGCGGGGCGCAGGATTCCAAGCGTTTCAGGCGATTGCCGGCAGCGGTTCCAGCGCTGCGTCGCCCGCGAGTGCCGAGGCGGCGAGGCCGGTCGCCGCGGGGACGATTTGCTGCAGGTAGAAACGCGTCGAGGCGATCTTCGCTTCGAGGAAGGCGCGGTCGCCGCTGCCTTCGTCGAGTCCGGCGCGCGCCGCCTTGTGCTGGATCGCCATCAGCCACCCGCATGTCGCCGTCGAGAGCATGGTCAGATAGGGGTAGCTGCCCGCGAGCCGATCGGCGGTATTGGCCGTCGCCATCCAGTCGGTGACCGCGCGGCACGCGTCGACCAGCCGTTGCAGTTCGGGGGATTCCGCCGAGCCCGCCGCAATATCGTCGACCAGCGCGCGGACGAGGTCGCCGCCCGCCATGCCGAGCTTGCGCCCGACGAGGTCGGCGGCCTGGATGCCGTTGGTGCCTTCGTAGATCGGGGCGATGCGCGCGTCGCGATAATGCTGCGCGGCGCCGGTTTCCTCGATGAAGCCCATGCCGCCATGCACCTGCACGCCGAGGCTCGCGACCTCGCAGCCGATGTCGGTAGCGTGCGCCTTGACCAGCGGAATCAGCACCTCGGCGCGCATCGCGGCGGCTTCGTCGCCCAATTTGCCGAAGTCGATTTGCGCGGCGGCATAATAGGTCAGCGCGCGCGCGGCCTCGGTCTGCGCGCGCATCCGCCACAGCATGCGGCGCACGTCGGGATGCTGGTCGATCGTGACGGGCGTGCGGTCGGGCGACCCCGCGAGCGCCGACTGGACGCGCTCGGCGGCATAGCGCTGCGCCTGCTGCGTCGCGCGCTCGGCGATCTGGACGCCCTGGCAACCGACCATCAGGCGTGCGTTGTTCATCATCACGAACATCGCGCGCATGCCGCCCATCTCGTCGCCGACGATCTCGCCAAGGCAATCCTCGCCCTCGCCATAGACCATGACGGCGGTCGGCGAACCGTGGATGCCGAGCTTATGCTCGATCGAGGCGCAATGGACGCCGTTCGAGATCGTCGGATTGCCGGCGTCGTCGAGGCGATATTTGGGGACGAGGAAGAGCGAGATGCCGCGCGTTCCCTCGGGCGCGCCAGCCGTGCGCGCGAGCACGAGGTGGACGATATTGTCGGTGAGGTCATGCTCGCCGAAGGTGATGAAGATCTTTTGTCCCTTGATCTTGTAAAGGCCCGCGTTCGGCCCTTCGGTAACCTTTTCGGCGGTCGAGCGCAGCGCGCCGACATCGCTGCCCGCCGACGGCTCGGTCAGGTTCATCGTGCCGTTCCATTCGCCGTTGACCAGCTTCGGCAGCCAAGTCTGCCGCTGTTCCTCGGTACCATAAGCCATCAGCGCGTGGATCGCGCCCGCGGTCAGGATGGGGCAAAGGGTGAAGCCCATGTTCGCGCTGCCGAGCGCCTCGATCACCACCGCCGCGAGGGTGAAGGGCAGGTCCTGCCCGCCATATTCGCCGGGGCCGTCGATGCTGCCCCAGCCCGCCTCGACGAACTGTTTGTACGCATCCCTGAAGCCCGGGGGCATCGTGACCTTGCCATTGTCCCATTTGGGATTGGTGACGTCGCCGACGCGGTTGAGCGGGGCGTAGACGTCGGCAGCGAACTCGCCGATGCCGGTGACGATCGCCTCGACCATGTCGGGGGTCGCGGCGGCGAATTTGTCGTGGACGGCCATCGCATCAATGCGCGCGATGTGGTCGAGGACGAAAAGCTGTTCGGTGGTGGGCGGCGTGTAAGTCATGGGCTGGGCACTTTGCTGGTGAATATCGTTGCGCGGGCGCTATAGCGCGGCATGGCCGATGCCTCAAAGTCCACAATTGCACGTCCGTTCGATAGCGCAGCTATCGCCGAGGCGGCGGCGCTGATCGCGGCAGGGCAGCCGGTCGCGGTGCCGACCGAGACGGTCTATGGCCTCGCCGCCGATGCGCGCAATCCACAGGCGGTAGCGCGGATTTATGCCGCAAAAGGGCGGCCCGATTTCAATCCGCTGATCGTGCATGTGCCGGACCTCGACGCCGCCGGGCGGCTGGGCGTGTTCGGTGCGGTCGAGCGACAGCTTGCTGCGCGCTTCTGGCCGGGGCCGCTGACTTTGGTCGTGCCGCGCACCCCCGACTGCCCGGTGGCGAGTATCGCGACGGCGGGGCTCGATACGATCGCGATCCGGGTGCCGGGCCACCGTGCGATGCAGGCGTTGCTGGCGGAAAGCGGGGCGCCGCTCGCGGCGCCGAGCGCCAATGCGAGCGGGCGGGTGAGCCCGACGAAGGCCGAACATGTGCTTGGAAGTCTCGACGGGCGGATCGCGCTGGTGATCGACGACGGGCCGACGACGGCGGGGGTCGAATCGACGATCGCGCGGGTGAAGGACGGCGCGGTCGAGGTCTTGCGGCCGGGGCCGGTGACGGCGGAGCTGCTGGCGGCGGCGAGCGGGCTGTCGGTGACCGGCGTCGAGGGATCGGAGATCGTCGCGCCGGGAATGCTCGCGAGCCATTATGCGCCGGGCAAGCCGGTGCGGTTGGGGGCGGTCGATTTCGCGGACGATGAGTTTGCGATCGGGTTCGGCGACGTGGCGGGCGATTATGATTTGAGCGCGAGCGGCGACCTGACGGAGGCGGCGGCGCGCCTGTTCGACGCGCTTCACGCCGGGGCCGCGAGCGCGAAGGCGAAGATCGCGGTGGCGGCGATCCCGATGGACGGGTTGGGTGCCGCGATCAACGACCGGCTGGCAAGGGCGGCGGTTTAGGCGGCCGCGGGCTCGACCGGATCGCTGTGCGGCACCTTGCGCGCGACGATCAGGCACGCGGCAACGATCAGCACCGCGCCCGCGATGGTCGGCAGTGTCACCGCCTCATCATAGAAATACCAGCCGAACAGCATCGCCCAGAGGAAGCCGGTATATTCGGTGGTGGCGAGGATCTGCGTCTCGGCGCGGGCATAGGCCCAACTCAATAGGAGGAGCGAGGTGGTCGCCAGCACGGCGGCGCCGAGGATGTGCGGCGCATGGCTGGCGGCGGGCACCGCGAGGAACCAGGGCGCGCCAAGCGCGAGGATCGCTGCGACGAAGAAATTCTGGAAGAAGGCGATCTCCATCGGCTCGGCCATCTTCGCCTGCCGCCGCGCGAGGATGAGGTTGTAGGCGTAGAAGATCGCCGACAGGAAGACCGCGCCGACCGCAAGCAAAGCCTCGTCCGAATAGTCGCTGCCGCCGAGTTTGCCCGCGACGATGACGATCACCCCCGCAAGCCCCAGCACGGACGCTGCGATCGAGCGCGGGCCGATCTTCTCGCCAAGGAAGATTGCCGCCATGTAGAGCGCCATCAGCGGCGCGACGAAAGCGAGCGCGATCGCCTCGGCCATCGGCAGGCGTGCGAGCGCCCAGAAGAAGCAGAGCGCCATGCCCGCGACGAAGACCGATCGCCAGGCGTGGATCCGCATCGTCGGGCCGTCGGGCCATTTCGGGCGGCTCGCGAACCAGAGGAGCCCGGCGAAGATCGTCCCGGTCCCGGTGCGCCAGAGCACGGCGTTGTAGGCGCCGATGTCGATCGACAGCCCCTTCATCAGCACGTCCATCGCCGAAAAGGTCGCGATCCCTGCGCAGGCGATCAGGAAGGGGATGACGGGAGAGGGCGAATCGGGGCGCATGGAGGCGCCTTAGCGGAAGGTCGCCTGTCCCGCGCCGTCGATGTTGAGTTTCTGGCCCGAACAATAGCTGTTCGCATCGCTGACGAACCACACCACTGCTGCAGCGACGTCGGCGGGGACGGCGACGCGGCCGAAGGGCATTTTGGTGTCGAGGTGGTGGATATCCTCGTTACCCGTGATCGCGCGCGAGAGTTTTTCGCCCATGTCGCTGACGGTAAGCGCGGGGGCGACGATATTGACGCGGACGCCGTTCGCGAGTTCCTCCTTGGCGAGAGCGTAGGCGAGGGCTTCGCCCGCCGCTTTCGCCATCGTGTAGGGCGCGCCGTTCGGCGAGTGGGTGTAGGTGGCGATGCTCGAGATGACGATGATGTCGCTGCGCTTGTGCGTGCGCAGCTGCGGTAGCGCGAGGCGGCTGAGACGGTGCGGGCCGGCGGCATGGACGGCGAAGAGCTTGTCGACCTCTTCGGGGCTGGTGTCGGCGACCGATTGCCCGCGGCTCGCGATGCCGGCGTTATTGACGAGGATCGACATCGGACCGAAATCGGCCTCGACTGCGGCGACCATTGCGGCGCAGGCGGCTTCGTCGGTGACCGAGGCCTGATAGGCTTTCGCCTTGCGGCCGAGCGCCTCGATCGCGGCGACAGTTTCGGCGGCGGCGTCCTCGCCGCGCGTGTAATTGACCGCGACGTCGGCGCCCGCTTCGGCGAGGCCGATCGCGATGCCGCGGCCGATTCCGCGCGAGGCGCCGGTGACGAGCGCGACGCGCCCCGCAAGAATCCCGTCGGCCATGTGTCTCTCCCTAATCCATCAGTTCATTATAGATGTCGTCGTCGCTGCGGCTCGCGGCGTTGCGCCATTTGGGAGCGGCCTTGCGGTTGAGCACGGTGCCGTTCGCGTCGAGGACCGCGACGGTCGGCGTACCCCTGATCCTGAACCGGAAGCGCTTCGCTACCTCTGGATTGCGGCCGAGGCCGCGGATGTGCGGCATGCCGATGTCGGCGTAGACGATTTCGTAGCGCGCGCGGACGGGGGCGAAGCGATCGGTGGCGATGAGGTTCGCGAGCCAGGCGCTGTCGTGGCAGCCGCCGGTGCCCATCACGAGCAGGACGGGCTTGCCCGACTGTTTCGCGCGCGCCAGCGCGGCGTCGATCGCGGGCATCGGATCGGCGACGAAGGCATCGCTCTTATACGCATCCTCGACGCCCGGGAGGGTGCGTGTTTCGGCGGCGGCGGGGGGCGCCATCGCGATCAGCGCGGCGGTGAAGGCAAGGGCGATCGGGCGCATCATCTGGCGACGATAGGTTTTGCATGACGTTTCCGTCAACGTAAGATAGCCTTCGCCGCATGAGCTGGAAAAAAGAGATCGACGAACTCGGCCAACGCCGCGCGATGGCCGAGAAGATGGGCGGCGAAGAAAAGGTCGCGCGCCAGCATGGTCGCGGCAAGATGGACGCGCGGGCGCGGCTTGCGGGGATCGTCGATCCGGGCAGCTTTCGCGAGATCGGCAAGATCGCGGGGCGTGGGCGCTATGGCGCCGACGGTGAACTCGAAGATTTGGCTGCGAGCAATTTCATTTTCGGGCGCGCGAATGTGGACGGGCGGCCGGTTGTCGCCTCCGCCGACGATTTCACGGTGCGCGGCGGCGCCGCCGATGCGGCGCTGCACCGCAAGTTCGTCCAGTGCGAGGCGATGGCGCATGAATATCGCCTGCCGCTGATCCGCATGATCGACGGCACCGGCGGCGGCGGGTCGGTCAAGACGCTGGAGGATATGGGCTATACCTATATCCCGCACGTGCCCGGCTGGGACGAGATCATCGCCAATCTCGACACGGTGCCGGTGGTCGCGCTGGCATTGGGGCCGACCGCGGGACTCGGCGCGGCGCGGGTGGTGGCGAGCCATTACAGCGTGATGGTGCGCGGATTGTCGCAGCTGTTCGCGGCGGGGCCGGCGGTCGCGGCGGCGATCGGTGACACGCTCGATCGCGAGGAACTGGGCGGGGTCGATGTGCACACACGTAACGGCGTCGTCGACGACGAGGTCGGATCCGAGGCCGAAGCCTTTGCGGCGGCGCGGCGCTTTTTGTCGTACCTGCCGTCGTCGATCCACGACCGGGCCTTGCGCACCGAATGCAGCGATCCGGTGGGTCGTCGTGACGAAAGCCTGCTGTCGGTCGTCCCGCGGGAGGCGAAGCAGGTCTATTCGATGCGGCGCATCGCGAATGCGGTGTTCGATCAGGGCAGCTTTTTCGAGATGGGCGCGCGCTGGGGGCGGGCGGTGATCACGGCCTTCGCGCGGCTCGACGGCTATCCGGTCGCGGTGCTCGCGAGCGATCCGTCGTACCTCGGCGGATCGTGGGACGCGAAGACGAGCGAGAAGGCCGAGCGCTTCGTGAAGCTCGCCGACCAGTTCCGGCTGCCGATCGTCCACCTCGTCGACAATCCGGGCTTCATGATCGGCGGCGAGGCCGAGCGGACGGGGACGATCCGTTACGGGGTGCAGGCGATGAACGCGATCTACCGCGCGACGGTGCCGCTCGCGTCGGTCGTGGTGCGGCGCGCGTACGGGATCGCGGGAAGCGCGATGTCGAACGCCGAGCGGTTCCAGTATCGTTTCGCCTGGCCGTCGGGCGACTGGGGCAGCCTGCCGATCGAGGGCGGGGTCGAGGTCGCGTACAAGAGCGAGCTGGAGGCGGCCGAGGACCCGGTCGCGCATCTGGAGGCGATCCGCGAGCGATTGAACCGCGTGCGCTCGCCGTTCCGGACGGCGGAGAAATATGGGGTCGAGGATATCATCGACCCGAGGGATACGCGGCCTTTGCTGTGCGAGTTTGCCGATCTGGCGTGGCGGGTGCTGAAATAGCCTATCCCCCATCGTCATCCCGGACTTGATCCGGGATCCATTTGCGCGATGGTATATGGATCCCGGATCAAGTCCGGGACGACGAAAGTGGGGAAGGAAACCGGTATGACCGGCGTACGCCATCTTGGCATGGACTGGCTGCGGATCGGGGCGTTCGGGCTGCTGATCCTCTATCATATCGGCATGTATTTCGTGCCGTGGGGCTGGCATGTGAAGATCGCCGCGCCGCTCGATTGGGTGCAGCTGCCGATGCTCGCGACGAACAGCTGGCGGCTCGCGCTGCTGTTCCTCGTGTCGGGCTATGCGAGCGCGGCGCTGTTCGCGAAACTGGGTGGCAGCGGCGCCTTTGCCCGCTCGCGCAGCGCGCGGCTGCTGATCCCGCTCGTCTTTGGTATCATCCTCATCATCCCGCCGCAGCCGTGGATCGAGCTGGTGACGCAGCATGGCTATGGAAAGAGCCTCGGCGCCTTCTGGACCAGCGACTATTTCCGCTTCGGGACGCTGGACGGGATTGTGCTGCCGACATGGCAACATCTGTGGTTCGTCGTCTATCTGTGGGTCTATACGATGCTCGCCGCGGCCTTGCTGGTGGTCGTGCCGGGCGCGATGCGGATGCGGATTGCCGATGGCGCGGCGCGGTGGCTCGGCGGCGCGGGGCTGCTCGCCTGGCCGCTCGCGGCGTGGCTGCTCATCTATGCCGCCTTTCCGGGTCATGACGAGACGCATGCGCTGTTCGACGACGGGCCGTCGCACCTTCACTATCTGATCCCCTTCTTTGTCGGCTGGTTGCTTCGTGTGCGACCGCAGCTGTTCGGCGCGGTGGCGCGCTGGTGGCGCGTCGCGCTGGCCATCGCGGTCGTCGCGTTCGGGGTGGTCGCGCGGATATTGTGCCTCTGGCTGACGGGCGCGCAGCCCGCCGAATGGGGCAAGCTGCCGTTCAATATCGCGCATCTGGTGCAGGGCTGGGCGACGATCGTCGCGCTGGTCGGGATCGCCGATCATTATTGGAACCGCGATCATCGCTCGCGCGCGACGCTCGCCGAGGCGGTGTTTCCCTTTTACATCATCCACCAGACGATCATCGTCGTCGTCGGCTGGTACCTGCTTCAGGCCGGCGTTGCGGCGCTGCCCTCCTTCCTTGTCCTGCTCGCCGCGACGATGCTCGGCTGCTGGCTTTTCTACTGGATCGGGCGCAACATCGGCTGGCTGCGACCGCTGATCGGACTGCAGCGCCAATAGAGGAGAGCGTCATGGGGGCTTTAAGGGGAATGCTGACAATCGTCGGCGTCGCGGCGATCCTCGTCGGCGGGTTGTGGGCGCTGCAAGGGCTCGACATCATACGCTGGCCGGCGAGCAGCTTCATGCTCGGCGATACGGTCTGGACGCGCAATGGCGTGCTTTTGTCGATCTTCGGTATCGTCCTGCTGTTTCTGGCCCGCAAAAGACCGCAGCCGTGATGAGGCGACTACAAATGTAGTTGTTCTGTATTGCCTATGTGATACACCATGGCCAATCCGGGGTTGGATTGGAGATGAAAATGACAATTTCCCTACGCCTCTTGCCCGGCGTGCTGATGGCCGCCACGATAATTGCCGCTCCGTTGATCGGAGCGCCAGCCGCGCTTGCCGCCGACGAAGCGAAGGGCGACGCGGTCGCCGAAAAATATGCCGCACTGCTCGAACGCGACTATGTCTATCCCGAAACCGGCAGGAAATATGCGGCGGCGATCCGCGCGGGGATCGCGGCGGGCCGCTATGCGACGCTGACCGGCGAGGCGCTGGGGCAGGCGATCGACCGCGATGTCCATGCCGTGTCGCCCGATGGCCATTTGCGCCTGCGTACGCCCGACGCGGCGGCGGCGCCGGGTGTCGCGCCGCCGGGCGGCGCTGCGCCGGTCCGCCGTCCGCCGAAGGTGCCGGTCGAACAGGCGGAGTGGATCGCGCCGGGAATAGCCTTCGTCCGCTTCAATCTTTTTCCGCAGGACGCTGCCGTGACGTCGGCAGCCGCGAAATTCATGGCCGACCATGCCGATGCGAAGGCGATCATCTTCGATATCCGGACGCACAACGGCGGCGGGCTCGACCAGATGGATGTCATCTTTCCGTGGTTGTTCGCCGAGCCGACGCGGCTGGTGACGATGGCGACGCGCGCCTCGGTCGATGCACGCGGTGGTTCGCCGATCGATGGCTTACCCTCGATGCGCGTCGTGAACGGTGACGCCGGCATGGTGACGCGCGAGCATTGGGCGACGCCGAATGCCGACGCGCGGCTGCGCGATGCAAAGGTCTATGTGCTGACATCGGGCGCGAGCGCGTCGGCGGCCGAGCATTTCGCGCTCGCGATGAAGCATACGGGTCGCGGCACGCTGTTCGGCGCGCCGACTGCGGGCGCCAATCATTTCGGCACTGGTGAGGATCTCGGTGGCGGTTATGGCGCCTTCATTCCCGTCGGCCGCACCTATGACCCCGCGACGGGCAAGGATTGGGAAGGCGACGGGGTGCAGCCCGACATCGCCGTGGCGCCCGCCGACGCGCTGGTCCGCGCATTGACCGAACTCGGTGTGGCACCGGCCGAAGCGAAGACGCTGTCCGACGCGCATATGCCGAGCTGGCCGATGGAACGGCGTAAACCGCGCGGGGCGAAGCCTGCGGGCTAGCCTAACGCTATTCCACTCTCGTCATGCCGGACTTGATCCGGCATCCATCCCGCCAGCGCGGCTTGGACCCCGGATCAACGGGGTGACGAGATTCTAGGAAGCGGCGAGACTGGTGAGCGCGTCGCCGTCGACGCGCATCACCGTCCATTCGTCCATCAGCCTCGCGCCGAGGCTTTGGTAGAAGCCAATGGCGGGGGCGTTCCAGTCGAGCACGCTCCATTCGAGCCGCGCGCAGTCGCGTTCGGTGCAGAGCGCCGCGAGGTGGCTGAGCAGCGCCTTGCCGAGCCCTGATCCGCGCGCTTCGGGGCGCACGAAAAGGTCTTCGAGATAGATGCCGGGACGCCCCTCGAAGGTCGAGAAATTGTGGAAGAAGAGCGCGAAGCCCTGCGGTGCCCCGTCCAGCTCGCCGATCACCACTTCGGCATAGGGGCGGGCGCCGAACAGCTTCTCGCCGAGCTTCGCCTCGTCGAAGCGGACCTCGTGCGCGAGCTTTTCATAGTCGGCGAGGTCGCGGATGAACTGCGCGATCAGCGGCAGGTCGGCGGGCGTGGCGGAGCGGATGGCGAGAGTCATGCCGTCTCCTGTCGCGTGCCGCCGCGGCTGTCAAATCCGCTTTCGCGCCTTCAATAGTGCGAGCGCGGCGATCACGAGCGCGGGTTGGCCGAGCACCGCGGGGGCGTCGGCCCAGAAGGTCGCGGGACCGCAGATGCCCGCTGCGACTTCATAGATATGGAGCAGCCCGTGGAAGGTCAGCCAGAGCCCGCCGACGATCGCGGCGCGCCAGCGGCGAACGGGGTCCGCGGCGGCATAAAGGAGGATGAGGCCCGACCCGATGTAAGCGAGGCCAATGTCGCGGATGAAATGCGCGTTGGGCGGGCCGGTGGTGACGACGGTCGGGACGAACACATACCAGTCGAGCGGCTTCACCAGCATGAAGGCGCCGTTGGCGATCGTCGTGACGGCGGCGATCAACAGCAGGAGCTGGACGAGGCGGTCGAGCGCATCATGTTTTGCAGGCATCGGTCAATCCCCCGGCGGTGGCGTATCGCGCGACGCTAGCCGTTGCCGGCCGGGATGTAAAAGCGCCGGTCAGCGGGGCACGGGCGCCCCATATCCGCGCGCAAGTCCGACGCCCATGCCGGTCGCCATCAGGCCGATCAGCGCCGAATCCCAGATCATCAGCAGCCATATGCGCAGCGGCTCGGCCCCGATGGCCCAATCATGATTGAGCCGGTGGACGGGACTGATTGGCAGGAAGACGATCGCTGCGAACAGGAACATAGGGATGATCCGTGGCCATCCGCGCACGAAGCCATGTTTCAGCGTCATACCCGCATCGGCAAACAGCGCGCCGAAGAAATAGACGAGAAGGGGCAGCGACAGCAGCGTGAGCAGGACGTAGGCGACGTCGAATGCGGCTTCGGACAAGAGCTTGTCGAGCGGCCATGCCAGCAATGCGACGACAAGATTGATCAGGAATGCGACGAGCAGCCGCCCCCACAAGGGTCTTGATGCCGCAGCGGGATTGGCTTGGCGAAAGGCGTATACGGCCGCGACGAATATCGTCAGCCACATCCCGGCGACCTTGAAGCCGCCGGGGATCAAGCGCGCGAGGTCCATCGAATGCGCCTTGAAGGCCGTCATGCTGGCGAACATGCCGATCTGGATCTCGACGATATGCTGGACCATCTCGGGCAGCGCCGCGATCAGCGGAATCCACCAGGCGGAGCGGATCAGGCGGAGGGCGTCGACATAGGTGCCGGGAATGCCCTTGAGCAGGTCAACCAGCCAGCGCCCCGCCGAAACCGCAACACTCATGCAGGCGTGGCCTCGCCAATCCCGACGATCCCGCTTTTGATCGTCACGCCGCCTTGCCGTGCAGGCTGTCCATGCTCACCGCGCTGCCCGCGTCGATCTCGGCCGCCTTCGCTTCAACGAGCTTGACGATGTGCTGGATCATGTCGGCGTCCTCGACATGATGGTCGGTAACCCCCGACAGGAAGACCATATGCTTGCCGTTGCCGCCGCCGGTGATGCCGATGTCGGTTTCGCGCGCCTCACCGGGGCCGTTGACCACGCAGCCCAATACCGAGAGCGACATCGGGGTCTTGATGTGGCTGAGCGCATCCTCGAGTGCCTGCACGGTGCGGATGACGTCGAAGCCCTGCCGTGCGCAGCTGGGGCAGGAGACGACGCGGACGCCGCGGGTGCGCAGGCCGAGCGATTTCAGGATTTCATAGCCGACCCGCACTTCCTCTTCGGGTTCGGCCGACAGGCTGACGCGGATCGTGTCGCCGATGCCCGCCCAGAGGAGGTTGCCGATGCCGAGGGCCGACTTCACCGTGCCGCCGATCAGTCCGCCGGCTTCGGTGATGCCGAGGTGGAGCGGGCAGTCGACCGCGTCGGCGAGCTGCGCATAGGCGGCGACCGCGAGGAAGACGTCGCTCGCCTTCACCGCGACCTTATATTCGTGGAAGTCGTGATCCTGGAGCAACTTGATATGGTCGAGCGCGCTTTCGACGAGCGCCTCGGGGCAGGGCTCGCCATATTTTTCGAGCAGGTCCTTCTCGAGGCTGCCGGCGTTGACCCCGATGCGGATCGCGCAGCCGTTGGCCTTCGCGGCGCGGACGACCTCGCCGACGCGCTCCGACGAGCCGATGTTGCCGGGGTTGATGCGCAGGCACGCGGCGCCGGCGTCGGCGGCTTCGAGCGCGCGCTTATAGTGGAAGTGGATGTCGGCGATGATCGGGATGCGCGACGCGCGGACGATCTGGCCCAGCGCCGCGGTCGAATCGGTGTCGGGGCACGAGACGCGGATCAGGTCGGCGCCGGCTTCCTCGCAGCGGCGGATCTGGTCGATCGTCGCGACCGGGTCGCTGGTCAGCGTGTTGGTCATCGTCTGCACGCTGATCGGCGCGCCGCCGCCAACGGGGACATTGCCGACCATGATCTGGCGGCATTCGCGGCGCGCGATGTCGCGCCAGGGGCGCAGGCCGGGGTTATGATCGCTCATGGTGCGGGCTCGATAAGAAAGGGAGATAAGCCTGCTCTTTAGCCGCCCGGTGGCGGCTTGGCAAAGCCCGCGATGCGCCATTGCGGCTGTTGCGCGAAAGACACAGTCTGACGCTGATTCGACATCTGGCGCAATTTTCGTTTGTGCATCGCAACAAAATCGGCAACTTCGAACGCGTTCGTCGTCACAAGCCCGTACGAAGAGGCGTGGACGCGCACGGCAGGCCGGGACGATCCGTTTTTTCGATTAGGGGGATCACCCATGAAGTTTCTTACCAAAGCCTGCTTCGGCATGCTGCTCGCCGCGTCGGCCATGTCGACGCCCGCCTTCGCCCAGGAAGAAGAAGCACCCAGCGGCCCGTTCACGCTTTCGGGCGGCATCGCGGTTACGTCGGACTATCGCTTCCGCGGCATTTCGCTGTCGAACGAAAAGGTCGCCGTGCAGCCGACGCTGACCGTCAGCCACGAAAGCGGCCTCTATGCCGGCGTCTGGGGCTCGACGCTTCCCGACAGCCCCGCCTATGGCAAGTTCGAACTCGACATTTATGGCGGTTTCGCGACCGAAATCGCCTCGGGTACGACGGTCGACATCGGCGTCACCTATTATACCTACCCCGGCAGCGAGGATGGCGGCGCCCCGACCGACTATTTCGAAGGCATCGGCAAGCTGTCGCACGACATCGGCCCGGTCTCGATCACCGGCATGGTCGCCTATGCGCCGAAGCAGAATTCGCTTGGCGACGACGACAATATCTACCTGAACCTCGGTGCCGGCTTCGGCATTCCCAACACGCCCGTCACGCTGACGGCGGGGATCGGCTATAACGACGGTTCGCTCGGCCTCGTGTCGCCCGACGGCAAATATGTCGACTGGTCGCTCGGCGCGTCCTTCGCCGCCGGCCCACTGACCTTCTCGGCGCAATATATCGATACCGACGTCAAAAAATCGGGCATCAAGGCGCTCGACACGCTTTACGATCCAACCGTGGTCTTTACGCTGGGCGCATCTTTCTGATCGCCTAGCGGGTCAGCGACCACGCGCTAAGGGGGCGGCTTCGGGGGAGGCCGCCCCCTTTTTCGCGCGCAAAAGCGGCGCGATGACGCTTCGCCGCAACGCGCTTGACCGTATCGGTGAAGCGTGCAATTTCATCGACGAGTTGAAGCAGCGGAGTTTGATCCCCCATGACCGAGGCCTCTCAAAGCGTTTCCGTTCCTCCCGTCCCGCCCGCTCGCGGCGAGCGAAGTCCCGGCGTCAAGCTGGTCATCGCGGTGCTGATCGCGGTCGCGCTGATGGTTCCCCTGTTGATGATCTATGGCCTGCTCTGGGACCGCCAGCAGCAGGCTGAAACCGCGCAGGCGTCGATCGGGCAGGGCTGGGGCGGGCAACAGACGATCGGCGGACCCGTGATCGTCATCCCCTACCGCGCCACCGAAACGACGACGGTGCAGGAAAATGGCAAGGATGTCACGCGGACGGTGAACACGATCCGCAACCTCTATCTCTCGCCGCAATCGAACCGCGCCGATGTCGTCATCAAGCCCGAAAAGCGGAAGAAGGCGATCTATGAGACCGTCGTCTATGAAAGCCAGATCGCGGGGAGCGCCGAGTTCGTGCTGCCCGCCGATATCGCGCGCTATGGCGTGACGCGCGAGGCGCTGATGCTCGACCGCGCCGAAGTGCGGCTCGGCATCAGCGACGCGCGCGGGCTGGTCGACGGCA
Organism: Sphingopyxis sp.; assembly: GCF_035998905.1. Classification (GTDB taxonomy): domain Bacteria; phylum Pseudomonadota; class Alphaproteobacteria; order Sphingomonadales; family Sphingomonadaceae; genus Sphingopyxis. The sequence continues at coordinate 25,224 of NZ_DASYHG010000010.1, read as the reverse complement.
ACAGCCTGTCGGTCGACGGCACGCCGCTCGCGCTCCAGCCGGGCAAGGGCCTGCTCTCGACGGGCAATTCGGGCACCTTCGCCTTCGTCGACTGGAGCGCTGCTGCGCCGATGAAGGTCGATTACAGGATCGGCGTGCGCGGACTCGGCGACTTCAAGCTGATCCCGCGCGGGGTCGATACGCGCTGGACGGTGAAGTCGAGCTGGCCGAACCCGAGCTTCGGCGGCGATTTCCTGCCCGCAAAGCGCGAGGTCAAGGGCAGCGGCTTCACCGCGACCTATGCGATCCCGAACCTCGCATTGGGGCAGGCGCAGGTGCTCACCGGCGACCTGTCGCCGCCGGTCGCGACCAACTATGGCCGGCGCGACGCTTATGCCGACGTGGCTGTCGAGGTCGCGGCGGCGGCCGACGGCAGCACGGGCGAGGCGTCGGGCGGCACCGCAAAGGCGGTCGCGATCAGCCTGATCGAGCCCGTCGACCTTTACAGCCAGGTGGATCGCAGTATCAAATATGGCTTCCTGTTCATCGGCTTCACCTTCGTCGCCTTCCTGATGTTCGACATCATCGCGGGCGCACGCGTGGCACCGGCCGAATATCTGCTGACCGGCATCGCGCTGGTGCTGTTCTTCGTGCTGTTGCTCGCGTTCGCCGAGGTGATCGGTTCATGCCCGCCTATATGGTCGCATCGGCGGCGATCATCGGCCTGCTCACCTTCTACAGCGCGGCGGTGCTGAAGAGCTGGAAGCGCGCGCGCTTCCTCGCGGCGATGCTGATCGGGCTGTACGCCTTGCTCTACACGCTGCTCAACCTTGAAGCCTATGCGCTGCTCATCGGGTCGGTGCTGATGTTCTTCGCCCTCGCCGGGGTGATGTACATGACGCGCAACATCGACTGGGGCGGGATCGGCAAGAAGGATGAGGTGGCGGTGGCCGCATAACAAAGCAGGTGTGTCCCCGCGAAGGCGGGGACCCATCTCCGGTCGGCTCGAAATCGCACCCGCAGGTGATGGGCCCCCGCCTTCGCGGGGGCACACGGCTTTTTGGGCGCGTGTTACCGCCAGCGCAAATTATGGGGGCCGAGATTCGCGAGGGTCTTGGCCCCCATCAATTTCATGCCGCGCTCCATCTCGGCGCGGAGCAAAGCTATCGCACGTGCGACGCCATCCTCGCCCGCCGCGGCGAGCGCGTAGAGATAGAGGCGGCCGCCCGAGCAGGCCTTGGCGCCGACCGACAGCGCTTTGAGCACATGCGTGCCGCGCGTGATGCCGCCGTCGCAGATCACCTCGACCCTGTCGCCGACCGCGTCGACGATGTCGGCGAGCGCGTCGAAGGGGGAGATGCTGCCGTCGAGCTGGCGCCCGCCATGGTTCGACACCATGATCGCGGTCGCGCCGATGTCGGCGGCGCGCTTCGCATCCTCGACCGCGACGATGCCCTTCAGGCAGAAGGGGCCGTCCCATTTCTTGCGGATCGCCTCGGCGCGCTTCCAGTCGAGGCTCTGGTCGAGCATCGAGGTGAAATATTCGGCGACCGATTTGGGGACGCTCGACCCTTCGGAGACATGCGTCGCGAGATTGGGCAGGCTGAATTTTTCGCGGAGCACATAGTTGAGCCCCCAGCCGGGCTTCGCGGCGTAGCTCAGCATGTTCGACGCGGTGAAGCGCGGCGGCGAGGTGAAACCCGAGCGGAGGCAGCGCTCGCGATTGCCGCCGACAATTGTGTCGACGGTGAGCGCGACGGCGTCGAACTTCGCGTCGCGCGCGGCGTCGAGCATCGCCTGATTGAGTCCCTCGTCGTGGTGGACATAGAGCTGGAACAGCTTGGGGGCGCCCGTCAGCGCGCCCGCCTCGGCGAGGCTGATCGTCGCGAGGCTCGATATGCCCGCGACAGTGCCCGCGTTCGCGGCGGCGCGGAGCACCGCGCGCTCACCCTGCCAGTGGAAGAGGCGTTGGAGCGCGGTCGGCGAGAGGAAGAGCGGCATCGCGATCTCGCGGCCGAAGAGCGTCGTCTTCATGTCGACGCTTTCGACCCCGGCGAGCACGCGCGGGATCAGGTCGCAGTCGTCGAACGCCGCGCGGTTGCGGCGGCGCGTGACCTCGTCATCGGCGGCTCCGTCGATATAGTCGAACACCGGCCAAGGCAGGCGGCGCTTCGCGAGCGCGCGGAAGTCGTCGATATTGTGGCAGTCGGTCAGGCGCACTTTAATCCCCGTTGTACCCCTGCGAAGGCAGGGGTCCATCACCTGCCGCCGCATAAAATTCCAGCATCGGAGATGTGCCCCTGCCTTCGCAGGGGCACAGACTCCTTAAAACACCGTCCGCGCCGCCACCGTGCCCTTGGTCGCGAAGCTGAAGCGCGGTTCGACGGCGAGATTCGCGTCAAGGATATGCGCGGCGACGCGCTTGCCGACTGCGGGGCCGTTCTTGAACCCGTGCCCCGATCCGCCGCCGACGAGCCAGACATGCTGCTGTCCGGGGAAGCGGTCGATCAGATAGTCGCCGTTCGAGCTATTCTCATATTGGCAGACGCGCCCGCCGATCAGCGGCGCCGAGGCGAGCGCGGGGAAGCGGCGGGCGAGATAGGCGCGCGCTTCGGCGATGCCGGTGGGGGAAAGCTGGCGTTCCATCGTGTCGGGATCGACCGTGGGGCCATGGACGTCGATCGCGATCTTGAACCCCGCGCCTTCGAGGTCGGGGATGCCATAGACGATGCGGCCGCTGTTGAAGTCCGCCCAGACGGGCAGTTCGGGTGGTGCGAAGCGGCTGTCGCCCTGCGGCGCGCCGAAATGATAGACTTCCTGCCGCGTCGCGACGATCTTGTTCATCAATTGCTGCGGGAAAAGCTCGGCGATCCACGGACCCGCAGCATAGACGAGATGATCGGCGGTGCCGCCGTCGGGCAGCGTGTGGCGCTTGGTTTTTTTCGAGAAGAGCGGCGCGGGCATGACAACGCGTTCGACCTCGATCTGCGCGTCGGCGATCAGTTCCTGCACGCCGCGCGCGGCGATCAGCGCGCCCGCCTCGGTTTCGAGGATGCCGGTCTCGCCCTGATAGAATTGGATCTGGCGATATTTGTCCTGCAGCCAGCTGACGTCGCCATGTTCGTGGCGCACGCGGTTCGCTTGCAGCCAGGCGAGCGACTGCGCGGTATAGGTATCGCCCTGCGGCGCGAACCAGAGAACGCCGGTGTTGTGGAAAATCGGTGCGCTCGCCGTGTCGGAGAGGTCTTTCCAATATTTGAGCGAATCGCGCGCCATCTCCGAATAGATGGTGTCGGCGCCATAGCCCATGCGGATGACGCGGCTTTCGCCCCCCGACGAGGCGCGGGCGTTGCCCGCGCCATAGGCGTCGAACAGGCGCACCGACTTGCCCGCCCGCAGCAGATGCCATGCGGTCCACGCGCCGAACACGCCCGCGCCGATGATCGCGACGTCGACATGCTGGACTTTCGGTTTGGCGGGTTTGCGCTTCTTTGGCTTGCGTTCCTTGCGCTCGGCCGCAGTCGCGGCTGCCGCGACGGGCAGCGCGGCGAGGCCGGTGAGAAGCGCGCGACGGGTCGGCGTGTCAGCGGCCAACGGTCGCGCCCTCCTTCTTTTTGTAATAGCGATAGCCGCCGATCCATGTTTCGAGCGGGGTCATGCGGCGGATCTCGTCGGGGCTCGCGAGCATCGGGTCGGCGTCGACGATCAGGAAGTCGGCGCGCATCCCGGGCATCAAGGTACCGATGCGGTCCTCGGCGAAGCCGGCGAAGGCAGCGGTGCGCGTGAAGCCGTCGAGCGCGGTTTCGCGGCTCACCGCTTCCTCGGGACGCCAGCCGCCGAAGGGTTCGCCCTTCGCATCGGTGCGCGAGATCGCCGCGGCGATGCCGGGGAAGGGATTCGCGCTTTCGACCGGCACGTCGGAGCCGAAGGCGAGGCGGGCGCCCGCCTTTTCGAGGCTGCGCCACGCATAGGCGCCCTTGAGGCGATCGGGGCCGAGACGCGCTTCGGCCATCACGCGGTCGCTCGTCTGGTGGACGGGTTGCATCGAGGCGATGACCTTGAGCGTCGCAAAGCGCGGAATGTCGACAGGGTCGATGATCTGCGCATGTTCGATCCGCCAGCGGCGCTCGCCGGGGAGGTCGGCGGTGAGGTCGGTGATCGCGTCGAGTGCTTCGGCGTTCGCGGCGTCGCCGATCGCGTGGATCGCGACCTGGAACTTGTCCATCGACGCGCGCACCATCTTGTTGCGGAGCTGCGCGGGGGTGAGCAGCGGCAAGCCCTTCTGTCCCGGTGCGTCGCTATACGGCGCTTTCAGCCACGCGCCGCGCGAGCCCAATGCGCCGTCGAGATAAAGCTTCACCCCGACCATGCGCAGGCGGTCGTCGTAGAGCCACGGCGTCGGCTCGGACCCGGCGATAATCGCCATATTGTCGATGTCGCCGCCATAGCTGAGAATGCGCACCGAAAGCTGCTTCTTGTCGCCGGCGCGGCGATAGGCCTGCCAGTCGGCGATGCTCGTCCCCATGTCGGCGATCGTCGTGATCCCCTGTTCGAGCAATTTCTGCTGCGCGAGATAAAGCGCGCGGTCGAGGTCGCGCGCGAGCGGCTTGGGCTTGGCGCTGTCGATCAGGCTCATCGCGGCGTCGACGAAGACCCCGCTCGGCTTGCCGCCTTCCATTTCGATGCGGCCGCCCTCGGGCGACTTGCTTGCGGGCGTGATCTTCGCGGCCGCCATCGCGGCGCTGTTCGCCCAGCCCGCATGGCCGTCGACGCGTTCGAGCCAGACGGGGCGGTTCGGCACCGCGGCGTCGAGATCGGCGGCGGTCGGGAAGCGGCCGAGCCCCCATTTCTCCTGATTCCACCCCGATCCGATAATCCACGGCATTTCGGGATTGTCGGCGGCATATTTGCGGATCGCCGCCTGCGCCTCGGCAAGGCTGTTGGTTTCGCTGAGGTCGAGCAGCATCAGCTGGAAGCCCAGACCCATGACATGGCCGTGCGCGTCGATCAGGCCGGGGATGAGCGTGCGGCCCTTGCCGTCTTCCTTGAAGTCGGGGCGTTCGGGGCGCTTGTCCTTGCGGTCGAGCAGTTGCTTCACCTTGCCCTGCGTATCGATGACGAGGCCGGTGAAGCGGACGAGCTTGCCGTCCTTGTCGAGCGTGATGCCGTTGACATTGTCGACGAGCGTGTCGGCGTGCGCAGGGGCGGCGAGGGTCAGGGCGAGGGCGGTGAGGAGCAGGCGCTTCATTTCGGCAGCCTCGTCACGAGCGAGCTCGTATCCTTTCGCCCGCCGCCCGCCTTTTGCACATCGGCGTAGAATTGGTCGACGAGGCTCGCGACCGGCAAGGTCGCGCCATTGACGCGCGCTTCGTCGAGTGCGAGGCCCAAATCCTTGCGCATCCAGTCGACCGCGAAGCCGAAGTCGAACTCGTCCTTGGCCATCGTCCCCCAGCGGTTGAGCATCTGCCAGCTTGCCGCGGCGCCGCCCGAGACCGCCTCGAACACCTTGTCGGTGTCGAGCTTCGACGCCTGCGCGAAGCGCAGCGCTTCGGAGAGGCCCTGGACGACCCCGGCGATCGCGATCTGGTTGACCATCTTGGTCGTCTGCCCCGCACCGGGGCCGCCGATATGCACCATGCGCGCGGCATAAGCGTCCATCACGGGCGCCGCGGCGTCGAACGCGGCCTTGGTGCCGCCGCACATGATCGAGAGCGTGCCGTTCTGCGCGCCCGCTTCGCCGCCCGAGACGGGGGCGTCGAGGCAGAGGAGGCCGAGCCCCTCGGCCTCGACCGAGAGCTGGCGCGCGATGCGGGCGGAGACCGTGGTGTGGTCGACGAACAACGCGCCCTTGCGCATCGCCTTGAACGCGCCGTCGCGGCCCAGGGTGACTTGTGCGAGATCGTCGTCGTTGCCGACGCAGGTAAGGACGACATCGGCATCCCTCGCAGCCTCGGCGGGCGTCGATGCCGCCGACCCGCCGTGCTGGCGGGCCCAGGCATCGGCCTTGGCGCGGGTGCGATTGTAGACGGTGAGGGCGTGCCCCGCCTTGACGAGGTGGCCCGCCATCGGTCCGCCCATGACGCCGGTACCGATGAAGCTGATGCGCAATTTTTGTTCGCTCATGCGCGGTCCATAGCATTGTTTGCTTCGCGCGCCAGATGGGCTAGGGCGCCAGACATCATGACAGAGCAACTCACCCTGACCTCCGCTGCCGATCTTCCGGCGATCAGATTGGACGATGTGCGCGCGGCGGCCGGGCGAATTAACGGCGCGGTCGTGCGGACGCCGACCTTGCACTCGCAGACGCTCTCCGAGCTGGTCGGCGCCGAGGTGTGGCTGAAGTTCGAGAATCTGCAATTTACCGCCGCGTACAAGGAGCGCGGCGCGCTCAACGCACTGCTGCTGCTCAGCGACGAGGCGAAGGCGCGCGGGGCGATCGCGGCGTCGGCGGGCAATCATGCGCAGGGCCTCGCCTATCATGGCAAGCGCCTCGGCGTTCCGGTCACGATCGTGATGCCGAGCACGACGCCGCAGGTGAAGGTATCGCAGACCGCGAGCCACGGCGCGACGATCGTGCTGCACGGCGAGACCTTCGACGATGCCTATGCGCACGCACGCGTGCTCGAAAAGGAACGCGGGCTGACCTTCGTCCATCCCTTCGACCATCCGCATGTCGCGGCGGGGCAGGGGACGGTCGCGCTCGAAATGCTCGAGGATGTACCCGAACTCGATACGCTGATCGTGCCGATCGGCGGCGGCGGGCTGCTCGCGGGCATGGGCACCGCGGCGCGCGGGATCAAGAACGACATGCGGCTGATCGGCGTGCAGGCCGAGCTGTATCCGTCGATGTACGCCGAGCTCAACGGCGTCGACATGGCGTGCGAAGGCGACACGCTGGCCGAGGGTATCGCGGTGAAGGAGCCGGGGGCCTATACGCGCAAGCTCGTCTCCGAACTCAACGACGATATCGTGCTGGTGGCCGAGCGTCATCTGGAACGCGCGGTCAGCCTGCTGCTCCAGATCGAAAAGACCGTGGTCGAGGGCGCGGGCGCTGCGGGACTCGCGGCGATGCTCGCGCATCCCGAGGAGTTTGCCGGGCGCAAGGTCGGGCTGGTGCTCACCGGCGGCAATATCGATACGCGCCTGCTCGCCAACGTACTGCTGCGTGATCTTGCGCGTTCGGGGCGTATCGCGCGGCTGCGCATTCGCCTGCAGGACCGCCCCGGTGCGCTGTTCAAGGTGATGAAGCTGTTCGACGAGAAGCAGGTCAATATCATCGAAATCTATCACCAGCGCATCTTCACAACGCTGCCCGCCAAGGGGCTGATCACCGACATCGAGTGCGAAGCACGCGACCGCGAGCATCTCGACAGCCTCGTCGCCTCGCTGCGCGATGCGGGTTATATGGTGACCACCGTCGAGCTGGCATGAGGGAGTTCACGCTCGAACTCACCGCGACGCCCGGGAGCATCGACGAGCTCGGTCACGTGAACAATGCCGTCTGGGTCCAGTGGATCCAGCAGGTTGCGACCGGGCATTGGGATGCCGCGGCGCCGCAGGCGCACAAGGACGCCTATATCTGGGTCGTGGTGCGGCACGAGATCGATTACCTCCGCGCGCTCGGCCCCGGCGAGACGGTGACCGCGCGGACGTGGGTCGCCGACAAGCCGCAGGGTGCGAAGTTCGACCGCTTCATGGAGTTCACCGGCGCGGACGGCAAAGTGCATGTCCGCGCGCGGACGGTGTGGGCGCTGCTCGACAAGGCGAGCGGGCGGCCGCTGCGCGTGACGGCCGAGGTGGTCGCGCCGTTCGCCGGCGATGCGCCATGAGCGGCGCGGCGGGGTGGCGGCCGATGGACGCCGCCGACCTGCCGATGGTCGTTCGCATTTCGGACGTGGTGCACGGCGATTTTACCGAGCCGCTGGAAACCTTCGCCGATCGCCTCGCGCATTATCCGGCCGGCTGTGCGATCCTCGAACGCGATGGCGAGGCTTTGGGCTATCTGATCAGCCATCCCTGGCCGCGCGACGCCGATCCGCCGAAACTCGGCGCTTTGCTGGGGCCGATTCGGGCGTCGGACAGCTATTATCTCCACGACATCGCGCTGCTCCCCGCGGCGCGCAGAACCGGCGCTGGGGCGACGGCCACCGCCTTCGTCATGCGACAGGCCGGCGCCGAAGGCTGCCGCGACGTGCGGCTGGTCGCGATTCAGGGCGCCGACAGCTATTGGCACGCGCAGGGGTTCGCCTATGTCGGGTCCGCGATCGAAGGCCCCTATGGACCGGGGTCGCACCTGATGCAGCGCGCGATCGACGCGATATGACCGCGCTGTTGATCCGTCCGGCAAGTCCCGACGACGCCGCCGCGATCTGGGCGATCCTCGAACCGGTGATCCGTGCCGGCGAAACCTACACGCTCGATCGCGACATGACCGAGGCCGAGGCGCTCGCTTACTGGTTCGGCGCGGACAAGGAGACATTCGTGGCCGAGGAGGGCGGCGTCGTCCTCGGCACCTATTATCTGCGCGCCAATCAGGCGGGCGGCGGCCGCCACGTCTGCAACGCCGGCTATATGACCGGCGCCGCAGCGACCGGACGCGGCGTCGCGCGGGCGATGTGCCTCCATTCGCTCGACCATGCGAAGGCGCAGGGATTTCGCGCCCTGCAGTTCAATTTTGTCGTCAGCAGCAACGTCCGCGCGGTCGGGCTGTGGCAGTCGCTGGGGTTCGAGGTCGTCGGCCGCTTGCCGGGCGCGTTCGACCATCCGGCGGAGGGATTTGTCGACGCGCTGGTGATGGTCCGGACGCTCTGACTATTCCTTGATCCGTTCGGCCAGCGGCTTGTCGGCGAGCGCGTTCAGCGCTTTCAGTATCGCGCCATGAACGTCGCCGACCTCCTCGAAGAGTGTGCGATAAACGTCGCTTATCTTCGCGCTATAGTCGTCGATGCGGCGAAGCTGGTCGCGGCCGGCGTCGGTCAGCCGTAAAATCTTGCGCCGCGCGTCGGCGGGGTCGGGGTGCTGCGTGATGACGCCGAGGCGAAGCAGCGCCGGGCATTTCTGAACCACCAGCTGATGCGACTGGCCGAGCGCGCGCGCGAGCTCGGCGGCCGACGCTTCGCCCGCCGCGTCCAACGCGGTGAGCAGCGAGCAGGAGCGGACGGGGACGGTGATGCCGGCGTCGTCGAACAGCGGCCGCGTCTGTTCCTCGATCCGCTGGCTCAGTGCTTCGCTGAGGCGGCCGAGGAACGAGATGTCGTCGAGGTCGGTGAAATCAGTCGAGGCGGGCATAGGTTCGGGTTGTTCCGTCGCGGTCGATACGTTCGAGCGCGACGACCTTGCCGCCTTTGCGGACAATACGGAAGCGGAAGTCGCGCACCCCCTCGATCGCCAGCAGGTCGCCGCCGAGCGGTTCGAGCGCCAGGCGGAGGCGTTCGCGCCACGTATAGAGCAATTTGCCGCCGACGAGGTTGATGCGCCGCCCTTCGTAGCGGCCGGCAAGCGCCTTGAGCGCGGCGGCGGACAGCTGCGGGCGTGCCGCGAGTTCGGGCGCGAGCCAGTCGGCCTCGGCGCGTTTGGCCGGATCGGCCTTGGCGAGGTCGGCGAGCGCGAGGCGATGCGCGACGGCCAGCGCATCGACGGAAGCGACGGGATGGTCGGGCGTGACGCCCTGACCCTCGAAATCGCCGCGGTCGATCGGGTCGCGAATCTGGCCGATCGGTACCTGCAGGAAGAAGTCGGTGCCGACGGGCTTGCGGTCGACCGGATGCGCGCCGCCCGCGGTGCGTTCACCGACCAGCGTCGCGCGGCCCAGTTTCTTCAGCGTGTAGGCAAACCATTCGGCCGCCGAGAAGCTGGTCGACCCGGTGAGGACATAGACGGGTTTTCCGGTCAGGCGTTTTGCGGGCAGCGCGGGGAGCACCCACTGGCCGCGTTCGACGCGGCGGCCGTCGAGATTATAATCATAGTCGAAGAGTTCCTGGTCCTTGTCGCCGCGGAAGAGTTGGCTCGCGAGCAACTGCGCCATCTCGAGGTGCCCGCCATTATTGTAGCGCATGTCATAAATCACCGCGTCGCCATTCTCGATAAAGCGCATCGCCGCTGCGGCCGCGTCATAGGCGAGTTCGGGGTCGGCGAAATGCGTGAGGTCGAGATAGGCGATATTGCCGTCGAGATAGCGGAGGCCGGCAAAGCCGAAATTCTGTCGCGCCTCGCCCTGCCGATCACTTTCGCGCAGCGCGGCGACACGCGCGGGGTCCTGTCGCGCGGCATAGTCGGCGACCCACGCCGGATCGACTCCGACGGCGAAATGCAGGTCGTTGCTCGCCTCGACCAGATCGTCGGTCAGCTCGCTTGCGAGTTTGTGCCGGTCGGTGGCGGCATCATAATCGCCGGCATCGAGGTGGCGGCGCAGCGTTGCTGCGATGGTCTTTGCCTTGTCGGGAAAGACGTAGTTCGCTTCCAGCGTCTGGCCGAGCTGCTCGACCACGGCGCGTTTTTCGGCGGCGGTGAACGGGACTTCGTCCGTCGCCGCTACAGATGCCAACCACGCGGTCGTGGCGGTCAGAAGGGCGGTCCAGCGCTTGTTGTTCATCGATTTTCCTGCCTGTAATGCGAATCGTACAATATATTGCGCAATATGTTGTATTTATCGATGATGCAAGCGATTGCGCCGGATCGGGGGAACGCGAATGGCGGAACCATCTCTGCGCCGTACGGGTTTTCGGGGGCGGCAGGCGGGGCGTGAGAGAGGAGTGAAGCGCATGGAAACGCAATTGCTGCACCGCGGCCGCCTGATCGACCATATCCAGCTCGTCGTCGCCGACCTGAAGGCGAGCCGCGCATTCTACGGCGCGATCTTCGAAGTGCTCGATGTACCGATCGGCGGGGAGGAAGCGGATTATTTCTGGGCGGACGAATTGTTCGTGTCGACCGCCGACAGCGCGGCGGCGCTCGGCAAGCTCACCGGCCGGCATCACTTGGCCTTCCAGGCGGCGGACCGCGCGATGGTCGAGGCCTTTTACAAGGCGGGCCTCGCGGCGGGCGGACGCGACAATGGCGCGCCCGGCGAGCGCCCCTATCATCCGGGCTATTACGCCGCCTTCCTGCTCGATCCTGACGGCAACAATATCGAGGCGGTCTATCATGGCGCGCATGAACGCAGCGCGCCGTCGGTGGAGATCCGCTTTTAGGGGCGCGGGCGCCGCGGGTCAGCTGTCGAGAAAAGCGGCGACCGCGTCGAGGCCATAGGCTTCGGTGACGAAGCTTTGCCCGATACCGCGCGTCAGGATCAGCGGCAGCTTGCCGCCGCGTACCTTCTTGTCGTGCGCCATATGGCCGGCCAGCGTCGTACCGTCGCTGTTGACGCCCGCACTGGCGAGGCTGTGCGGCAGGTCGACGCTCGCGAGATGATCGCGCACGCGCGCGGCGTCGGCGGCGGGACACAGCCCGTTCGCCGCCGAAAATTGATGCGCGAGCACCATGCCCGCGGCGACCGCTTCGCCGTGGAGCAGGCGGTCCGAATAGCCGGTCTCGGCCTCTAGCGCATGGCCGAAGCTGTGGCCGAGGTTGAGCAGCGCGCGGATATCCTGCGTCTCGCGTTCGTCGGCGGCGACGATGCGCGCCTTCGCGGCGACGCTGTGCGCGATCGCGCGATGCCGAGCTTCGCTGTCGCCGGCGAGCAGCGCCGCGCCATTCGCCTCGCACCAGCTGAAAAAGCCGGCGTCGTCGATCAGGCCATATTTGACGACCTCGGCATAGCCCGCGCCGAGTTCGCGGCGCGGCAGCGTTTCGAGCGTCGTCGGGTCGATTACGACGAGCGCGGGTTGGTGGAAGGCGCCGATCAGATTCTTGCCCGCGGGCACGTTGATCGCGGTCTTGCCGCCGACGCTGCTGTCGACTTGTGCGAGGAGGGTCGTCGGCACCTGGATGAAGTGGCAGCCGCGCTTGACGATGCTGCAAGCGAAACCGACGAGGTCGCCGATCACCCCGCCGCCGAGTGCGATGACATGGTCGCCGCGCTCGACGCCTTCGCCGATCAGCCACTCGGTCAGGCGCGCGAGGCCAGCCCAGCTCTTCGTGCCTTCGCCGGGTTCGAGCACGAAGGAAGAGAAGGAGATATTCTCCATCGCGAGCGAGGTGCCGAGCGGGATCAGATAATGGTCGGCGACATGGGTGTCGGTGACGATCATCGTGCGCGGACGCTTCAGCAACGGTGCGACATGCTCGCCGATGTCGCGGATCAGCCCGTCGCCGATCAATATCGGATAGCTGCGGCTGCCGAGGTCAACGGTCAGCTTTTCCATGTTGCTAATGCCTCCAGGATCGCGCGCACCGTGTGGTCGTGCGGCGTGCTTGCCGAACTGACGCGCAGATGCGCTTCGGCATAGATGGGATTGCGGACCGCCGCCAGTTCGCGAAGCACTTCGCCGGGGTCGCGGTTCTTGAGCAGCGGGCGGTGGCTGCGGCGGCCGACGCGCTCGACCAGCGTCGGAATATCGGCGTCGAGCCAGATGCAGAGGCTGTCCTGCAGGATCAGCGCGCGCGTCTCTTCATTGACGAAGGCGCCGCCGCCGGTCGCGAGCACCATCGGCCTGCCCGCGAGAAGGCGGGAGATCACCCGGCGTTCGCCATCGCGGAAATGCGCTTCGCCGAAGCGCGCGAAAATGTCGGAGATCGTCATGCCGGCGGCGCGTTCGATTTCGTCGTCGGCGTCGGCGAACCGCATCCCCAGCCGCTGTGCAAGGCGGCGGCCGATCGTCGATTTTCCCGAGCCCATCAACCCGACGAGCACGATCGACCGGTCGCGGATCGACGCGGGGATGGCCGGAAGGGGGCTTTTCGGGTTTCGCGACATGGTGCGCGCGGCTATACCGACCATCCCGCGCGGGACAATGGTTTTGCGCGATACGGGACGAACGGTGGGCATGGGATATTGCGCGCGCGGAATAGTTCGGGAAAAGGCCGTCGGATCATGCGATGGCCGATCGGACCCGAGATGATTGAGGTGGACGTGACCGACAGGATGGCCGAAAGCGCGACGCAATGAGGAAAATGACGTTATCGCTCGTGCTGGGCCTGTCGGGAACGGCGATGGCCGCCGCGCTGGTGTTGCCCGCGCTCGCGCAGGAATCGCTGCTGCCCGAAGGATTCGGCAATCCCGCCGAGACGCCTGCCCCGAAGTCCTCGCCGGCGCCTTCGCCGACCCCGCCGCCCGCACCGGGTTCCGCGCCGAAAAACGGCGCGGCCCCGCCGCCCGTCGCCCCGACGCTTGGCACCACGACGACCGCGGCTGCGGCCGAAGAGGGCGAAGAGGCCGAGGAAGGCGAAGAGATCGCATCGGGCGGGCTCAAATATGACCTGCCGCCCGGCGCGCGCCGCCTGCTCACCCGCATCGGGCCGCTGACGCCCGAAACCGGCGGGCTCGCGCCCGACGCCTTTGGCGTGCGCGGCCAATATGCCGCCGCGATCATGCGCAAGACAAACGGCCAGCTCGCATCGCGCTGGGGCCAGATATTGCTCCGCCGCGCGCTCGCGTCGGCGATCGATACGCCGGACACGATCAACGGCGCCGACCTCGCCGCCGACCGCGCGTCGCTGCTGCTGCGCATGGGCGAATCGACGACCGCGCGCCGGATCGTCCAGTCGGTCGATTACGACCGCGCGAGCCCGCGCCTCGTGAATGCGGCGCAGCAGGTCTATCTGGCCAACGCCGATCCGGCGGGCATGTGCCCCTATGTTCCCGCCGGCCTTGCGCACGGCGACGAACAGAGCTGGCGCCTGTCGGCGGCGATCTGTTCGGGCCTGTCGGGTGAAGCGGGGCCTGCGGGCTGGGCGATCGGCCGCGTTCGCTCGAGCGGAAAAATCTCGAATTTCGACATCTTGCTGGCCGAACGCGTGCTCGGTGCGACGGGAGCGGGTCGCCGTTCGACGACGGTCGAGTGGACGAATATCGGCCGGCTGACGAGCTGGCGCTTCGGCATGGCGACCGCGACCGCGATCCCGGTACCCGAGGCACTGCGGACGTCGGCTCCCTTCTATATGAAGGGCTGGACCGTGCTCGCGCCGATGACCGACATGGCGAACCGCGTCGCCGCCGCGCCCGAGGCCGCGGCGCGCGGCGTGCTGTCGAGCGAGGCCTATGTCTCGCTGCTGAGCGCCGCGGCGAGCGAGGAAGAGCCCGCCGAAGCGCTGGCGGCGCAGACCGAACAGCTTCGCGGCGCGTTCCGCCTCGCGACCGGCGCCAATCGCTATGCCGCGATGGAGCGGCTGTGGGGGGCAGGGGGTACGCCGACGCAAAGCTATGCCGCGATGGTCGCAACCGCGCGCGCCGCCGCGGCGCTGCCGCCGAGCACCGAGGTCGGCGACGATCCGTGGCAGCTTTTGGGATCGATGCTGGCGGCGGGTTATGACGAGAATGCGATGGCCTGGGTGCCGACGGTCTCGGTCGGAAGCCGCGCGTGGGGCGTGCTCGCGGTCGGCTCGCCGCGGCCGCTGACGGGCATGAATGCGGGCGCGGTCGGACAGTTCGCGGGCGACGACGACAGCGCCGACGCGCTGCGCTCGAAATTCCTGCTCGCGGGACTTGCCGGCCTCGGCCGCCTCGATGCGGGTGCCGCGTCGTCGGCGGCGAGCGACCTCGAAGTCGACCTCGGCAAGCAGACGCGCTGGTCGCGTGCGATCATGGCGGCGGCCGAGCGGCGCGAGCCGGGCATGGTCGCGTTGCTTGCCGCGGCGGGGATGCAGGGCGAATGGTCGAAGGTGCCGCCCTATCATCTCTATTATATCGTGCGCGCGCTGCGCGAGGTCGGCCTGTCGTCCGAGGCGCGGATGATCGCCGCCGAAGCGCTGGTGCGTGTCTGAGGGTTTGATGTTGCGGTCAGACCATGTCTGACGGAGCCCTGATCGACCGTTTTCTGGAGATGATGGCGGCCGAGCGTGGCGCCTCGCGTAACACGCTCGTCGCCTATCGCCGCGATCTCGAACAGGCGGCCGAGGGGGTGAAAGGCGCGCTCGGCGATGCCGATGCGGCCGCGTTGCGAAAATTGATGGCCGATTACCGGTCGCTCGCCGCCAGCAGTGCGGCGCGTAAATTGTCGGCGCTGCGGCAGTTTTTCGCCTTCTTGCTCGATGAGGGCGAGCGCGCCGACAATCCGGCGCTCGATATCGCGCGGCCTGCGACGCAGCGGCCGCTGCCGCGTATCCTGACCCATGCCGACGTCGAGCGATTGTTCGAACGGGCGAGCGAGGAGGCGTCGGGCGAGGTGCCCCCTGCCGCCGCGGTGCGGATGCTGCTGCTGCTCGAATTGCTCTATGGTTCGGGGCTGCGCGCGAGCGAGCTCGTGTCGCTGCCGCGCCGCGCGATCGCGGGGACAAGCGAATATCTGATCGTGCGCGGCAAGGGCGACAAGGAACGGCTGGTGCCGCTGTCGCAGCGCGCGCGCGACGCGTTCGACCGCTGGCTGCCGTTGCTTGCGGACGGATCGCCCTGGCTGTTCCCGTCGGGCAAGGCGCATGTGTCGCGCGTGCGGCTGTTCCAGATGCTGCGCGACCTTGCCGCCCGCGCCGGCGTCGATCCGACCGCGGTCAGCCCGCACGTGCTGCGCCATGCCTTTGCCACCCACCTGCTCGAAGGCGGGGCGGATTTGCGCGCGCTGCAACTGATGCTGGGCCACGCCGACATCGCGACCACCGAAATCTACACGCATGTCGACAGCCGCCGCCTCGTCGAACTCGTCAACCGCCGCCACCCGCTCGCGGCTATGGATGGCGTTGACGGCAAGGCGCCTTCGGCCTAGCGCTCTCCGCCATGACAGCCTTTCTGGACTTCGAAAAACAGGTCGCGGCGCTCGATCGGCAGATTGCCGAACTGCGCGAAATGGGTGACGATCCGTCGCTCAACATCGACAATGATATCGCGCGGCTCGAGGACAAGTCCTCGAAATTGCTGCGTGAAATCTATGGCAAGCTGACGCCATGGCAAAAGACGCAGGTCGCGCGCCATCCCGACCGCCCGCATTTCAAACATTATGTCGCCGGCCTGTTCGACGACTGGATGCCGCTCGCCGGCGACCGCAATTTCGCCGATGATCAGGCGATATTGGGCGGGCTTGCGCGTTTTCGCGGCCGCCGCGTGATGGTGATCGGCCATGAAAAGGGCGACGATATCCCGTCGCGCATGAAGCATAATTTCGGGATGGCGAAGCCCGAAGGTTATCGCAAGGCGATCCGCCTGATGCAGCTTGCCGACCGGTTCGGCTTGCCGGTCGTCACGCTCGTCGACACTTCGGGTGCCTTTCCCGGTATCCAGGCCGAGGAGCGCGGGCAGGCCGAAGCGATCGCGCGCTCGACCGAGCAATGCCTCGCGCTCGGCGTGCCGATGGTTGCCGCAGTCGTCGGCGAAGGCGGTTCGGGGGGCGCGATCGCGCTCGCTGCCGCGAACCGCGTGCTGATGTTCGAACATGCGGTCTATTCGGTGATTTCGCCCGAGGGCTGCGCGTCGATCCTGTGGCGTACGTCGGACAAGGCGGCCGATGCCGCCGCGGCGATGAAGATGTCGGCACAGGACCTGCTCGGCCTCAAGGTCATCGACCGGATCGTCCCCGAACCCGTCGGCGGCGCACACCGCGCGCCCGACGTCGCGATCGCGTCGCTGGGCGATGCGATCGAGCAGGAGCTGGGCGCGCTGTCGGGCTTGCCGCGTGACACATTGCTCGCCGCGCGCGAAGAAAAATTCCTTGCGATGGGACGCGCTTAGGCGCGGTCCGGCCGGAACCCGATTGCGGGTTATGGCGTTCCTTTTTCGAAATCGACAGGCTGCGGTCCATCAGGCGGCTTGTCTTGTCGCGCGAGGGGAATATTCCTGAGCGAAGTATCGAGTGGGAGGCATAGATGAGCTGGAAGACCGGAAAAACCCTGGCGGCAGCCCTGGCGATGGGCGGCATCGCTTTCACCGGCGCCGCCGACGCGCAGCTGAAGGCGATCAAGACCCAGACCAATATCTCGCCCGCCGAACGCAAGCAGGGCAACGAGGCGCACCCGCAGCTCCTCCAGGAATTCGGCGGTGCCTATGCCGGTCCGCAGGCCTCCTATGTGAACCGCATCGGGCAGAATATCGCGGTCCAGTCGGGGCTGTCGCGGAGTCCGAGCGATTTCACCGTGACGCTGCTCAACTCGCCGGTGAACAACGCGTTCGCGATCCCCGGGGGCTATGTCTATGTCACGCGGCAGTTGATGGCGCTGATGAACGACGAGGCCGAACTGGCGGGCGTGCTGGGGCACGAGGTCGGCCATGTCGCCGCGCAGCACAGCAAGAAGCGCCAGTCGGCGGCGACGCGCAACCAGATCCTTGGCGTGCTCGGCGCGGTGCTGGGCGGCGCGATCGGCGACAATGGCGGCCTGCTCGGCGGTCTCGGCGGGCTGCTCCAGAATAATTCGATGCGCGTCGCGCAGCTCGCGACCCTGGGCTTTTCGCGCAGCCAGGAATTGCAGGCCGACCAGCTCGGCGTCCAATATCTGCGAAGCGCGGGCTATGACCCGCTTGCGCTGTCGACGATGCTGACGAGCCTTGCGAACCAGACGACGCTCGACGCGCGCCTTGCGGGCGGCGATGCGCGCTCGCTTCCCGAATGGGCGAGTACCCACCCCGATCCCGCCTCGCGCGTGCGCAATGCGCAGACGCTGGCGAGCCGCGTCGGCGGGAGCGGCGGCAACCGCAATGCCGACGCCTTCCTCGCCTCGATCGACGGCGTGCTCTATGGCGACGATCCGGCGCAGGGCGTCGTCGAGGGGCGCGATTTCCTGCACCCCGACCTCCGGCTGCGCTTCACGGTGCCGAACGGTTACGGGATGCAGAACGGGTCCGACGCGGTGCTGGTCAGCGGCAATGGCGGGCAGGCGCAGTTTTCGACCGGGCCGTATAGCGGCGACATGAACGCCTATATCGCCGCGGCGTTCAAGTCGGTGGCGGGCAACGCGTCGATCAGCCCGGGCGCGATCCAGCGCACGACGGTGAACGGCATTCCGGCGTCCTACTCGACCGCGCGTGTGAACACCCAGTCGGGGCAGGTCGACGTCACGGTCTTTGCCTATGAATTCTCGCGCAGCAGCGCCTTCCATTTCATCACACTCACGCAGGCAGGCGGCGGGAGCGTGTTCAATTCGATGTTCAACAGCGTCCGGCGCCTGAGCACGGCGGAGGCGGCGGCGATCAAGCCGCGGCGGATCGATGTCGTGACCGTCGGCCGCGGCGACACCGTGGCGACGCTGGCGCGGCGGATGGCGTACAGCAACTACCAGGCCGAGCGGTTCCAGGTTCTCAACCGCCTGACCGCGTCGAGCCGGCTGACTCCCGGGCAGAAGGTGAAGATCGTCGTCTATGCCAGCCGGTAAAATGTGACGGGCAAGCAAAAAGGGCGGTGGATCGCTCCACCGCCCTTCCTGTTTCGGTTACGCCCGAAGGCGAAGCCGTGACCTTACTTGTTCAGTTCGGTCGAGACTTCGTTGAACGTGTTGCTGACACCGTTGCCGACGGCGCCCATCGCGGTGATGCCGGCGACGGCGATCAGAGCGGCGATCAGGCCGTATTCGATGGCGGTGGCGGCTTTGGTGTCGCGAGCGAATTTCTTGATGAACTTCATGACTGGTCTCCTGATTTCACTTACCCTGTTGACGGTCTGGTCTGGGTCAACATCCGGGGGTTTAGGATGAATAGGTTTTGAAAATCTTAATGGGCACCGGTGATTGCCGGTCCGGCGGCGGTCCCGAAAAGGGACAGCCGCCGCAGGATTACATGTGTGTTTCGGCGGCTGTTGAGACCTTGTTCCACATGGTGTTCGTGGAATTGGCCACATTGCCCACCGCGACGACGGCGGCCAGAAATACCAAGGCCAGTATCAGCCCGTATTCGACGGCTGTGGCGGCCCTGGTCGACCGCATCAGCCTGTAAAAGCTTCGCATTGTTCCACCCCTGACTAAAGCTATAGTTCCCGAGGGGTCCTCTATTCGCACAGGAAGGTTAACAATTTGTCCGTCTCCAGCCCCGGAAAACTGCCGAAAACGCCGCTTATCGTCGTCGCTGCGGCGCTTGTCGATCGCGACGGGCGGCTGCTTGTCCAGCAGCGTCCCGAGGGCCTGTCGATGGCGGGGTTGTGGGAGTTCCCGGGCGGCAAGCTCGAGCCGGGCGAAACCCCCGAAGCGGCACTGATCCGCGAGCTTGACGAGGAGCTGGCGATCGACGTCGATCATGCCTGCCTCGCGCCCGCCTGTTTTGCCAGCGACACGCTGGGCGACAAACATCTGCTGCTGCTGCTTTACGTCTGCCGCAAATGGCGCGGGACACCGGTCGCGCAGCACGCGAGCGCGCTGCGCTGGGTGCGCCCCGTCGAACTGCACGGACTCGCCATGCCGCCCGCCGACAAGCCGTTGATCGGCCTGATCGAGGCGCTGATCTAGCCCTTCGGCTTCAGCGCGTCGGCGAGCGAGGCGGTTCCGCTGCCGCGCCGCGCCGGTTTGGGCTGGTCGGGATGCGGCGCCCATCCGCTGAAATAGACGATGCGGAAAGCCTCGCCGATGCGACCGTCGGGATCGCCCTGTGCGGCGAAGGAAGCGGCGATTCGTGCTGCCTCCTCACGCGTCAGCGGCGGCGGGGCGGGGGTGAGCCGGCTCGACAGGCCCGCGGCGCGCAGGTCGCGAACGAGCGCGAACCAGTCGCCATAGCGCACGGTCAGCGCCTCTACGTCGACGACGGGCAGGGTAAAGCCGACGCGCTGGAGCAAATTGCCCATCGCCGCGAGATCGATCTGCGGATGCAGCCGCGCGATCGAGCGCACCCCGTCGGCCATCACCGCGCGGCGCAGCCGCGGCAGGCTGCCGTCGCCGACAAAGGCGCCGAGGAGCAGCCCGTCGGGCGCGAGCAATGCGCGAAGGCGGACGAGCGCCCCCGGCACGTCGTTGACGCTGTCGAGCCCGCCGGGCCAGAGGATGAGGTCGAAACTGCCGAAGGGCAGGTCGATCGCGTCGGCTTCGACCGCGATGGCGCCGGTTTCGACCGCGAGGGCGGGCGCCGCTTCGGCGATGGTGAGCGCGGTGCCGATCGAACGCAGATGGACGGCGAGCGCGGCGTCATGCGCGCCGATGAGCAAGGTGCGCGGAAAGTCGCGGGTCACCATTTCGAGTCGGTCGAGCAGCGTTTCGGCGATGATCGGCGCAAGGAAATTGGCCGATGCGGGGAGGCGCGCCATGCGGTCGCGCTGGGCGCGGTGGCGGGCGGAGGAGAAGAGCGGGCGGGGAGGCTGCGACATGCGCCGCTTGTGCCGTCCCCGGCGATGCTTCACAAGTCGCTGATGGCGAGCGCGACGGGGGATGTCGAAGAAGCAGGCGCAGCAACCGGCAAATTGTCCGGCGGACTGCGTGCGGCGGTGCGTGCGATCGTCGATTATGCGCTGCCCCCGCGCTGCCCCGGCTGTGGCATCATCGTTGGCGAAGATCGCCAATTCTGCCTCGGCTGCTGGTCGTCGCTCCATTTTCTCGACGGGTCATGCTGTTCGCGCTGTTCGATCCCATTACCCGCGGCCTTGCCCGGCGGCCCGATCGCCTGCGGGGCGTGTCTGGCCAATCCCCCGCCGTTCGAGGGTGCCCCCGCCGCGGTCGCTTATGGCCGGGTTGCGCGCACCGTTGCGTTGCGGCTCAAATATGGGCGGCGGACCGGGCATGCGCGGCTGATGGCGCGGTTGATGGCACGGCAGCTCGCGGCGCTGGGCGAAACCGGACAGATGCTGCTGGTGCCGGTACCGCTGCACCGCTGGCGGCTCTGGTCGCGCGGGTTCAATCAGGCGGCGCTGGTCGCCGACGAGCTCGCGCGGCTGACCGGCGCGGCGCGCGATCATCATCTGTTGTTGCGGATCAAGGCGACGGCAGCGCTGCGCGGCAAGGCGCGGCGCGAGCGCGAGCGGATCGTCGCCGGCGCCTTCGCGCTGGCCCCCGATGCGAGAGTGCGCACGGCGGGGCGGCACCTCGTGCTGGTCGACGATGTCCATGCCAGCGGCGCGACGCTGCGCGCGGCGGCACGGGCGCTGGGGCGGAGCGGCGCGGCGCGCGTGTCGGCGATCAGCTGGGCGCGCGTGGTCCCGGATGCGCTGATGACCGGCAACATATTTGACTTTGCGACGTTGGATTCCGATATGACGAGTGAAGAGATGACAGGATAGCCGCATGGCCAAGATCGAAGTGTTTACCAAATTCTTCTGCCCCTATTGCACGCGCGCGAAGGCGCTGCTCGATCGCAAGGGCGTCGAGTATCAGGAGATCGACCTGACGACGGATCGCGCCGGGTTCGACGCGATGGTCGCGCGCGCCGGCGGTGCGCGTACCGTCCCGCAGATTTTCATCGACGGCAAGCATGTCGGCGGCAGCGATGACCTCGCGGCGCTCGATGCGCGCGGCGGGCTCGATCCCATGCTGGGGCTTGGCTGACCTTGATCGTTTTCGACCTTTGTTGTGCCGCCGGTGACCACCGTTTCGAAGCCTGGTTTGCGAGCAGCGACAGCTTTGCCGAGCAGCAGGCGCGCGGGCTGATCAACTGTCCCGTGTGCGGTGACGATGCGGTTACGAAAGCGGTGATGGCGCCGCGCGTGGGCGCCAAGTCGAACCAGCAACCCGCCGTTCAGGCGCCGGCGAAACCCGCGGCGGGCGACGAACCGTCGCCCGAACTGGTGCGCCGGGTGCTGGCCGATATTGCCGCCAAACAGGCCGAAATGCTGCCGCAGTCGCGCTGGGTGGGGCGCGATTTTGCCGACGCGGCGCGGGCGATGCACGAAGGACGCGCCGCCGAGGACCTGATCCACGGCCAGGCCTCGCCCGACGAGGCGCAGGCGCTGCGCGACGACGGGATTGCCGCGATGCCGCTGCTCGTGCCGGTCGTTCCGCCCGAAACGGCGAATTGATCCCCGCCGATTGACGTTCGGCCCCCCGCGCCGCTACACGAACCGCGGCGCACCCGTAGCTCAGCAGGATAGAGCATCAGATTCCTAATCTGGGGGCCACTGGTTCGAATCCAGTCGGGTGCACCATTTCCGTTCAGCTTTGGGCACCAAGTGGGGCGGGACGCCCATTGCAGCTCGCGACAGAGCGGCTTTCGATCCGGAGATACGGATTTCCCTATGTCCGACTTCGACACGGTCAACGAGCAGACGGATATAATCCCTTCGCGCTGCCGAAGCTTGGCCGCGCAGCTTATTCCGCATCAAAGAGCCGAATTTCTCGACGATCTCGGGCGTGATGCGACGCTCACCATCATCAATTTGCCGTTCCAAGGCTTTGATGTCTACGGTGATCGCCCGCTTCTGCGCCGCGATGTTGGCAATTTCCGCGGCGATTTGCGGATCGTCGGGGGCGTAAAGGCCGGAGCGAACCAGCTTGATCACGTTGGCGCTTTCGCCATCTAGCAGTGTCAGGCGAGCACGAAGCTGCTTCAGGCCTTCACGGCGACCGACCTGAACTTCTTCGCTGCGATCGATCCAAGCGGATAACAGCGCTTTGAGCCGGTCGGGGCCGAGAACATGTTCAGCAACAGCGTCCACGACCAGATCGTCGAGCGTATCCATTCGAATGCGCCGACCGGGACATTGAGATACACCGCTCGCGGCGCGTCGATGACAAGCATAGTAGCGGTATCGTCCACCCTTGCCAGTCGACGTCGTCATGCCGCCCCCGCAGCCGTCGCCCCCGCACCCGCAGATGACGGAGCCTGTCAGAAGGTTGCCGTTGGTCTTAACCGCAGCAACTCCCATCTTTGGATCGCGCGCAGTCATCTGCGCCTTGGCGGCATAGAACAGCTCTTCGCTGATCAGCGGAGGAACGGGGATTGGCACCCATTCGTTCTCGGGGCGCGCTTCTCCCGTGCGGGAGTCGCGCTGATTGTAGAATGCGACGCCGATGTAGGCGGTGTTGGACAGAATGGCGTGGACGTTGGACACGTTAAACGGCTTGCCCCGAAGACGCTCACCCCATTCATTCAAGAGCTGGGCGAGCTTCGTGATGCCAATCGGTCGGCCCCTGTATCCCTGCAAGTAAGTTACGAAGACAAGGGGAGGGAGATGCTGAGTCTCGGGATCAATCACGAGCTTTCTACGGTCTTTGCCCTTGGCTTGAGGGACAGCGACAGTTTTGTAGCCGATTGGCGGTGTCTGACCGTTCCAAAAGCCATTCACAGCATTAGCCAGCATCGTGCGCTTCACGTGCTTAGAATTTTCTGCGCTATGATATTCGTCGAACAGCGCCAGCATGCCGACCGACAAATCCGCAGCGGGGTCATCGCCGAAGGCCTGGGTGATGGAAATGATCCGCACTTTGTGTCGCCGAAGCTTCTCTTTGTATTGCATGAAGTGAAGCGCGTTACGGAACAGCCGCGATAAGGAGTGAACGAGGATGATATCGACGGGTCTGTCGTCACCCATCGCGAGGGCTATCATCGCCTGAAACTCGGTTCGCCCATCCTTGGTGGCGCTTGCGCCCGCGTCGATGAAGGTTGCGGCTTTGCAGGCACCATGTTCGGCGATCCAGCGTTCGGCCCAATCGATCTGATCTGTGATCGACAGCTCATTGTCCGCCTGCTTGCGCGTGGAAACACGGGCATAGATAGCCACCCGCTTTCCCTGATGATCTTTACTCATGCGGGCTTACTCCAAACAGCTCTGCGATCGCGATGCCGAACCATCGATCAATGAGTTCGGCCTCGGCCGGAATCGACGACCATGAATCATCGAAGTGGTAACTGACAAGAGGAAGGACCGCGTCGTTCGTCTTGATGTGCTGTCGCGTTCTGGGACGCGCTCGGGATGGCTTTGTCTGCATCCCCAGTTTTTGGCCCGGCCCGAAATGAGGACGGCGGAGGGTCACTCGCGCAAGCTGCGCGGCATTAATTGTGTGGGATCAGCGACGCATTTCGTGGTCGATGAACGACAGGGGCCGTGCCAGGAATTCATGCATGGGATCGGTAGGATGAGCCGTGACCATCATGGCGTGATCGCGGCTGCAATAGGCAGCCTCAACGTCCAGTGTCATCGAACAGCTTTTTTGCTTGCTGCCGGGGCTGCGATTCGGGTGCCGCGAGAAATGCGACGTCCATGCACTGCGCTCGCCTCCGAGCCCCCAATGCTCGACAACCGCCTGCAACTGAAGTTTCCGATACTGACCGACGTCATCACCATCGTCCCTACACCATAGATGCGGATGCCCTTGGGCCGAGAACCCGCGCTGTCCGGGGCTTCGGCGCTTGTCGGCCTTTTCCTGTCCAGTTTTGCAAGCGCGCCGCCCGAAGTCCTTGCGCCTCCAAATATCGTCCAACATGTCGTCGTCGAAGACCGTCTTGAGGCCATTTCGATCCTTAAGCCCCGTCAGAAGTTCCTCGGTGATCGGGACCGCTGCTGCAGGTCTGGCGTCAACCAGCCACATCAGGGCCAAAGCTCTAATAAGGTTTGCGAGATCCTTTTTCGAAGTTCTGTAGCTAAAGGACGTATTTCGTGCGCCGGAGAGCGGAAGCGACGCAGCTTCGCAGAAGCGGCTTATTTCGATGAGATTGACGGCCACATTTTGTTGCCGGTCGAGCGACCAGAGCGTCACGGCAGGTCGTTTTTGGGCCCATGCCGCCTCGCTACCATGCTTCTCGATCCATGCCGCTGGATGGGCTCGCAGATTATCTTGTGTCAGTCGGGTCTCGAATTCACTCGTCCCCCGAAATATATCTGGCAGCTCATTTCCACATTCGAGGAGGATTTGAGGCAGGTGCGACGCCGCGGCGAGCGACCAGGCCCCGCCCATGAGGGAATCTCGCTCTGCGAAGACGCGAGTCGGCGGAAGCAGGACCGTTGTCTGTAGAGGCATCATTTCGAGCAATCGGTCAGTCTGAACATCGTTTGCCGTGAAGGCCTCCGAATTTGGTCCAACCGTGATGCTGTCGATGCCCTGATGCATGGTCATAAAAGTGCCGTCGTCGCGATAGGACATCGCACACATCGCTCTGTCGTTCATCGACAGTCGGGCGAGTTCGGCATGAGCCGAGAGTGCGTTGGCTGGCGCCAGAACATGACGCATGTCGCGCTTCCGCCAGAAGTGGTGACACGCCTCGAAGAGGAGACCCGGATCGGCAAAGGCGGGACCCTGGCGGCGCAGCTGTCGCGGCTCGACCTGATCGTGCTCGACGAGCTCGGTTATCTGCCGTTCGCCCGCTCGGGAGGGCAGTTGCTGTTCCAC
>NZ_DASYHG010000009.1:0-300570 GCF_035998905.1 Sphingopyxis sp. | reverse complement strand
TTCGCGGGAATGACGAAGTTATAAGAACCGAGAGTCCGCAACCGGTCGAGAGCGGACTTCGGCTAGAGCGCCGTTTTTGCCGCCCTTGCCTTCGCTTTCCTTTGCATAAACGCAACTGGAGCAGCAATCACAAGAGCACCGATTCCCGACGCAATGATACGCGGACCAATCGGTAAAAACCCAAGCGCCAACAATTGTAGCACCGGCAGCGCAAACAGGTAGGTCAGCACCGCATACGCCTTCGCGCGCCAAAGCAAGACGAGGCCAGCCAAGCATGAGGCGAACGCCACGGCGCTTGCTACAAGAGCAATGAAATTCATAACCCGATCATAGGCGAAAATAGTATGCCCGCAACCGGCCGCGCCCGTCAGAACTGGTATGCCAGCCCGCCGCCGAAGACCCACTGGTCGGCGCTGCCGACGTCGGCGACGATCGGCGATTTTGCAAAGCGCGAGAGCATGCGGCCATATTGCGCGCCGCCGATCAGCGTGAAGCCCTTGCGCAGGTCGCCCGACAGCGCATAGGCGCCCGCGACGCCGAGCGTATATTTACCCGCGGTCGCCTTGCGTCCCGCGGCGTCATAGACGGGGAGCCCGCTCGCCGCGCTGTCCGCGGCGTCGATGTCGTAATAATAGCGGCCGAAACCCTTGCCGTAGAAGTTCACCGACGCCGAAAAGCCCAGATAGGCGCGCTTCGACAGCGGGGTGCCGTAGTCGATCGTCGGCGACGCGGTCCAGCTGCCGTGGCGGCCCGATATGTCCTTCGACGCCGACAGGCGGATGCCGAGCTGGTCATATTCGCTGGTGATCACCCCCGTGTGGGTGACCCCGGCGAACAGCCCCATTTCGACCGCGACCTTGCGCTTGCCGAGCGCCGCGACCTGCGGATCGTCGACCTTGCCGCTGCGATCGCCGCGCAGGCTGATCGTCGGGCCAAATTTGAAATCGGTCTTTTGGCCGCGCCGCTGGCGGATCAAATCGACCTGGAAATTGGTGCCGCGGGTCGAAAAGGAATAGCCGCTGATCCGTCCGCGCAGGTAAAAGGCGGGCAGGGTGCGGCGGTCGTCGGAGCCGTTGTAGCGCGGGTTGTTGAGCACCCCCGCGGCGACCGCAAAATAGTCGCGCGACCATTTGCGGTCGGGATCGTCGTCCTGCGGCCGCGCGGGCGGGAGGATGATATTCTCGTCGATCTCGCTGTTCTGGAGATAGCGCGCCGGTTCCTCGATGCCCGGTTCGAGACCCGGAGCGAGGCGCGTGTCGGCGGCACGGGCGATGTCGTAGGGAAGCGGCGCCTCTTCGGCGGCGGCGGGCGATGTGAAGGCAGCAAAGGCGACAAGGGCAAGCGCCGGGATCGAACGCAATGGACGGCCTATGCGGAACAACATCGTGAAATCGGGCATGAGTATCCGCATCCTTGTTTTTTTGCCCCCTCTGATCGGGGGTGTAAGTGATTGACCCGCCATTGCAACGGCTTCGTCTTGCCGAAGTATGCGTTTGGCCGCATGGACCTTTCATGCACCGAAACGCCTTCGCCGCTTTCATATCCCCCCACTGCGCCATTGGTTCCCCGGCGAGCGCTGCGTCATGAGCCGCGTGCCGCGTTTTATCGGCTATGCGCTGATGGCCGCTGCGGCGCTTGTCGCGGTCCTGATGAAGCGCGACGGGATCGAGAATATCGGTCCGCTTCCCGCGGTCGCGGTCGCGCTGTTCCTCGGCATGGTCGGGGTTATGCTCGTGTTCACAGATTTGATGGTGCGCGGCCTCTATGCGCAGGTCGACGCGGCGAAGGCGGCCGCGAACGACAAGGAGACAAACCGCGATGACAAGGACTGAACGATCTATCGGCCGGCTGATGGCGGCAGCGCTCGCGCTGCTCGCATCGACGGCGTCGGCGGCCGATGCGGCGTCGGACGAAAGCGATCGCTTTCATCTCGCCGAAGCGAAGGGTGCGTGCGATGCGCAGGATTTTCCGGCCTTTGTGTGGCCTTTTGCCAACAGCGGCGCAGTGCGCGAACGCCACAGCGCCGCAAGCGTTCGCGTGACCGAAGGCGGCCGGACGCGCGACGTCCCGGCGAGGGCCTATCTCGATCGCGGCGATTTTCCGATTGCGATGATCGACTACAGCTATGTCACGGGAACGTCGATCCGGGCCTTCGAGGCGCCCGGCGGCGGCGACCCCGCGCTGCTCGCCTATGTCGAGGTCGATTTCCGCGATGCGCCGGGTGGCCGCCGCCGCGCCGACTGGACCGAGGGGCGCTTCGAACCGGGCGAGGGCGACGGGCCGGGAACGCTGATCGAGCGGATCGGGACGAGCGGTTCGCTGGTCTTCGAACCCGCCGGCGGATGCTGGCGGCTGGTCGAGGATATCCGCAACCCGGCGATTCCGGGGCGTTGAGGCGGCCCCTTTTCGTTCGACACCCCATGCGCTTGGCAGTATGACGGCGACATGACCGACCGTCCGCATACGCCGCTGCTCGACACGGTGGATGTCCCCGCCGACCTCCGCAAGCTGAAGCCCGAAGACCTCCGCCAGTTCGCCGACGAGCTGCGCGCCGAGATGATCTCGGCCGTCGGCACGACGGGAGGGCATCTGGGCAGCGGGCTGGGGGTCGTCGAGCTGACGACCGCGCTCCATTATGTGTTCGACACCCCGCGCGACAAGATTGTGTGGGACGTCGGGCACCAATGCTATCCGCACAAGATCATCACCGGGCGGCGCGACCGGATCCGCACGCTGCGCACCGGCGGCGGATTGTCGGGGTTCACCAAGCGCAGCGAGAGCGAATATGAC
Source organism: Sphingopyxis sp. (assembly GCF_035998905.1). Lineage (GTDB taxonomy): Bacteria > Pseudomonadota > Alphaproteobacteria > Sphingomonadales > Sphingomonadaceae > Sphingopyxis. The sequence goes on along the minus strand of NZ_DASYHG010000009.1, from coordinate 297,780 downwards.
CCGTTCGGCGCGGCGCATTCGTCGACCTCGATCAGCGCGGCCTTGGGCTTTGCGATAGCCAACAAGCTGAAGGACGAGCCGGGCCGCGCGATCGCGGTGATCGGCGACGGGTCGATGTCGGCGGGCATGGCCTATGAGGCGATGAACAATGCCGCCGCGGCGGGCAACCGGCTGATCGTCATCCTCAACGACAATGATATGTCGATCGCGCCGCCCGTCGGCGGACTTTCGGCTTATCTGGCGAAGCTGGTGTCATCGCGGCCGTTCATCGAACTGCGCGAGATCGCGCGGCGCTTTGCGCGCAAGCTGCCCGAACCGCTGCACAAGGCGGCGAAAAAGACCGACGAATATGCGCGCGGCATGGCGATGGGCGGGACGCTGTTCGAGGAACTCGGCTTTTATTATGTCGGGCCGATCGACGGGCATAATCTGGAGCATCTGATCCCGGTGCTCGAAAATGTGCGCGACAGCGACCATGGCCCGGTGCTGATCCACGCGGTGACGGTGAAGGGCAAGGGCTATGCCCCGGCGGAGGCCGCCGCCGACAAATATCATGGCGTGCAGAAATTCGACGTGATCACCGGGGTGCAGGCGAAGGCGCCTCCGGGACCGCCGGCGTATCAGAATGTCTTCGGCGAAACGCTCGCGAAGCTCGCCGACACCGACAAGCGCATCGTCGCGATCACTGCGGCGATGCCGTCGGGCACCGGCGTCGACAAATTTGCGAAGGCGCACCCCGACCGCACCTTCGACGTCGGGATTGCCGAGCAGCATGCGGTGACCTTTGCTGCTGGGCTTGCGGCGCAGGGAATGCGGCCGTTCGCGGCGATCTATTCGACCTTCCTCCAGCGCGCGTACGATCAGGTCGTCCACGATGTCGCGATCCAGAATTTGCCGGTGCGTTTTGCGATCGACCGTGCGGGGCTCGTCGGTGCCGACGGCTCGACGCATGCGGGGTCGTTCGATGTCACTTACCTCGCGACCTTGCCCAACATGGTGGTGATGGCGGCGGCCGACGAGGCCGAACTCGTGCACATGACCTATACTGCGGCCGAATATGACGATGGCCCGATCGCCTTCCGCTATCCGCGCGGCAACGGCACCGGCGTGGCGCTGCCCGAGGTTCCGCAAAAGCTGGAGATCGGCAAGGGTCGCGTCGTGCGGTCCGGCAAGACCGTCGCGATCCTGTCGCTCGGCACGCGGCTCGCCGAGGCGCTGAAGGCGGCCGACACGCTGGAGGCGCGCGGGCTGTCGACGAGCGTGATCGACCTGCGCTTCGCGAAACCGCTCGACGAGGAGCTCATCCGCAAGACGCTTGCCGCTCACGAGGTGTGCGTGACGGTCGAGGAAGGCAGCGTCGGCGGGCTCGGCGCGCACGTGCTGACGCTCGCGAGCGACGAGGGGCTGATCGACGCGGGGCTGAAGCTGCGCACGATGCGCCTGCCCGACGTCTTCCAGGACCAGGACAAGCCCGAGCTGCAATATGACGAGGCGGGGCTCAACGCGCCGCAGATCGTCGATACGGTGCTGAAGGCGCTGCGCCACAACAGCGCGGGCGTCGAGGAAGCGGGCGCACGGGCTTGAGCGGCGGTACCATGCTCGCTGCGATGCTGTTGCTGGCTTCGGCGGCGGCCGACGATATCGCCGCAAAGGAAGCCGGGCTGGACGAGGCGATGGAATGCCGGGCATACAGCCAGTTTGCGGCGGTCGCTGTGCCTTCGCCCACCGGCGACAAATTTGCCCGTTACTGGGTTGCCGAAAGCGAACGACGCGGTGCGAAGCTGGGTCTCGACAAGGACACCGTCTATATCCGGCATCTGGTGGTCAAGATCGATGCCGACAAGGCGAAACCGATCTGGGAGAAGTGCCTGGACCTGACGCCGAAGAAGGTCTTCAAATAAGGGCTGATATTTTCTCCGCCTTGCGCGGATGAATGCCGCAAGGGGGTAGACAGGTGAATTTCTTCAACCTCCTGCAATCGCTCGACGAATTGCTCTATGAGGTCATGTCGTGGCTGGTCTTTTATCCGATCACGCTGTGGCGCACGCTTGTCCGTCCGTTGAAGATGATGGATTATTCGGACCTCGAGCAGGGCGACACCCAGGACCAGCAATATACCGACACGCTGTCGCCGCCGCTGTTCCTGCTGCTGTCGCTGATCATCGTCCACGCCGCCGAACTCGCGCTGATCGGCAATGATGCGGTGGTGACGAGCAAGGTCGGCCTGTCGGCGCTCGTAAGCACCAACACCGACCTGATCATGCTGCGTATCGTGTCGTACAGCCTGTTCGCGGTGATGATGGCGACGCGGCTGCTGCGCGCGCGCAAGGTCGAACTGACGCGCGCGACGCTGCGCGCCCCCTTTTACAGCCAATGCTATGTCGTCGCGCTGCTCGCAATCCTGCTCGGCGCCAGCGAGGTGCTGATCCGGCTGGCGCACGAATGGTCGATCCTGACGGGCGCGCTGCTGGGGCTGGCTGCGCTGCTGTGGTTCGGCACGCTGCAGACCGCCTGGTTCGTCCAGCATCTGAAATGTAGCCGGTTGCGCGCATTCGGCCATGCTTCGCGCGCGATGGTCGAAAGCCTGATTGCGGTGCTGTTGTTGTCGAACCTGTTCAGCTGAGCCCCAAAAGAAAACGGCCCGGGGATGCCGGGCCGTCCTCATAAACGGTTCACGGGGCCGTTCAGGCGGTCGGGATCGCCGCCGACGCGTCGCGGCCGTCGCCTTCGGGCGCGGCGAGGATGTCGCGGACGACGAGGCCCTTGTCGACGACCTGCGTGTCGGGGCTGCCGACCTGGCTGCGGATGCCGGGGTCGGCGCGCGCGCCGTCGGCGCTGCCGATGATCTGCGTTTCGCCGGGGCTACGCGCCGACGGGCCGCCGAAGAGCGCGCGCAGCGTCTGTTCGGCGGTCGATTCGCCGCCGGGACGCGCGGTGCCGGGGGCGGGCGGGGTCAGCGCATAGTCGGGCGGCACGACGAGCGGCGCCTGGCGCGACACCATCATTTCGTCGGGACGGTCGCGGCTGAACAGGCTGTTCGACCCGCAGGCCGACAGCGTCGTGGCAAGGATCGAGGCGGCCAGGATGGCGGTGGTCCGGTTCACTTATATATTCTCCTATGCGCCCCGTTACTCGGCGGACGGCTGGCCGCCCGTGCTCCCGGCCTTTTCGCCCAAGAGCAGCGCGCGCGCAACCAGCAAAAGCACGCCGATGGTGATGCACGCATCGGCGACGTTGAAGATCATGAAGGGGCGGAAATCGCCGAAATGCAGGTCGGCGAAGTCGACGACATAGCCGAAACGCACGCGGTCGACGATATTGCCGAGCGCGCCGCCGAGGATCATCGCGAGCGCGATCACGTCGCCCTTCGCCTGTTCGCGCGTCATCCAGAAGGCGACCGCGGCGGCGACGATCCCGGTAACCGCGACGAGCGTCCAGCGCGTCGTGTCGGTGCAGCTCGCGAACATCGACAGCGAAATCCCGCAATTCTCCGCCCAGGTCAGGTTGAAGAAGGAGACGACCTCGATCTGCCCCTTGGGTTCGAGCGACAGCGGCACCGTGATCACCCATTTGGTGATCTGGTCGAGGATGAAGGCGACCGCGGCGAAGATCAGGCCGAAGCGCAGGTGCGGGGAACGGGTGCTGCTCATGCCGCGGTCAATACCGTGTCGCAGCGATTGCACAAGGCGCCGTCGGTTTCGACCTCGGGCAGGTGGCGCCAGCAGCGGCCGCATTTGTGGTTTTCGGTGCGGGTGACGGCCAGTTCGTCCCCGGCGCGCGCGACCGACACGATGAAGATTTCCTCGAGCGCCGCGGGATCGAGCGTCGGATCAGGAATCGTGACCTCGGCCTCGAGGCTCGAACGGATCGTCTTTTCGCGGCGATAGGGTTCGATCGCTTCGGTCACCGCCTCGCGCTGGGTCCGCACGCCCGCCCATTTGGCGGCAAGCGCGGCGTCATTCCATGCGGCATCGACCGTCGGCCATTCGAGCAAATGCACACTGCCCGCATCGGGATAGCGCGTGCCCCACACTTCTTCGCTGGTGAACACCAGCACCGGCGCGGCGTAACGCACGAGCGCATGAAACAGCACATCGAGCACGCTGCGATAGGCGCGGCGGGTGTCGGTGCCGAGCGGCGCGGCGGGGCCGAGGTCGCAGTAGAGGACGTCCTTGCGGATATCGAAATAGAAGGCCGACAGATCCTCGTTGCAGAAATCGGCGAGCAGGCGTGTGTAGCTGTTGAAGTCGAAATCATCGACCGCCTGATGCATCTTCGCGTCGAGGTCGGCGAGCAGGCTGAGCATATAGCGCTCAAGCTCGGGCATCGCCGAAACGTCGCTGACGCGTTCCTCTTCGGTAAAGCCGTCGAGCGCGCCGAGCAGGTAGCGGAAGGTGTTGCGCAGCTTGCGATACTGGTCGGCGACGCCCTTCAGGATCTCGTCGCCGATGCGGTGATCTTCTGTGAAGTCGACGCTCAGCGCCCACAGGCGGATAATGTCGGCGCCGTTGGTTTCCATTACCTTGACGGGATCGGTCGTGTTGCCGAGCGACTTCGACTGTTTGAAGCCCTTGGCATCCATCGTGAAGCCGTGCGTCAGCACCGCCTTGTACGGCGCCTGTCCGCGCGTGCCGCAGCTTTCGAGCAGCGACGACTGGAACCAGCCGCGATGCTGGTCGCTGCCTTCGAGATAGAGGTCGGCGCTGTGGGTGCCGCCGTCGTGACGGACGAGCGCGGGCCATTTGCCGCTTTCGAGCACGAAGGCGTGGGTGCAGCCCGAATCGAACCAGACGTCGAGAATGTCGACGATGCGCTCGTAATCGGCGGCGTCATAGTCCGGCCCAAGATATTCCTGCGCGCGCGCGTCGTTCCATGCGTCGACCCCGCCCTCGCGCACCGCCGCGACGATGCGGTCGTTGACGATCGGGTCGTTCAGATAATGGCCGGTCTTGCGGTCGACGAAGAGCGTGATCGGCACGCCCCAGGCGCGCTGGCGCGACAGCACCCAGTCGGGGCGCCCCTCGACCATCGACCCGATGCGGTTGCGGCCCTTGGCGGGGACGAAGCGCGTGTCGTCGATCGCCTGCATCGCCGCTTGCCGCAAGGTCGGGGCGTCGCAGAGATCCTCCTCGTGCGGGTTGAGCGCGCCGCCCTCATTCTCCCAGCGCTTTTCGCGCGGGGTCTTGGGCTCGATATGCGTCATCACCTTGTCCATCGGCACGAACCATTGCGGGGTGCAGCGATAGATGACCTTGGCCTTCGAGCGCCAGCTGTGCGGATAGCTGTGCTGGTAATCGGCGCTGGCGGCGAGCAGTGCGCCGGCGTCGCGAAGGTCCGAACAGATTGGGCCGTCGGGCGCGTTGAACTTGGGGTTGATCACCGATCCCTGACCGCCGAGCCAGCCCCAATCCGCGCGATATTTGCCGTCGCCCTCGACCGCGAACACGGGATCGAGCCCGTTCGCCTTGCACAGGTCGAAATCATCCTCGCCATGATCGGGCGACATATGGACGAGCCCGGTGCCGCTGTCGGTGGTGACGAAATCGCCCGCGAGGAAGGGACGCGGACGCGCGAAGAAGCCGCCGAGCTTGTGCATCGGGTGGCGTGCAATGGTGCCGGCGAGGTCGGAGCCTTTGATGACGGCGCCAGGGAATGCGACGTCAGCCCGCTCGGGAACCGCGACGTAATCCCATTCGAGGATCGGAGCGTCCGTCGGCCAATCACTCGCTTCCGGCTGCGCGCGAAGAAAGCGTTCGACGCGCTGCTTGAACGTATCCAGCAACTGGACCGCTACAATGAAGCGGCCTTGGAACCGCTCCAAACCCTTGGCGTGCACCGTGACGTCGCCGATTTGATATTCGACATCCGGCCCATAGGCCAAAGCCTGATTGACCGGGATCGTCCAAGGCGTCGTCGTCCAGATCACCGCATGTGCGCCGACCAGTTCCGCGATCGGGCTTTCGACGATCTCGAACGCCACATCGATCTGCGTCGAGACGATATCCTCATATTCGACCTCGGCCTCGGCGAGCGCGGTCTTTTCGACCGGCGACCACATCACCGGCTTGGCGCCGCGATAGAGCATGTCGTTGGCGGCGAATTTGAGCAGTTCGCGCACGATGGTGGCCTCGGCCTCATAATCCATCGTCAGGTACGGATGGTCCCAGTCGCCGCCGATGCCGAGGCGCTTCAGCTGCTCGCGCTGGGTGTCGACCCAGTGCTGCGCATAGGCGCGGCATTCGGCGCGGAATTCCTCGACCGGAACCTCGTCCTTGTTGAGCTTTTTCTTGCGATACTGCTCCTCGACCTTCCACTCGATCGGCAGGCCGTGGCAGTCCCAGCCGGGGACGTAGGGCGCGTCCTTGCCCTTCAGCGTCTGGGTGCGGACGACCATGTCCTTCAGGATATGGTTGAGCGCATGGCCGATATGCATGTCGCCATTGGCATAGGGCGGACCGTCGTGGAGGATGAACTGGTCGCGGCCCTTGCGGCTCTCGCGAATCTGCCCTTCGAGATTGCCCTCGATCCATTTCGCCAGAATCAACGGCTCCTTCTGCGGCAGGCCGGCCTTCATCGGGAAGTCGGTCTTGGGCAGGAAGACGGTGTCGCGATAATCGCGCTGTTCTGCGGTGGGCGTGCTGTCGGTCATGCGCGGCCGCTTAGCGCAGATTTGCGTGGGAGCAAACCTTCCTCTCCCCTTGGGGGAGAGGGATGTGGAAGCTTGGCAGCTTGCTGCCTAGCTGGAGCTGGGTGAGGGTATGTGACGTTGCCGGACCCTCACCCGCTGCGACTAGCGAGCAAGCTCGCAAGTCTCGCTGCCCTCTCCCGCAAGACGGGAGAGGATTTTCATTTCTGCCGCGGCCTGAGCGCCGGGCCGACCTCGCGGATATCCTCGACCCAGATATAGCCGTTGAAGCTCGCGGGGACCTTGGCGAGTTGCTGCGGCGTCGTCAGCCCCTCGTTCGACTTGCCGCTTTCATAGGGGCCGAGCACGATCACGCGCGCGCCGACGCTGTCCATTCGCGCGATCAGCCGGTCGGGCCAGCCCCAGAAAGCCCATTGATAGTTGATCGGGATGACGATCACGCCGTTCCGGCAGCTTTCGGGGACGATGCCCGTCCAGCCGTAGAGGGCATAGTCCTTGGTGCATGCCCTGGCGCCGCCTTTGAGGTCGAACGACCAGTTGGCGGGCAGCAGTTCGCGCATGCGCTTTACGGGCGCTTCGGCGCCATAGAAGGCGTCACCGAGTTTCGCGCTGTCGCGGCCCGATGCCTTCAGGATGGCGAAAAGCTGGTCGGCCTCGCGCGAGTCCTTCGACTTGAAGTTGAAGAGGATCGGGTGGACGGGGAGCGCGGCGAGGCCCTCCTCGACGGTCGGCATCTTGCCGATGCCCTTGCCGCGCAAGGGGAAGGTCTGGCCGCCGTCGGCGGTATAGCCATAGCCGATGTCGAGCGCTTTCAATTCGGCGAGCGTCAGGTCGCGCGTCTCGCCCTTGCCATCGGTGCGGCAATCGACGGTCCAGTCGTGGAAGAGGACCATGCGGCCGTCCTTCGTCGGGGCGACGTCGACCTCGACCATGTTCGCGCCGAGCCCGACCGCCCAGCGCATCGATTCGGGGGTGTTTTCGAACACATCATGGCTTGGCGGCAGCGCGCGCGCGGCGGTGCAGGTGTCGCGGCCGGCGGCGGCGCGCTTGTCGTAGAGGTGATAGACGCCGCGGTGTGCGATGAGCTTCGGTTTTCCGGCAGGATCGGGGGCGAGCCAGCTGGCGTTCGACAGGGTGAGCCAGGCGACGATCGCGGCGAAGATCCAGAGCAGGATCTTGGTGCGGCGCTTCATGGGTTTTTTCGGTGGGCCTTCGAGGGCTGATGCCCAGTCGCTATCGGTCATCACGCCCCCTCGTCAATTAAACGTCAGCCAACAATCGCTTCGCCTCGTCGCAATCGGCCGCGATCTGCGCCATCAGCGCGTCCATGTCGTCGAATTTCGCCTCGGGGCGGATGAAGGCGTGGAAGGCGACGTCGATTTCCTGTCCGTACAAATCTTCGGCAAAGTCGAAGAAATGCGGTTCGAGCAATTCCTTTGGCGGATCGAAGCTCGGGCGGATGCCGAGGTTTGCCGCGCCCTTGAGGATGCGGCCGTCGGGAAGCTTCCCGGTGACGGCGTAGATGCCGTAACGCGGACGCAGATATTGCCCCATGTCGATGTTGGCGGTCGGAAAGCCCAGAAGGCGGCCGTTCTTGTCGCCGTGCTGCACCTGCCCGCGCACCGTGAAGGGGCGGGTGAGGAGGCGCGCCGCGGCGGGGCAGTCGCCTGCTTGCAACGCTTCGCGGATGCGGCTCGACGAAATCACCTCTTCGGCGTCGTCGACGGGCGCGACCATTTCGGTGAAGAAGCCGAGACGGCGCGCGTGGTCGGCGAGCGTGACGACATTGCCGCCGCGGCCCTTGCCGAAGACGAAATCGGCGCCGGTGACGACGCCGGCGGCGCCATAGCGGTCGAGGAGCAGTTCGGTGATGAAATCCTCGGCCGTGGTCCCCGCGAGCGTTGCGTCGAACGGCAGGACGAGCATCGCGTCGGCGCCCGCGGCGGCGAAGAGTTCCTGCCGCTGGTCGAGCGTCGTCAGGCGGAAGGGCGCGACGTCGGGTTTGAAGAAGCGCACCGGGTGCGGGTCGAAGGTCGCGACGATCGCCGGGCGGCCCTCGTCGCGCGCGTGGCGCACCGCGCGGCCGACGACCGCCTGATGTCCCGCGTGGAAGCCGTCGAAATTGCCGAGCGCGATCACTCCGCCGCGCAAGGGTTCGTCGACGCGGTCGTGGCCGTCAAGGCGGATCATGGGGCGGGCGGAGTGAGCGGCACGAGCCCCGCCCTGAGCACGCGGATCGCGTTGCCGCCCATGACGGCGCGGATCTCGTCGTCGGAAAAGCCCGCATCGATCAGCGCCTGCGTCACCTGCACGAGCTTCGACGTGTCGAAGCGCACCGTGGTCGCGCCGTCATAGTCGCTGCCGAGCGCGACATACTGGATGCCGACGAGGTCGCGGACATGCTTCATCGCCTTCGCGATGCTCGCGGGCGAGGTGTCGCACACCGCGGCGTCCCAATAGCCGATGCCGATGAGGCCGCCGGTCGCGGCGACACCCCGGATTTGTTCGTCGCTGAGGTTGCGGTTGACCTTGCACGTCGCCTGCACGCCGCCGTGGCTGGAGACGACGGGGCGGCGCGCCATCTTGAGGATGTCGGCGACGCAGGCGCTGGAGCAATGGGCGATGTCGACGATCATGCCCTTGGCTTCCATGTCGGCGACGACCTGTCGCCCGAGCGGAGTGAGCCCGCCCTTTTTGAGCCCGTGCATCGACCCCGCGAGATCATTGTCGAAGAAATGGGTGAGCCCCGCCATGCGGAAGCCCGCGGCGTAGAGCTTGTCGAGGTTGGCGAGCTTGCCTTCGAGGACGTGCAGCCCCTCGATGCTGAGCATCGCGCCGACCAGCTTCTTATCGCGATCTCGTGCGCGCAAAACGACATCGATATGATCGTCTTTCATCACGGTTCGCAGTTTGCTGCCGTCTGCTCGGGCAAATCGATCCAGCTTTTCGGCATGCCATAGCGCTCGTTCGAGCAACGAGTTCCACGTCCGCACCGGCTGAAGCTGGGCAATCACTAGCGCAGTGATGTTGTCGGTGTCGGCGCCGTTTGCGTCGTAATTCTGGTTCTTGGGCGATTTGGTCGTGCTCGCCAGCACCTGCAGCGCGACATTGCCGTCCCGCAGTCGCGGCAGGTCCATATGGCCGCGGTCGGCGCGATCGAGGAAGTTGCGGCTCCAGAGCAGGCTGTCGCTGTGCAGGTCGACGATCGTCAGCGTCTTGTGCAGCGCCTCTGCGCGCGCGCTGACCGCGGGGAGCGGCTTGCCGTCGATCTTGTTGAGATCCCGTTCGATCATGCCGGGGGCGAGCGTGAAAAAGGCGGCCGCGGCGAGTGCGATCAGGATGAGGATGCTCAGGATCCAGCGGCGCATCGGCCTATTTCCTTGTCAGCGTGACGAAGCTGTAGGCCGGGCGGCCGGCGTCGTCGGCGGGATGATCTTCGCGCGCGCTTTCGTTCCAGTCGGCAGCGGCGGGATAATCGATGATCGCATCGCCCTTGGGTTCGAGGGCGACCTCGGTGAGTTCGATGCGGTCGGCGAGCGGCAGGAACAGGCGATAGATTTCGGCGCCGCCGATCACCATCACATGCGGCGCGTTGGCGAGCTTCAGCGCCTCCTCGATCGTCGCCACCGGCTCGGCGCCCTCATCCTGCCATTCGGGATCGCGGGTGAGGACGATGTGGCGGCGCCCTTCGAGGATCGCGGGCAGGCTGTCGAAGGTCTTGCGCCCCATGATCATCGGACGGCCCATGGTGAGCTGCTTGAAGCGGCGAAGATCGGCGGGCAGGTGCCAGGGCATCTTGCCGTCGGCGCCGATCACGCCGTTGGCGGCGCGCGCAAGAACCAGCGTGATTTCGGGATGATTCATGCGGGAGAGGTTCCAACCCAGGTGGCGTGGCCGAGCTTGCGGCCGTCGCGAACCTCGGCTTTTCCATAATGATGGACATGGCAGGCGGGGTCGGCGAGCAGGTCGGGGACGGTTTCGATCCCGCCGCCGATCAGATTGTGCATGACCACCGGCAAGACCGCGGTTTCGGTGCTGCCGAGCGGCAGGCCGGCGACGGCGCGGATATGATTTTCGAACTGGCTGACGACCGCGCCTTCGATCGTCCAGTGACCGCTGTTGTGAACCCGCGGTGCCATCTCGTTGAAGATCGGGCCGTCGTCGCTCACGAAAAATTCGCCGGTCAGGACGCCGACATAATCGAGCTCCGCGGCGATCCGGGCCATCAGCGCGCGCGCCTCGTCCTGCTGGTCGAGCACGGCCCCCGGCGGGGGCAGGGTCGATGTCGCGAGGATGCCGCCTTCGTGGACGTTGACGGGCGAGTCCCAGAAGCGGACCTCGCCGTCGATGCCGCGCACGAGCAGCACCGAAAATTCATGCGCGAAGGTGACGAAGCCTTCGAGCACCGCGGCGTGGCGGTCGATCATTTCCCACGCGGCATCGGCGTCGGCGGCGGTGGCGAGGCGCGCCTGCCCCTTGCCGTCATACCCCATGCGCACCGTCTTCAGGATCGCGGGGGCGCCGATCCGGTCCAGCGCCGCGTCGAGCGCCGCGCGGTCGGGCACCGCGGCGAAGGGGGCGGGCCGGCCGCCGAGCCCGGCGACGAAATTCTTTTCGGAAAGCCGGTCCTGCGCGATTTCGAGGCCTTCATACCCCGGACGGACCGCGACATGCCCCGACAGGAAGCGCACCGTGTCGACCGGGACATTTTCGAATTCATAGGTGACGACGTCGCAATGCGAGGCAAAGGCCGCGAGGCGCGGCTCGTCGTCCCACGCCGCCTGCGTGTGATGCGCGGTCACCTCGGCGGCGACGCTTTCCGCGTCGGGGGCGTAGATATGAACCCGGTAGCCGAGCTGCGCCGCTGCGACCGCGAGCATGCGCCCGAGCTGGCCGCCGCCCAATATGCCGATCGTCGAACCGGGTGGGAGCAACAGATCAGCCCTCGCGCACAGGGGTAGGGGCGACGCTGTTCGCCTGCGCCTCGCGCCATGCGACGAGCTTTTCGGCGAGCGCCGCGTCTTCGTTGGCGAGCAGCGCGGCGGCGAACAGTCCGGCGTTGGTCGCGCCCGCCTTGCCGATCGCAAAGGTCGCGACCGGAATGCCGCCGGGCATCTGGACGATCGAATAAAGGCTGTCGACGCCGCTCAAGGCCGCCGACTGGACGGGCACGCCGAGCACCGGCACGCGCGTCATCGATGCGACCATGCCGGGCAGGTGCGCGGCGCCGCCGGCGCCCGCGATGATCGCCTTCAGTCCGCGGTCGGCCGCGCTTTTGGCATAGGCGACGAGGCGATCGGGGGTGCGATGCGCCGAGACGATCTGCACCTCGTGCGCGATGCCGAATTCTTCGAGGATCTGGACCGCGTGCGCCATCGTCGGCCAGTCCGACTGGCTTCCCATGATCACACCGACTTGCGGCGCACTATCGCCCATCACCCGATCCCTCCTGTGGGCGGCGATGAATCGCCGCCGCCTTCCCCCTAGCGACTGTGTTCCCTGCGGGCAACGCCGCGCAATTGATGTCCGGGGCGTTTACCGATTGGTATCAAGTCGCGGCTAGGGTTGCCGGACTTAGATCCGTTGGCGTTCGGCCGGCGGAGGGTAGGGCGCGCCGGGGATCAGGCATGGATAGCGTAGGGGGGGCACGGATCGCAGTCGACCAGTTCGGCGCCGTATCCGTTGACTCCATCGAGGACCAGCTGCGTGAAATACGCCGGGAACGCGACGCGTTGCGCCGCGAAAACCGCGTATTGAAGATCGCCGTCGCCGAACTCGAACGCGTGTCCGAGCGCGATACGCTGACCCCGCTGTTCAACCGCCGCTATTTCCTGACCGCGATCCATCACCGCATGGCGCGCTTCGAACGCCACGCCGAACGCGCCGCGGTCGTCTTTGTCGACGTCAACCAGCTCAAATATATCAACGATAATTTCGGCCATGCCGCAGGCGACTTTGCGCTGCTCGAAATCGCCAAGCGGCTCGCCGCGTCGATCCGTGCGACCGACGTCGCGGCGCGCATCGGCGGCGACGAGTTCGGCCTGATCCTCGACCAGTCGAGCGAGGAAGGCGCACGCGCGCAGGTTACCCGGCTGTGCGAGGTGCTGACCGCCGCGCCGACGCATTATGACGGGCACGAGATTGCGCTGTCGGCCTGTTTCGGCATTGCGATGCTCCAGACCGGCATGACCGAATCGGACATATTGGCCGCCGCCGACCGCGACATGTATCGCAGCAAACAGAGCCTCGGCGGCCTGCCCGGTCACCGCTAACCGCGCGTTAACCAAAAAAGCGCATCGTTTCCCGTGCGAACAAGGGGGTGGACGATGCGAAACCAGACCGACCCATATCTCGACATGCAGAACCGGATTACCGGCCAGATCGGCGCGCTCGCCGAAGCGCTGCCGCACTGCGCGCTCGCGCAGATCGTCCAGGGGATCGACGACATCCGCTGCCTCGCGCGCGACAACGGCTTTGCCGCGGTCGAGACGCTGGCGAGCCGGCTCGAATCGGCGGTCGCCGGGGGCGGCTATCGCGCGGCGATCCTGACCTATCTCGATGCGATGAGCGATGCCGCGAGTGCGCCGCGCGGGACTCTTCCGGCGGCCGCGCACGAAGCGTGGCTGGCATCGGTCGCGGTGCGGCTGGGGCATTGACGCCAAAGCGCCGACGATTCAGACATAGTCGATGGATGCAATCATGCTTGCGCTGGTGGCGGTGCTGCTCGCCAATGCCGACGGGCGCAGCGGGATATTCTTGTCGCGGCTGCTGAGCGTTCGCGCCGACCGCCGCGTCACGGTGGTCATCGCGTTCGGCGCCTTCATCATCAATGCCGTCGTTGCGGCGGTCGCGGGGGCGATCGCGAACGGCCTGATCGGGCAGGGAGTAGCCGCCCTGCTCGTTGCGCTCGCGATGCTGTCGGCGGCGGTGGCGCTGCTCTGGCGCGTGAGGCTCCTCTCCGATGCCGGCGCCGATGACGCTCCGCCGGCGCTGCTGGCGGGGCGGATGCTCGCCGCGCAGTTCGGCGATCGCAGCCATTTCCTGATCGGCGCGCTCGCCGCGACGAGCGGTGCGGGGCAATGGGCCGCGGCGGGCGGGCTTATCGGCTGGACGCTCGCGATGCTGCCCTTCCTCGCCTTCGGCCCGGCGCTCGCCGAACGGCGCGCGGCGCGCGTCCTGCGCTGGGCGAGCGCGGTCATCCTGACGCTTTGGGGCATCCGCATGGCGTTGGGCGCATTTGGATTGATCGGATGATTGATTCGACCAATTAGTTCTTATCGTTTTTATCGATGAAGCTTACCCAAAGCTTCAATGGGAAAGCCCTGCCCCTCTTCGCTATATCGGGGGAGCAAAGAAAGGATGCTCCCATGTCCCAGAAAACCGACAATGCTCCCGCCGTCGCCGATGCGCTGAACGCGCTGCTCGCCGACAGTTTCGCGCTCTATCTCAAGACCAAAAACTATCATTGGCACGTCCAGGGTCCGCAGTTTCGCGAATTGCACCTGCTGTTCGACGAACAGGCGGCGCAGATTTTCGCGACGACCGACCTGATTGCCGAGCGGGTGCGCAAGAATGGCGCGCCGACCCTGCGTTCGATCGGCGACATCGGCCGCCGCGCGTCGATCCGCGACGATGACAGCGCGGGCCTGGGCGCCGAGGCGATGATCCGCGCGCTCGCCGACGACAACAAGATCCTGCTCGGCCAGCTCAAGGAGGTGAAGGCCGCCGCCGAAGCCGACGGCGATATCGCGACGAGCGGGCTGGTCGACGGCTGGGCCGACGAGACGCAGCAGCGCATCTGGTTCCTCGAGGCGACGCTGGGATATTGAGCCGGGCGATCCCCTCCTGCCGCCGCCTCAGGTGGCATCGTGGAAAATCACCCCCAGCGTGTGCCGCCGTCCCGACCGGATTTCGCTGACCCCGTGGCGCATCGCGACGCGGTAATCGCCGCGCGCGCCTTTCACCGGCCGCGCGTTCACCGCAAAGACGACGGCATCGCCCTTCGCCAGCGGCACCACCGCGGCGCGTGATTGCATCCGGGGCCTTTGTTCGGTCAGCACGAACTCGCCGCCGTCGAAGTCGCTGCCGGGCGCCGACAGCAGCACCGCGGCCTGCAACGGAAAGACATGCTCGCCGTACAAATCCTGGTGCAGGCAATTATAATCGCCCGGCCCATATTGCAGCAGCAGCGGCGTCGGCCGCCGCTGCCCCGCCTCATGGCAGCGCGCGAGATATTCGGCGTGGTCGGCGGGAAAGCGCGCCGCCATCCCCATTCGCTCGTGCCAGCGGTTGGCGATCGGCGCGAGCGACAGGTATAGCCCGCTCCGCAGCATCGCGACGAGCGGCGGCAACGGATAGGAAAAATAGCGATATTCGCCGCGTCCGAAGCCGTGCCGCGCCATGAGTACCTGGCTGCGGAACCCCGTCTCGTCGGCATAAAGCGCCGCGATATCGTCACACGCGGCGTCGCTGAGCAGCCGCGGCAGCACTGCCCACCCGTCGCGATCGAGCGCCGCAGCCATGGCGTCAAGGTCCGGCGCTTCGATACGCGCGCCGATGCGTGTTTCCATCGTCTCTGTCATGCGCCGATCCTGCCATCGCGGCGTCCGGTCCGCGCCCCGTTTCTTGCTTTCAAACTCGCATGCCCATGCCGTGCCACCATCCGCCGCATCCGCGGCACAGCGGGCCTATCGGCGCTTCCCCGCACGCGCGGCTTCGCTCTAGTCGGGCAGGGGGGTGAGCGAGGACAGGAGCAAGGATGATGAGCGCGCTTTCGACCCGGCACGAGCCCGACCCGCTCGGCCCGCCGCCGACCGCGGACGATCAGGCGCTGGGGCTCCAGTTCTGCCGTATCGGCCTCTTGTCGCTGACCCGGCTGCAACTCGCGCTCGAGCGCGGCGACCGGTCGCGCGCGATGGAGGCGATCGACGACCTGCACGCACTCGATGCCGAGGTCGAACGCCTCGTCGGCGCGCTTCCCGTCTCGCCGGGCGACGCGCGGCAGGGGCGCGTCGCGCGCATCCTCAAGGAGGGGAAGATGGCGGTCGCGTTCGAAAAGCTCGCGCTCGCGAGCGGGATCAGCGGCCCCGACCTCGCCTCGCGGCCCGCCGTCCCGGATCGCATCGCCCATGCCCGGCCCGAAACCGAGTCCGCCGGCATCGCCGACTGGCCGCCCGCCGAACCGCGAACGGCGCGCCTTGTCCGTACCTATGGACCGCGCGCCGCGATCCTGCTCGCGATCGCCGGTGCAACCGCCGCAGCGCTGTTCATGGCGCTCTAGGGTCCCGACCCTAGCAGCCTCGCTTCGCTGCCATCCCCGCTGGCCAGCGCAGTTCATAGGTCACCAGGAACCCGTCGTGATCCGACAGCTGCGGGCCGCTCGCGCCGCCGTCGAACAGCGCCTCGGCGCGCACCGGGCGCACCGTCAGCCGCTCGCCGTCGGCAAAGAATTGCAGGTCCTGCGTGTCCATCCACGGCGCATCGCCGTCCCATGACATCTTGACCTCGCATCCCGACGCGGGGTCGACGCACGCCTCGTGCACCAAAGTCAGCGGATGATATCGAGAAAATCCCGCCCAGCGATCCTCCGAATGGCGCATGTTGAAATCGCCCCCGAAAATCAGCGGCGCCGCAAGGTCCTGCGTCCGCGCGATGAAATCCGACGCCGCGATCGCCTGTCGGGCATGCGCTTCGCCGTCGCGCTCCGCCGTCACCCCCGACGCCCCGCGCGAGTTCATATGCGTGTTATAGATGTCGATCGGCACCGGCACGCCGGGCATCGCGATGCGGGCGAGCATCACCCCCTTGTTCGACAGGCAGTCGAGTCCCGCGCACGCGCGCCGGCCGTAGGCGCCCCGCGCGCTGTCGACGATCGGATAGCGCGACGCGATCGCCAGCCCGCCGCCGACGAGCTTGATCCCCAGCTCGCCCTTCAGCGGCTTGGCCCTGCCCGCCATCTTGTCGAGATCGGCGAAATAGGGCGGTGTCGTCCGGCGCGGCCCCGGCGCGATCGCGGGATAGCCGCTCGCCGCGACCGCGCGCTTCGCCGCGCCGCTGAACATTTCCTGGAACAGGATGACGTCGGGGCCGGTCCCGCCTTCGTGCATCGCCGCCAGCCGCTCGCCGATCGCCTTGAGTTCGGCCGACCGCCCCTTGCGCGCCGGCCAGCCGAGCCCCTCGAGATTATAGGTCAGCACCGACAGCGTCGCGGTCGCCGTTTGCCCGTCGGCCGCCACCCGCACCGGCGCGGCGGGAGCTGCGTCGCACGCCATCACGCGCAGCGGCTGCTTCGACCCGCACCCCGCCAGCGCGAGCGCACCGGCCGCGGCCAGCGCGCGGCGGGAAATCGAAACGGGCCGTTTGGAAGTCATCACCGGCCCCTAACGCATTAGGTTGCGGTCGTCACCGCCGCAGCGGTTCACAACGCGCCCGGTCATGCTAAGAGCCGGTTTCCAAACCCGAAACGGGAAACAAGATCATGCCCTTCTTCTCCGCCACGGCGCTCATGCCGCTCCTGATGCTTGCCGCCCAACCCGGTGATACCGCCGATCCGCCGTGGAGGGGAAAGATGCAATGCACCGTCACATGGAATGACACCGGCGGAATGGACGACGCCTGGACATTGGCGGTCGCCAGCGACACGAACAATATGAACGTCGCGATCGCCGCCCGCGCCCGGGCCAGCGATCCGAAGCCGCTGGCAAAGGACGAAACGCGCGAACTCGAACCGCGCAAGGCAAAGCTCGAAATCGCAGGAATGGGCGGCGGAGAGGTCGAAGTGACCAGCTTCGCGATCGGCGAAGACCGCATGTGGCACAATGTCCCGCTGGGTCATGTCGAAAATCTCGACAAATTCCCCGCCGACTTCGCCCTGTCTCTTACCTTCGAAAACACCGCGCCGATGGAGGTGGAAATGCGCGACTTTGTCGGCGCACGCGCCTATCTCAAACGCTGCCTCGACCGCTGATCACCGGAAAGCGACCATGAAAAACCGTCTTGCCGCCGCCTTTCTCGTCGCTGCCATCGCCGCCCCCGCCGCGGCCCAATCGGGCATCGACGCCGCGAACCTCACCGAAACCGTCCGCACGCTCGCCTCCGACCAGTTTCAGGGGCGTGCGCCCGGCACGGTGGGCGAGGAACGGACGATCGGCTATCTGATCGGCCGCCTGCAGGCGCTGGGGCTCGAACCCGCCGGTACCGACGGCGGCTGGACCCAGCCCGTGCCCCTCCTCCACACGCGGCTCGGCACCCCGACGACGCTGGCGTTCGGCCGCAAGGGCAGTGCGACGCCGCTCGCCTTCGGCACCGACATCTATGTCTCGACGCTCCAGCCCAAGGACCGCGCGGTCGTCGAAAACGCCCCGCTCGTCTTCGTCGGTTACGGCGTATCAGCGCCCGAACGCGGCTGGGACGATTTCAAGGGACAGGATTTGAAGGGCAAGGTCGCGGTCTTTCTGATCAACGACCCCGATTTCGTCGCGGCGAAGGGCGAGGACGCGTTCGGCAAGTTCGGCGGCCGGACGATGACCTATTATGGCCGCTGGACCTACAAGTTCGAGGAAGCCGCACGCCGCGGCGCGGTCGCCGCGCTGATCGTCCACGATACCGACGGCGTCGGCTATGGCTGGAACGTCGTCAAAGCACCGGGCGGTGAAAATTACGGCCTCGTCATGCCCCCCGAAAAGGTCACGAGCCTCGCGCTGCAGGGATGGATTTCGGGCGAAACCGCGACGAGCCTGTTTGCGGGCGCCGGGCAGGATCTCGCGAAGCTGCGCACCGCCGCCCGCCGCAAGGATTTCAAACCCGTCGACCTCGGCACCAGCTTCAACGCCGCGATCCCCGTGACGCAGGCGGTGGTGCAGAGCCAGAATGTCCTCGCGAAAATCCCCGGCACGAAACGCGCGGACGAGGTCGTGATGTACGGCGCGCACTGGGACGCCTATGGCGAGGGCGCGCCCGATGAAAAGGGCCGCATCTACCGCGCCGGCGCCAACGACGACGCGCTCGGCGTCGCGGGGCTGTTCGAGATGGCGCGGCTGTTCAAGGTGGCGCCCGCGCCCGACCGCACGATCGCCTTCGCCTTCTGGACCGCCGAGGAACGCGGGCTGCTCGGCTCGGAAGCCTACGCCCAAAACCCGATCTTCCCGGTCGAAAAGACCGTCGCCAACCTCGGCCTCGACATCCTGCAAACTGCGGGCAAGGCAAAGGACGTCATCCTCGTCGGTAAGGGGCAGGGCAGTCTGGAGGATGATCTCGCGCGCGTCGCCGCGACCCAAGGCCGCACCGTCAGCGTCGAAAGCCTCCCCGAACGCGGGCTCTTCTACCGCGCCGACCATTTCAGCATGGCCAAGCGCGGCGTCCCCGTCCTCTTGATGATGGGCATTGCGGGCGCCTCCGATCTCGTCGAGGGCGGCAAGCCCGCCGGACAGGCGTGGGTCGATGCCTATACCGGCAAATGCTATCATCAGGCCTGCGACGCGTGGGACGAAAGCTGGAACCTCGATGGTGCGGTTCAGGATATTT
Organism: Sphingopyxis sp.; assembly: GCF_035998905.1. Classification (GTDB taxonomy): domain Bacteria; phylum Pseudomonadota; class Alphaproteobacteria; order Sphingomonadales; family Sphingomonadaceae; genus Sphingopyxis. The sequence goes on along the minus strand of NZ_DASYHG010000009.1, from coordinate 278,612 downwards.
CGGTCTTCTACACGATCGGCGACGAACTCGCGCGCTCGGCCAAATGGCCGGGCTGGAAGGACGGCAGCGAGTTCAAGGCGATCCGCGACCGGAGCGCCGCGTCGCGGAAATAAGGGGCGGCGATTGCGGGTTTCGACCGGTTGGGGACATTGTGCACCCCGGCGAAAGGGCAGCTCCCTAGCCCAATCCAGTCATCTGCACCGCACGACGATAAACGGCCGCTGAAATATTATTGCGCCCGGCCCGGCACTGCGCGACAAGCCCTTCATTCGATAGGAGATCCCGATGCGCCTTGCCGTTGCCCTGATGCTGCTCCCCGTCCTGCCGCTCGCTCCGCTGACCGCGCCCGCTTTCGCACAGGCGGCACCGCAAGCCGGCGCGCAGGATCAGGCGCTGCTCGCGTTCCTCGATCAGGCATTCGACGAACGGCTGGCGCTCAGCCCCGAATCGCAGACGCAGCTCGGGCTCAAGACCAACTATGGCAAGCTCGACGATTACACCGACGCCGCATCGGTGCGCGAGCAGGAGCTCGCCGAACGCCAGCTCAGGGACATGCGCGCGCGCTTCCAGCCCGGCCAGCTCGGCGAAAGCGCGCGCGTGAGCTTTCGCCTGTTCGAATATGAGGTCGAACGCGGGCGCGAATCGCTCCGCTTCCGCAACCTCCGCTTTCCCGTCTCGACCAACGGCAGCCCCGCGGGCGCGATCCCCGTGCTGCTGATCAACAATCACAAGGTCGACAGCGTCGCCGATGCCGAGGCCTATATCGCGCGCCTGCGCGACACCGACCGCGTGATGCGCGAAGTCGCGGCGACGATGCGCGAACAGGCGGCGGCGGGGATCGTCCCCAACAAGGTCAATTTCGCGCCCGCGCGCGCCGACGCGCTGAAAATCGTCACCGGCGCGCCCTTCGACGGCGGCGCCGATTCGACGCTGATGGCCGATTTCCGCAAAAAGGTCGATGCGCTCGACGCCCCCGCGGCGACGAAGGCGAAGCTGATCGCCGACGCCAGCGCCGCGCTGACCGGGCCCTTCAAACATGGCTACACCACGCTCGTCGCCGCGATCGATGAAATCGAACCGAAATCGAAGGGCAATTTCGGCGCGTGGAACCTGCCCGATGGTGCGGCCTATTATGCCGACCGGCTGAAAAGCTCGACCACCACGAGCCTGACCGCCGACCAGATCCACGACCTCGGACTTGCCCAGGTCGCGGCTATCCGCGGCGAGATGGAGGCGATCAAGCGCGAGGTCGGCTTCACCGGCACGCTCGAGCAATTTTTCGACCACATCCGCACCGATCCGCAGTTCAAATATCCGAACACCGAAGCCGGCCGCGAAACCTATCTCGCCGACGCGCGCGCGGTGATCGCATCGGTGATGGACGCCGCGCCGCACTATTTCCGGGTGCTGCCGAAGGCGGCGCTCGAAGTGCGCGCGGTCGAGAAATGGCGCGAGCGGACGGCATCGACCGCCTTCTACAACCCGCCGTCGGCCGACGGGGCGCGCCCCGGCATCTATTATGTCAACCTCGTCGACATGAACCAGACGCAGAAGGTGCAGGTCGCCGGGATCGCCGCGCACGAAGGCGCGCCGGGCCACCATTTCCAGATCGCGCGCCAGCAGGAACTCGCGGGCATCCCGAAATTCCGCAAGTTCGGCGGTTACGGCGCCTATATGGAAGGCTGGGGGCTCTATTCGGAGCGGCTTGCGAACGAGATGGGCGTCTACAAGACCCCCTATGACCGCTTCGGCATGCTGTCGCTGCAGGTGTGGCGCGCGATCCGGCTGGTGCTCGACACCGGCATCCATTCGAAGCGCTGGACGCGCGAACAGGCAATCGCTTACTTCAAGGCGAACAGCTCGGTGTCGGACACCGATATCGCGCGCGAGGTCGACCGCTATTTCAACTGGCCGGGTCAGGCGACGAGCTACATGGTCGGCCAGCTCAGGATCGCCGAGCTGCGCAAACGCGCCGAAAGCGAACTCGGTCCGCGCTTCGACATCCGCGACTTTCACGAAGCGGTGCTGAGCGAAGGCGCGCTCCCGCTCGATATTCTCGAAGAGCAGGTAACGCGCTATATCGCGGCCAAGCGGTAACAGGATCGGCGAACCCGAAATGAGCGGCGAGAAGATCTTCATCAGCGCGAACGACCTGCTCGCCGATTCCTTCCGGCTCGGGATGCAGGTGCTCGATAGCGGCTTCCAGCCGACACACCTCGTCGGCATCTGGCGCGGCGGCGCGCCGGTCGGGATCGCGGTGCAGGAACTGCTCGACTATCACGGCCAGCATTGCGACCATATCGCGATCCGTACCTCGTCCTACCACGGCATCGACAAGCAGGATGCGCACGTCAAAGTCTTCGCGCTGGGCTATCTGATCGACACGTTGAATCCCGAGGACCGGCTACTCATCATCGACGACGTCTTCGACAGCGGGCGCAGCATCCGCGCCTTCATCGCCGAGCTGAAGGCGCGCTGCCGCCACAATATGCCGCGCGACATCCGTATCGCGACCGTCTGGTTCAAGCCGGGTCGCAACGTCACCGACCTCCGTCCCGATTTCTTCGTCCACGAAACCGACCAGTGGCTGATCTTCCCGCACGAGGTCGACGGGCTGACGATCGACGAGATCCGCGAGCATAAGCCCGAGGCGGCGATCATCCTGCGCGAAGAGGGGAAATCCGATGGCTGACGGGTTTGCATCGGTGGAAGAGCGTGCCGCCTTCATCGCCGGCCTGCCCAAGGCCGAACTCCACCTCCATATCGAGGGCTCACTCGAACCCGAGCTGATGTTCGAACTCGCGCAGCGCAACAATGTCGCGATCCCCTTCGCCAGCGTCGAGGAAGTGCGCGCCGCCTACGCCTTCTCGAACCTTCAAGATTTTCTCGACATCTATTATCAGGGCATGGGCGTCCTCCACCGCGAGCGGGATTTCTACGACCTGACCGCCGCCTATCTGGCGCGCGCGCACGCCGACGCGGTTCGCCATGTCGAAATCTTCTTCGACCCGCAGGGCCATACGACACGCGGCGTCGCGTTCGAGACCGTCATTGCCGGCATCACGCGCGCACTCGACGACGCGGCAGCCAGCTATGGCATGACGTCGAAACTCATCATGTGCTTCCTCCGTCACCTCAGCGAAGCCGAGGCCGAGGCGACGCTCGACGAAGCCCTGCCGTTTCTGGGCCGGATCCACGGCGTCGGCCTCGACTCCTCCGAGGTCGGCCACCCGCCCGCGAAGTTCGAACGCGTCTTTGCGCGCGCCCGCGGCCTCGGCCTCAAGATCGTCGCGCACGCGGGCGAGGAAGGCCCGCCCGCCTATGTCCACGAAGCGCTCGACCTTCTGAAAGTCGACCGCATCGACCATGGCAACCGCAGCCTCGAAGATCCCGCGCTCGTCGCGCGCCTTGCGGCCGAAGGCATGACGCTGACCGTCTGCCCGCTCTCGAACCTCAAGCTTTGCGTCGTCGGCGACATCGCCGACCATCCGCTCAAGATCATGCTCGGCGCCGGCCTCGCCGCGACGGTGAACAGCGACGATCCCAGCTATTTCGGCGGCTATGTGAACGCCAATTACCGGGCGGTCGCCGACGCGCTCGACCTGTCGAAGGATGAGCTGCTGACCTTGGCGCGCAACAGCTTCACCGGATCGTTCCTCGGCGACGCCGACAAGGCGCGGCACCTCGCGGCGATCGACGCCTACGCCTGACCCGGGGTTACGCCGCGATCAGCACCCCATGATAGGCGCGGTCCTCGAACGCGCGCCCGGCGCCCATCGCGACGCAGATCAGCGCATCGTCGGCGACCGCCACCGGCAGCCCGGTCGCGCGCGCGATCGCGTCGTCCATCCGGCGCAGCAGCGCGCCGCCGCCGGTCAGCGTGATGCCCTCGTCGATGATATCGGCCGACAGTTCGGGCGGCGTCTGTTCGAGCGCGGCGCGCACCGCGCTGACGATCTGCCCGACGGGCTCGGCGAGCGCTTCGGCGATCTCTGCCTCGGTCACGCGGACCTCTGCAGGACGGCCGGTGACGAGGTCGCGGCCCTTGACCCCCATGACCATGCCGTCGCCTTTGGGCGGGGTTGCGCAGCCGATCGTCAGCTTGACGCGCTCGGCGGTCATCTCGCCGATCATCAGATTGTGGCGGCGGCGGATCGACGAGGAAATCATCTCGTCCATCTTGTCGCCGCCGACGCGCACCGACGTGCTGTACGCGACGCCGCTCAGCGACAGCACCGCAACCTCGGTGGTGCCGCCGCCGATGTCGACGACCATCGCGCCTCGCGGCTCGGTGACATGCAGCCCGGCGCCGATCGCGGCGGCGAGCGATTCCTCGATCAGCTGCACCGACACCGCACCCGCATTGGTCGCGGCGTCGCGGATCGCGCGGCGTTCGACCATCGTCGACCCCGACGGGACGCAGATGACGACATGGCTGCGCTGCGCAAAACGGCTCGCGCCGCCCTGCGCCTTGTCGATGAAATGCTTCAGCATCTGTTCGGCGACGTCGATGTCGGCGATCACGCCGTCGCGGAGCGGCCGGATTGCCTGGATATTGTCGGGGGTCTTGCCCATCATCAACTTGGCTTCGTTGCCGACGACCTTGACGCGGCGAACGCCGTCACGCGTCTCGAGCGCAACGACCGACGGCTCGTTCAATACAATGCCCTTGTCCCGCAAATATACGACAGTGTTCACCGTACCGAGATCGATGGCCATGTTGTGCGCGGCCGACGCAAACCGATTAAAAAACTTCATATGCAGGGCGAATGCCTTCGGGAATTGACGGAATCATCAGACGCGGCTCGCCCTTCGGCGCGCCCGGCGTCTGCCCGTTGATCGCTGCGTCGAAGGCGCGGGCGCGTCAACGAAAGCCTCCGCCAATACTGCCAGAACGGTGGTTTCTCAGGCCCGGTTGATCGATCGGTTCAAAATTCGGGACCGCCCGAGCTGGGCACGAGGAATTTCAGCCCGTGCAGCCTGACGACATTGTCGCCGACGCAGACCGGCGCCGCGATCAGCCGCATCCACCGGCGCGGCGCCTGCACGGGCCTGATTTCGACGTCGAGCGTGAAACCGCGCCGATGCCTGATCGCATAGGCGCGCAGCTTCTCCATCGCCGCGCGCGACCCTTCGGCATAGAGCGCAACGGCTTCGTGGCGCGTGACGGCCGCCCCGCGCGGAATGCCGAAAATGTCATAGACTTCGTCCGACCAGTCTAGCCGGTTGTTGTCGGTCAGGTCGCATTGCCATTGGCCGAGCCGCGCGGGCCGCACGGGGACAACGACGTCGACCAGGTCGGGAACCGGGTCCAGCGTATCGCCCCCATGAAGCTGGCCCAGTTCGAAAAAGCGGTCGCGCTCGTACAGCGGCCAGCTGTGATGAACGGGCAAGGGATGGGTCGGCTTCAACGCGCTGGTGTCCATTGGGTCGGCCAAGGATAGGCGCCGGCGCTTAACAAGTGATGATCCGGATTTACAGCAATCTCTGCCGCGCCAGCGCGATTCCCGCCAGATTCTGCGTCCGCTTGATGTGCCGCACGCTCGGCATCGGTCCGTCGCCGACGAGCGCGAGGAAATTGGCCAGATGCGCCGCCGTCCCGTCGCGGGCGCGCACCATGCCGTTCGCCTGCGCGACCACCGCCGCCGCGTCGCCGAGCAGGATGAAGTTCGTCAACCCCAGGTCCTGTGCCAGCCGCAGCGCCGCGATCAGCGCGAGCCACTCGGCGTCCATGCTGCTGCCGATCCCTGCGTCGCGCACGACCACGGCAGCGCCGCCCGTCACGACCGCGGTTTCCATCTTTCCCGGGTTGGGGCGGCACCCGCCGTCGAAATAGATCTTGATGCGGCGCTTCGTCATCGCACTGCCTTATCCGCTCAGAATTTCCCGCGCACCGAAAAGGAGAAGATCGGGCCGATCAACCGGTCGCGTTCCTCGACGAAGCTCACCGGGCTTTCGCCGCGCACCCCCGTATAGGCGGTGCGGTCGCGTTTCGACCGGGCATTGGCGATGTTGCGGATCGACGCGCGGACGGTCAAGCCCAGCACATCCTTATGCTCGACAAACACCGACGCCCAGACCGGCCCTTCCCACACCTTGTCGACCTGCGTGCGTCGATAATTGGGCTGGTAGTGCGCATATTCGGCGTCGCCGCCCCACGCCCAGTCGCTGCCGGGGATATCGTGGCGCAGGCCGAGGCTGATCACCGTGTCGGTGAAGCCGTTCCACTGCCTTTTCTCGCCGGTAAAGGGATCCCGAAGCGAGCTTTTCTGCAGCAATAGCCGCGGTTCGAGCTTCATGCCCTTGACCCCGGCGGGATCGAGGTTGATCGTCGCGGTCCAGTCGATCGCGCCCGCCTTGGCTTTGGCGATATTGCCGACCGCCTCGCCATTGGTGCCGATCGGGATGACGTCGACGCGATCCTCGACGTCGCGATAGATCAGGATGATCTTGGTCGAACCCCACGCGCCGAATTTCTTGTTGATCTCGGCCTCATAGGTCCAGTCCTGCTGCGGCCGGAGGTCGTTGTTGCTCTCATTCTGGTTCCCGTCGTTCAGGAACGCGCGCGCAAGGAAATCATAGAAGCTGAGCTGGAGTACGCGGCGGCGCAGCTTGACCGAGATGTCGAAATCGGGCGACGGGGTCCACGCGAGCGATATCGAGCCCTTGGGCCGGAAAAAGCTGCGCGTCAGGCCGTTCATTCCGGTCTGGGTGATCGTCGAATGTTCGGCGCCGGCGATGATCTGGAAATTGAGTTTGTCGGTCAGCTTGCGCCCGAAGCTCAGCAGCCCCTCGTAGCGATCCTCGCTCACCCCGCCGGTACCGCCTTCGAAGGGTTGGTCGACCCACGCCCCCGTCGGATCGAGCACCGCGATCGACGCCACATTGTCGAGCGTGTTGAACGCCGCTTCGCCCGACAATTGCCAGTCGCCGCCGAACATCTTCCACTGATATTCGCCGCGCCCGATCGTCTCGCCGATATCGCCCGTCTGCGCAAAGCGATCGCCGGTCGCAATGCCGCCCGCGGGCGTCGTGACAATCTCTTGCCGGTAGGGTTCGTGGCTGAAACGCCGCAGGCCGATCAGCTTCAGCTTGCCCGGCCCCAGCCCGAACTGATAGTCGCCGCTGATCTCGTAATTCCAGCTGTCGGCATTTTCATACACGGTGCGCACCCGATCGGGCAGGCCGGGACCCGTTCGCACGCCATCCTCGTAATAGCGGTCATACTTGCGCTGATAATGGCCGCCGAGATTGGCCACCGTATCGCCGGCGGGGTCCCAGGTGATGCGCCCCGACAGCTTCGGCGTGTCATAATGGGTGTTCCAGATGTCCTTGCGCCGTTCGATGATATTGCCCGCGCCATCATAGATCAGCGTCGGGCCGCCCGCGCCGCTGCGCGCCGAATCGTCGTTGTTCAGCGCGACCTCATATTCGACCGCCCCGGTGCGGCCGCGCACCGACACGTCGGCGCGGGTGAACAGCGGGTCGGTATAATGCGCGCGAAACTCGGGCTTCCACGAAAACTGCCCCGAAAAGGCGTCGGCGCGATAGACGATATTGGCGACCTGTCCCGACAGGCCGGGGATGTCGAGCGTCGCGCCATCGACGATCTCGATCCGCTCGACATTGCCGGCGGGGATGCGCGACAATTGGGTATACATGTCGTCGGCCTTGTTCGACGGCCGCTCGCCGTTGAACAGCACATTGCCCGTCGCCTGTCCCAACCCGCGCAGATTTTCGTTGTCGCGGATCTGGAAGCTCGGAACCTGGATCAGCATGTCATAGGCGTTCTTCGGCGCGTAGCGCGTGAATTCGGCGGGCGCATACACCTGCCGCGCCGCGTTCGAAGCGCTCGCCGCGATCTCGGCCGGCGCGGGCGGCGGGGTGTCGCCTGTCGGCGCCGCCGTTTCCTGCGCCCATGCGGGCGTCGAAAGCGCGGCGGCGATGGCCGCTAGGCTCGTCCATCGCATCACTTGCCGGTCCCCTTGGCGGCGCGGTTCATCGCCTGCGCATAATCAGCGGTGACCCCCATCGCCTTCATGCTCACGACCTCGTTCGCGCTCAGCTTCCGGTACCCCGCCGCGGCAAGCCCGCGCACATAGGCGCCGTCGACGCCCAGCGCCTTGCACGCGATGGCATCCTCCACATCGGTCAGCACCAGCGCCTCCGATTTGAGGTCGCGGATATATTGGGGCCGCACGTCGAGCGCCGCCGCCGCGATCAGGTCGTCGGCGTCCTTCGGCCGCACCCCCTCGCGCGTCAGGCCATCGGCGAGGTCGATCGTCGCGTCGACCATCAGCATCGCCAGCAAGGTTGCGCGCCGGTCGGGGACAAGCCCGCGCTCGCTCAAGGCGCGCTCGAATCCGGGGTTCGAGGTAAAGCGGCACGCGCCCTTGCCTTCGAACGCGCGTGTCAGCGTGCCGGTGCACGACAGCGTCCCCGCATCGTGCGTGACCGCGAAGCTGACCGGCCCCGGCGTCGCGCGGCCCAGCGCCGCTTGCGCTTCGGCGAAGTCGGCCCGTGCGCCATCGAGTGTCCGATCGCTGCTCGACCGCTGGTGCTGGATGCGGACGCGCGGCGCGCCCTTCTTTCCGCTGGCGGGTTCGGCGACCCAGCGCACATCGGTCAGGACGAGCGGGTCGGCGGCCGCGGTCGGCGCCGCACAGGCGAGGATCGACAGCAGCGCGGCGGTGCCGGCAAGATACAGGGCTTTCATTGGTGCACTCCTCCCTCCGTGCGCCGGGCGAGCGTCATCGCTCGCCGTCGCAACGGCAATTTTGAATCAGGTTTCGATTAATCGTCCGTCGGTGCGGACGAATGTCCGAACGTCAGTCGCGCGCTGGCGGCCTGGGCGGTTCGGGCGCCTGTGGGAATTCGATCCGTGCGGTCCGGCCATCGCCGCGGCGCGCCTCGATCACCCCGCGCTCCATGTCGACAATCGCAACATTGTCGCCGCGCATGGCTTTCGCGACAGGGCGCGGCGTCGCTGCCGGCCGCGGCTTCGCGACGGGCCGGAACCCGCCCGTCGCGCGCAATTCGATCGCGTCGTCGGCGCTACGCATCTTCACGCCGGCCTTCTGCATGTCGGTGACGAAGTCGCAATCGATGCCCATCGCCCGGAGCGCGATCACATCGTCGATGCCGATGTCGGGAAAATGCGATTTCATGTCGCGCGCGAATTTCGGCTCGATGTGCAGCGCCGACGCGCCGACCAGTTCGTCGATATCGACCCCCGGGAAGATACCGCGCATCGTTTTGATATAGGCGGGATCGACGCCGGCCGCCTTCGCACCGATGATCTCGTCGGCGGTCATCGACCCGTCATGCTCACGCATCTGCGCGACATATTCGGGGGTCACCCCCACCGCGCGCATGCTCACCAACTCATCGGCGCTCAGCGTCTTTGCGGTCGCGGCGGCCGCCGCTGCGTCGTCGTCGGCATCGCTTTTCGCGACCGCCGCCGATTGCGACGTCATGGTCGTCGCCTCGCGGGTGACGGTCGAGGCGGCGCCGGCGTGGACTTCCGCCGCCGCCCCGGGCTTGGCCGTCGCCGAAAAGGCGGCGAGCGGCACGGTGATTCCCGCCAGCACGACAAGGCTCATCAGCATCCAGCTCGCGCTCGCCGGGCCGCGCTTCAGGCTGCCGTCGAGGACGCGGGTGATCCGGCGCTTCAGGCTGTCCTTGCCCGGCGCGACGCCATGCGCCGCGAGCAGCGCGCCCTGATTGTCGTGCCGCGCCGCTCCGACCAGCAAAGTCGCATAGTCGGGGCCGTCGATATCGGCCATCAGCACGGCGTCGTCGGCGGCTTCCTCGCGCAATTGATGGCTCTCACGCGCCAGCATCCACACCAGCGGATTGAACCAGAAGACCGCGCAGGCGACGCGCGCGCCGAGCAGCTTCGCCCAGTCGAGCCGCGCGACATGCGCGAGCTCGTGCGCGATGATCGCCTCGGCCTCACCCGATGCCGCGACAGCCTTGGGGCTCAGCACGATCGTCGGGCGCAGCACGCCCCAGCTGATCGGCGAGCGCAATTCGTTGCTGACGAGCAGCGCGGTGCCATGTTTGAACCCCATGCGCCGCTGCGCTTCGGCCAGTGCCGACAGCCACGACCGTTCGACCAATATTTCGGCGCGCCCGCGCATCGCGAACAGCCGCACCACCGCAAGCGCCATCATTCCAAACAGCAGCGCGAGCGGGGCAAGATAGAGAAAGGGGGCAAGGTCGCTCCATTCGGCAACGACCGGCGTCGATCCGGCGCTTTCGACCACGACAGGGACTGACGTCGCGGCGGGGGCCGGATCGATCGCCGATCCCCCTGTTGATACCATTTCGGCGGCGGGCGCGGCGAACCAGGTCGCGGGCAGCGGTACCCATTGCGGCAGCAAAAGGATCGCCGCGGGCAAGGCGAGCAGCGCCGCAAGCCCCATATGCGCGATCATCGACCGCTCGCCCGCCGAACGCCAGCGCGCGAGGCGGAGCAGCCCCAGCGTCAGCGCCGCGACGACGATCGATTTCCAGGCGAGGCCCAGCAACATGGCGGTGGTCAACATCACCCTCTCCCTTCGCGCGCTTTGGCGATCATCTGTTCGAGTTCGTCGAGTTCGCTATTGCTCATCTCGTCCTGCATACCGAGGAGGGCGGCGGCGGCGCTTGTCGCCGATCCGTTGAAAAAGACACGCACGACCTGGCTCAGCGCCGACTTGCGCGCGGTCTTGTCCGACACGCTCGGCGCATAGACGAAGCCGCGCTCGGATTGTTCGCGCACGACGAAGCCCTTCGTCTCGAGCCGTTTCAGCATTGCGCGGATCGCCGAACCCGACAATTCGTCGGCGAGCGCCTCGCCGATCTCGGTCACCGTCGACGCACCGCGCTCGTACAGGATATCGACGATTTCGCGTTCCCGCGGGGGCAAACTGGACAACATGCGACTCACCTCATGCGCTACATTTGTAGCGTGCTACATTTGTAGCGCATGCTTGGCAAGGGGTTTTGTTCGGATAATACACATCGGGGTGCGGCGGCGGCTTTTTGGGTGGGAGCTGTCCTCTCGTGAACCCCGGCGAAAGCCGGGGCCGAGTGCGGAAAAGCCAAGCCAGCGTTGGAATTCTGGACCCCGGCTTTCGCCGGGGTTCACATCTCTATCGTCCGCAATCGGCCGATTGCCGCCGATCACCTTCGATACTGTGACGCCCAAACAAAAAGGGCGGCCCGAGGGCCGCCCTTTCCGTTTTGGTCGTGCTGCCGATCAGTCCTGATGCGGCTGCAGGTTCACCGCCGCGAACTTGCCGCGGTCGTCGACTTCGATGTCGAAAGCGACGCGGTCGCCTTCGTCGAGGCCCGCCATGCCGGCGCGCTGCACCGCGCTGATATGGACAAAGGCATCGGCCTGTCCGTCGTCGCGCGCGATGAAGCCGAAGCCCTTCGTCGTGTTGAAGAATTTCACCGTGCCCGAGGTGCGTTCGCCGGTGAGCTGGCGACGGCCGCGGGCGCCGCCGGGAGCCGGACGGTCACCGCGATCGTCGCGACGCGGGGCGAATTCTTCGATCGGCAGCGGTTCGCCTTCGATCTTGAGGTCGATCGCCGACACCTTGCCGTTGCGTTCGACGAGCGTGAAGCCGAGCGGCTGGCCCGAAGCCAGACCCTGGAGGCCTGCCTGCTCGACCGCGCTGATATGCACGAACACGTCTTCACCGCCGTCGTCGCGTGCGACGAAGCCGAAGCCCTTCGACGGGTTGAAGAATTTCACCGTGCCATTGCCTTCGCCGACAACCTGCGCCGGCATGCCGCCGCCGCGTCCGCCGCCGAAGCCGCCGCCACGATCGCCGCCGCCGAAGCCGCCGCGGTCGCCGCCGCCGAAGCCGCCACGATCACCGCCGCCGAAGCCGCCGCGATCGCCGAAACCGCCGCCGCGGTTGCCGCCGCCATAGCTGTCGCCGCCGTAGGGTGCAGGTTCGAAGCTGTCGAAATTGCCGAAATCATCGCGCTTGCCGCGTCCACGCTGGCCGCGCCGATCCTTGTTGAAACTCATAGTCTGTTAGTCGCTTTCGGTCGTCCACACCCCATTCAACCGGCTCATTGCGCCGGACGGGGACGCAGTTCACCTCAGGCACGGACTCGCCCCATGCCACCAAGGGCGCAAGATATAGCCTAATTGTCCACAGGCTGCGAACAGAAAATTTCAGGAAGGCGATGCCGGATTTTGCACGATTTGCCGCTGCCGCGGCGGCGCCCTTGGCCTGCGCGAAAACCAGTCATTGAGCGGCGGGGCGGCTTGGCCTAAGGCGGCGCTATGACTGTCCATTTCCACGAAGAAGATCTGCCCGAGGGCGTGCTGGGTCCCGGCGCGGTCGCGATCGATACCGAGACCATGGGGCTGAACCCGCTGCGCGACCGGCTGTGCCTCGTCCAGATCAGCGACGGGTCGGGCGACGAGCACCTCGTGCGCTTCAAGCCCGGCAGCAGCTATGACGCGCCGGTGCTGAAGGCGATATTGACCGACACCAACCGATTGAAATTGTTTCATTTTGCTCGCTTCGATATTGCGGCGCTGCAGCAGGCGCTCGGCGTCGTGACGGCGCCCGTCTATTGCACCAAGATCGCCTCGAAGCTGGTCCGCACCTACACCGACCGCCATGGCCTCAAGGAACTGGTGCGCGAACTCCTCGGTCAGGAAGTATCGAAGCAGCAGCAGTCGAGCGACTGGGGCGCCGCCGAACTCAGCGACGCGCAGCGCGATTATGCCGCGAGCGACGTGCGCTTCCTGCACGCGATGAAGGGCATCCTCGACGCGCGTCTCGCGCGCGAGGGGCGCACCGAACTCGCGCAGGCCTGTTTCGATTTCCTGCCGACGCGCGCAGCACTCGACCTCGCCGGCTGGCCCGAGACCGATATTTTCGCGCATAGCTGAAAGTGATTCGCACAAGGCTTTGATGGATGTCCGAACGCGCCGATCTTGACCGCACGATGCGCCAGATGTGGGCGGCCAGCGGGTCGAGCCACGACCGGCTGGTGCGCATCCTGCGTTTCGGCCTGCCGCTCGTGATCGGCGTCGTCGCCGCGGTGCTCGTCTTTTCGCCCTTCACCCAGCGCGCCGAAATCAGCTTCCTGTTGTCCAAGGACAAGGTCGACATGGCGAGCGAGCGGATGAAGGTGACGCGCGCCGAATATCGCGGCCAGGACGCGAAGGGGCAGCCGTTCGCGCTGCTCGCGGGAAGCGCGGTGCAGAAAAGCTCGGCCGAGCCGATCGTGCGGATGACCGACCTCTCTGGGGCGATCAAGCTCGCCGACGGCCCGGCGACGATCGTCGCGCGCGACGGTGCCTATAATATGGAGACCGAAAAGGTCGCGGTGCCGGGGACGGTGCAGGTCAAGAGCGCGAACGGCTATCGCATCGACGCGAGCAATGTCGCGGTCGACCTCAAGACACGCAGCCTGCTGGGACAGGGCGGCGTCAACGGCAGCCTGAACATCGGGCAATTTTCCGCCAACCAGCTGTCCGCCGACCTCGACCAGCGCGTCGTGCGCCTGCAAGGCAATGCGCGGCTGCGGATCAATCAGGGAGCGCTCAAATGAACCGTTTTTGGACCATGAAGAGCATGGCGCTCGCGGGAGCAGGCTTCGCCCTGACCAGCCTCGCCCTCCTGTCGGCGGGCGGCGGCGACGCCGCGCACGCGCAGGCGCTCGCCAATCACAATAGCAACGCGCCGGTCGATTTCGCCGCGGGCAGCATCGAGGTGCAGGACCGCGCCGACCGTGTCGTTCTGGCGGGCAATGTCCGCGTGACGCAGGCCGGACTGACGGTCACCGCGCCGCGGATGACCGTCGCCTATACGCGCTCGGGCGGCACCGACGTCAACCGGCTCGACGCGACCGGGGGTGTGACGGTGGTGAAGGGCGACGAGACCGCGAAGGGCAATGTCGCGATCTATGACCTCGACCGCCGCCTGATCACGATGGTCGGCAATGTCGAGTTGCGCCAGCGCGGCAACCATTTGCGCGGCGGGCGGCTGGTGATCGACCTGACGAGTGGCCGCGCGACGGTCGACGGGCGCGGCGCGGCGCGCGGACCCGACGGCAATCCCGTGGCGGGCGGCACCGGCGGGCGCGTCACCGGCACCTTCACGGTACCGGAAAGAAAGCAGTAACCACAGCGATTGACGGATCTGCAACCACGCGCCTTCACCAAGGGCGTGGGACCAGATCACCGCGGTGCCGGGGGGCGGCCGCTCAATGGAAGCGAACCCCCATGCGCTTTTCCCCGCTCGTTCCGCCCCGGCGCCCGATATTCGGCCGGCGTCAAGAGCCGCCCGCCGCGATCATCCCGACCCCGACATCCGAAGAACGGCGCCTGATCGACCGGATCATTCGTCACGCAGGGTATCGCGAATCGCGCTAGCCCCGTTGGCGGAACGGCATTCGCCCCCTACATGGGGCGTCCATGCCTCCTGACAGCAGCACCTCCGCCGACGCCTCGCGCGAACCGCCCGTCCTCGCGACGCTGAAGCGTTTCCTGCCCTATCTGTGGCCGGCGGGAAATCGCGGGCACAAGATCCGCATCGTCCTTGCCGCGCTGATCGTGCTCGCGTCGAAGGGCGTGCAGCTGTCGATGGGCTTCCTCTATGGCGCCGCGATCGACAAGATGGCGCCGGGGATGGAGGAGGGCGTCGCGCTCGCGATCGGGCTGGTGCTCGCCTATGCCGGGGCACGCTTTGCCGGGGTGTTGTTCGACAACCTCCGCAATGTGGTGTTCGAGCGCGTCGGGCAGGATGCGACGCGCGAGCTGGCGATCGCGACCTTCAGCCACCTGCATGCGCTTTCGCTGCGCTTCCACCTCGCGCGGCGGACGGGCGAGGTCACCAAGGTGATCGAGCGCGGGACGAAGAGCATCGACACGATGCTTTACTTCCTGCTGTTCAACATCGCGCCGACGATCATCGAGCTTGCGGCGGTGCTGATCATCTTCTGGACCAAGTTCAGCTTCGGCCTCGCCAGCGCGACCGCGTTGATGGTCGTCGTCTATATCATCTTCACGCGTAAGGTGACCGATTGGCGCAACGCGCTGCGCACGCGGATGAACGACCTCGATACGCTGACGATCGGGCGCAGCGTCGACAGCCTGCTCAATTACGAGACGGTCAAATATTTCGGCGCCGAGGAGCGTGAAGAAGCGCGCTATCGTGACGTCGCCGACCAATATGCGCGCGCCGCGGTCAAGAGCGAGAACAGCCTCGCCTGGCTCAACATCGGGCAGAGCCTGATCACCAACGCCGCGCTCGCCGGGGCGATGGCCTATACGGTGTGGGGCTGGTCGACGGGTGAATATAAGGTCGGCGACGTGGTGCTGGTGAACACGTTGCTCGCACAGCTGTTCCGCCCGCTCGACATGCTCGGCATGGTCTATCGCGTGATCCGGCAGGGGCTGATCGACATGGAGGCGATGTTCCGCCTGATCGACACCCCGCCCGAGATTTCCGATGCGCCCGATGCCTGGCCGCTCGTCGTGAACGGCGGCGCGGTGACGTTCGAGAATGTGGTGTTCGGCTACGAGTCCGACCGGACGATCCTGAATGGCGTGAGCTTCGCCGTCGGCGCGGGCGAAACGCTGGCGATCGTCGGGCCGTCGGGCGCGGGCAAGTCGACGATCGCGCGGCTGCTGTTCCGTTTCTATGATCCGCAGGGCGGGCGCATCCTGATCGACGGTCAGGATATCGCAGCGGTCACGCAGAAAAGCCTGCGCGCCGAGATCGGCATCGTCCCGCAGGACACGGTGCTGTTCAACGATTCGATCGGTTACAATATCGCCTATGGCCGCGAAGGCGCGGGTGCCGACGCGATTGCCGCGGCGGCCGAGGGCGCCGCGATCGACACCTTCATCGCGCTGCTGCCGCAAGGCTATGATACCGAGGTCGGCGAGCGTGGGCTCAAACTGTCGGGCGGCGAGAAACAGCGCGTCGCAATCGCGCGCACGCTGCTCAAGAACCCGCCGGTGCTGATATTGGACGAAGCGACGAGCGCGCTCGACAGCCGGACCGAGGCGGCGATCCAGGACACGCTCGACCGCATCGCGGCACGGCGCACGACCTTGGTGATCGCGCACCGCCTGTCGACGGTCACGGGCGCCGACCGGATCATCGTGCTGGAAAAAGGGCGCGTCGCCGAGACGGGCACGCACGACCAGCTGCTCGCGATGCGCGGACTCTACGCCGACATGTGGGCGCGGCAGCAGGCCGAGCGCGACGAGGGTACCGTCGACGCCTGACCGCGCGGGTCAGGCGATCAGCCTGTCCGACGCCCAGATGTGATAGGGTTCGAGGTCGATCGGGATCGCGTGCGGCACCGGATGGCTGTTGCCGTTGCAGCTGACATCGACCCGGTCGAGGTTGCCGGCGTCGTCGACCGACAGCATGATTTCGAGCTGGCGGTCGGCGGTCACGGCGAAATCGGCGTTGAAAACGACGCCGCCCGATTTGGTTTTGCGGGCGAGCGGCGGCGTGCCCGTTTGCACCCGGACGCCGAAGCTGTTGCACCCACACGCGCAAAAATCCGCCAGTTCGGCGCCGTCGAACTGCGCCGCCAGCCGCGCCGCATTGGGATAAGCGCAGCGGGCGATCACGAAATCGCGCCAATAGGCGGCCTGTTCGGGTCCGTTGGGCATCGCATGAGGCTAGGTCGAGCGGCCGGGATAGGCAATCGCAACTAAATTACTTGCCTTGGGTTGACCCGTTCCGCCCGCGCCCTTTACGCAAGGGGTCATGCCACATGACACCAGCCTGATCGGAACCATCGTCGCCGGTCTGGGCGTCGCCTTCCTGATGGGGGCGTTAGCACACCGCCTCAAAATCTCGCCGATCGCGGGCTACTTGCTCGCGGGGGTGATGGTCGGGCCGTTTACGCCGGGGTTCGTCGCCGACACCGGGCTCGCGCTCCAGCTCGCCGAGATCGGCGTGATCCTGCTGATGTTCGGGGTGGGCTTGCATTTTTCGCTCAAGGACCTGCTTTCGGTGCGCAAGATCGCGGTGCCGGGGGCGATCGCACAGATCGCCGTCGCGACCGCGCTCGGCATGATGCTCGGGCTGTGGCTCGGCTGGTCGGTCGAGGGCAGTATCGTCTTCGGACTCGCGCTCTCGGTCGCATCGACCGTCGTGCTGCTACGCGCGCTGCAGGCGCGCGACATGGTTGAGACCGAAAAGGGACGAATCGCGGTCGGCTGGCTCATCGTCGAGGATCTGGTCATGGTGCTTGCGCTCGTACTGCTGCCCGCGATGTTCGGGTCGCGCGGCGATGAGGGCGGCTCCGCAGGGCTGCTGCAATCGGCGGGGATCGTGCTCGTCAAGGTCGTCGGCTTCGTCGCCTTCATGTTCGTGATCGCGCGGCGGGTTCTGCCGTGGGTGCTCCACTGGGTCGCGCATTCGGGGTCGCGCGAACTGTTCCGTCTCGCGGTGCTTGCGATCGCGCTGGGGGTTGCGTTCGGCGCGGCGGTCATTTTCGACGTGTCCTTCGCGCTGGGCGCCTTCTTTGCGGGGATGATCCTCGGCGAGACGCAGCTCAGCCGCCGCGCCGCCGAAGAGACGCTGCCGCTGCGCGACGCCTTCGCGGTGCTCTTCTTCGTCTCGGTCGGCATGTTGTTCGATCCGATGGTACTCGTCGAGCAGCCGGGGCCGGTGATCGCGACCGTGGCGATCATCGTCGTCGGTAAGTCGGTGGCCGCCTTTGCGCTGGTCCGCGCCTTTGGTCACAAGTCGCAGACCGCGCTCACGATTTCGGTCAGCCTGGCGCAGATCGGCGAATTCTCTTTTATCCTTGCAGGGCTTGGCGTCGGGCTGAAGGTGCTGCCCGAAACCGGGCGCGACCTGATCCTCGCGGGGTCGCTCCTCTCGATCCTGTTCAACCCGATCCTCTTCACCTTGGCGGTCAAGCGCCTCCGTGCCGAGGAATCCGAGGAGGCGGTGGCGGCAACGGACGAAGAGGTCGCCCCCGCGTGCAACGCCGGCGTTGTCCTGATCGGATATGGCCGCGTCGGCAGCCATATCGGCAGCCTGATCTGCGGGCGAGGCGAGGGGCTGACGGTGATCGAGGACCAGAAGGACATGGCCGCGGCGGCGCGCGAGGCGGGCGCGACGGTGATCGTCGGCGATGCGACGAAGGAAAGCGTCCTGCGGCAGGCCGGACTCGACGAGGCGGCGACGCTGCTGATCGCGATCCCCGAGGGGGTTGAGGCGGGGGCCATCGTGCGGCGCGCGCGCGCGATCAATCCGCAGCTGGTTATCGTCGCGCGCGCGCATTCGGACGAAGAGGTCACCGACCTTGTCCGCCGCGGCGCCGACCATGTCGTTATGGCCGAACGCGAGACCGCGTCGCGGATGGCCGAGCGGGCGATGCTGACGCTCGCTTAAGGGCTTCCCCCGCTTCGCCATCTTGCCTATCGCGGCGGCACGATGTCCGCCGACGCTCTCCTCCCCTTGCTCAAATCCACCTTCGGTTTCGATGCCTTTCGCGGGCGTCAGGGCGAGGTTGTGGGCCGGGTGATGGCGGGCGAGCGCACGCTCGCGGTAATGCCGACGGGCGCAGGCAAGTCGCTGACCTATCAATTGCCCGCGGTCGCGCTGAACGGATGCGTCGTCGTCGTGTCGCCGCTGATCGCGCTGATGCACGACCAGCTGCGCGGCGCGCGCGCGGCGGGGATTCGCGCCGCGAGCCTTACCAGCGTCGACGCCGACTGGGCCGACACGCGGCAGGCGTATCGCGACGGCCAGCTCGACCTGCTCTATGTCGCGCCAGAGCGCGCGACGGGCGAGGGTTTCCGTACGCTGCTCGAAGCGCAGACGCCCGCGCTGTTCGCGATCGACGAAGCGCATTGCGTGTCTGAATGGGGGCATGATTTCCGCCCCGATTATCGCCTGCTGCGCCCACTGCTCGACGCCTTTCCGGCGGTGCCGCGATTGGCCCTCACGGCAACGGCCGACAAGCACACGCGCGAGGATATCCTTGTCCAGCTCGGCATCCCGGCCGATGGCCTGATCCTCGCGGGCTTCGACCGGCCGAACATCCGTTACGCGATCCGCCCGCGCGTGAGCCCGGCGAAGCAACTCGTCGATTTCATCGCCGCCAATCCGGGGCCGGGGATCGTCTATGCGCCAACGCGTAACGGCACCGAGCGGCTTGCCGAACAGATCGCGGCGGCGACCGGGCGCAGGGTCGCGGCCTATCACGCCGGGCTCGATCCCGAACGGCGCGCGCAGGTCCAGCATGATTTCGTCGCGTCGGAGGACGGTATCGTCACTGCGACGGTCGCGTTTGGCATGGGCATCGACAAGCCCGATGTGCGCTTCGTCGCGCATGCCGGGCTGCCGAAGTCGATCGAGAGCTATTATCAGGAAACCGGGCGCGCGGGGCGCGACGGCGACCCTGCCGAGGCGATGATGCTGTGGGGCGCCGACGATTTTGCGCGCGCGCGGATGCGGCTGTCCGAATTGCCCGAGGCGCGCGTAGCGGGCGAGCGGGTGCGATTGAACGCGCTCGCGGCGCTGGTCGAGACGGTCGAGTGCCGCCGCGCGCTGTTGCTGCGCCATTTCGGCGAGAACCCGCCCGAGCGCTGCGGCAATTGCGACAATTGCCTCGAACCCGCGGCGCAGGTTGACGCGACGATCCTCGCGCAGAAACTGCTCAGCGCGGTGTATCGCACCGGGCAGAGCTTTGGCGCGGGGCATATCGAGGCGGTGCTGACCGGGCGCAGCGACGAGCGGATCGCGAGCCGCGGACACGATAAATTGTCGGTGTTCGGGATCGTCGCGGGCGAGGAGGCGCGGCTGATCAAGCCGCTGGTCCGCTCGCTGATGGCGCGCGAGGCGCTCGACACCACCGAGCATGGCGGACTGATGCTCGGTCCCGCGGCGCGCGCGATGATGAAGGGCGAAACCGCGGTGCTGATGGCCGAACCGCCGGTGAAGCGGACACAGCGCGCCTCGCGCGGCGGCGCCAGTGCGAC
The DNA here is from genome assembly GCF_035998905.1 of Sphingopyxis sp. Lineage (GTDB taxonomy): Bacteria > Pseudomonadota > Alphaproteobacteria > Sphingomonadales > Sphingomonadaceae > Sphingopyxis. Next base: position 258,628 of record NZ_DASYHG010000009.1, on the reverse strand, counting down.
GCCGAACCCGGTCGGCGATCCGCTGTTCGATGCGCTGCGCGCGATGCGGCGCGAACTCGCGGCCGAGGCAAATGTCCCGCCTTATGTGATCTTCCACGACGCGGTGCTGCGCGCGATGGCGAGCGAGCGGCCGGCGACGCGGAGCGCGCTGGCGGACATCCCGGGCGTCGGGGGCAAGAAGCTCGACGCGTGGGGCGACGCGTTCCTGAATGTGATCCGGCAATTTTGAGCCGATATCGGACCGTGCGGCTGGCCGATTTCGTAAACGGCTAGCCATATTCCGAACGCGGCGCGACCGGTGCGCCGATCGTCGACACTTCGCTTTCATCGCGGCCGCTCTCCCTTCGCGGCGCCGATCGATGAAAGGATTTCGACCATGAAACACCGACTGATCCTCGCGCTCGTCTCCGGATGCCTTGCCGCGATCCCCGTCGCGGTCCAGGCCTCGGACAGCGTAGCGACCGTTCGGGTCGACATGCGGGCGCTCGACCTGCGCGCGCCCGCCGATGTGAAGACCGCCGAGCGCCGGATCGCGCGCGCCGTCAGGACCGCGTGCCGCAGCCATGTCGAACATTTGAGCTTCAAGGCGCGGCGGGTGGCCCGCCAGTGCCGCGAGGCGACGCGCGAGCAAGCCATGCGGACATTGCAGGGCCGGCAGCTCCAGCAACTGGCGGCGCAATGACCCGGCGCAGCGCGGCCGCGATGGTGGCGCGCCGACGTGGCTTGCAGTAGCAGAATGTGATGGCGTCGCTGATGATCCTCGACCCGATGATTCGTGGCGGTGCCATCGCGCTGTTCCTGCTGTGGATCGCCATATTGGCGCGCGACCATGGCCATGTCCTTCCCGCGCGCGTCGCGATCGCGATGAACCTGTCGATCATCGCCTATCTGCTCGTCCCGGTCTTCAGCCCCGGAGGACGGGCGCATTTTCCCTTTGCCATCTGCGACGCGCTGTCGGTGATGGTGCCGGCTTTCTTCTGGCTGTTCGTGCGGCTGTGGTTCGACGACCAGCAGGGCATCGGCTGGCGCAGCTGGCTGCTCGTTGCCGCGTTCGGCGTGCTGCCGCTGACGCAGATCATATTGATGGCGGCGACGGGGACGTTCAGCTTCGAGATATGGGTGCTGGTGCGCATCGGCATGTTCGCCTTTGCGGTGGCGGGCATGTGGATCGCGTGGCGAGGGCGTGCGAACGACCTGATCGAGGCGCGGCGCGGATTTCGTGCTGCGCTCGTTTGCGCGATCGGCGGCTTTATCCTGCTCGTCACCTTTATCGAGATGTTCGACGGCCATGGTACGGCGTCCGATCCGGGGCGGTCGGTGACGCTCGTCGCGATCCTGGTCGCCACCTTCATCGTATCGGTCGGCCTGTATCGTTTTCGGTTGGCCGAACTGTTCGCGGCGCCGGGGCCGCGGCCGAAGCAGGTGCCGCCGCCCGACACACCCTCGGCGCTCGCGCAGCGGCTGCACGCGGTGATGGCGGAGGCGCGCGCCTATCGCGCCGAAGGCTTTTCGATCACGATCCTCGCGGCGCAGCTCGGCGAGCCCGAATATCGCGTGCGGCGCGCGATCAACGGCGAGATGGGCTTTCGCAACTTCACCGCGTTCCTGAACAGCTTCCGTCTCGACGAGATCCGCGCCGCGCTCGCCAACCCGGCGCAGCGCGAGGTGCCGATCCTGACGATCGCGCTCGATGCGGGCTTCGGTTCGCTGGGGCCGTTCAATCGCGCGTTTCGCGATGCCGAGGGGATGACGCCGAGCGCGTATCGCGCCGGCCGGCTCGCCGATTCCGGAATCGGCTAGCCGATTTTCGACATTGCGGCGCGGCGGCGCGGAAAAGCTGGTCGACGGCGGACATCGATTGGAAGGATGTCCGCATGATCCAAGACCTGCCGCCGCTCGCGATCCTGTTCGAAAAGGGGCCCGCGATCTTCGCCTTCGACTTCGGCCGCTACCTTGTCGCGGCGGGGGTGACGAGCGCGATCGTCTGGGGGCTGCGGCGGTCGAGCCTTGCGGCGCGCAAGATCCAGGCGCGCGAGGCGACGGCAGCCGACCGGCGCCGCGAAGTTCTGCAATCGCTGCAGACCGTCGGGGTCTATCTGCTCGTGTCGTTGTTCATTGTCTGGGGTGTCGATTCGGGCGTGCTGCATCGTTTTCAGGGCAGCTATGGCCTGATCGGCGATATGGCACTGCTCGCGGCGATCATCGTCGCGCACGACGCCTATTTCTATTGGGTGCACCGCGCGATGCACCATCCGCGGTTGTTCAAGGCATTCCACCGCGCGCATCATCGTTCGGTGACCCCGACGCCTTGGGCGGCCTATAGCTTCGCGATTCCCGAAGCGTTCGTGATGATCGCCTTCGTGCCGATTTGGCTGTTCTTCGTCGCGACCCCTGCTTGGGTGATGTTCCTTTGGATCAATTTCCAGATCGTTCGCAATGCGATGGGACATGCGGGCTTCGAACTGCACCCGCGCTGGTGGCTGGCGACGCCGCTGACGCGCTGGATCAACACGACGACGCACCATGATTTGCACCACAGCGGCGGGTTCAACCGCAATTACGGACTCTATTTCACCTGGTGGGACAAATGGATGGGGACCGAGCATCCGCACTATGCCGAACGGTTCCACGCGGTCGTGTCGCGCCCGCCGGTGCGCGAGATTGCGGGGCCTCAGGCGGACGGCGAAATCACCGAAACGATGTCGCTGCGCAGCGTCCAGCCGAGCCGTTCATAGAGCGCCTTGCCGTCGGCGGTGGCGACGAGCAGGCGCGTCGTGACGCCGCGGCCCGCGGCGCGGCGGCCGAGTTCGGCCATGATCGCCGAGCCGAGCCCGCGGCGGCCGAATTGCGCTTCGGTGACGATCTGGTCGTAGACGGCGACCGCGCCATGGATGCCGACAACGCCGCGCGCGGCGAGTGCACCGTCGGCATCGCGCGCGACCGCTTCGAAACGGTCGGCACCTTCATCGACTTCGATCGTGAAGTCGGGGGTGGGCCGTGCGGCGGGCATGTCGGTCCCGGTCGCCATCAGCCACATCGGATCGCGCGGCTGCCAGCGCGGCGGGATGTGCGGAAGAATCGCGTCGCGCGGGGCCGCGATATCGATGTAGATGTGCGGCGCATCGACCGCGGCGAAGGCGGCGGCGGCGGCTTCGCCCGATGTGTCGCCGAGGATGAAGCGCCCGGCCTGATCGGGTTTATCGGCATCGAACCACAGGGCCGGGGACATCGTGGCAGCGACGGGGGGAGCATAGCCGCGCGCCGCGCAATAGCCGAAGGCCCATTGAAAATGATCGTTCATGGCGCGACCATAAGCGACGCGCGGAGCAAGGGAAGCGGCAACGCATTTCCGGTGCCACCTTCACCCTTGTCAGCAAGGGCGCGGCGGGAGTAGATCGCTGGCATGAGCGATTTTCGAACCCTGTCCGCCGACTATAGCGTCGCCCCGCAGATCAGCATCGAGGATATTGCCGAGGCGAAGGCCGCGGGCTTTGCGATGGTGATCAACAACCGCCCCGATGGCGAGGAGCCGTCGGCGCCGCAGGGGGACGAGATCGCGCACGCCGCGGCGGCCGAGGGGCTGGCCTATGCCGCGATCCCGATCGGCCATGCGGGTTTCAGCCATGCGCAGATCGATGCGCTCGACAAATTGCTGCGCGATGCGACGGGGCCGATTCTCGCCTATTGCCGTTCGGGCACGCGCTCGACGCACCTGTGGGCGCTGACGCGCGCGCGCGCGGGCGACGATGTCGATGGCATCGTCGAGGCGGCGGCAAAGGGGGGATATGATCTTTCGGGGCTGCGGCCGATGCTGGACGCATTAGCAGGCGAGAAATGACGCAGGCCGCGTTGATCCAGCTCGGCGCGTCGCTCGTCGCGGTGCTTTTCATCGCCTGGCTGGTCGGGAAGATCGGGCTGGGAAGCGACCCGCGGATAGCGGACGCGGCGCACGCGATCCGGCTCGCCGAAGAGGCCGAGGCGGGGTTTAACGGAGTCGAGGTCGCACGCGACCGCGCGGGCTTTGCCGCGATCGTGCAAAATGCCGAGGGGCGGATGATGCTGGTGCGCGCGCACGGCAATTTCTTTGCCGCGCGGCCGGTCGATGCCAGCGTCGAGGGCCGGCTCGACAAGGATTTCCTGACATTGACGACACCGGAGAAAAGATTCGGCGCGGTGACGCTGCAATTGGGGAAGGATGCGGGGATGTGGGCGAGCCGGATGCGCGAGTTTAACCGTGGATAAGCTGCCCGATCCGGTCGTCTACGCCGTTCCAGCCTTCATCCTGCTGCTCATCGCCGAGATGCTGATCTCGCTACGTGCCGACAAGAGCCGCTACGAAGCGCGCGACACGCTGACCTCGCTGATGCTCGGCACGTTCAGCCAGGTTGCCGGCGCGCTCGTCGGCGCGGCGGTGATCGGCATGTCGGTTTGGGTGTACCAATTCCACCTGTTCGACATCGGGATCGAGTTCAGCCGCTGGTGGTGGGCGTGGATCCTCTGCTTCTTCCTCGACGATCTGGCTTATTATGCTTTCCACAGGAGCGCGCACCGCGTGCGCTGGTTCTGGGCGAGCCATGTCATTCACCACAGTTCGCAGCATTATAATCTGTCGACCGCGCTCAGGCAGACATGGACGGGCTTCTTCAGCCTGACCTTCCTGTTCCGCCTGCCGCTGTTCCTGATCGGCTTTCCGCCCGCGATGGTGTTCTTCTGCGCGGGGCTGAACCTGATCTACCAGTTCTGGATCCATACCGAGGCGATCAAGCGGATGCCCCGTTGGTTCGAGGCGGTGATGAACACCCCGTCGCACCACCGCGTCCACCATGGGGTGAACCCGCGCTATCTCGATGCCAATTATGCCGGCGTGTTCATCATCTGGGACAAGATGTTCGGCAGCTTCGTCGCCGAACGCGACGACGAACCGGTGCGCTATGGCATCGTCAAGCAGCTCGGCAGCTTCAATATCCTGTGGGCCGCGGTCCACGAATGGGTCGGGATCGCGAAAGACGTCTGGCATGCGCCGTGGAAGCACAAGCTCGACTATATGTGGCGCGAACCCGGCTGGAGCCACGACGGCAGCCGCGCGACGAGCGCGATGATCAAGGAGCGCTGGGCAGCAGGGCGGCCGGCCGAAGAACCGGCGGAGTAGAGCTACCTCATCTAGCAGCTTGCCTCGCCCCCTAATGACATTCATGTAAGCACGCAGACGACCGCCAGCAGGCGGCGCGAGGGAGAGTCGCAAGCATGGATCAGTTCGACATCATCGTTATCGGCGGCGGCAGCGCGGGGAGCGCGGCGGCGGGGCGGCTCGCAGAGGACGGTCGGCGGACGGTGTGCCTCGTCGAGGCGGGCGGGACCAACGACAATGTCCGCGTCAAGACGCCGGGTTTCATGCCCTTCATCCCCGATGCGTCGAACTATCGGTACGAGACGGTGCCGCAGCCGGGGCTGAACGGCCGAACCGGATATCAGCCGCGCGGGCGCGGGCTTGGCGGGTCGAGCGCGATCAACGCGATGGTCTATATCCGCGGCCACGCCTTCGATTACGATCAATGGGCGTCATTGGGCGCGACGGGCTGGAGCTATGCCGACGTGCTGCCCTTCTTCAAGCGCAGCGAAGGCAATGAACGCGGCGGCGACGAATTTCACGGGAGCGGCGGGCCGCTCAACGTGATGGACCAGCGCTGGCCCAATGTGACGAGCAAGCGCTTCATCGAGAGCGCGGCGTCGCTGCAATTGCCGCGCACCGCCGATTTCAACGGCGCGCAGCAGGAGGGTTTCGGCCTTTATCAGGTCACGCAAAAGGCGGGCGAGCGCTGGTCGGCGGCGCGCGCCTATGTCGAACCGCTCCGCGCGCACGGCAATTTCGCGGTGCGCACGGGGGCGCTGGTCGAGAAAATCCTGATCGAGGATGGGCGCGCGACGGGGGTCGTGATCCGCCGCGGCGGCAACCGCGAGACGCTCCGCGCACGCGGCGGCGTGATCCTTTCGGCGGGCGCCTTCAACAGCCCGCAGATATTGATGCTGTCGGGAATCGGGCCGGGCACGCATCTGAAGGACAAGGGGATCGAGGTGACCCTCGACCGCGACGGCGTCGGCGCGAATTTGCAGGATCATATCGACTATGTGTCGAGCTGGGAGACGCGCTCGACCGAGCCGTTCGGCGACAGCCTCGGCGGCACCTGGCGGATGGTGAAGGCGATCTTCGAGCATCGCACCAAGCGCACGGGGATCATGACGACCTGTTTCGCCGAAGCTGGCGGCTTTTGGAAATCGCGCCCCGACCTGCCCGCGCCCGACATCCAGTATCATTTCGTCCCCGCGATGCTCGAGGATCATGGTCGCACCAAGGTGAAGGGGCACGGCTTTTCGTGCCACGCCTGCGTGCTGCGCCCCGAAAGCCGCGGGACGGTGCGGCTCGCTTCGGCGGATGCCGCCGCGGCGCCCGCGATCGATCCGGGTTTCCTGACCGACGCGCGCGACATCGCGACGCTGCGCGCCGGGGTGCGGATGATGCACCGCATCGCCGCCGCGCCGCCGCTCAGCGATTATGCGGGGGTCGACCGGCATCCGGTGAATCTCGACGACGACGCGGCGCTCGACGCGCTGATCCGGTCGCGCGCCGACACCGTCTATCACCCGGTCGGTACGTGCCGGATGGGGAGCGACGCCGAGGCGGTGGTCGATCCGACGCTGAAGCTAAGCGGCATCGACGGGCTGTGGGTCGCCGATGCGAGCGTCATGCCGCGCCTGGTCAGCGGTAACACCAATGCGCCGAGTATCATGATCGGGGAGAGGGCCGCCGATTTCGTGAAGGCGGCGCTGAACTAGCCGGAGCAGGCGGCCGCGAGCAGCGCGCCATTTCCCGTCAGATCGTAACGGCTCGCGGGCGGCCTCGCGTCGAGTACCTCGCGCGTTATCAGCCCATGTTTGCCGAGCGCCGTCAGCCCCTGCGACAGCGCACGCGGGGTGGCGGGGGCGAGCAGGCGCGATAGCGCGTTGAAACGGTCATGCCCGGCGCCGATCCCGGCGACGAGCGGCAGGCCCCAGCGCGTCGCGGCGCCCGGGGGCAGGCCGAGCGCATCCTGCGCCTCGGCTATCGTTGCGGCGCGTGCGGCGGCCGCTGCCCCCGCTTCGGTGAGGATATATTCGGGGCGGAGCGGATGGCCGTGGCCGGGGTTGCGCGTGACCCAGCCGATCGCCGCTGCGGCCTCCAGAGTCCGCACGCAGCTATCGCGCGAGAGGCCCAGCCGGTGGATCAACTCGACGAAGCGCGCACCCCTGTGCGCCGCGAGGTCTGCGAGCAGCGGCACCAGCCAGCGGTGGCTGCCGAGCTGGACGAGCAGGGGATCGGGCGTAGTTGACGGCATTTGCAACTAACTATACAAACCAGACTCATGGGGCAAGCGATATGGGCGGTGCGATTCTCCGTCCGGTCGGATGCTGCGAAAAGGGAGGAAGGACATGGCGCTCAAGATCGGATCCGAGTTGACCTGTTCGATGGGGGTCAAGGACATGACCGCGTCGATCGCCTGGTACGAGCGGGTGATGTTGTGCGAACTGCTCTACCGCGCCGATGAGATCGGTTGGTGCGAGCTCAAAACCCCGATGGCGGGGGTCAATATCGGCCTCAGCCAGGTCGAGAGCGTGGCGCAGGGCGGCGGCGCGACCAATGTGTTCGAGGTCGCCGATATTGTCGAAGCCAAGGCGCATCTCGATGCCGAGGGTGTGCGGCAGGACGGCGATATCCAGCATATCCCGGGGCTGGTGAAATTGCTCACCTTCTACGATCCCGACGGCAACGCTTTCATGTTCTCGCAGTCCGAGATGGCGGCATGACGCCGCTCTGGTGGGCGGCCGCGGTGCTGGCGGCACCGGCGGCGCCCGCCGAAACTCCGTCGCTTGCGGCATGGCATGGCCATTGGATCGGGGAGGGGCAGGCGTTCGGCAAACCCGCGACCGCGACGCTCGATATCGCGCCGGGCGAGGCGGGGGCGACGCGGCTCGCCTATCGCCTGCATGTCGCGGGAAGTCCGCCGATCACCTATTCGGCCGAGGCCCACTATGCCTTCGATGCGAAGCGGCGCCTGCGCGGGCAATGGACCGACAGCAGCGGCCGGACGCGGGCCGTCGCGGGCGGCGTGAACGCGGCGAAATGGTGGACGCATTGGGGCAGCGCCGACGTCGAGATCGGCCGCTCGACCTATAGTCTCGAGGGCGACGGAACGCTCGTCATCAGCGATTCGGTGCTGCAGGAAGACGGCAACTGGCGGGTCTTTGCCATGCTGCGCTATCGGCGCACAAAGCCCTGAAAACCGCCGATTTGTGACGGCATTCATGCTGCGCACAAAAAAAGAGGGCCGGAACTTTCGTCCCGGCCCAGCCTTTCAGGCTCTCCCCTCCTGAAACTGTTGACGCAATGAATGCCATATTAATGTCATGTTGAAAAGGGCAAAATTGCGGCAATGCTGCACAAAATTTGTGCAGCATTTCAGCGGGTAGAAAGGGGCCCAAACTCGGCTGCCCGGACCCCTTTCATACCGGTCAAAAGCCCTTGCGGACCGTGACACCAAAGGTGCGCGGCTGGTTCGTCGCAAAGCCGAGCCGCGCGCGTCCGCCGCGTTCGCGATCGAAGGCGAGCAGCGCGTTTTCGTCGAGCAGATTGTTCACATAAACCGAGATTTCGAGTTCGTCGGGAAACTCGATCCCGGCGCCGATATTCACCAGCTGATAGTCAGGCAGCTTGAGGTCGATCGTCGTCGCCGAACCGACCGGCGCCCCGCCGAAGGTGAAACCATGGACAAAGGTTCGCGGGTTGTTTTCCTGGTCGCCGGGCTGCGTGTAGCGGCTGCCGACATGCTGGAACGACGCGGTCACGAAGGCGTTGCTGTTCCCCGATGCGTCGATCGGGAAGCTGTAGGTCGCGTTCGCCGCCATCTGGAACCGGGGCACCGAGGGGAGGCGGTTGCCCTTGCGGATCCCCTCAATCACCGTGCCGTTCGGGCGGGTCAGCGTCGAATCGAATTCGGCCTCGACATAGCTGCCCGACAGCCCGAGATCGAGCCCGGTGAACGGGCTGGCCGACAGCTCGAATTCGAGGCCCATCGTATGCGCGTCGGCGTTGAACACGATGCGCGACGAGCAGCTTCCGGCATCGGCGGTGACCTGCAGGTTGTTGATCTTGGTATAGAAGCCAGCGGCGTTGAAGGTGATACCGCCGAACTGCGCCTTCACCCCGCCCTCATAGTTCCATAAGGTTTCGTCGTCGTAGCGCGGCCGACCGCCGAAGGTTGCTGCGTCGGGTCCGTTCGGCACGCCGCTGTCGCACAGCGGCAGGTTGAGCGGATCGTTGACCCCGCCGAGGCGGAAGCCCTTCGACGCCTGCGCGTTGAGCGTGACGCCGTCGGCGACGTCGTAGCTGAGCAGCAGGCGCGGCGAGAAGCCCGTCGACGAGGTCTTGTCGCGCGCGTTGTCGCCGTTCGGGAACAGGCCGCCCGATACGAAACGCCGGCTTTCGTCGAAGGCATAATAGCGCCCGCCCAATGTCGCGGTGAGGCGATCGGTAAAGTCGTAGCTCACCTCGCCGAAGATCGCGATCTGCGTCAGATTATAGGGAATGTCGGCATTATAGGGCGAATCGGGCCCGAAGCCGTTGGCGAGGTCGGACGACTCGAGTGGCACGCCAGGCGAACGGCACACCGGGTTGACGGGTCGCGAACAGAGGCCCGCGAGGAAGCCGTCGTCAAATTGGTCGTAACCCGGCGTCGGTAAGCGCTGGGTATAGTCGCGCTTTACATGGGCATAATAGCCGCCGATGAGCCACTGGAACGGGCCGGTCCCCGCTGAATTTACGCGCACTTCCTGCGTGAACTGTTTGACCCCCGTCGTGTCGACGAGGTTCGCGGGGAGCAGGATCCCGGCATCGACGAAGCCGAGGTCCGACGACACGCTGCCGGTGAGCGCGCTCGCGTCGCGGCTGACGAGGATATCGCGATCGGTATAGGTGGTCACCGAGGTGACACCCACGGCATCGCCGTCATAATTCATCGTCAGGTCGAAGAGTTTGACCTCGTCCTTGAACCCTTCGTCGAGCAGCAGATATTGCTGGCGTTCCTTGAAGGCGACCTGCGGCCGCGTCGTCGTGAACTGGTTGGCATAGAGATTATAGACTTCCTGCCGGTTGAAACCGTCGGTCGTGACCTTTTGATAGAGGAAGCGCGGGGTGATCGAGAGCCCCTCGGCGGGCTCCCAGCGTAGCGACACGCGGCCGCCATAGCGTTCGCCGCTGTTGACGTCCTCGGTCACACCGCCGCCTTCGCGCAACGCGTCGATAAAGCCCCCGTAGCGCGTGTAATAGCCGACCGCGCGCAGCGCGAGATTGGAGCTGAGCGGCAGATTGATCGCGCCCTTGAGGTGTCCGCCGAAATCATCGCCGTCGACGAGGTTCACATTGCCTTCGACCTTGCCTTCGATGCGGTCAGTCGTCGGCTGGTTGGTGATGTAGCGAAGCGTGCCGCCGACCGAACCCGAGCCGAAGAGCGTGCCCTGCGGCCCGCGCAGCGTTTCGACGCGGTTCAAATCGAAAAGGTCGAGGTCGGGGGTGAACAGCGACAGCGAGACGACCGATTCGTCGAGATAGACGCCGACCTGTTCCTTGACCCCGGGCTGGTCGCGCGCGATCTGGCCCGCCGATACGCCGCGCACCGATACCTGGCTCTGGCCAGGCCCGAGATTCTGGACGGTCAGCCCCGCGACATTGCGCGAGAGGTCTTCGATCGTGCTCGCATTGGCGCGCTCGATCGCCTTTTCGGTCTGCGCGTTGATCGAAAAGGGAACGTCCTGCAGGCTGGCGTCGCGCTTCGTCGCGGTGACGATGATCGCATTGCCGTCATAGCTGTCGTCGGGCGCGTCCTGCGCCGCAGCGGCCGGTGCGGTAGCAAGTGCGAGCAGCGACAGGCCCGCAAGCATATATGTGCGTGAAAGCATCCTTTTTCTCCTCCTGTTAGCCGGCTCTGTGACCGGTCTGGCAGAGGAGTGCGCGCGCGGCGCAAAGGTTGCACGAAATGGAGCCGCCCGAAAAAATGGTCGCGAGCTGTTGCATCCCGGCCACGGTTCCAAGGCCGGCAAAAAAAAAGGCCGGGGACAAGCCCCGGCCAGTGGTTCGCAGGAGGAACCTGGGGAGGACCCCGCCGCCGCCGTTTGAAAGGAGAGAGAGCGTGCGGCGACGGGTATCCTGTCTCGTTGTCAGTAGTTGTAGGCGCGCTCCCCATGCTCGCCGAGGTCGAGGCCTTCGCGCTCCACTTCTTCGGAGACGCGCCCGCCGGTGACCGCCTTGGCGATGGTGAAGGCGATCGCCGAACCGACCGCCGACCAGAGGACGGCGACGCCGACCGACTTGACCTGGATCCACAGCTGGCTGCCGAGGACATAGTCGTCGCCCGCCGGACCGCCGAGTGCGGGAAGCATCGTGACCGCGGTCAGGATCGAACCGATCAGGCCACCGATGCCGTGGATACCGAACACGTCGAGCGAGTCGTCGAAGCCGAGCTTGGCTTTGAGCTTCATCACGAACCAGCAGCAGACGATGCCCGCGACCGCACCGAGCAGGATCGCGCCGAACGGACCCGAGTTGCCTGCGGCGGGGGTGACGGCGACAAGGCCGGCGATCGCACCCGAACAGGCGCCGAGCAGCGAGCCCTTGTGGCCGAGGACGCGTTCGGTGAGCATCCAGAAGAGGACGCCGGCGGCGGTGGCGGTGAAGGTGTTGATCAGCGCGAGGCCGGCCGACCCGTTGGCTTCGAGCGCCGAGCCGGCGTTGAAGCCGAACCAGCCCACCCAGAGCAGCCCGGTACCGACCAGGGTCATCGTCAGCGAGTGCGGGGCCATGATTTCCTTCTGGTAACCCGTGCGCTTGCCGATGATCAGGCAGCCGACGAGCGCCGCGATGCCTGCGTTGATGTGGACGACGGTGCCGCCGGCGAAATCGAGCGCGCCCCAGCCGAAGATCAGGCCGGTCGAGGCCTCGTCACCGCCCAGATACCAGACCATGTGCGCGATCGGGTAATAGACGATGGTCAGCCAGACGATCGCGAAGACCATCACCGCCGAGAATTTCATGCGCTCGACGAGGCCGCCGAGGACCAGCGCGACGGTGATCGCCGAGAAGGTCATCTGGAAGGCGATGAACACAAATTCGGGGATCACGACGCCGTCGGTGAAGGTCGCGACGGTCGAATCTGCCGCAACCCCGGCGAGGAAGAGCTTGCCCGACGAGATGAACTGGTTGGCGTCGCCGCCGAAGGCGAGGCTGTAGCCGAACATCACCCACATGATCATCGCGAGCGCCGCGACGGCGAGGATCTGCGTCAGCACCGACGCCATATTCTTGGTGCGGACGAGGCCGCCGTAAAAGAGCGCGAGGCCGGGGACGATCATCGCCATGACGAGCACGGTCGCGACCATCATCCACGCGGTGTCGCCCTTGTCGGGCGTCGGCTTGACGGCTTCGGCGACGGCGGGCGCCGCCTCCTGCGCCCAGACGGGCAGCGCGGCGAACAGCGCGAGGCCCGCGGCCCCGGCTCCCGCCGCAATCTTGTTTGCGAAGTTCATTGCTTCCCCCTTTGTCATTACAGAGCGGCCTCGCCGGTCTCGCCGGTGCGGATGCGCACGGCCTGACCCACGTCGAGGACGAAAATCTTGCCGTCGCCGATCGAGCCGGTGCCGGCGCTTTGCTGGAGTGTTTCGACGACCCGCGGTGCGAGCGCATCGTCGCACACGAGTTCGATCTTCACCTTCGGCACCATGTTGGTCGCATATTCGGCGCCGCGGTAGATTTCGGTTTGCCCCTTTTGCCGGCCGAAGCCCTTGACCTCGGTCACGGTCATGCCGGCGATGCCCAGACCGGTGAGCGCCTCGCGCACCTCGTCGAGCTTGAATGGTTTGATGATGGCCAGGATCAGCTTCATGACGCCCCCTTTTGCTAATGGCACGATGTTGCACTGCAACAGCCGTGCCAGATTGCGCGGGGCGCGCGAAGGTTAACATTTTGTGACGATTTTGAACCAAGGCAGCGAAGAATCGGTCGTTCGCTGGGCAGGTGAGGCAGGCTTTTGCCTAAATTTTAGGCAGGGTCGGTAGCTGCCTTGAACCGCGCCCAGATCGGCAGATGGTCCGATGCGCGCGCCGCGAGCGCGCTGCGGTGCACGCCCGCGTCGACCGCTTCCAGATCGGGGGTCGCAAAGATGCGGTCGAGCTTGGCGACCGGGCGGCGGCTGTGAAAGCTGTGGCCGGTGTCGACCAGCCGGTGCTGCGCGCCGAAATCGGAAAGGCAGCCGCCTGTCGCGCGCCATTCGTTGCAATCGCCCATCAGGATCGTCGGCAAATCCTCGCCCTCGGCGACATGATTGAGGATCGCGCGCGCCTGCTGGCGGCGGCGCAGGCCCGAAATGTCGAGGTGCATTCCGACGACGCGGAGGCGGGTGTCGCCGATGCGCACGGTCGCCGCGACCGCACCGCGCGGTTCGAGCGTCGGCAGGTGGAGCGCGTGGCTTTCCTCGACCTCGGCGCCCTTGCGGACAAGCAGCGCATTGCCGTGCCAGCCGATCGCATAGGGCCGCCCGTCGAGCAGGTCGACGGGGACATAGTCGCTATGCTCTTCGAACATGTGCGGCGGGATCGCGCTCGCGCGTGTGCCGAAACGGCGATCGGCCTCTTGCAGCGCGACGATATCGGCGTCGAGCTCGCGTAGCACCGAGAGCACCCGTCCGGGATCGCGGCGGCGGTCGAGGCCGATGCCCTTGCGCATATTGTAACTGGCGACCTTGATCATGATTTGCTTTTCAAGCGCTCAGGCCGCGTTTCCGTTCCCGGCGCCCTCGAATTCGGCGATCAGCGCCTGCGCTTCGGCCAGATCCTCGTCGAGCACCATGATGCGCACCGGGATGAGCAGACCGACGCTTTCGGCGATGTTCATGCCCGCATCGAAGCAGACCGCGTGGACACCGGCGCTTTCGAGGCGGCCGCGCAGCAATTCGGCTTCGGCGCCGTTGGGCAGGCGCACCAGTTCGACAAGCGGCATCAGGCCTCCCCGGAAATGAAGCGGTCGGTCGGGCGCGTGGGCAGGCCGTCGATGCTCTTCGTGCGCCCCTTGAATTTTTCGACCCACAGGTCGCGGTCGGCCTGACGGTGATATTTTTGCAGCGTGTCGCGTTCGTGTTGCAATTCCATCATCGGCACGCCCCAGCCGCAGCTCGTCTGCACGCTTTCGACGTCGATCACGAAAATCTGGCGCGTGCCGGGGATCAGGGTGAAATGGGCGGCGAGCGCGTCCCACTCACCATCCTGCGGCAGCACGGGGCGGCCGCGGCCATAGATGCGCAGGATCAGCGCGCTGCGGTCGAAGGCGCAGAACATGATCGTGATGCGCCCGTCGGCGGCGAGGTGCGCGTGCGTCTCGTTCCCCGATCCGCCGAGGTCGAGATAGGCGACCTGGGCGTTCGACAGGATACGGAAGCTGTCGGCATAGCCCTTGGGCGACAGGTTGATGCGCGCATCGGCGGCGGCGGTCGCGGTGAAATAGACCGGCTGTTTTTCGATGAAGGCGATATGCTTGTCGGTCAGCGTGTCGGTGAATTCGGCCATGGCTCTTCTCCGTGTCGAACCGGCCCTATCACCAATTCTTGCCCTCTTCTATCGCCGCGGCCTCGTCGGCGCGGCTGGTGCGGCCGAGCGCTTCGTTGCGGTGCGGGAAACGGCCGAAGCGGTCGATGATGTCGAAATGCTTCTTGGCATAGTCGGCGAACAGGGGGTCGGCGAGCTGCCCCATCAGGCGCAGCGATTCGCGCTGGTCGGCGATATCCTCGCTATGCTCGAAGGGAAGATAGGCGAACGGGCGTCGGTCATCGGGCCAGCTCTGGTCCCAGCCCCTGGCGACGATGCCGCGCGCGATCGCCCGCGCAAGTTCGTCGGTCGCGAAGGCGTCGGCATGGCCGCGAAACAGGTTGCGCGGTACCTGGTCGAACAGGATCGCCGCGGCGAGCGCGGTGTCGGGATCGGCGAGGAAGCTTGCGGGCGGCTGCGAGCGGAGCGCTTCGTGCCAGCCTTCGGCGAGGTCGCGCACTTCGGCGTCGAATTCGGGACCGCCGCCGTACCAGTCGCTCATGCCGTGCGCATCGAACCAGAAGCCGAGCAGTTGCTGCGCCCAGTCGGCGGGGGGCGGGGCGGGCGTTTGGGTGTCATTTGTCATTGCGCGCACAGCGAAGCAATCCGGAGCGATTTACGCAACCCCGGATCGCTCGCTGTACCCGCAATGAAGAGGCTATTCGCCCTTGACGCGCTTGTACGGCACAAATTGGCCGAGCGATACGAAGCCGGTGTAGAAATGGCTGCTGCGGTCGCGCAACTCGACGGGGTCGATGCTGTACAGCTGGCTGCCGATCGTCTTCGTCACGAGGATATCGTCGTCGTCGAGCGATTCGGCGCCGCCTTTCGGCCGGTTGACCCAGAGGGTGCTGCCGACGCGATAGACGATCGCTGTCTTGTCGATGATCTGCGAGCTGCGCGCGCTCGAAAGCGAGATGCAATCCTGCGGCTCGCCCGCGACGCGGCCTTCGAGCAGCTTGGCGAGCTGGTCTTCGGGCGCGAGCTTTTCGCGCGCGGTCGCGGCGGGTGCGGCCGCGATTGCGGCGGCGGCAAGAAGCGTCGGGATGAGGTGACGCATGGGTTCGACTCCTGTCTTCATCATACCCTACCCCGCGCTTCCTTACGCCTGGCCGCGTGAACGGGGCCTGACTCGCCGCTGTTTCAGCACGCCCCGTCGGGAAGCGGGATGCCGAGCGGGCCCTTGCACTTCTTTTTCTTCGCCGGTTCGGCCGGGGTGCTGCCGCCGGTCGATGCCCCGCCCATGCCGCCGAAATCGGCGCCGACCAGCAGCATGGTGTGCGAGCGGAAGCGCACCTTCGCGGTCCAGTCGATATTCCACACCGCGTTGCCCGCGGGTTTCGGCGGATAGGAGAAATTGGCTTCGGGGCCGAAGGCGTTCAAATTGCCCATCAGCATCTCGCCCGACGCCTTCTTGACCTCGGCCGGGATCTGGCAGCTTGTCTGCGACGGCGGCATCACGATCTTTTTCGTGATCAGGTTCGCGACCACCGAGGGGGGGAGCCAGTCCCACAGGCCGCCGCCGAATTCCTTCGACGCGCTGCTCGTCCACCAGACGATGTCGCCGACGTCGTTCTTGCCGCCGCCATTGCCCATGCCGCCGATCGTCCATGCGACATAGCCGGTCGCGCTCGGCACCGAATTCCAGCGGACCATCACCGACTGGTCGCCCTGGATCGCGGTCGAGGCGGAAAGGCCCTGCATATAATCCTGCGCGAGGGTGAAATTGATATCGGGGCCGATATTGCTCGCGACGCGGTGCGCGCCGATCAGCGACGATCCCGATCCGGGCTGCCGGCCACCCTTCTTGTTCGGCCAGTCGATATAGGAGCGGCTGTTCGCCTTGCTGACTTCGCGGATCACGGGCACCGCGCTTGAGAACAGGTTCGGCGGAATCTGGCCCGCGGCGACCTTGGCAAAATCGATGATCACCGGCTGGCCGGGGCCGGCCTTGGCGCCGCATCCCCAATAGAGCAGGAGGCGGCCCTTGGGGCGTTCGAACGTGTCCGTTCCGGGCGCTTCCTTTCCTTCCTCCCAGAACAGCGGCACCGATTTGCCCATCTTCGCTTGCGGCTGGAAGAAATGGTCGCCCTTCGGCGGCGGCGCGGTCGCCGCATCGTTCGAACCGAGACGGAGGAGAAGCTGGTGCGCGACCTTGCTTGACGGATCGCCGCCGAACATCATCCCCATCGCGCCGCCGATGCCGCCCTTGCCGCCGCCCATCGCGGCGAAGCCGGACATCGTCGCGACGTCCATTTCATAGCGTTCCTTGGGACCGGTCGATTTTTGCGCCGAGCCGGGAACGGCGGCGAGCATCGCGGCGACGGCGGCCACGGAAACGAAACGCAGACTCGAACGCATATTACCCTCCCTGTTGCGGGGCATGGCCCTGCGGATGATGCGACCGATTCTTCTTTGTTGGGCTTTTCTATATGCGCGCGAATGGCGAACGCCAAGTGAGGAGGGTCACAGCTGTTCAACCTCCCCCTTGATGGGGGAGGCAGCGAGACTTGCCAGCTTGCTGGCTAGTCGCAGCGGTGGGGGTGCGGTGTCGGTCTGAAGCGATGGCTTGATCCCGCGCCCTCACCCTCATCCAACTTCGCCTAGCCGCTTCGCGGCAAGGCTGCGTATCCTTCTCCCATCCAGGGAGAAGGAATTTTACGCCGTGCCGCCGACCGTCAGCCCGTTCACCAGCAGGGTCGGCTGGCCGACGCCCGCGGGGACGCTCTGGCCGCCCTTGCCGCAGATGCCGATACCTTCGTCGATCGCCATGTCGTTGCCGATGCCGGTGACCTTGGTGAGCACGCTCGGCCCGTCGCCGATCAAGGTCGCGCCCTTGATCGAGTCGCCCAGCTTGCCATTCTCGATCTTGTACGCCTCGGTGCAGGAAAAGACGAACTTGCCCGACACGATGTCGACCTGTCCGCCGCCGAAGCTTTTGGCGAAGATGCCGTTCTTGACCCGGCTCAGGAGTTCGGCGGGATCGTCGTTGCCGCCCTTCATGAAGGTGTTGGTCATCCGCGGCATCGGTGCGTGCGCAAAACTCTCACGCCGTCCGTTGCCCGTCGGCTCGACCCCCATCAGCCGTGCGTTGAGGCGGTCCTGCATATAGCCCTTGAGGATGCCGTCCTCGATCAGCACCGTTTCGCCGGTCGGCGTGCCTTCGTCGTCGATGCTGAGCGAGCCGCGGCGTCCGCCACCGACCGGGCTTTCCATCGCGCCGTCGTCGACCACGGTGACGCCGGGCGCGGCGACGCGCTCGCCGATGCGGCCCGAAAAGGCGCTGGTGCCCTTGCGGTTGAAATCGCCTTCAAGGCCGTGGCCGACCGCTTCATGCAGGAGCACGCCGGGCCAGCCGGGGCCGAGCAATACGGTGAACTCGCCCGCGGGGGCATCGACGGCGCGCAGGTTGACGAGCGCCTGGCTCAGCGCCTCGTCGATCGCGCGGTTCCACTGCGCGGGTTCGAAAAGATGATCGTACATGTAACGGCCGCCGAGGCCGAAATAGCCGGTTTCGCGGCGGCCATTTTCCTCGACCACAATCGAGACATTGAGGCGGACGAGCGGGCGGATATCGGTCGCGAGGAAGCCGTCGGCGCGGACGATCTCGACCACCGACCAGCTGCCCGCGAGCGCGACCGAAACCTGGACGATGCGCGGATCGCGCGCGCGCGCGGCGGCGTCGATTTCCTGGCAGAGCGCGACCTTCTTTGCGAAGGGGATCAGGTCGAGCGGGTTCGCTTCGTCATAGAGATGGCGGTTGGTGCGCGGCGGCGGGGCGGCGTGCGCCTGTTTTGCAGGGTCGAGCAGGGCGAGCGTTTCGGCGGCGCGGCGGATCGCGCCGGCGCTGATGTCGCTCGCGTGCGCAAAGCCCGTCATCTCGCCCGACACGGCGCGCAGGCCGAAACCGGCGTCGGTCGAATAGTCGGCGGTCTTGAGCCGCCCGTCGTCGAAGCCGAAGCTCTCTGTCGCGCGATATTGCAGGTAGAGCTCGCCGTCGTCGGCTTTCGCGAGGGCTTCGCGCGCGAGCGCTTGCGCCAGATCGGGGTCGAGCGCGTCGGCGCGATAGAGGAAGCGGCGGGGGTCGGTCGGGCTTGTCATGAGAGCGATATAGGCACGGCGCCCGCCGACCGCAAAGATTCGTCAGAGATAATTGACGGTGGGCGTGAAGGTGCCGCTGTAGTCGCCCTCGGGTTGGTTCGCGGGGACGGTCAGCGTGCCGCCGATATAATAGGTCTGTACCCCGCTGGGCAGCAGGGTCGCGCCGAGCAGCGCGATGCCGCCGCCGCTGGTGCTCGCGGCGCGGACGAGGGTGGCGGTCATCGGCGCGGCGCCGCCGCCCGCGCGCGTGAGCGTGACCGAGGTGCTGCCCGACACGGTGATCAGGAAGATGCCGCCGGTGCCCTGGAATGTCGCGCGCTGCGCCGCCGAGCCCACGGGGGTGACGCCGCCGCTGGTCGTGCGCGCGTTGGTGACGGGGTTGATCGTGACGGTGCCGCCGGTCGCGCCGCTGATCAGCGTGCCGAAATCGAGATCGTCGGTCTTGATCAGCGTGTTCGGGCGGACGATTGCCGCGTTGGCAGTTCCGGCCATGTCGGCGGCGTGCGCCGGCGCGCACAGAGCCGCGCCCGCCGCTGTCGCGGTGATGGTCAGGGCGCGCATCGTGCCCCGACAGTGTCTGGTCCCTCGAATCCCCACAGATTCTGCTCCTGTCTGGCACATCTTGTGCCAGCGGGACCTTCATCACTCATGCATGGGGTTGGTAAAGCAGCCGTTTACTTTTTGCGGCAGGCTCAGGCTTTGTCGGCGACGCCACCGATCAGGATGAAGCGCCGGTCGCAATAGCCGCAGTCGGCGAAGCCTTCGTCGGTGTCGATTTCGAGCCACACGCGCGGATGGCCGAGCGCCGCATCGGCGAGGCCGTCGCCGGTGCCGTCACAGGCGATGCGGGTCTTGGGCGTGCGGATGGTTTCGGGGGCGGGCTGGGTCATCGACCGCGCCCATAGCAAGCGCGCGAAGGCTCGGCAATCGGGTCTGCACAATCAGGGAAGGGACTTGACGGCACCGGCGCAGGCGCCCTTTCGGGCGCAAGTGGTCCCCGGTGCCGTCCTCCCCCCACAGAAGGCCTAGAGATAGTTCAATGTGACCGTGAACGTGCCGCTGTAGTCGCCCGGTGCCTGGTTGGCCCCGACCTCCAGCGTGCCGCCGACCGGGAAATTATAATTGCCGAGCGGCGACGTGATGCGGAATCGCGTCGGGGTCGTCGACAGGATCGCGGTCGGCGTGCTGCCGATCTCGAAATCGCGGACGCGCATCCGCACGCCCGGCCCGGTAAGCCAGATCGTGTTCGATCCGAGCGAAATATTGACCTGGCGATTGAAGCTGCCGAGTCCCGCGAAACGGGCGGGTTCGCCGGCATCGCCCGCGAGCGTCACGCCGCCGGTGCGGCTGCGCGACCCATCGGGTTCGATCGTCACCGTCCCCGCGGTCGCCGACGGGATGATATCGCCGAAATCGAGATCGTTGACCTTGAAGAAACTGAGCGGGCGAAGCACGATGGCTTCGGCCTGGGCCGGCGTGTTGGCTTGCGCCAGCGCCGGGACGGCGGGCACGAGGCAAAGCGCAAAGGCGGCTAAACCGCGCTGCATCGGCAGCGGGCAAATGATGTGGCTGGTCCTCACAAGCTCCCTCCTAGCGGCGAGTTTCCAATTGAGCGTTAATGCCGCGCTGACGAAAAATTAGCGGGCTTTCGCGAGGGCAGGCGCGCGGCTATGGAAGCGGCCATGAGTGAAGCCGCCATCCGCATCGACGCCGTCTCGAAACTTTATGCCGGCGGCAAGCAGGCGCTCGACAATGTCAGTTTCGACGTGCCGCGCGGCCAGATCTTCGGTCTCTTGGGGCCGAACGGCGCGGGCAAGTCGACGCTGATCAACATCCTTGCGGGCCTCGTCAACAAGACGAGCGGCAATGCGAGCATCTGGGGCTTCGACATCGACGCCGATCCCAGGAACGCCAAATATTCGATCGGCATCGTGCCGCAGGAAATCGTCTTCGATCCCTTTTTCACGCCGTATGAAACGCTCGAAAATCAGGCGGGGCTTTACGGGGTGCCGAAGGACAAGCGCATTTCCGACGCGCTGCTCGCCGCGGTGCACCTCAGCGACAAGCGCGATGCCTATGCGCGCACGCTGTCGGGCGGGATGAAGCGCCGCCTGCTTGTCGCGAAGGCTATGGTGCATTCGCCGCCGATCATCGTGCTCGACGAACCCACCGCCGGTGTCGATATCGAACTCAGGCAGCAGCTTTGGGAATATGTGCAGAGCCTCAACGACCGCGGCGTCACCGTGGTGCTGACGACGCATTATCTCGAAGAGGCCGAGGAGCTGTGCGACCGCATTGCGATCATCAACCATGGCAAGCTGATCGCGAACAAGCCGACGCGCGAACTGGTCGACATGGCGCGCGAGAAGATCGTGGTCGTGACGCTCGACGCCGATGTCACCGAGCTGCCCGCGCATCCCGCGTTCGACAAGGTCGAGCGCGAGGGCGAGCGGGGCCTTGCGATCCATTACAACAAGGACCGCGTCAACGCGGGCGAAGTGCTCGCCGCGGTCAACGCGATGGGCCACGGCATCGTCGACGTCTCGACGCGCGAAGCCGACCTTGAGGATGTTTTCCTGAACCTGACGCGCAGCGTCGCCTGAGGCTCAGCGCCGCGTCAGGCGCGCGGCGACCCCGAAATGATCGGACGGATATTCGCCATCCACCGGCGTATCGCCCATGACGCGCGTGCCGGAAACGGCGAAGTTCGCCGCGTCGGCGAAGATATGGTCGATCACGCGTGGGGCGTGGCCGCGTGCGGGGTTGAGCGTTGTCGGCGCGGCGCCGGGGGCAAGCGCCGAGGTGAAGCGCGGCGGCCCCATCGCCGCAAGGCCAGGATCGTCGAGGGGCGCGTTGAAGTCGCCCATGATGACGAGCGGGGTGCCGTCGGCCGGTAGCCAGCCGAGCAGGTCGGCGAGCTGTTGCGCGCGGACCGCCGCGGCTTCGGGTTGCCAGGCGAGATGCGTCGCGACGATATCGACCGGGCCAGAGCCGGTCCGCACGCGCACGCGGATCGCGGTGCGATAATCCGACAGCGGTTCGAGCCTGCGGCGCGCGACCTCGATCACCGGCAGGCGCGTCAGGATCGCATTGCCATAGCGCCGGGGGGCGCCGTCGGGTTCGGGCGCGACGAAGTGGACTTGCGGATAGCCGAGGTCGCTGGCGAGCGTCTCCGCCTGATTCGGCAGGCCCTTCTTCGCGTCTTCGAGCACTTCCTGAAGCGCGATGACGTCCGCGTCTGCGCCGCGCAGCGCCGCGACAAGCAGCGCGCGCCGCACCGGCCAGTGCCCGCCGGCATCGTGCCAGATATTGAAGGTCGCGACACCGATGCTGCGCTTCGCGTCGACCGGCAGACGATGCGCGCAGGCGGCGAGCGGGAGCGCCGCGATGGTTGCAAGCAGCACGCGCCGGTCAAGTTTCGCTTTGTGCATCCTGAAAAATTCCCGTGACCTGCGTCTTCGATCCCCCTGTCATGCGGCGCCTTGCTGTGCAACAGAGACGCCATGAGTGAATATGACGTCATCATCGTGGGATCGGGCGCTGCGGGCCTCACCGCCGCCATCGCGCTTGCCGATCATTGCCGCGTGCTCGTGCTCGCCAAGGGCGAGCTCACCGGCGGGTCGACTGCATGGGCGCAGGGCGGGATCGCCGCGGTGCTCGACGCGGGCGACACGTTCGAAAATCATATCGAGGATACGATGGTCGCGGGCGCTGGATTGAACCGGCGCGAGACGGTCGAGTTCGTCGTCGAAAATGCGCCGCACGCGATCGAACGGCTCGTCGAGATGGGCGTACCGTTCAACAAGGATGCCGAGGCGCTGCACCTGACGCGCGAGGGCGGGCATTCGCACCGCCGCATCGTCCATGTCGACGATGCGACCGGCTGGGCGGTGCAGGCGGCGCTGCTCAAGACCGCCGAGGCGCATCCGAACATCACGTTGCTCCCCGGGCAGGCGTGCATCGACCTGATCACGGGGCGGCACGAGGAACGCTATTCGGGTTCGGGGCGCGTGTGGGGCGTCTATGCGCTCGACGAAAAGAGCGGCAAGGTGCGCGCGCATGTCGGGCGCGCGACGATCCTCGCGAGCGGCGGGGCAGGGCGCGTGTACCAGTTTTCGACCGCGCCGCGCGGCGCGACGGGCGACGGCATCGCGATGGCGTGGCGCGCGGGCGCGCGCGTCTCGAACATGGAGATGATGCAGTTCCACCCGACCTGCCTCTACAATCTCGACGTCAAGAATTTCCTGATCACCGAGGCGGTGCGCGGCGAGGGGGGCATCCTCAAGCACCCCGTCACCGGGCACCGCTATATGCCCGATTATGACGCGCGCGCCGAACTCGCACCGCGCGACGTCGTGGCGCGCGCGAACGACGACCAGATCAAGCGCTTCGGCCTCGACTATGTCCACCTCGACATCAGCCATCTCGACCCCGATTTCGTCGCGGGGCATTTCCCGAACATCTACGAGAAGCTGCTGACGCTCGGCATCGACATGACGAAGCAGCCGATCCCGGTGGTGCCCGCGCAGCATTATACGTGCGGCGGGGTGTTGATCGATCTCGACGGGCGCACCGACCTGCCGGGGCTCTATGCGGCGGGCGAGTGCACCGAGAGCGGGCTGCACGGCGCGAACCGCCTCGCGTCGAACTCGCTGCTCGAATGTTTCGTGTTCGGCGAAGCGGCGGCGAAGGACATCATCGCGCACTGGGACGAACTCGACGCGCCGCCGGCAATCCGGCCGTGGGACGAAAGCCGCGTCACCGATTCGGACGAAGAGGTGGTGATCAAGCAGAACTGGACCGAGATTCGCCGCTTCATGTGGAATTATGTCGGCATCGTGCGCACGACCAAGCGGCTCGAACGCGCGCAGCACCGGATCAAGATGCTGACCGACGAGGTTGGCGATTATTACGGCCATTTCCGCGTCACGACCGACCTGATCGAACTTCGAAACCTGCTGCAATGCGCCGAGCTGATCGTGCGGAGCGCGCTGCACCGCAAGGAAAGCCGCGGACTGCACTATACGCTCGATTACCCCGACATGCTGCCGGAGGCGGTCGATACGGTGCTGGTCCCCTAACCGCCGACGCCGAGCAGGCGCCCGATAAAAATCAGCACGATCGCGCCGATCACCGAGGCGAGGCAGCCCGCGCGGCTGAAGTCGCCGCGGCCGCGCGATGTTGCGAGGCCGGCGAGGAGCGAGCCGCCGATGCCGAGCAGGATCGTCGCGATCCAGCCCATCTGCACCGCGCCGGGATAGAAGAAGCGCGCGAGCGCGCCGATGATCAGGCCCGAAATGATCGCGCCGATGATGTTGATCATGCGTTGAATCCTTCGTTCAGGAAGCGCTCGGCGAGCGCGGCGTGCAGCGCGGCGCCGCGCGCCATCACGCTCTCGTCGAGCACCATATGGTTGCTGTGGAGTCCGCAGCATTGGCGCCAGTCGCTGCCCGCCTCGCTCGCGCCGAGCCAGAACATCGCGCCGGGGACCTTTTCAAGGACGTAGGAGAAATCTTCGGCGCCCATCACCGGATTGTCCATCGTCAGCCACGCTTGCTCGCCGAAGGTGTCTTCTACCACCGACTGGCCGAAGGCAACCGCGCGCGCATCGCAAACGGTAACAGGGAAGCCCTCGATAATCTCGACCTCGGCGGTGCAGCCATGCGCCTCGGCGATCGCGGGGGCGAGGCGTTTCAACTCGCGCGCGACCATCGCACGGCGTTCGGGCGACAGGGTGCGGATCGTGCCCTGCATCTCGGCGGTCTCGGGGATGATATTGTTCGTCGTCCCTGCCGCGATCTTGGCGATGGTGACGACCGCGGGGTCGAAGACCGAGATGCGGCGCGTGACCATCGTCTGGATCGCGGCGACGATCGCGCAGGCGACGGGGATCGGGTCGATGCTGTCGTGCGGCATCGAGGCATGGCCGCCGGCGCCCTTGACGCTGATGTTCAGCACATCGGACGAGGCGAGCAGCGGGCCGGCGCGTCCGGCAAAGATGCCATGCGGCGCATTGGGCATGATGTGGAGCGCGAAGGCGGCGTCGGGCAGCGGGTCGATGATCCCGTCGTCGAGCATGAAGCGCGCGCCATGATGGCCCTCCTCGCCCGGCTGGAACATGAACATCACCGTGCCGGGCAAGCGGTCGCGCGCCGCGCACAGCAACTTCGCTGCGCCGACGAGCATCGCGACATGCGTGTCGTGCCCGCATGCGTGCATCGCGCCGGCGATCTCGGAGGTGAAATCGAGCCCGGTGTCCTCGAGCAGAGGCAGCGCATCCATGTCGCCGCGCAGCAGCGCGGTGCGCCCGTTCGCGGGGCCGCGCAGGATCGCGATCAGGCCGGTCGTCGAAGGCCCTTCGCGAAATTCGAGCGGCAGACCCGCGAGCGCGTCCTTGATCTTCGCGAGCGTCTTCGGGTTCTGAAGTCCCAGTTCGGGCTCGCGGTGGATGGCGCGGCGAAGGTCGACGAGATCGTCGAGCAATGTTTCGGCCTCGGCGGGCCAGCTATGTGATGGCGTGTCCATGCGGCGACTGTGCCGCGAAGCCCGGCCCGTGTCGAGGGACCTCGGAAAGGCCCGGGCGCACGCCCATCGTGTCGGGCGTGCGGACGTCCCACACCAGTCCGAATTGCTCGCACAGGCGGATGAAGGCATAGCCCCAGTCGCTTTGCCCGGGGTGCAGGCCGATGCGCGCGGAGCCGGGATAGGCATGGTGATTATTGTGCCACGCTTCGCCCATCGTCGGGATCGCGGCCCAGGGGACGTCGAACGCCTGCACGCCGTGCGCGTCGACCGTCCAGTGCTGCGGGCCGCGGTTGTGCGCGAGGTGGCCGACGAGCCAGTGGCCATGATTGGCGACCGCGACGCGCGCGGCGACACCCCATATGACCCAGCCCCATCCGCCGACCGCGAAGAACAGCAGCGCAACGGGGAGTTGTTGCCAGCGCCATGTCGCCTCGAGCCAGCGGTAGAAGGGGTCGCGGTCGAGTTCGGCAAAGTCGAAGCGCGGCGGGTGGTCGAGGTCGAGGCGGCAATAGATTTGCCACCAGGCGTCGCGGGCCATAGTCGTGCCGTGCCGGAGGAACGGATGGCAATCGGCCTGCCGCTGCGCCCAGTCGCGCGTGTCGTGCGCGCGGATGATGCCATAGGGACCCGCCATGCCGACGAAGGCGCCGAACCAGACGAGCGTGCGCGTCAGCCAGCGGGGCGCCTTGAAGCTGCCGTGGATCATCATGCGATGATAGCCGACGCTGTGGCCGAGCAGCAGCGCCGCGCCGGTGGTGACGAAGAAGAGGATGATCGCGGATGGCGTGATGAAGAAAGGCCCGGCGATCAGGGCGACGAATGCCATGCCGCCATTCCAGAAGATGCTGGGCGCATCGGCGCGAACGCTTCCCGCGCGCGGATCGGCGCCGGGCGCGTCGATCAGGAAATTGACGGCATGGGGGTCATCATCGCTGCGCATCACCCGACTCCTCGCTCAAAAGAATATAAGTAATTACTTAAATAAATTATTGCTTGTCAAGGGCGCGTGCCATGCCCATTTTGGGGCATATGGAACGGGTTTTTCAGGCACTGGCGTCGACGCCGCGACGCAAGATTCTCGCCTATCTGGCGCACGCCGAGCTGAGCGCGGGCGACATCGCGGCGCGGTTCGAGATGAGCAAACCGGCGGTATCGCAGCATCTGTCGGTGCTGGAGAACGCCGGGCTGATCGTGAGCGAGAAGCGCGGCCAGTTCGTCTTCTATCGCCTGCTGCCCGACGCGCTGACCAATGTGCTCAACGGCTATGTGCAGGAGGTCTGCCCGGTGTCGCGGCCGTTGAAGGCCGAATCGCGCGCGCTGGCGGACAAGCGGCGCGAGGAGGGGGGCGAGGCCTAGCGCTTGCCCCCGAACAACTGCCGCCCCGCGAGGTCGAGCATGATTTCCTCGCTGCCGCCGCCGATCGCGTTGACCCGCACCTCGCGGTAGATGCGCTCGACCTTGCTGCCCGTGATATAGGATGCGCCGCCGAGCACCTGCGCGGCTTCGCGCGCGACGGCTTCGAGCATCCGCGTTGCCTGTACCTTCAGCATCGCGAAGTCGGCTGGGCGGTCCTTGCCGGTCTTGACCTGCCAGGCGCAGAGGTCGACCCATGCCTGCGTCGCCTCGATCTGGCGCTCCATGTCGGCGAGCTTGATGCGGATCGACTGGTGGTCGACGAGCGGCTTGCCAAAGGTCTCGCGTTGCAGCGCCCATTCGGCTGCCTCGGCCATCGCGACGCGCGCATAGGCGCAGCAGCCCATCGCCATGCCGAGCCGCTCCGAATTGAAGTTGCGCATGATGCCGATGAAGCCGCCATTCTCCGGGCCGATCAGGTTGTCGGCGGGGACGCGGACATCGGAAAAATGGATCGCGGCGGTGTCGCTGCACCGCCAACCCATCTTGTCGAGCCGCGTGCGTTCGACGCCCGGCGCGTCCATCTCGATCAGCAACAGCGAGATACCCGCGGCGCCGGGGCCGCCGGTGCGCACCGCGCAGGTCAGCCAGTCGGCGCGCATGCCGCTGGTGATGAACATCTTGCCGCCGTTCACGACATAGTGGTCGCCGTTGCGAACGGCGGTGGTCCTGAGGTTCGCGACGTCGCTGCCGCCGCCCGCTTCGGTGATGCCGAGCGCGATGATCTTGTCGCCCGCGAGCACCGGCGGCGCGACGCGTTGCTTGAGATCGTTGGAGCCCAAGGCGAGGATCGGGGGCAGGCCGATGCCGTGCGTCATCAGTGACGCGCCGAGACCGCCCGCGCCGACCGCGGCGAGTTCTTCGGTGAGGATGAGGCCATGGAAATTGTCGAAGCCCTCGCTGTGCCCGCCATATTGTTCGGGATAGCGCAGCCCGAGGATGCCCGCCTCCGCAGCCTTTTTATGGAGCTCACGCGGCAGCTCGCCTTCGGCCTCCCATCGATCGATGTTCGGCGCGATCTCGCGCGCGACGAAACGGCGGACGCTTTGCGCCAGCGCTTCGTGGGTTTCGTCATAATAGGGCGAGCGGGCGCGCCAGTCGTCGAAGGCTGTCATGATGCCGATGCTGCGCGGGGTTTACGCGAACGTCAAGGCAAGGCTTGCGCCGTGCGAACAACGACCTAAGGTCGCGTGCCATGACAAAGTCGCACCTGCTCGCCGGCCTCGCCGCATTCGCCCTGATATCCACCCCCGCCATGGCGCAGAAATCGCCCGAAGCGGTCGCCGAGGCGGCGCTGAAAAAAGCGCCGGTGTTCGACGGGCATAATGATGTGCCGTGGGAGCTGCGCGGGAGCGTCGGCAATGTGATCAATAATTTCGACTTCAACGACACCACCAGGCCCAAGCCCGACGGAAGCGTGATGCACACCGATATCCAGCGGCTGCGCAAGGGGCATGTCGGCGCGCAATTCTGGTCGGTCTATGTGCCCAGCAACACGAACGAGCAGCAGGCGGTGCAGCAGACGATCGAGCAGATCGACGTCGCGAAGCGGCTGATCGCGCGCTATCCGAACGACCTTGGTTTCGCGCGGACCTCGGCCGAACTCGAAAGCCAGATGAAGGCGGGCAAGGTCGCGGGCATGCTTGGCGCGGAGGGCGGCCAGTCGATCGGCTCGTCGCTTGCGGTGCTGCGCGAACTTTATGGCATGGGCGTTCGCTACATGACGCTGACGCACGGCAAGACGACGCCCTGGGCCGACAGCGCGACCGACGCGCCGCAGCACGACGGGCTCACCGATTTCGGCAAACAGGTCGTGCGGGAAATGAACCGCATCGGCATGATCGTCGATTTGAGCCATGTCAGCGAAGCGACGATGAAGGACGCGCTCGAAGTCTCGCACGCGCCGGTGATGTTCAGCCATTCGGGCGTGCGCGCGGTCAACGATCATCCGCGCAACGTGCCCGACAGCGTGCTGCCCGCGGTGAAGGCCAATGGCGGCGTGGTGATGGTCGTTCTCTACGCCGCCTTCCTCGACCCCAAGCTGCGCGCGCATGGCCTGGCACGGACGGCGGAGAAGGCGCGGCTCGACGCGCTGTACGTCGGCAATCCCGATGCTGTCGCCCCGGCACTGAAAGCGTGGGACGCGGCGAACCCGGCCCCGCAGACGCCGATCGGGATCGCGGCGGACCATATCGACCATATCAAGAAGACGATCGGCGTCGACCATATCGGGATCGGGGGCGATTATGACGGGATGGACGCAACTCCGGTCGGGCTGGAGGATGTCACCGGCTATCCGCGCCTGTTCGCCGAACTCGCGCGGCGCGGCTATACGCAGGCCGAGCTCGAAAAGATTTCGAGCGGCAACATGTTGCGCGTGCTGAAGGCGGTCGAGGCTTATGCGGCGAGCCAGAAAGGCCAGCCGCCGATCGAGACGCCGGTTGCGAAATAGCGGCTAGGAAGAGCGGCGGCGAAACGGCCAATCGGCCGCGCCGCTTGCCCACAGCGCCCACCATATGATCAGCGGCTGCGCGGCGAGGCGCGGGCCGTGATACCACCAGCTTAGCGTTTCGCCGCCGATCGCGACGTTGGCGAGTGCATGATGGAAGTTGGCGGGCCAGACGCACAGCGCGTAGAGCGCGAGGCCCCAGCCCGCCGCCTTGCGGGTGGCCGGGATCATCAATCCGATCGCGCCCGCGATCTCTGCAATGCCGGTGGCGGCGACGACCAGTCCGGGTGCAGGTACCCATGGCGGTGTGATCGCGAAGAACGGCGCGGGCGTCGCGAGGTGCCGATAACCCGCATAGCCATAGGCCAAGGCCAGCAGCCAGCGGAGCGCGGTGCGGACGCCCGTCCGGCCGGGACTCAACGCCCGATGGCTTCGAGCATCGCCTCGATGCTGGTGAATTTCTCGCGCGGGTTGCCGTCGAGCGCGGCCTTGACCTCGGCCTCCTCGATCCGGCGCCAGTCGCGGAAGGTGACGGGGGTAATGTCGCGGCTCGCGAGCAGCGCGTCGAGCCCCGCCCGGCCCGCCTTGCCCGCGCCGCGCCCGATATCTTCGATCACCATCTCGCCGATCCGCGCGCCGTCGGGCTTGTTCGTGCCGATCGTCCCCGACGGGCCGCGCCGCGCCCATCCGACGGCATAAAGCCCGGGCAGGATCCGCCCGTCGTCGCTCGCGAAGCGCCCACGGCCATGTTCGTACGGCACGCCGGGGATCGGCGGGGTCTGGTAACCGATACAGCTGATCACGAGCCCGGCGTCGATCGCGTAGGTCTCGCCGGTGCCATGACTCCTGAGATCGGCATCGAGCGTCGTGCGTTCGACGATGACGCGCTGGACGCGCCCGTCGCCTTCGATTCCGATGGGCATGGCGAAGAAGTCGAAATCGATCGTCACCGGTTTGGCGACGGGGTTGGCAGCGAAGCTGCGCAAATGCGTCACCGATTTGCGCATCCCGGGTTCGAGCAGCGCGTCGTCGCCCTCGGGCGGCAGGTCGGCGGGGTCGACGCGCGGGCTAGCGCGTTCGAGATGGCCGAGCTCGCCCAGTTCCTTCGGGGTCATCGCAATCTGGTGCGGACCGCGGCGGCCGAGGATGTGAATATGACGCACCGCGCTCGCGCCCAGTGCATCGCGCGCATGTGCGACGATATCGCTTCCCGCGAACTCGGCGGGGGTCTTGGCGAGGATGCGCGCGACGTCGAGCGCGACATTGCCGTTGCCGATCACCGCGACGCCGGGCGCATCGAGCAGCGGGTTGAGGCCCGCGAAATCGGGATGGCCATTGTACCAGCCGACAAAGGCGGCGCTGCCGATCACGCCGGGCAGGTCGGCACCCGGAATGTCGAGCGGCCGGTCGTTGGGCGCCCCGGTCGCGAGGATCACCGCGTCGTAAAGCGCGACCAGCTCGTCGATCGTGACGTCGGTGCCGACCGCGACATGCCCGACGAAGCGGACATTGTCGGTGAGCGCGACCCCTTCGTAGCGGCGCGACACCGCCTTGATCGATTGATGGTCGGGGGCGACGCCGGTGCGAATCAGGCCATAGGGGACGGGCAGCCGGTCGATCACGTCGACCGCGATATCGTCGGCTTTCTGCAATGTTTCGGCGGTGTAATAACCCGCCGGCCCAGACCCGACGATCGCGACGTGACGCATCAGCCCACTCCTTATGGGTGTTCTGCGCCGGGGCGCAGCCCCCTTTGTTGTCCCCGCGATGCTAGCGGCGAAATGCGTCAGGGCAAGCGGACTTGTTCGGCCTGCCCCAGCGGCCTTGACAGCGGGTCCGCCGGGTCATATTGCGCGCGCCTCGTTGCCCCGTCGTCTAATGGTAAGACTACGGATTCTGATTCCGTCTATTGAGGTTCGAATCCTCACGGGGCATCCAGACTCCCGGTATTAGGTAGCAAACGCACCAAGCGCTGGCGCATTGACTATCTATGCCATAGTAGCATCGTCATTCTCCCTAGAGGATCAGATGCTCAACCTGTTCAAACGCCGCCGCCCACCGTCACCGCTCTTTGACTTCATCAAGGGCGTTACGCCGCAACGCGCAGCTAACTTCCTTGATGCGAACATAAGCTCTCCGCGCTTAGTTGGCCTTTCGGTTTTTATGTTCACCAATGCCCTTGCCGGGCACTTCCTAAGGAGCGTTGACGACGAAGACGCAATCCCAATGGAGGCCTCTAGTCGAGACGTGTTCGCATTTGAAACCTTGGCTTTTGCGGCTTTCGGTCTGCGAGATCAGTATACGCGACTGGCGCTCGAAGACGGCCACAGGAACTTGAGCCCCGTAGCGAGTGATGGATTCCGACATGGCCTCGAACTTGGCTGCACAATGATTTTGGATACCACCAAGTGGAATTGCCGGAAGCTGTTCTATGACCGGGTGATCTCTTACGTCAAAGTCGGCACCATGGGTGCTCCCAAAGACGCAGCAGAGCGTTTTCGGTTTCTCCTAATGACTATGGACAAGGCACAAAGCCCGAGTGCCGAATACGGTCGGGCAAATTTCGATCTTGCCGATACGATCCAAAGTTATGCGGCAGTGATGGCCTTTGCCGCCACAATGCCGAAAGGCTACGCGGAATCCCTTCGTAATGTCGGTGAAGAACTGAACATCGCTGGCCTCTGATCCTGCGCTGAATGCTTATGTCGGGCGTCCCGGTGGCAGGTCGGTAGTTAGCGCCGCCACGTCACACTTCATCGCCCGACACAGCTTTACCAACGCGACGAACGTCAGATTATGTTCGCCGCGCTCGATCCGGCCCACGTAGCTGCGATCCAACCCCGCCTCATGGGCAAGCCCTTCCTGTGACATGCCAAGCTCGCTTCTGCGGGCTCGAATGCGTTTGCCGAGGATGTCGAGATACGGGTCCACGCCGCCAAGTCGCGGCATAGGGGAGTATCAGTCCACGGAGTAAGAATCCCCTTGTTAACCTTTGTCGGATAAATGGGCTGGGACTGATATTCGGGAGGACGATATGAGACTGGCTTGTCTATTCGGCGCGTTAATCGCGGTGGTTGCGCCGGTTACTGCACAGCAATCCGAAACGGGCTCGCAGCCTGACCCGGCAGCGAAGCGCGAAATCGACTGGATGTCGGCTGTAACCAAGCAACTGACAAGCTCGCTCGTCGATCCCGGTTCAGCCCGCATTACTTTGCCCTACGGCTTCACGCCCCAGCCCACGACATGGAAGGTCTGGGGCGTCGATATGCAGGGCTATTTCACCTGCGGCGCGGTGAACTCGCGCAACCGTATGGGCGGATATGTCGGCGAGACAATCTTCCTCGCTCATATCAGCTTGCAGGGCCAGGTGACGACAACACTCGACAGTTCCAAATACCCGGTATTAGGGCGGGTCTGTGCCTCGGGCGGATTGCCTCCGATAAGGCCAACAACGGTTGCTGCTATCTTTCGGCCGGCACCGCAGGATGCGGGTAATTCCCTGTCGAAGCAATTGGCCGATCTAGCCGACCTTCACCGAAAGGGCGCGATCTCCGACGAGGAGTTTGCAGCGGCCAAGGCACGTATCATTGGGTCAAACTAATCGGCCTCGATTACACACTGAATCCGGCCGGTCGCAACCATAACGCCCCGACAGACGCCATGGTCGTCCGCCATAGGCATGTGGCCGGCCAGAAACTTGGCGCGCGCGGCCTCGGTCATCAGTTCGCCGAGATCACGAAAAGGGAAATCGATCGCGAGCGGATGACTGTGGCCCATCAGATAGACTTGGTAGACAGCCATCACGCGGCCTCCTTCCGACGCTGCCAATAGCCCTTCCACTGCCGCGAGACGGGATGGTGCAGCCCAGCCGCCGTAATCGTCAGGAATTGCTCTCCGTTCGATTTGCGTCGGTTATCTTCCCGCCATGCCATTTCATTCGCATAGGCTTCGAGCTTATCCGCAATGCGGTGATGGACACCCTGCTCGCTGCGGCGAACTCGCGAATGATAGGATTCGGCATGGTTGGTCGAAACCTCCCCTTCCGCGTAACTCTTTGAATGATCGATACGCCTCGTATCAAAGATCGCTTCGAGCCCGTCATAGCTTTTGGACTCATCGGCGTAGAGGATGCTACCCGGTTGGATCACGTTCACCGCCAGTTTTGCGCCTTCCAGTTCGCTGCAAATGAAAGGGCGGGTCCGACCGCCGCGTTCGCGCATAACAGTGACACATTTTCGCTTGCCCGTTTGGTTCGCGAGTTGTCGCCTGTCCCGTCGATTTTCCTTCCGCGTGGCAGGCTTCGCATAGCCGCCGAAATAGGCTCCATCGATCTCGACCGACCCAGCAAGCCGTTCGGCATGTTGGAGCGCGCCGAGCGCTTCCCGCAACTTATGCGCCAAAACGAACGCGGTCTTGTGCTGCACATTCAAATCCCGAGATAGCTGGAGAGCGCTGAGTCCTTTTGCCCCGTTGGCGAACAGGCCGATCGCGAAGAGAATGTCGCGAAGCTCTAGCTTTCGGCTAGCAAAGATGGTCCCGGATGTGGCCGAAAACTGCTTCAAGCAATTGGCGCATTTGAAAAGGCGACGCTTCCGGATTTCGCCGGTCTTGCGATTCTTCACGGTGCGGGTGATGCGATAGACGACGGCGCACTGGCAGTGATGGCAAAAAGGTTCGCCGTCCGTCTCTACGTAGCGAAGCGCGATGAATGCGTCTTCCGCCTCCTCTTCGGACATGCGGGCGACGCGCTTGAGATCAAGCGTCCTTGCCGATGCCGAGAGAAGAAAATGCTGCGACTCACCCTCCAATGCGTTACGTTCGCATCGGATATGATGACTCAGTCCAAGCAGGTCAAGCTAAATCGCATCATATTTGATGATATTTGAATCATAAGGATTACGTTTGTGACAGATTGGTCGGCATATGCAAAAGGGATTCTAAGGGCGGAAATGCTCCGCAAGGGGATGAGCTACGCCGATTTGGTCACGGCTCTGGCCCAAAACGGCGTGAAGGAGTCCGAAGCAAACCTCAGGAACAAGGTCAGCCGGGGCTCCTTCACTGCCGCTTTTCTCTTCGAGTGCATGGATGCGATGGGCGTCAAAACGCTCCATCTCTAATAGAGAAAAGGCTGGACATTTTTCATATCCGCAAGTAATAAGCCTTCGTATCGCGGTAAACGCGCATACAGATAGCCCTCCCTTCTGACTCAAGGGTTGGTTCCAGAAGCCCGCAGACGGTCCTACCCGCTGCGGGCTTCGTCGTTTCTGACGACGGAAACGCAAATAGACGTGAAAAATCGCAAGGGCAAGCATTTTTTTGCTTGACTAAGAGCTTTTAGTTTAATTGCTACTATGTGGAGTCGGATTTACAGTCAATGTATATTTATACCTTACATTGACGGTATTAAATTAGGGATCAAATTCGACCTCCGGTTTGTTGATAGCTCGCCATTGCATCGGGTAGCGTCCGGAAGATTCAACGGTCTTGCCTCGATGGTGTCGAAGTGAGGCTTCAACTGCATTTACAGTTCGCTGGGCCAGCTTTTGATCTGGATTTTCACACCCTACCTCCCGCAATACCTGCATCGCAATTTCGCGCGCGGTCATCGGTTCGGAAGCGTCGCGAAGAATGTTCATCCCCCGCCTCCCGCATGAACCGAACGGAACGGGCAAGGTATGCGTCCATGGTTGAATGGGAGGGGCTTGCTCGGGCTTCCAATCTGGATGCGCGTCACGAAGTAGCAACTCTGCACCGGAGATTAGATTCTCCAACTGCGGGATGCGTGCCTCCAACTCAGGCAGCTTTTCGGCTTCGCGCCGTATCCGGGCGATCGACGCGTGGACGACCTGCAACTCACCAGTAAGGGCCGAGTAGCGTTGCTCCAGCGATTTCTTGAAGTTTGAAATTCCCATGCCCCAAAGCATAGGGAACGACGCTCGAGTCCGGCTAGGTAGCTCTTGGTGCGTTTGCTACCTAATACCGCAGACTCCTCCTATCGATGAGATCCTCCGGCCTTCGCTTTGCGGCGCGCGGCGTTCCGCCCGAAGATGCCGCCCAGATCCCCCGTTTTCCTGCTTTTGCGCTTGTCTGATAAGCCGCAGCTTGTCCGGCGAAAGATTTTCTTCGTCGCAAAAAGCGGTACCCGTCATTGACGAATCTAAAATCAATCGATTAAGTTGACATTGTCATTCGGGACTGGTCGAGACGGATGACGGGCTCTCCTCCTCGACCCGCGGCTTTTGACCGGGAAGCAGCTTGCTCCGCGTTACCAACGGCTAAAGCGCGTGATGCTCGGGCGACAGCGCCAGGCATTGCGTTCCCCCCAGAAGGGGTATTGCGATGCGTATGTGTAGCACCATCGACTAGATCATCGCCGCGTGCGTGCGCGGGGTAGCGGACCGACCGCGCCCCGCCGTGCACGGCAGCTCTCCATCCTCTCCAGCCGCGCCTCCTCACGCGAGACGTTTGCGGCCTGACGTCCGGCACCCGAGCGCCGGCGCGGGGAAATATCATGCCTTTGCTGACCCAATCCGACCTGTCGGATCTGGCTCGCTATCCTGCGTCCCTGCGCAGCGCCGCCCGTGCGCTGTGGGGGGCTCAGCTGGCGGCCGGATCGGGCGCGGCGCACCGCGCCACCATCCATCACATCAAAAAGGGGGCGGGAGCACCGCCCGGGGACCATATCCAATGAACCGTTTCTCTCCCGATCATCGTTTGAAGCTTCTCCTCGGCGCCGCGCTGTTGCTGCCTGCCGTACCCGCCGCTGCCACCGAAACCGGAACGGCCTCCGCCGACGGTGCCGCCGTGGACGACGACGCTGCCGGCGCCGCGGTGGCCGCCGCGTCTGCCGCCTCCTACGACGGCGCCGAAATCATCGTGTCGGCGCGCCGCCGCGACGAAAGCGCACAGGATGTGCCGATCGCGCTGTCGGTCGTGGGCGCGTCGCAGCTCGAGGCAACGGGCAATTACTCGCTGACGCAGATCCAGCAGATCGTGCCGAGCCTGCAGGTGTTCAGCTTCAACCCGCGCAACACCAATATCAACATTCGCGGGCTCGGCAGCAATGTCGCGCTGACCAACGACGGGCTGGAGAATGGCGTCGGCTTCTATGTCGACAATGTCTATTACGGGCGCCCCGGCCAGTCGCAGTTCGACCTGGTCGATTTGCAGCAGATTGAGGTGCTGCGCGGGCCGCAGGGGACCTTGTTCGGCAAGAACACGACCTCGGGCGCGATCAACATCACGTCGAAGAAGCCCAGCTTTGATCCCGAATTTTCGGGCGAGGCGAGCGTCGGCGACTATGGCTATTACCAGCTGCGCGCGTCGGCGTCGGGGGCAATCATCGACGACCTGCTCGCCATTCGCATCAGCGGCTCGTCCACCGAGCGCCGCGGCTTCCTCTACAATGACACGCAGAAGGAGCGGGCGCAGGACTATTCCAACTGGAGCGTGCGCGGGCAGTTGCTGTTCACCCCGACGCCCAATCTCGAGGCGCGCATCATCGGCGATTTCTCGCGGCAGAAGCAGAACCATGTCCTCAACGTCTTCGCCGATTATTTCGGTACCTATGACAATGGCGCCGCGATTCCGAACAGCTTTGCCGAACGCGCGGCGCGCTTTCCCGGCTACAGCTTCCCGACGATCGATCCCTTCGCGCGGCGCGGGGAGGCGAACAGCCATTATCAGTCGAACATGGACGGCTATGGCGTATCGGGGCAGCTCGACTGGGACGTCGGCGCCGTCAAGCTGACCTCGATCACCGCTTATCGCTGGTGGGACTGGAACCCCGCGAACGACGGCGATTCGACCTCGCTCCCCGTCATCACCAAGGCGCAGCAGGCGAACCGCCAGCGTCAGTTCAGCCAGGAAATCAGGCTGGCGTCCGACAGCGACGGCCCGATCGATTATGTCGTCGGCGCCTATTATTTCTGGCAGGTCATCCGCGGCAAGGGCGCGAGCGCCTATGGCCCGGCGGCCGCGTTGTGGAACCGCCCCGCGACCTCGCCGATCCCGCTTGCGGCATGGGAAGCCGCGCTGAACGGCTTCGAGGCCAATTCGACCTCGGACCCGCGGACCAAAAGCTATGCGCTGTTCGGCCAGCTCGACTGGAAATTCACCGACCGGCTGACGCTGACCGCGGGGCTGCGCTACACGCATGAAAAGAAGAGCGGCTCGTTCACGCAGATCCATGTCGCGGGGACCGATCTGTCGACATTGCCGGCCGGAATCGCGGCGCAGGCGGCGGCGCTCCGCGCGCAATTCAACCCGGTCACCAGCTACTCGACGGGATTCAAGGACAACAGCATATCGGGGCTCGCGACCTTGTCGTGGCAATTCTCGGACGATGCGCTCGCCTATGCGACCTATTCGCGCGGCAACAAGTCGGGCGGGCTCAACCTCACCAACCTGCCCGCCGGGATCGACCCCGACGTCGCGCCCGAAAAGGTCGACAGCTACGAACTCGGCATCAAGTCGCAATGGTTCGACAAGGCGGTGACGCTCAACGTTGCGGGCTATTGGACCGAGATCAGCGATTACCAGACTGCGATCACCGAGCAGGTGCCGAACACGGTCAACGTCCGCCAATATATCGCGAATATCCCCGGCGTGCGCTCACGCGGGGTCGAGGGCGACCTGAGCTATGCGCCGTCGGAGCGCGCGAGCTTCTATGCCTCGGTCGCTTATGCCGACACGACGTACAGCGATTACCGCACCGCGCCGCAGGCGCCCGAGCGGCTCAACCGGGGGGGTATCCAGGACCTGACAGGCGAGCAATTGCCCGGCGTGCCGAAGCTCACCTACACGCTTGGCGGCGACGTGTCGGCACCGCTCGGCAATCTCGGCGGGCGCGACCTGTCGCTCTATGGCCACGCCGATTATTCGCACCGGTCGACCTTCAACACCTCGTCGAGCGACAGCCGTTATGCCGATGTTCCGGCCTATGGCATTGCCAATGCGCGGATCGGCATCCGCACCGATGACGGTCTGTTCGACTTGTCGATCTGGGCGCGCAACCTGTTCGACAAGGATTATTTCCAGACGCTTTCGCCCGCCGTCACCGGCATCGTGACCTCGCTGATCGGCGAACCGCGCACGATCGGCGCGACGTTGCGGACAAAGCTGTGATGCGCCCCGCCCATTCCCGAAATTCGCCGCGACGACAGCCGGAACCGGCCGGACGCGCCTGCGCCGAATACCCGCCGTCCAACCCCCAAAGGAGACTGACATGACGGACCTTCACAACAGCTATGCCAATGCGCGCGACAAGACTATCGACCTCGACGTCACCCCGGTGACCGGCACGATCGGTGCGATCGTGAACGGCGTCCAGCTATCGGGCGACCTCCCCGCCACGACGGTGCAGGCGATCCAGGCGGCGCTCGTGCGGCACAAGGTGCTCTTCTTCCGCGACCAGCAGCATCTTACCGACCAGGAGCATGAAGACTTTGCTGCGCTGCTCGGCGATCCGGTCGCGCATCCGACGGTGCCGGTCGCCGAAGGGTCGCGCTACCTGCTCGAGCTCGACAGCAAGGAAGGCTATGCCGCGTCGAGCTGGCACACCGACGTCACCTTCGTCGACGCTTATCCGAAGGCGTCGATCCTGCGCGCACTGACGATCCCCGAAGCGGGCGGCGACACGCAATGGGCGAATGGCGAGACGGCCTATGAGGGCCTGCCCGAAGTGCTGCGCCAGCTCGTCAACAACCTCTGGGCGACGCACACCAACCTCTATGACTATGCGTCGATCCTGCAGTCGGCGCCCGACGGCGAAAGCGCGGCGAAGCGGATCAAGGAGCATCGCAACGTCTTTGCCTCGACGGTCTATGAGACCGAGCATCCGGTGGTGCGCGTCCATCCGGTGAGCGGGCAGCGCAGCTTGTTGCTCGGCCATTTTGTGAAGCAGTTCGTCGGATTGAACGCCGCCGACAGCGCGCGGCTGTTCCAGACGTTGCAGGATCATATCACCAAGCCCGAAAATGTCGTGCGCTGGCGCTGGCGCGAGGGCGACGTTGCCATCTGGGACAATCAGTCGACGCAGCACCGCGCGACCGCCGACTTCGGGTTGCAGCGCCGGACGCTTCGCCGCGCGACGATTTTGGGCGACGTGCCGGTGGGGATCGATGGGCGGCAGAGCCGCACCGTCCGCAAGGAAAAGGCGGTTCAATACGAACCCGCCTGACGAAATCGGCCGGCGTTTAAGGTTCTCCCTTTCCTTCCTGTGACTGGCGCCGGTCCTGTCTGCGGCGCGCCCCGGTTTCATTCGCCGGGCGCGCCGGCCTTTTTGAAAGACTGCTCGATGATCCATGGTTCGCGTTTCGCCCGCCTCCTTTTTTCCGCGCTGATCGGTGCCGCCGCGACGATCGGTCCCGCACAGGCGAAGGAGCGGCGGCCGAACCTGCTCGTCATCGTCGCCGACGATCTCGGCTATTCGGATCTGGGCGCATTCGGGGGCGAGATACGGACGCCGAACCTCGACAGGCTCGCGCTGAACGGCATCCGGCTCGCGGGCTTCCATACCGCGCCGACCTGTTCGCCGACGCGCTCGATGCTGCTCTCGGGCACCGACAATCACCGCGCCGGGCTGGGCACGATGGCCGAGATGATCCGCCCGAACCAGCAGGGCAAGCCGGGTTATGAGGGCTATTTGCGCAGCGACGTCGCGACGCTCGCCGAGCGGCTGGGCGCGAGCGGCTATCGAACCTTGCTGTCGGGCAAATGGCACCTCGGCCTGACCCCCGAACAGGATCCCCATGCGCGCGGTTTCGAGCGCAGCTTTGCGTTGCTGCAGGGCGGGCACAATCATTTCGGCACCGACGCCGACCCCGAAAAGGGCGGCCGGGCAACCTACACCGAGCAGGGGAAGCGCGTGACGCAGCTTCCCGCCGATTTCTATTCGAGCGACACGTTCGCGGCGCGGCTGATCGAATTCCTGGGCGAGACGCCCGCCGGTGGAAAGCCCGCGCGGCCCTTTTTCGGCTATCTCGCCTTCACCGCACCGCACTGGCCGCTGCAAGCGCATCCCGAAGACATTGCGCGCTACAAGGGGCGCTATGACGAAGGCTTCGACGTGCTGCGCGCGCGGCGGCTGGCGCGGCAGCGCGAACTCGGTATCCTTGGCCCCGATGTCGCCGCGCATCTTCCGCGCAACCGCGACGGCAGCTGGGATTCGCTGACCGCGGAGCAACAGCGGTTCGCGGCGCGCAACATGGAAATCTATGCCGCGATGGTCGACCGGCTCGACCAGAATGTCGGCCGCGTCGTCGAGGCGCTGCGGGCATCGGGCGAGCTCGACAATACCGTTATTATCTTCCTCGCCGACAATGGCGCCGAGGCGCTCGACGTCGAAACCACGGGGGCGCAGATGCTCGCCGCGCAGTTGAAGGGCGCCGACAATGGTTTCGCCAATCGCGGTAAGGCGACGTCGTATCTCACCTATGGCGCGGGCTGGGCACAGGCGGCCACCGCGCCGTCGTGGCTGACCAAGGGTTATCAAAGCGAGGGCGGGACGCGCGCGGTCGCGTTCATCAGCGGCGCGGGCATCGAAGCGCGCAAGGGCGCCGAGACGCAATATCTGTCGGTCGCCGATATCGCGCCGACCCTGCTCGACCTCGCGGGCGCCGACGCCAAGGCGACGCAGGTTGCGGGGCGGAAGGTCGTGCCTATCACTGGCCGGTCGTGGGCCGCATGGCTGAAGGATGCCGGTGCGCGCGTCTATGGTGCGGATGACGGCGTCGGCGCCGAGCTGTTCGGATCGCGCGCGTATCGCCGCGGCGACTGGAAACTCACCGATATCGGCGATGGCGTCTGGCGCCTGTTCGATATCGCGCGCGATCCCGGCGAAACGCGTGACCTGTCGCTCGTCCATCCGGACCGCGCGGCCGAGCTTGCGGCGGCGTGGGATCGTTATGCGCAGGATGTGGGCGTGGTCCTGCCCGACGCGATCCCCTATCGGCCATAGGTCGCGCATATCGCGCGCTTCGGCGCGTCGGGACTTGTCAATTATTTTAGTTGAGTTACTTTCAAGCGTTCCGGGACTTTTTCCGAATCGAACGACCGAAAGGATTGTGCATGGCCACGCAGCTCAACACCCCCGACCTGTTCGAGGCCGCGCGCTCGCTCGGCGTGTCGATTTCGCCCGCGACCCCGACGATCGGGGCGGAGATCGGCGGACTCGACCTCGATCGCCCGCTGACGTCGGCGGAGGGTGAATGGCTGCGCGCGGCGTGGCTGCGCTTCAAGGTCGTCTTCTTTCGCGATCAGGACATCAGCCACGAAAGCCATGTCCGCCTCGGGCGTTTCTTCGGCGAACTCGAAGGCCATCCGGTGATCCCCTCGGTCGAGGGCTATCCCGAAATCCTCAAGATCGAAGGCGTCGAGGGCGTCCAGCTCACCGCCGAAACGCTTGGCGCTTTCCAGGCGTATAACAAGTGGCACACCGACGTGACCTTCCGTGAGAAGCCGTCGATCACCTCGATCCTGCGCGCACGGCACCTGCCGCCGCTTGGCGGCGATACGATGTGGGCCGACACCGCCGCTGCTTACGCCGGGCTGCCGCAGCCGGTGAAGGACCGGATCGAGGGGCTCGAGGCCGAGCATGACATCGTGCGCAGCTTCGGCGGCCGCGTCAGCGAGGAAAAACGCGCGCAGCTCGGACGCGACTTCCCGCCGGTGCGCCACCCCGTCGTGCGCTCGCACCCCGAAACGGGCGAGAAGATCCTCTACGTCAACTACACCTTCACCAGCCGCATCATCGATTTGCCCGAGGAAGAAAGCGACAGCCTGCTGCGCCTGCTCTTCGACCGGATCAAGGTGCCCGAATATCAGGTGCGTTTCCGCTGGACGCCGAACGCGATCGGCATCTGGGACAATCGGTCGACCCAGCATTATGCGGTCGGCGACTATTGGCCCGAATATCGCCTGCTCGAACGCGTCACCGTGTCGGGCGACGTGGTGACGCGTTGATCGAAGCGCAGCTTCATTCGCCGCGCCCGCGTTTCCGCACCGCGACGCGCGTCGCGATCGTCGGCGCGGGCTTTTCGGGCACGCTGCTCGCGATCAACCTGCTCGAACAGCCCGATGTCGAGGTGCTGCTGATCGAGCGCGACCGGCACCGCATGGGCGCCGGGGTCGCGTATAGCAGCACCGAAACATCGCACCTGCTCAACGTCCGCGCGGGCAATATGAGCGCTTTTGCGGACCGTCCCGACCATTTTTGCGAATGGCTGACGGCGCGCGGCCTCGGCTGCGAGGCGGCGTTTGTGACGCGCGCGACCTATGGCCGTTACCTGCGCGAAACGCTGCGCGCGGCAATGGAGCGTTATGGGCGGAGGTTGAAACTGGTCGACGACGAGGTGCTCGATATCGCCGAGAAGGGCGGGCAGGTGACGCTCGGCCTCGTCAATGGCGGGCTGATCGAGGCCGACCGCGCGGTGCTCGCGATCGGCAATCTGCCGCCGCACGACCCGCCCGCGATCCATGGCGCGCACCTGCCCTCGCATCGTTATATCGGCGATCCTTGGGCGAGCGCGTTCGAAGAGGGGCTCGATAAACAGGCGCCGGTGCTGGTGATCGGCACCGGGCTGACCGCGGTCGACGTGATCCTGCGCCTCGTCGCGCACGGTCATGAAGGTCCGATCACCGCGCTGTCGCGCCGCGGGCTGCGCCCGCATCGCCATATCGACGGGCTGCCGCGGCCGAAGCCCGTGCTCGCAAAGCCCGCGCCCGACCTTTCCGAACTGGTGCGCTGGGCGCGTGACGAAGCGCGCGGGCGCGACTGGCGGCTCGTCGTCGATTCGATCCGCCCGATCACCCAGATGATGTGGGCCGCCGCCGACGCCGACAAGCGCGCGCGTTTCCTGCGGCATCTGCGGCCCTTCTGGGACGTCCACCGCCACCGGCTCGCGCCCGAAGTCGCCGACCGGATCGATGCGCTGATCGCGTCGGGCCAGCTCCATTTCCGCGCCGGCAAGATAGCGAATGTCGCGGTCGAACCCGACGCGCTCGCGGTGTCGTGGCTGCCGCGCGGTGAGGCCGAACGGGTGACGGCGCGCGCGGCGCGGATGATCAATTGCACCGGGCCGCAAGGCGACCTGTTGCGCTCGTCCGACCCGCTGGTGCGCCGCCTGCTCGGTACGCGGCGCATCCGCCCCGATGCGCTGCGCCTCGGGCTCGACATCGATCGCGACGGGCATGTCGTCGACGCCGCCGGCAAGGCGTCCGAACATATACTGGCGATCGGGCCGATGACGCGCGGCGACCTGTGGGAAGTCGTCGCGGTGCCCGACATCCGCAACCAGGTCAGCGCGCTTGCGCGCCGC
Organism: Sphingopyxis sp.; assembly: GCF_035998905.1. Classification (GTDB taxonomy): domain Bacteria; phylum Pseudomonadota; class Alphaproteobacteria; order Sphingomonadales; family Sphingomonadaceae; genus Sphingopyxis. The sequence continues at coordinate 215,164 of NZ_DASYHG010000009.1, read as the reverse complement.
CTCGTCAACGCGCACTGGACGGGCGGCGAGGGGCTGTAGGCCCTTCTCGCAAAAAAATTTCCCGGTCGTGCATCCGCTGAGGCCTCTCGCGCCGTCCAGTACCTGATCGGCCTCCGCGCCGGTCCGGGCGGCGGCGCCCTGCGGTGGTCGATATGTGCTCCCCGGTGCAGATCATCTCCGCCTTGCCGGAGGCCGCCGCCTGTGGTTTCACCATGCCAAAAAGGCATGACGGAGAAATATGTCGATGGATATTCTGATTGCCGCCGCGGCCGCCGCCGCCACTGCGACCACCCCCGCGGCGGTACCTCCCGCCGTCACGACGATCACGGTGCCGGCCGGCGAGTCGATCAGCGCCGAACAGGTCGCGGCCTATATCAGCCCGCGCGAGGTCGCCTCCTACGTGCCCGCGCCGCCGCCGACCACCGAGCTGGTCGCGGTCAGCGACGCCTTCTTCAGCTGGCTTGAAAATATCACGGTCGTCGCGCTGTTCGTCGTCGGCTTCTTTCTGCTCGCGCGGCTGCTGCACGCGTGGATGCTGCATCGCTCGATCCGCCGCGCGCTCGAGGCCAAGTCGGACGCGGTGAGCCCGCTGATCGACAAGCTCAACAAACCCTATGAGCATCTCGGCGGACAGGGCGACAAGGAAACGGCCAGTGGCGGCGACGACCGCAATGCGCTGGTGCTGCTGGCGATCGGCCTCGCGATGGCGGGGTTCGGGATCATCCAGGGACATGAAGAGCTGGTCCGCATTTCGGCCGGTGCCGCGCTATTTCCCGCCTTCGTCGGTATCGCGCTCCTCGTCCGCCGCCGCCTCGCGCGCGCCGCGGCGCTTGAGGAGCGCAACGCTGCGTGATGAGGCAAGCGCCGATGAAGATTGGGCCCTCAACCAGCGCGTTGCCGGGGGAGATCGCGCCGCTTTCCAGCTCCTCGTGTTGCGACACGAGGCGCGGTTGCGCGCCTTCCTGTCCCGCGCCGCCGGGTGCGACGCCGACGATCTGGCGCAGGAAGCTTTCGTTCGCGCGTGGCAACGCGCGGGCGAATATCGGGGGCAAGGGAGTTATGCGGCGTGGATCATGGGAATCGGCTGGCGCCTGTTCCTCGACCAGCGGCGCACCGCGCGGCGGCGCGAGGGACTGGCCGCGGGCGAGGAGCATTCGACGTCGACCGACCCACGCCCGGCAAGCGACGCGGCGATCGACGCCGACCGCCTTCTCGCTGCGCTGTCGCCACCGGAACGCGCCGCGCTTACGCTTTGCTTCGGCCATGGCTGGTCGCACGGCGAGGCGGCGGAGATCATGGGCGTGCCGCTCGGTACGCTCAAATCGCTGGTCTTGCGCGGGCGCGCAAAGGCGCAGAAGATGATCGGCGAAGGAGCGGACGCATGACGACCCCCGACGAACGCGAAACCGACGCGCTGCTCGCCGCGATGCTTGCGCCGCCCGCCCGCACGGGCGACCGCGGCTTTGCCGTCGGAGTCGAGCGCGCGATCGACGCGCGGGCCGCCTATACCCGCGCGCGCGCGCGTTTCTGGCGCAGCTTCGCGTTCGAAGCGGCCGCGGTCGGCGCCTTGCTGGCGGCGCTATGGCTGCTGTCGTCGGCGCCCTTGCTCGCGCCCTATGCCGGACCCGCACATTGGGGGCTGGCCCCGCCGCTGCTGCTCATCCTGCTGCTGTGGTTCGGGACGCAGCGCTGGCGCCAGACCTGACGCACCGGCTTTAGCCGGCGGGCGTGTCCTCACCGTCGAGGCCCTGATATTTGAGCTGGAGATAGCGTTCGCGCGTCGCAAGCTTGTCGAGTTCGCCCGCAGCGAGGTTACGCGCGGCGTTGCCGATCTCGCTTTCGAGCATCTTTAGCCCGCCGACCAGCGTCTCGTCGGGGGTACGCCCGGCGTGGGCTTCGGTACGCAGCCCCGCGGGAATGCGCTGATAGCCCGCGACGAGTTCGGGCAGGTCTTCGCCGACGAGTTTACGGATGTTCGCCGCTGCCGGGCTCGACGCGTCGAGCGTCTGGAGCTGCGGGGCGAGCAGGTCGAGCTGGACGCCGATGCCGTCGACGAGCTGGCGTGCGGGCGCGGGCAGCGCCGGGCGCTGCGCCTCCAGCCAGATTTCGGTGCGCCCCGCGAGCTGCTTCAGGTCGGCCTTCGGCAAATCGGCCTGGCGCGGTTCGGGGAAGGGCGTCCGGCCGAACAGCACCGCGACGCCGATGAGCAGGACGAACAGCGCGAGCAGGCCGGTGAAGCCGAGCGGCTGGATCAGCGCGCCGAAGACCGCGGCGCCGAGCAGCACGATGCCGCCCGCGATCAGCACGCGGCCGAGCTTCTTGTAGAGATGCTGGCGGCGCAGCGCGATGCTCTTGGTTCCGATCGGGCGGCGGCGTTCGCGCGATCTTTCGATCGCCGAAGCCGCCGAAATCCGGACCTTGTCGACTTCGCTCATCGTCATCCTTTAGCCTTCGAGTGCGGCAAGCGGGCTGGCCGCGCCGCTGACGCTCGACTGCGCCTGCGTCGCCCCTTCGGCGCGCGCGATATAACCCTTCGATTTGACGACCTCGCCTTCGAGCGTGGTGACCGTCGCCTTCATCGTGTCGAGCGCCTTCAGCTTGAAGGTGTCGATCGCGTCCATCGTGTCATAGATATTCTGGAAGGCGCGCTGGAGTGTTTCGACGGGGATCGTGCTCGATGCGGCCTGTTCGTGAATGCGCGCGGTATTGTCCTTCAGCATCTGCGAGGTGCCGTCGATGATGTTCGCGGTCGTCGTGTTGAGCGCGGTGATCTGTTCGAGCACCAGCTTCTGGTTCGTCATTGCCTGCGCGACGGTTATTGCGGTCTTGAGCGCGCCGACGGTCGTGGTCGAGGCGCGTTCGACCCCCTTTACCAGCTCGACATTATTCTTTTTGACGAGGTCGAGCGCGAGATAGCCCTGGACCGTCACCGCCATCTGCGTCAGCAGGTCCTGCGTACGCTGGCGCGCATAGAAGAGCGCGTTTTCGCGGATGACCTTCGCTTTCGCGGGGTTGCTGCTGTCGAGTTCGGCGGCCTTTTCCTCGAGCCGCCGGTCGAGCGTACCCGCGACGTGGATCATCTGTTCGAGCTTGCCCATCGCTTCCCACAGCTTGCGCCGTTCGACGTCGATCGCGGCATTGTCCATGAGCAGCTCGTCCTTGCCGTTCGACAAGGCGGTCAGGATGCCGCCGATATGCGTCTGCGCGCTGCGGTACTGGGCAAAATAATTGTTGATCTTGCTGCCGAAGATCTTGTCGAAAAAGCCGCGTTTGTTCAGCAGCTTGCCGTTCGCCGAGGGATCGAGCTTCTCGACCGTGGTGCGCAGTTCGATCAGGCTCTGGCCGATGTTGGTGTCGCGGTCCATCGCCTTGATCGGGCGGTCGAGGAAGCGGTTCGACTGGTTCGCCGCGTCGAGCATTTCCTTGCGGCCCATGTTGGTGATCTGGTCGATCCGCTTGCCGAATTCGGGCGAATTTTCATCCTGCGCGATCAGGTCGTCGATAAAGCCGTCGACGCGTTCCTCGAGCTTCGATTTCTGGTCGGTCGACAGCGGCACCAGGCCCGCCGCCTTTTCGGGCGTGATCGCGGGCATCGGCTCGGGCGGGGTCAGCTTCAGCTCATCGGTCGCGGTCGCCGTTGCAGTCAGTTCGCTCATTCGTCTTCCTTCCAGCCCCAAGTTACGATCCAGGGCCGCCTGCCTACATGGCATGCGGACCTGTGTTATTCAAGCACTACACCTTGTCATCGCGAAGCGCCGGCGCGATCCACGCGGACAGGATCAGTTGCGCCATGTGATAGACGAGGATCGGGACGAGCACCATGCCGGCGATGGCAGGCGGGAAAAGCGTCGCGGCGAGCGGTGCGCCGACCGCGATGCTCTTTTGCGCGCCCGAAAAGAGCAGGGTGATGCGGTCGGGCCGCGCGAGCTGCAGCAGCCCGCCGAGCGCCCAGGCGCCGCCGAAGGACAGCGCCAGCAGCGCGGCGACCGCGGCGAGCACGATGCCGATCTCGCGTCCGTCGAGCAGGCCCCAGATGCCGGCGACGACCGCCGCCGAAAAAGCGACATAGACCGCGATTGCGATCGCGGTGCGGTCCATGAAGGTCGCGAGGCCGCGGTGCGCGAGCACCCACGGCCGCAGCCAGCGCTGGACGAGCTGCCCCGCAATGAAGGGGACAAGCAGGATCGAAACGATGCGCAGCACCGCCTCCCCGTGGATTTCGCCCGCGCTGCCGGCGAGCAGCGCGAACAGCAGCGGTGAGAGCGCGACGCCGGACAGGTTGAGCAGCGCGGCGGCGACGACGCTCGCCGCGATGTTGCCGTCCGCGAGGCTCGACGCGGCGGTTGCCGACTGGACAGTCGAGGGCAGGATGCCGAGGAAGAGAAAGCCGAGCGCGAGCGTTGCGGGGAGCAGCGGCGCCATCGCCGCCTGCGCCGCGAGGCCGAGGAGGGCCATGAAGCCGAAACAGAAGGCGAGCGCAGCGCCTTGCAGCTTCCAGTTGCGGATGCCGTGCAGCACCTCGTCGCGCGGCAGGCGCACGCCGTTCAGGAAAAAGAGGAAGACGATCGCAGCGGTCGACAGTCCTCCCGCAACCGGCACCGCCGCGCCGCGCACGGGGGCCACGCTTGCGAGCAGGATCGTCACGAGCAGAACGGGGACGAAGCGGTCGGGAAAGATGCGAGCGAGCATTGCCATGAGCGATGGCGTTGCGACGCGCGCTTGGCAAGGCCGCACGAGACGGTAGACAGGTGCGATGTCCGATATCCTGATCCTCGCCGCCTTGCCCGAAGAGGCCGATGCGCTGTTTACCCGCGCGGGCGAGCCCGTTGCTGGTCCGTTCGCGGCAAGGCGATTCGACGGTTCCGGGCACCGCCTGACCATCGCGACCTGCGGGCTCGGCAAGGTCAACGCCGCGCTTTGCGCGGGCGTGCTTGGCGCCGACGCCGACCTGCTGCTGATGACCGGCACCTGCGGGTCGCTCGGCGCGGCGCCGGGGGCGTACTGGATCGCCGAGGCGTTGCAGCATGACTATGGTGCCAATCAACCGGGCCTGTTTCGCCGCTATCGCGCGGGCGAGTGGCCGATCGGCGAGGCGGGTGAGGCGCACTTCCGGGCGATGGCCGATCCGGGACTCGGCTTGCCCCGCGCGCGGATCGCGAGCGGCGACAGTTTCGTCGCCTGCCCCGATGCGGCGGCCGACCTGGCGGCGCTCGGCGCGACGCTCGTCGATATGGAGGTTGGCGCGGTGGCGCAGGTCGCGGCGCGGCTCGGCAAGCCATGGGGCGCGATCAAGGCGGTGACCGACGAAGCGAATGGCGACAGCGCGGGCGATTTCCATGCCAACCTCGTCCGCGCGGCGCGGACGGCCGGGCAGGAAATCGAGCGGCTGGTCGCGATGGTCTGAGCCGCGCTTCGCCGTTCCGCACGGGGCGCACTTGTGATAGGCTGACGTCCGTATCGACCGAGGGAGAGACTCGCCATGCGGTATCGATCTTCACTAGCCATTCTTGCCGCCTGCGCGGTCTTTGCCGCGCCGATGACCTTCGCGGCCGGCAGCGGCGGGAGCGGCAGCAGCGCGCCGCCGAGCCAGAGCAGCTACGACCCGACGGTCGATTATCAGAAGGGCACCGACGCCTTCGCCTCCGGTCAATATGCCGAGGCGGCGAAAGCCTTCAAAAAGGTCGTGTCGGCGGTGCCGAAAAACCCGCAGGCCAATTATCTGCTCGGCGCGAGCTATATGGCGCAGGGCGATTTCTCGCGCGCGGTGAAGCCGCTCGAAGCTGCGGTTCGCTATGACGAGAAGATGGTCGACGCGCGCCGCGACCTTGGCATCACGCAGGCGAAGCTCGGCAAGGCGGAAAAGGCCGACGAACAGCTCGGCGCGCTGAAGGCGATGCAGGAAGGGTGCGCGGGGACATGCACCGATTCGGCGAAGCTCGCCGACGCGGTTGCCAAGCTGGAGGCGGCGGTCGCCGCGGGACCGCAGGTGCAAAGCGCGGTCGAGCCCGAGGTACGGCTCGCCGCGGCCGAAACGCTCGATGCGACCTATGTCGCCGCCGTCGGCCTGATCAACGAGCATCGCTACGAAGCCGCGATCGCGAAGCTCGACGCGGCGCTGTGGGCGGCGGGACCGCACCCCGATGTGCTCACTTACCTGGGCTTCGCGAACCGCAAGCTGAAACGTTATGACGCGGCCGAAGCCTATTATCGCGAGGCGCTCGCGATCGCGCCGGCGCATCGCGGCGCGCTCGAATATTATGGCGAACTGAAGCTCGAGCGCGGCGATGTCGCGGGAGCGAAGGCGCATCTCGCGAAGCTCGAGACGATCTGCGGATTCGGATGCCACGAGGTCGACGAACTCCGGCGCTGGATCGCGGCGGGGCGCGCATCCGCAAGCTGATTGCGTTCGCGGCGCTGCTCCTTGGCGTGGCGGCGACGCGCGGCGATGCGCCGCCGGTTTTCGAGCAGTTGCGCTGGACCGCGCCGGGGGCCGAGCTGGCATTGTTGTCCGGACAGCCCGCGGCTTGCCTTGCGCCCGGCGACGACGCGCTGGTGCGGAGCGGACGCGCGCTGTTCGGCGCGCCGACGCTGCTTGGCGGGCAGGCGGCCAAGGCGGGGCTGAGCTGCGCCAGCTGCCATATCAACGGGCGCGGCAATCCGCATTTCCTGCTCGCCGGCGTCTCCGCCGCGCCGGGGACGGCCGACGTCACGAACAGCTTCTTCAGCGCCGCGCGCGGCAATGCGCGCTTCGACCCTGTTGTCATTCCCGACCTGGCGATGCCCGGAAAAATCTCGCGCGACCCCGATACGCGCTCGCTCGAACCCTTCGTCCGCAACCTGATCGTCGAGGAATTCGGGGGGCAGGAGCCGACCCCGGCGACACTCGAAGCGCTGGCCGCCTATGTTCGCGCGGTGCGGCCGTGCACACCCGAACGCACCGCCGCGCGGCGGCTGGACGACCAGCTTGGCGCGCTCGACGACGGCATCGCGGGGGCGCAACTGATGATTGGTCGCGGCGACCGGCAAGGGGCGGCGCTGTCGATCGCGGCGATGCGCCATCAACTGGGGCTGATCGCCGAGCGCTACGCGGGGCGAGGGTTCGCCCGCGAGCAGGCGGCGCTGCTCACGGCGTCGCGCGAATTGCGCGCAATCGGCGATATGTCCGACCCGGTCCGGTTGGCGGCCGCCCTCGACCGCTGGAAGGTCGATTTCGACAGGGGCGCGGCGAAACGGTTGCGCCGCGCCGAGAATCGCTCGCTCTATGAGGCGGGGCATTTGGCGCAATCGCAGCGATAGAGCGCGGCTTCGGCAATCATGTTGCGCCGCAGCACCACTTCTGTTAGGGGCGCGGCGTCTCGCGGCGCTCCGGGCGCTGCCCCCTTACATCAAGGCTTATCCGCATGTCTTTGCGCAATATCGCCATCATCGCGCACGTCGATCATGGCAAGACCACCCTCGTCGACCAATTGTTCCGCCAGTCGGGCACCTTTCGCGACAACCAGCGCGTCGAAGAGCGCGCGATGGATTCGAACGATCTCGAAAAGGAACGCGGGATCACCATCCTTGCGAAGTGCACCAGCGTCGAGTGGGGCGAAGGCGCCGACCAGACGCGGATCAACATCGTCGACACCCCGGGCCACGCCGACTTCGGCGGCGAGGTCGAGCGCATCCTTTCCATGGTCGACGGCGTCATCCTGCTCGTCGACGCGGCCGAAGGCCCGATGCCGCAGACCAAGTTCGTGACCGGCAAGGCGCTCGCGCTCGGCCTGAAGCCGATCGTCGTCGTCAACAAGATTGACCGCAGCGACGCGCGCGCCGCCGAAGTGCTCGACGAAGTGTTCGAACTCTTCCTCGCGCTCGAAGCCAATGACGAACAGCTCGACTTCCCGATCCTTTATGCCTCGGGCCGCGGCGGCTATGCCTCGGAAAGCCCCGAAGCGCGCGAAGGCACGCTCGAGCCGCTGTTCAAGACGATCGTCAGCCACGTGCCGACCCCGGGCCTGCCCGAAGACGCGCCCTTCACCTTCCTCGCGACCCTGCTCGACCGCGACAATTTCATCGGCCGCATCCTGACCGGCCGCGTCCAGTCGGGCACGGTCAAGGTCAACCAGCCGATCCACGCGCTCGACATGGACGGCAAGGTGATCGAAACCGGCCGCGCGTCGAAGCTGCTGGCGTTCCGCGGGCTCGACCGCGTGCCCGTCGAAGAAGCCAAGGCGGGCGACATCGTCGCGATCGCGGGCCTCACCAACGCGACCGTCGCGAACACGATCGCCGACACGAGCGTGAGCGAGCCGATCGCCGCGCAGCCGATCGACCCGCCGACGCTGTCGATGCGTTTTGCCGTGAACGATTCGCCGATGGCGGGCCGCGAAGGCAGCAAGGTGACGAGCCGCATGATCCGCGACCGCCTCTTCCGCGAAGCCGAAACGAACGTCGCGATTCGCATCACCGAAAGCGCCGACAAGGACAGCTTCGACGTCGCGGGCCGCGGCGAGCTCCAGCTTGGCGTGCTCATCGAAACGATGCGCCGCGAAGGCTTCGAACTCGGCATCAGCCGCCCGAAGGTCCTCTATGGCGAGGACGAAGCCGGCAAGCGCACCGAACCCTATGAAACCGTCGTCATCGACGTCGACGACGAGCATAGCGGCACGGTCGTCGAGAAGATGCAGGTCCGCAAGGCCGACCTGACCGACATGCGCCCGTCGGGTGGCGGCAAGACGCGCATCACCTTCAGCGGCCCCTCGCGCGGCCTGATCGGCTATCATGGCGAATTCCTGTCCGACACGCGCGGTACCGGGATCATGAACCGCCTGTTCGAGAAATACGGCCCGTACAAGGGCGTGATCGAAGGCCGCAAGAATGGCGTCCTGATCTCGAACGGCAATGGCGAAGCCGTCGGCTATGCGCTTGGCCCGCTCGAAGAGCGCGGCATCCTCTTCGTCTCGCCCGGCGAGGCGCTGTACGAGGGCATGATCATCGGCGAAAATGCCAAGCCCGACGACCTCGAGGTCAACCCGATGAAGTCGAAGCAGCTCACGAACTTCCGTTCGACGGGCAAGGACGACGCGATCCGCCTGACCCCGCCGCGCCGCATGACGCTCGAACAGGCGATCGCCTATATCGACGACGACGAAATGGTCGAGGTGACCCCGAAGAATATCCGCATCCGCAAGGCGCTGCTCGACCCGCACGAGCGCAAGAAGGCGTCGCGCAAGAAGGAAGCGGCATAAGATACAGACCGGCGGCCCCATCGGCCGCCGGTTTTTCTTTGGGGTTGAGGAGCGCGCCGTGGGACGGTTGATCCTGTTCAACAAGCCGTACGGCGTGCTGTCGCAATTCACCGATCGCGGCACGGACGGTGCGCGCGCGACGCTGTCCGACTATATCGACATGCCGGGCGTCTATCCGGCCGGACGGCTCGATCGGGATAGTGAGGGGCTGCTGATCCTGACCGACGACGGCGCGTTGCAGGCGCGGATTTCGTCGCCGAAGCACAAGACGCCCAAAACCTATCTGGCGCAGGTCGAGGGCGAGCCCGACGGGGCCGCGCTGGAAGCGCTCGGCCGCGGCGTCACGCTGAACGACGGCCCGACGCGCCCCGCGGCGGTCCGCCGCATCGACCCGCCCCAGCTCTGGGAGCGCGACCCGCCGGTGCGGTACCGCAAGAGCGTGCCCGACAGCTGGATCGAACTCACCATCACCGAAGGCCGCAACCGCCAGGTTCGCCGCATGACCGCCGCGGTCGGCTATCCGACGCTGCGGCTCGTCCGCTGGCGGATCGGGGGGTGGGAGATTGGCGGGCTGGCGCCGGGGGAGTGGCGCGAGGCGACATAATGCCGGCGGCGCCATGCTCTGCCACCCTGCGTTCGGGGTGACGGAGCGCGGCCGGCCTAGCCGTCGATGTCGAGCCCGAGCGCCAGCCGGCCGCTGAGGTCGCGTTGTGCAGGCTCCTGCAGCGGATGGAAGCGGGCGCCCTGGACGTCGCGGAAAGCGCGCTCGATCGTCGCACCCCGATAGAAGGCGCCGCCCCCGGCCAGTTCCAGCGCGAGTTCGGCGGTGCGGATCGCGGCGCGGCCCGTGACCGTTCTCCCGGTCATCACCGCGCTCGTCGTCTCCGGCCCGGGGCTGGCGCTCCCGGCGGTCGCGATCATCGCGGCGAGCGCGGTTTCGGCGGTCCAGAAGGCAGTCTGCATCTCGCCCGCCAGCGTTATCAGCGCGGGGCTGGCCGGCTTGCGCCGCGCCGCGGCGAGCGCGGCATCGCGCGCGCCCTCCGCGACGCCGAGATAGGCCGAATAGATGAGCGGAAAGGCGATCATGCTGATGATGTGGAACAGCGGGTGCCATTTGCCCTGCGGACGGCGGCCCGACACGGCTGCCTCGGCGAGGAAGACGTCCTTCAATTCGACATCGTGCGATCCGGTCCCGCGCATCCCCATGGTGTCCCATGTGTCGAGGATCGTCACCCCCTCGGCCCCGAACGGCAGCGCGAAATGGAGGACGGTGGGTTCGCCGGCCGGATCGTCGAGCACCGCGCTCGTCATCAAAAGATCGCCCGCGGGGCATCCGCTCGAAAAAATCTTGCGCGCGTTGATCCGGTAGCCGCCCTCGACCGGGGTGGCGGTTCCGCTTCCGTGCAGCCAATCCGACCCGCCGCTCGACACGAGGACGAGGTTTTCGGCGGCGACGCGGCGGAGCAACGCGTCGGTCGGCGCCTGCATATGCTGCCAGCGCCAGGCGGCGACGGCGACCTGGTGGCAGTGCATCGAAAAGGCGAGCGCGGTCGAGCCGCAGGCGGCCCCGATGCGGCGGACGATGCCGCACAGCGTGGCATAGTCGAGCCCGTCGCCGCCGAGTTCGATAGGGACCGCCGCGCCGATCAGCCCGGCCTCGCGGAGCAGGATATAGTTTTCGGCGACGAAGCGCCCGTGGCGGTCGTGATCCTCCGCCGATGCGGCGATCCTTTCGGCTATCCGGTCGGCGATCGCGTACCAATGGTCCGGGGTTTTACTTTGTGCTGCGATTAACATGGTCATCTCCTGAGCATTCCTTGCTGGCGATGGCATGACGACTTGCCGGTGCGGCGGATAGTTCAGGAACTGAATCCGCCCGGTACAGAAACTGAACTCGCGTTCCGCGCGACTCCTGAACTATAATATGTGCCGGAGGAGTGTATCATGGCGAACGCCAGTTACGGTCAATTCTGTCCCGTCGCGATGGCGGCGGAGATATTGTGTACGCGCTGGACGATCGTCCTTGTCCGCGAACTGGCGGCCGGATCGACCCGTTTCAATGACTTGCGACGTGGGGTTCCGCGCATGTCGCCCGCGCTGCTGTCGCAGCGGCTGAAGGACCTTGAGGCGGCAGGGATCGTCCACCGGACCCCGGTTGCGCGCGAATCGGGCGTATTCGATTACCGGCTGACGCGCGCAGGGCAGGAATTGGCGCCCGTCGTCGAGGCTTTTGGCGTCTGGGGCAAGCGTTGGATCGACGGCGACCTGACGCTCGAACGGCTCGATGTGCAGCTCTTGATGTGGGATATGCGCCGCGGCCTCGTCCTCGACCCGATGCCCGATCGCAAGGTCATCGTGCAATTCCGCTTTGGCGAGCTGGCCGCGGATCGGCGGTCGTGGTGGCTGGTCGTCGAACCCGACCGGGAAACCGAGCTATGTTCGATCGACCCCGGCTTCGACGTCGACCTCTATGTCGCGACGGACCTGCGGACGATGACGGCGATCTGGATGGGTTATGATACGCTCGCCGATGCGGCGAATGCACGGCGGCTGATGCTGACCGGCGACGACGCGCTGTCGGACAGCATCGAATCCTGGTTGGGCCTCAGCCCCTTTGCCAAGACGAAAGCGGTGGCCGCGGTTTCCTGATCTTGCCTTTTTCCCGGGCGCGGCCCGCCTTTTCCGGAAGGTGGCCATATCCATTATTTCGCCGCATTCCCGCGTGATGAAGCGGTTTCAGGGAGGGGCCATTATGACCATGAAACAGATTTCCGCTGCGATCGCGCTGCTCGCCTGCTGCGCGTCGCCCTTGCAGGCGCAGACCTTCGGCGGCGGCGCGCCGATGAACGGCGCTTCGCCGATCGCGACGGGCGGCTTCGTCGGTGCGCGCATCCGGATTCCGCTGGGCGGGAAGCAGGAAGGCGGCGAGAAATTGCGCGCGAGCCTGACCGTCGCACCGATGCAGCGGAGCGACGGGACGGGGCTGAAAGGCCCCGCGTGGCGGATCGGCGAGGGGCTTGAGTTCGGCTTTACGGGCGGCGACCGCGCGCCGCGGCTTTCGCTGGCGGGGCAGCAGCTGGCGACGACGCGCTATGCTCCCGGCGGGCGCGCCGCGACGAAGGGGCGGAGCAACATGTCCGACGCCGGGACCGCGGCGCTCGTCGTCGGCGGGCTCGCGCTCGTCGCGGGCATCGGCTTGCTCGTCGCGCTCGATGCGCAGGGCGACAATGACCGCTGCTGCGAATAGGCGCTGCTGACCCGCGCGCCGCCGCCGGTCAGGCCGGGGCGGTCGCGGGTTCGGGCCTGGCCGCGGCGGTGGCTGAACCGCGCCTCCACAGGAGCAGGAACAGTCCGCCCGCGACCAGCGCGGCGTTGACGATCCACGCCATGCTGTCGGCGGCGCCGATGCCGCCGCGCAGCGCGAGATGCGTCGCGGCGGCGGCGAGGATCAGCGCGCCGGTCGCAAGGCGGCCGACACGCGACAGGGCGGCGGCGGGCAAGCGGATCGCGGCGAGGAGGAAGGCGAGGCTGACGGCGAGCCACGCGGCGATCGCGGCGGGCGTGCTCGCGAGGGCGAGGCTGGCGATCGCGGCGGCGGCGAAGCCCGCGGGCTGGCCCCACACGGTCGCGGCCCAGGCGCGTTCCCACCCCGGTGCGGGGCGGCCCTTGTCGCGGCGGCGCGCGAGCCAGATGTTGACCCCGCTCGCGGCGAGATAGGTGAGGCCGAGGCCGAGCGCGAAATAGACGATCTTGACGATCCCGCCGCCGAACCAGCCGAAGTGCAGCGTGCCCGACGAGGCGAGGATATCTTCGCCGAGGTTGTTCGCCGCCGCCGGTTTTTCGTTGTAGATCGTCGCATCGCGGCGGAAGGCATAGCTGTCGGTGCCCGCGAGCCGGTTCGGATGCTTGACGTTGAACAGCGCCGCGCCGCCCATCTCGGTCGGATGTTCGGTGAAGACATATTCGATGCGGCCGCCATGGTCGGGCAGCTTCGCGAACATCGGCCGGAGGTCGAGCACCGGCGCGGGGCGCGGATCGTCGACGGGCGGCGCGGGGATGAACAGCGCATAGACCTTGTTCACATCGCCGTTGAACATCGCCATGCCGAGCACCCCGACGATGATCGTCGTGAGCCCGAGGAAGGCGCCGGTGAGCGATATGAGGATGTGGAAGGGCAGCGCCCAGACGCCGAGCCGGTTGTGGAAATCGGCCTCCTGCAAGCGCTTCGACCCGCCGAGGCGGAGGTGGAAGGCGTCGCGGAAGATGCGCGGATGCGCGAGAATGCCCGAGATGAGCGACGAGAGCAAAGCGACGCCGATCAGCCCGACGAGGAAGCCGCCCCAGGTACGCGGCAGGTGAAGGTTGATGTGGAGGCGCGTGATGAATTCGGTCCACGCCGCCTCGCCCCCCGGCGCGATCTGCCCCCCGGCGTCGGCGAGGAACTGGCGATCCTTGTCGGCATCGACATAAAGGAGAAGGCGCGGGAAGTCGGCCGAGGGGAGCGTGATATAGACATGTTCGACCCCGGGGCCGCTCCTGGCGATCGCGCCCTCGAACGCGGTCTGGACCGCATCGGGGGTTACGGCGGTGACTTGCGGCGCGGTCGCGCTTTCCCAGCGCTGGAATTCGTGCGCGAAGACCGCGATGCTGCCCGACAGGCAGACGAGGTAGATGAGCGCGGCGAAGGCAAGGCCGAGGCTGCTGTGCCCGCGCAGCACCGCGCGGACGAAGCCCGCGGGGATGCGCGACATCAGATCCTTCTTCTTTGCGGGCTTTTTGGTCGCGGGCTTGCCGGCGGGGGTGGCGGTCATGCGAAGCCCTTCACGATGGCGGCGGTAAAGCTGACGATCGCGACGCCGGTGAGAACCGCGGTCGCGCGCAGGATGCGGTTGTCGGCGAGCGTCCACGCCATGCAGGCGCCCCACGCGACGGGGACGATCATCCCCCCGACGACGAGCCGCGTCTGCTGTTCGCCGGGGACGAGCGCGGCATAAGCGATGCCGACGCCCATCGCGGCGATCATCCCGATCGGGCCCGCGAGCAGCCAGCGCAGCGTCTCGCGCCCTTTGGTCGTCGCGCGGTCGGAGGGTTCGGGGGCGAGGCTTTCGCGCGCGGCGCGCGCCTTCGCCTGACGGACGCTATAGTTGGAGGCGACGACGAGCAGCGCCGCGGTCGAGACGAGCGCGAGCGCGACGAAGAAGCCGCGCGCCGCGCCGAGCATCCACGCCGGCCAGACGAGCGAGAGGGCGATCAGCATCCAGCCGCCGAGCACGAGGCCCGGCTGCGGAGCCTTGCCCCGCCACGCGCGGCGGAGCAGCCACGCGCCCGCGCCCGCCATTCCGGCGATCAACAGCGCCGGCAAAAGCGCCGGAGTGTCTTGCATATATCCCCCTGTATCGTTCCGACTCACTATTGACTCGCATTCGCAATAGCAATAGCGCGCCCTTCGATAGCTAAGCGGGGAGCTAAAGACAATGACCAAGAATTTCCGGCCGGTTCTGGCCCTGATGCTCGCGAGCGCGGCGATGCCGGTCCATGCCGGGGAGGCCGCGCTGGATGCGGCCGCCGCCGACGCGGGCGCAGCGGGCGAAAGCAATGAGATCGTCGTCACCGGCATGAAATTCGACCGGACGCTGCAGGACACGCCCGAAAGCGTGAAGGTCTATACCGCCGAGCAGATCGACCGGCAGAATCTGGTCAGCGTCTACGACCTGATCGACCGCACCGCGAACGTCGCCTCGACCTTTGCCGAGTCCGGGTTCAACATCCGCGGCATTTCGAGCACCAATGTCTCGGGCTATGGTTTCGGCGACCTCGCGACGATCTACCTCGACGGATCGCCGCTCCCCAGCGAGGCGGCGGCGGGCGGACCGCTCGATCTGTGGGACCTCGAACAGGCCGAGATCCTGCGCGGGCCGCAGTCGACGCTGCAGGGGCGTAACGCGCTCGCGGGCGCGATCATCCTCAAGACCGCCGACCCCAGTTTCGACTGGCGCGGCAAGGCGCGCGCGATGATCACCGATGCCGATGGCGAATATCGCCTTGCCGCCGCGATCGGCGGGCCGATCATCGACGATGTGCTGGCGTTCCGCGTCGCGGGCGAACTCGCGCGCGGCGACGGGCTGATCAAGAACCGGCTGACCGGCGGCAATTACGCGCGGACGAACAGCGAGGTCGTGCGCGCCAAATTGCTGTTCACCCCCGCGGGTGCCGACGGGGTGCAGATCAAGGCGGCGTATCTCTATGACCGCCATTTCGGCAACGACGGGCGCGGCTATGTGTTCAGCGACGTTCCGAACGCGTGGGACAATCGCTACGTCCTTGCCAACCGGCCGACCTTTACGCGGACGAGCGCCGACCTGTTCACCTTCGACGTGACGCTGCCGGTCAGCGACGTCTTCACCCTGTCGTCGGTGAGCACCTACAACCACCTCAAGACCTTCTCGACCTATGATGGCGAGCTCCGCGCCGAGGACGAATCCTATGGCGATTTCGCGACCAACCAGAAAATCTACAGCCAGGAATTGCGGCTGACCTTCGATGCCGGGCCGCTGCAGGGGCTGGTCGGCGGCTATTATTCGCGAACGAAGAACCCCGCGTCGGATTCGAACAGCACCTTCAGCCTCGATCCCGATGCCGACCTCGGGCTGACCCCGCAGGTCGCGGCGCTGCTCCAGAGCCAGTTCGGGCTGCCCGCCGATCAGGCGCTGGGGCTCGCGCAGCTGGCGCGCAGCTATTATCCGCCGCGCGTCTTCATTTCGTCGGCCCAGCGCTATGCGGTCGATATCGAGACGATGGCGCTGTTCGGCGACGCGAACTGGGAGGTGGTGCCGGGGCTGAAGCTGCTCGCGGGTTTCCGCTATGACCATGAGCGGCAGAAGGTCGCGAACAACAATGTCGTCGTCCTCAACACGGTGCTTCCCGACCCCGCGGCGGCGCCCACGCCGACGCTCGGCCTGATCCTGCAGACGATCAACGGGCTGCTGCGCCAGCAGGTCGCGAACGCGAACAGCGCCGGACCCGAATCGACGACCACCTACAAGGCCTTCCTGCCCAAGGGTGGTATTTCGTGGGAGATCGCGCCCGACAAGACGCTCTCCGCCATCGTCCAGCGCGGCTATCGTTCGGGCGGCAGCGGGGTGAATCCGGGGCGCGCGACGACGCATGTCTACGATCCCGAATATACGTGGAACTACGAGCTGTCGCTGCGCACCCAGTGGCTCGACCGGCGGCTGACGCTCAACGCCAACGCCTTCTACGTCGACTGGAAGGACCAGCAGGTCTATGTCCAGCTGTCGGACAATGTCTATGATTACGAGACGCAGAATGCGGGCAGCTCGCGCGTCTGGGGTTTCGAGGTCGAAAGCGATTTCGACGTCACCGACCGGCTGAATGTCTATGGCTCGGTCGGCTATGCCAACAGCAAGTTCCTCGATTTCCAGACGACCAACGGGCAGGTGCTCGACCTTTCGGGTTTCGAGTTCGCCAATGCGCCGCGCTGGACCTGGGCGGCGGGGCTCGACTGGCGCCACCCGTCGGGGTTCAGTGCCAACCTCAACGTCAATTATCGCGGTCCGCAGTTCCAGGATATCCGCGACCAGAGCGGCGGTCGCGACGTGCCGGGGCGCACTTTGGTCAATGCCAAGGTCGGGTACAGCAACGAGAATTTCGGCGCCTATCTGGTCGCGACGAACCTCTTCGACGACAAATATTACGACTATCAGTACGAGAATGGCGGCCGGATGCAGGCGTTGTTCGGCGAACCGCGGATGATCGGGCTGACCTTCGAAGGGCGGTTCTGAGCGAACGGGCGGACGGCGCGGCGTCGCGCCATCCGCCCGGCTTCCCGGTCGCCGGGGCGGCGGCCGGGGGAGGGGTCACTTGGTCGTGTAGCCGCCGTTGACGAGGATCGTCTGGCCGGTCATCCACCAGCCGTCCGACACGAGCATGCGGATCCACGGCACGATATCCTCGATGTCGGTGAGCCCGGTCTTCGAATAGCCCGACAGCGCCGCAGCGGACTTGTGATAGGCCTGCGCATCGGCCTCTTCGGCGGGGTAGAAGAAGGGCGTGTCCATCGGGCCGGGGCCGATCGCGGTCACCGAAATCCCGCGCGCGCCGAACTCCTTCGACGCGGCGCGGGTGAAATGTTCGACCGGCGCCTTGGTGCCCGCATAGGCGGCGTAAAAGGGCGTGTAGGCGCCGAGCAACGATGTGACGAGCGTGCACACCTTGCCATTGTCGTTCACATGTTTGCCCGTCTCTTTCAGGAAGAAGAAGGCGGTCTTCGAATTGACCGCAGTCATCTCGTCATATTCGGCCTCGCTGATTTCGGTGAAGGGCTTCTTGAGCACCTTGCCGACGGTGTTGATCGCGATGTCGGGGCGCCCGATCGCGGCGATCGTGTCGGCGAACAGCTTTTCCATGGACGCGGCCGACGTGAGGTCGGCCTGGAAGGCGACCGCCTCGGCTCCGGCGGCGCGGATCGCGGCGAGCGTTTCTTCGGTCTCGGCGGCCGAAGCGGGGCTGTTGTAGTGGACCGCGATGGCTCTCGCGCCC
This sequence comes from Sphingopyxis sp., assembly GCF_035998905.1. Lineage (GTDB taxonomy): Bacteria > Pseudomonadota > Alphaproteobacteria > Sphingomonadales > Sphingomonadaceae > Sphingopyxis. Next base: position 197,372 of record NZ_DASYHG010000009.1, on the reverse strand, counting down.
TGTTCGGCGAGGTCGCGTGCGATCAGCCCGCCGAGATTCTTGCCGCCGCCGGCGATGAGGACGGTCTTACCCTTGATGCTGTGATCGGCCATTTTGGTCTCCTTGGTCGTTACCTGTCCAAGGCTAAGCCGCTTTGATCTTGTCCGCTTTCAAATTCCGGCGCAGCGTTCGAATATTGTTTCGGCGAGTCGTGGGGACTCGCAAGGTGGGTGATTGACCGAAGCCGCAACCGTCTGGGATGGCATCAGGCCGCGATCGCGACGCGACGTCGTCGCACGGCATCAGGCGCGGATCGGTCAGCTCGGCGTGCTGGCCGCCACCGAAAATCTCGAAGTACCGACCGACTGGGCGTTCGAGGAAGATCATCACACGATCGTCGTCCATCTCGGCGGCCGGCTCGACCGGATGGAATGCGAATTTTCGGTCGGGCCGTCGGGGCCGGCGCTGCCGGCGCGCGGCGATATCTGGGTGATCCCGGCGGCGTGCCGCTACGCCGCGCTCGCGCAGGGCGAAAGCGCGGCGTTTGTCGAATTGAGCGTGCCGACGGCGTTGCTCGCCGACGCCCCGCTGGCCGCGCGCGTGCGGCATCGCGACGAGGCGGTTTTCCGTGCGGCGGCCCGGCTGTTCGAACTGGTGTGCGCGGGCGACGATCTGGCCCGGATGGCGGCCCACGAGGTCGGCGATACGCTCGAGCGGCATTTCGGTGAGCGATATGCGCTTCGCGAGCGGTTCCGGGGGTATCGTGCCTTGTCGGCGTCGGATCGCAACCGCCTTGCCGAAGCGGTCCGCGGACAGCTAGATGCAGAGCATAGCCTTGCGGCGCTCGCCGCGCTCGTCGGCATGGACGTGAGGCGATTTACGTCGGCGTTTCACGACGCGTTCGGGCTGTCACCCTGGCAATATGTGATGCGTATGCGGCTCGACGAGGCGGCGCGGCGGCTGTGGTACGGGACGGCGCCGGTGACCGAGGTGGCGCTGGCGACGGGTTTCGCGTCGCCGAGCCATTTCGCGACGGCTTTTGCGCGGCGCTTCGGGGTGCCGCCGTCGCGTTACCGCGCGGCGGCGCGGTAAACCGGACCGGTATCGGGCGTGTGGCACGCCCGATACCGGCCGCGGGGGGATCAGAACTTCAGGCGCGCCCCGATATAGAATTGGCGGCCATTGTCATAGATCGCGCGCGGGCGGTCACGGCTGCCCGAATATTGCTCGATCTTCTCGTTGGTCAGGTTGATCGCGTCGGCGGTGAGCGCGATATTGTCGGTGATGTTGACGCTGACCGACGCGTCGAGCGACGAGAGCGCGGCCTGGTTGAGCGGCGCCGCGCGATCGATATCGATGAAGAATTTCGACCGGTAGTTGTACGAGAGCCGCGCGCTGACGAGGTCGTTTTCATAATAGCCCGTCAGGTTGAGCGAGTGTTTCGAATTGCCCGGGATCGGATCGCCATTGTTCGCCTTGGCGTCCGAATAGGTGTAGTTGACCACCGCGCCGAAGCCGCCCCAGATCGGGCGCGAAACCTGGAATTCGAAGCCCTGGTTGCGCCCGCCGTCGCCGTTGCTGCGGCGATTGATCTGATAGGGGCAGTTGAACAGGTTCGGATTGCCGCCGCCCGCCGCGACGCAGCCCGCGGGCTGCGACCCCGGCACGAAGACGCCCGGCAATATTTCGGTCGAGGTCGTGTTGACGATGTACGACTGGATATCCTTGTAGAAGGCAGCGAGCGCGACGATCGTCTCGCGGTCGGGATACCATTCGATCGACAAATCATACTGGTTGGCGCGATAGGGATCGAGGTTCGGATCGCCGCCGCGGCCGGTGAGCAGCGTGCCGTTGAGGTCGACGCCGGGGGTGATGTCGACGAAATCGGGGCGCGTCACCGTCTTGCCTGCGGCGAAGCGCAGCACGACCTGATCCGACAGGTCGACCGAGAGGTTCGCGCTCGGCAAGATGTCGGTGTACGACCGCTTCGCGGTCGACGGGGTGAAGCCGCCGAACGGGTTGGTGAATTGCGGGTTCGCGCCGCCGATGATGAAGCCGTCCGACGTCTGCTTCGTTTCGATCACGCGCACGCCGACATTGCCGCGCCAGCCCTCGCCGCCGAATTTGGCGAGGCCATAGCCGCCCCACGCCTTTTCGTTGATCGAGTAAGTGTTGCCGGGGACGAGGAAACGGTCGGTGCCGGGCGCGGTCTGCGACCCGTAGATCTGGCGCAGCTTCGCGGGATCGACGCGCCAGTAGTCTTTGAGCGTGCCGGGCGCCGCGATATTGTCGAGGAAGTCGCCGGGCATCCCGCTGCCGGTCGCGAAATCGGCCGAGGTGCATGGGGCGCCGCCGCAGCGCAGGCCGGGGGTGAACACCCCGCCGTTGGTCGCGAAGCGTTCGGCGACGCGGTCGTGGTCGGTATATTTGACCCCAAATTTGAGCGCGGTGAGCGGACCCCATTCGACCTGTTTTTCGATGTCGAGGTAGAAATATTTCTCCTCATCGTCGTTCGTCACCGACTGGATACGCGCGAAGTCGGGGCGGATCCCGGCCGGGTTGAGCGGGTTCGGGTTCGAGAAGCTGACTTCGGGGCGGCCGCTGCGCAGGTCGTAAGCAAAGGCACCGGGACCGGCGAACTCGATGAAATTCTCGTTGCTCGTGTCGCCGTTCGCCTTGGTCCAGCCCGCCTTGAAATGGACCGAGAGGCTGTCGGTCGGGCGGTACGTCAGGTCGAAGTCGGCCGAGACGGTCTTGGCGACCGCCTGGCGGTCGATCGCGTCATAGACGACGCCGAAGCCCGTCGTGCCGCCGGTCGCCGAGGCGATATTGCCCGCGACCGCGACACCGTCCTCGACCACGGCACCCGTGATCGCGCCGCCGCCGGCGAGCGCCTGTTCGCCCCATGCGATATAATTCTGGTTGAAGTTGTCGGCGTTGAAGCGCGAATAGAGCCCGGTGATGTTGATTTCGAGCTCGTCCGACGGGCGGAACTGGATGCCGATATTGGCGCCATAACGTTCGCGGTCCTGTTCGAACATCGTCGAGCCGATCAGCGTCGGGACGAGCGCATTCTGCCCGCCGCCGACGGGGAAGGAGCGGTAGCCGAAGATTTCGAGGCCGTCGCGGCGCGTGCGGCGCTTCTGGTAGATCGCGCCGAGGAGAACGCCGAAGGTTTCGTCGGCGTTCTTCCAGCTGACGAGCCCCGAAAGCTGCGGGTCGAACTTGCCCGACAGGTCCGAATAGACGCCCTGTACCGACGCCGAGAGGGTGAGCGGTTCGAGGTCGAGCGGGTTGCGCGTGATGACGTTGATCGTGCCGCCGACCCCGCCTTCTTCGACGTCGGCCTGCGGACTCTTGTAGACTTCGAGGCGGCCGATGATCTCGGCGGGCAGGGTCAGATAGTTGAAGCTGCGCGTCGAGGCGACCTGATCGAGGATGAACCAGTCGGCGGTCGCGACGCTGTGGCCGTTGAGCAGGGTCTTGGTGAGGTTCGGCGCGGTGCCGCGGAGTGAGACGCGTTCGCCTTCGCCGAATTCGCGGTTGACGACGATGCCGGGGACGCGCTGGAGCGCCTCGGCGACATTCTTGTCGGGGAATTTGCCGACATCCTCGGCGGTGACGACGTCGGCGATCACGGCAAGGTCGCGCTTCGCGTCGATCGCCTCGCGGAGCGATCCGCGGATGCCGGTGACGACGATTTCGCTCTCGGCTGCCGTGTCGGTCGCGGGGGCGGAGGTTTGCGCTTGGGCTGCGCTGGCGGCAAAAAGCAGCGTACCAATGCTGGCCGAAGCGAGCAGATATCTTGCATTGGTCATGTCGAGTCTCCCTTATTTTGATCGAAAATCAATTATTGCTCTGATTTTCGGGGGACATTAGACATACCAATCTATACGTCAAGCTCGTTTCGGCGCGATTTTGCCCCGGAGCGAACAAAATATGCTGCACTTTGGTATTCTATTGGTATTGTTAGAATGCTTATTAGTAAGCTAACCAATTTCTGGCGGCCGCAGGCGCTAGAAATCGGGGAGTGACTGGCTTGCGAAGCCCCAGCCCTTGAGGTCGGGCCCCGCCGCGCGGGCGAGCAGCTCGTCGGCATCGCCGATCGTCCATTGCCCCGCCTTTCGGGCGCCAGCAAGCGCGTCCCAGCCGATCGGGACCGCAACCGGTGCATTTTCGCGCGCGCGCACCGACCAGGGCATGATCGCGGTGCTGCCGCGCTGGTTGCGAAGCCAGTCGATGAAAATCTTGCCCTTGCGTTTCGCCTTGCTCATCGTCGCGACAAAACGGTCGGGCTCGGCGAGGCTCAAGGCCTCGGCGAAGCGTTTCGAGAAATCCTTGTGCGCGTCCCAGTCATGCCCCGGATCGAGCGGCACGACGACATGCACCCCCTTGCCGCCCGACAGCATCGCGAAGCTCACCAGCCCGATGTCGGCGAGCTGGCGGCGGATGTCGAGCGCGGCCTTCTTCACATCGGCGAAATCGAGCCCTTCGTCGGGATCGAGGTCGAACACCATGCGGTCGGGCTTTTCGAGGCTGCCGACATGGCTGCCCCAGCCGTGGAATTCGATCGTCCCCATCTGGACGCACGCGAGGATGCCGTCGGCGTCCTCGACATAGAGATAATCCTCGTGCCCGCCGTCCTTCTCCCTGATCGGCACGTGGAGGACGTGATCGCCGAACGATCCCGAATCATGCTTCTGGAAAAAGCATTTCTTGCCGCGGCCCTGCGGACAGCGGACGAGGCTGATCGGCCGGCGTGCGGTGTGCGGGAGCATGATCGGCGCGATCGCAGCATAATAATCCGCAAGGTCGCCCTTCGTCGCCTTCGCTTCGGGGAAGATGATGCGGTCGCGGCTGCTGATCGTGACATCGCTTTCCGGCGCGGGGGCGGGCTGCTTCTTTTCGGGGGTCACGTCTTTGGCCTCCTTGTCTTGGCGCAGGCCGCGGAAGCTTGCGTGGCGGACCGATCCGCTCGCGGTGAATTCGGCGAAGGCGATTTCGGCGACGAGATCGGGTTTGAGCCAGCGGACCTTGCGTGCGGTGGCGGCATCGACGTCGAGCGGGGCGGTCTTGCGTTCCAGCCTCGCAAATCTCTTCGCGAGGTCGGCCATCGTATCGCTGTCGAAGCCGGTCCCGACATTGCCTTTGTAGACAAGCTCGCCCTTCTCGCGCTGGGCGAGGAGAAGCGACGCGAAAGCGCGGCCCTTCGCCGAGGAGGGGTTCCAGCCGACGAGGATGAACTCCTGCCGCCGCGTGCATTTGACCTTCACCCAATTTTTCGAGCGGCGGCCCGAATAAGCGGCGTCGGCGCGCTTCGAGATGATACCTTCCTGTCCCGCGCCGCACATCGCGGCATAGAGCTTTTCCCCTGCGCCGATGACATGGTCGGCGACCGCGACCGGCGGCCTGGCATTGCGGAGCAACGCTTCGAGCCGCTCCTTGCGTTCGAGATTGCCGAGCTTTGCGAGCGATTTTCCGTCCAATTCGAGCAGGTCGAAGGCGAAGAGGTGGAGTGCGGTTTTCTCGTCCTGCGCGCCGTGGCCGCGCTTCAGCACAGCCTGCAGCGACGAGAAGTCGGGATTGCCGTCCTTGCCATAGGCGACGATCTCGCCGTCGATCAGGCACGGCGGCAGGTCGAGCGCCGCGATGTGGCGGACGAGCGGGGCGAACTTGTCGGTCCAGTCGAGGCCGTTCCTTGTGTAGACGCGCACGTCGGCGCTCGCCGCGGCGATTTCGGCGCGGTAGCCATCATATTTGATCTCGTGGAACCAGCCGTTGCCCGACGGCACCGCGTCGACCAGCGTTGCGAGCTGGGGCGGGCGGAATTTCGGCGGCTTGCCCTTGGCGGCAGGTTTCGCGACCTTTTTGTTGTGCGCTGCGGCCGTCCGCATCTTCTTCGTGAAGGCAGCGCCCCTGGCGTCCTTCAACGATTGCTCGCCGCCTTCGTCGCCCGCGATTTCGGCCATCGTGCGGCCGGTGAGGACGCTGGTGAGCTGCCGCCCGACGAGTTCGTCGGCGCCGCCTGCGAAGGCGTCGTCGATCTTGCGCAGCAGCCAGTTCTCGCGCTTTTCGCCGGGGCGCGGTTTCATGCGGACGAGCAGCCATTGGCCCTTCATGCGCTCGCCGTCGAGGGTGAAGTGGAGGTGACCCTTGTCGATATCCTTCGCGCTCTTGCCTTCGACGGGCTTCCACGTGCCGCGATCCCACAGCATCACCGTGCCGCCGCCATATTCGCCTTTGGGGATACCGCCCTCGAAGTCGGCGTAGCTCATCGGATGGTCTTCGGTGCGCACCGCGAGGCGCTTGTCGGCGGGGTCGGCGCTCGGACCCTTGGTGACGGCCCAGCTTTTGAGGACGCCATCGACCTCGAGGCGGAAGTCGTAGTGGAGCCGCGTCGCGTCGTGCTTCTGGACGATGAAGCGGTTGCGCGTTTGACGTTTTTGGCCCTTCTCGACCTTGCCCGCAGGTTCGGGGGTCAGCGCGAAATCGCGCTTGGCGTTATATTGCGCGAGCGGGTCGGTACGCCTGGCCATCAGAGTCTCGCCGCCGTGTGCCCCTGCGAAGGCAGGGGCCCATCACCGGACCCGGCCATATCAACCAACCCGGACCGAAATGAGGAAAGGGCAGGTGATGGGCCCCTGCCTTCGCAGGGGCACGGGCAGGGGAGGTGTGGCGCGATTCTCATGGGTATCAGGCGCGCTTGCGCGCTGGTGCCTTTTTCGCCGGGGCTTTCTTCGCAGATGCCGCTTTGGCAGGCGCGGTCTTCTTGCCGTCGACCGAGGCCTTGAGCGCCGCCATCAGGTCGATGACGTTCGAGCCGCGGCCGGTGCTCGCGGGTTCCTCGACATCCTCGAGCACGCGCTTGCCCTTGGCTTTCGCTTTCTTGGCGATCACGCGCTTGAGCGCGTCGATATAATGGTTGTGATAGTCGGAGGCGTCGAACTTGCCGCTTTTCTTGGCGATCAGCGTTTCGGCGAGGTCGAGCAGGTCGGCGTCGGGCTTGCTGGCCCCGACGTCGCGGAAATAATTGGCCGCCTTGTTCACCTCGTCGGCGTAGCGCAGCACTTCGAGCACAAGCCCGCGCCCGCACGGACGCAGCGCGACGAGCTGTTCCTGCCCGCGCAGCGCGAGCTGGCCGAGCCCGACCTTTTTCGTGCGCTTCAGCGCCTCACGCAGCACGATATAGGCTTCTTCGGCAAGCTCGTCGGCCGGGACGACATAATAGGGCTTGGTATAATAGAGGACGTCGATCGCGTCGGTGTCGACGAACTGGACGAGCTCCAGCGTGCGTTTGCTCTCGAGCTTGACCGCCTCGATTTCTTCCTCGTCGAGCAGGACATAATTGCCCTTCGACAGTTCGAAGCCCTTGACGATATCGTCATGGTCGATCGCGCCGATGCCGGGCACGACTTTTTCATATTTGACCGGCTTGCCGCTCGGCTCGTGGATCTGGCGGAAGGTCACCGCGGCGCCCGATTTGGTCGCCGAATAGATTTCGACCGGGATCGACACCAAAGCGAGGCGGATCTGACCCTTCCAATATGCGCGTGCGGCCATCGACGTTCCTTTCGCTGCCCGACTCCAAATGTCCGGGGGCGCGAGGGGTTCCGTCGGACGCGGCTTAGTAGAGATTGTCCTTGTAATCCTTGTCGAGCCCGCGCTGCATCAGCCCGGGGACCGAGACGAACGCGCCCGCGATGCGCGCACCGAGCCCCTTGTCCTTGTTGAGCCGGACATGTTCGGCAAACATCTTGGCGGGCTTGATATCGGCGGGTGCGGGGGCGGCGGGCCAAAGCGCGGCGCGCGCGAGGGCGGCGCTCGACCGGCGTTCGATCACGACATCGTCGACGCGCGTTGCGAGCAGCGGCACCTTGCTCTGCACCGCGAAGGTCGCGCGTGCGGTTTCGTCGTCGGTGAGCGTCGCGGTGCCGCGAAGGATCGCGACGTCCGCCGACCCGGGGATCAGCAGCGCGGCGGCGATACGCGGCTGCGCGATGAGGTTGCGGAAGCTGTCGGTGCGCCGGTTGCCGGGGCGGTCGGCGAACCAGAGCTGGTCGCCGTCGAGATGCGCCATCGACCCGGCGGGGTCGCCCTTCGGGCTGAGGTCGGCATGGCCCGCGGGGTCGATCGTCGCGAGCGCCATGAAGGAGGCCGCGGCGGCGAAGGCGGGGCTGGCGGCAGGTGCTGCCGCCATCGGATCGGCGGACCAGAAACTCGAGCGGATCAGCGCCTTGGCGCAATGGACGTAGCATTCCTCGACCGCGACCTGCACATCGCCGCCCGCCACCGCCGCGACGCGGCCGTTGATGCGCAACGTCTCGCCGATCCCGGGGACGAGGAACAGCGAACCGAAGCTCGCGCCCGGCAACGCGAGCGCCGGATCGTCGAGCGCGGCGAGGGGAATGGCGAGCGTCTTGTCGTCGGCGACGGCAAAGCCGGCTCCGCCGCCGCCGAGCGTGATCGCGATGCCGTTCGCGTCGCCGAACCCGGCGAACATCAGCGGCGAGGCTTCGAGCCAGCGGCGCGCCGTGGCGTCGGCATGATCGATGACCTTGAGATTCACCGCGGGCGGCGCCTTCCCCAAAATGGCCTCGAGGCCCGCGATGCTGTCGACGTCGCTCATCGGCTTTTCCTCTGTTTCCCTGTCGCCATGGCCCGATCGAGAAGCTTTTTGGCCCGAACGATGGACTGCTTCACCGCAGTCTTATTGCAAATCAGTCGCAATTGCCTTAGCGGTTTCGGCAGGACCGATCAAGCTTGAGGGATACGGAAAATGCGCGGATTCAGGGGCCTCGGCCTTCGCACGGGTGCGTTGCTGATGGCGGGGGCGGCTTGGGCGCCGTCGGCCGCGCTGGCGCAGGACAGCGCCGCGGTCCCGGCGGACACGGTCGAGGAAGGCGGCGTCGAAGCGGTGAAGCAGGACGATGGCGCAATCGTCGTCACCGCGCGCCGCTTCGTCCCTTCGGGCGCGATCACCGCGAGCAAGACGACCGCGCCGCTGATCGAGACGCCGCAGTCGGTGTCGGTGATCTCGCGCGACCAGATCGACCTGTTGAACTTCGTCGATGTGCAGCAGGCGGTGCGCTACACGGCGGGCATCGTCGGCGAAAATTACGGCCCCGACCTGCGCTTCGACTTCCTGACGCTGCGCGGCTTCGTCCCCGTGCAATATGTCGACGGACTGCAGGCGCCGGTCAGCTCGACGATTTCGAACGTCGGGGTCGATCTCTACGGCTTCGAGGCGGTCGATATATTGAAGGGTCCCGCGGGCGTCCTCTATGGCACGACACCCCCGGGCGGCATCTATAACCTCACCAGCCGCCGACCCTCGACGCGCACGAGCGGCGAAATCCAGCTCAAATATGGCACCGACGATTTCAAGCAGGCGGCAGGCACGATCACCGGCGAGCTGACCAACGGCGTCAGCGCTCGGCTGACCGGCCTGTATCGCGATCGCGACGGCCAGACCGATTTCGTCACCGCGCGCCGCGCCTATGTCGCGCCCGCCGTGGCGTTCGACATCGGCCCCGACACGAAGATCACCGCGCTCGGCTATTATCAGTGGGACCGCGTCGAAGGCGATACGAACGGCTTCCTGCCCGCGGTCGGCGTGCTTGTCCCCAACCCGGTCGGCAAGGTCCGCCGCGGTATCAACCTCGGCGAGCCCGACTATAATTATTACCGCCGCGAACAGTGGAGCCTCGGTTACGAATTCACGCACCGCTTCTCGTCGGCGCTGCGCTTCACGCAAAATGCGCGCTGGAGCGATTACAGCGAATATCAGCAGATCATCTATGCGAACGGCCTTTCGGCCGACAATCGCACGGTGACGCGCTCGAACTTCCCCTTTGCCGACGATGTGCAGCAGTTCGCGGTCGATTCGCGGTTCGACGCGCAGTTCGAAACGGGCGCGATCGAGCATCATGTCCTCGCGGGCCTCGACTATCGCAATTATCGCGAGCAGTCGGCGTTCAACTTCCTTCCCGCAACGAACATCGACCTGTTCAACCCGGTGTATAGCGCGACGCCGATCCCGGCGCCGACCTCGCTGTTCGACTTCACCAACCAGCGGCTGAAACAGACCGGCGTCTACCTGCAGGACCAGGCGCATATCGGCAACCTGATCCTGACGCTGTCGGGGCGTCACGACTGGATGACGATCAACAATTATGCGACCGGCGCCGCCTTCCCCGAAGTGAAGGAAAGGAAGTTCACCTGGCGCGCGGGCGCGACTTATGTGACCGACAGCGGTATCGCGCCGTACATCAGCTATGCGACCTCGTTCCAGCCGCTCGTCGGGCAGACGTTCGGCGGGAACGCCTTCGATCCGAGCGAGGGCAAGCAGATTGAGGCGGGGGTCAAGTTCGACGGCCGCAACATGGGCGACGATTTCAGGATCTTCGCGACCGGCGCCCTCTATCGCATCGTGCAGAGCAATGTGCTGACGCAAGACACGGTCAACCCGGGCTTCTCGGTCCAGACGGGCGAGGTCACCTCGAAGGGCCTCGAACTCGAGGTCGTGGCGCGTATCCGCCAGCAGCTGTCGATCAACGCATCCTACACCTATCTCGACGCGAAGGTCAGCGAGAGCAACAATCCCGCCGAGGTCGGCGCGCGCCTTGCCGCGCAGCCGCGACACAAGGCGTCGCTGTTCGTCGACTATACGCATGGTAGCGGCGCGGGCGGCGGGGTTGGCGTGCGCCACCTCAGCAGCAGCAATGGCGTCGTTGCGCTGCCCGGCGCGACGGTGACCACGCCGAGCGGGATCGTCATCCCGGCGACCTTCACCAGCCCCGCGGTGACATTGTTCGACGCGGCGCTGCACTATGACATTCCGGGCTGGCGCTTTGCGGTCAACGGCAGCAATTTGTTCGACAAGCGTTACGCGGGTCGCTGCACCGGCCTTGCCGGCTGCTTCTTCGCCGAAGGGCGCCAGGTCATTGCGACGGTGACCAAGCGCTTCTGACCTCCCGCGTCCACGGCAGGCTTTCGAGGGCCGCCGGGCAGGCTCCGTGGCCCTCTTCGCTTTAGCGGCGGCGCGCCTTCATCGCCCAGCCGGCCACGAGCACGGGGATGCCGAGGGCGATCCACGCCGCGCCGTCGCGCCAGCCGTCGCCGGTGAGCGCAACGACCAGCCCCGCGACGCTGAGCAGCGCGAGCAGCAGCGGGACGGCGAAGATCCGGCGGAGGCTTTGAGGTTTCTTCATTCGGCGGGAACCACAGTGCCGCCGCTTTCGACCTCGCGAACGAGCGCGTCGGTCCCCGCGCGGCGCTTGCCAAGCCAGAGGTAGAGGCCCGAGCCGAGGACGATGATCGTGAAGAGGGTGAGCACCGCCCAGAGCAGCTTGAGCGGCAGCCCGCCATAATCGCCGAAGTGGAGCGGCTGCGACACGAACAGCGCCTGTGCGTACCAGGGCATGGCGCGCGCGTCGGTGAACTCGCCCGTCTCGGCATCGACGAGCGCGGGGGTGAGCAGCCGTTCGGTGAGCGGTGTCGCGCCCTGGAAGAAGATCGCGACATGATGCTTGCTGCTGAAATCGCCGCCGGGGAAGGCGATGAATTGCGGGTTGTTGCCCGGCACGGCCTTGCGCGCGGCGGCCATCGCCTTGTCGATCGAGCCGTAGCGTTCGGGCGGCACTGCGCCTTTGCCATCATAGGCGCGCACCATCTCGGCGAGCTCGGTCGTCTGCCACTGCGCGAAGATCGGCGTCGCGAGGGCGTTGATCACGCCCGTCGCGCCGACGACACTCATCCACGCGAGCGCGACGATGCCGAGGAGATTATGGTAGTCGAGCCATTTGAGGCGCGTGCTGCGCGATGTGCGCAGCGTTCCGAAATCGAGCTTGCGCATGAAGGGCGCGTAAAGAACGGCGCCCGAGATAATCGCGGCGACGAAGAGCAGCCCCATCAGCCCGAGAAAGAGCATCCCGGGAAGGCCGAGGAACATGTCGGTGTGGAGCTGGAGGATGAAGTGCATCACCCCGCTTTCGTCGACCGCGCCGGTGGCTTCCCCCGTCGAGCGGTCCCAGAGCTGGATCGTCATTGCGCTATCGGGCGAATCGGGTCGCGGTGCGGTGGTGATCGTCATCGACGGATTGTCGTTGTCGAACGCCATGAACACGGGCACCTCGCCCGGGCGCGCCGCGAGCGCCTTTGCGAGCATTTCGTCGAGCGGGCGGAGGCCCGGCGCTTCGCCCGAGGATCCGACGCCGGGCAGGCCATAGCGCGGCGCGGTTTCGGTCAGCGCATCGATTTCGTCGTGGAAGATCAGCGGCAGGCCGGTGAGGCACAGCATCAGCAGGAAGGCGGTGCAGATGATGCTCGTCCATTTGTGGACGAGGAACCATGCGCGGATGGTCGGTCGTTGCATAAGCTGGCGGGCCGCGGTTATTGCGAGAAATTCTCAAATAGCCCTATGGCGAGGTCCCGCTTTTGACAACCGGAATCGCGAGCGTTGCCGCGTCGTTCGGGCCAGCTATGCCAGTGTTCGGGCCGCCTTGGCTGCGCATACCGATTCACTTTCCTTTCACGGCGCGCGGCGTATAGTGGCCGTCGAGGGACCGCTCGCACCGCTGGAGCCACTATGCCCTTGAGCCGCGAGATGCAGCGATTGCGCGCCGAACATGCGGCACTGGTCACGCTGTCGCGGATCATCCTCGATATGACCCGCGCCCCCCAGCCCCCCGATGCAAGCGAATTGGCGTCGGCGCGCGGCCTGCTTCGCGAAACATTGGTGCGCCATTTGAAATGCGAGGATTGGGTGCTCTATCCCCGCCTCAACGCGACGGGCGATCCCGAACTGATGCGGATCACGCACGCGTTCGAGCTGGAAATGGGCGACCTGGCCGCGGAGTTTGTCGCCTATGACGACAAATGGACGGGCGAGCGGGCCGCGGCGGACTGGCCGGGTTTTTGCCGCGCGACGGCGAGCATCTTCGAAATGCTGGCGGTGCGGGTCGAGCGCGAGGAACGTGAACTTTATCCGCTCGCCGACAAGCTCTACGCTGCGGCGGCGGTCGATGCCGCGATCAGGGCCGGATCGCCAATTTCCAGCTGAGCGCGACGCGCCAGTCCTGATCATAGCCCGGCACCGGCTGTTTCCACGCATCGGCGAGTTCGAGGCCGATGGTGGCGTTCTCGGCATAGGACAGGCGTACCCCGCCGCCCCAGCTGCCCAGCCGGAAATCGGTGCGCGGGATCGCGGTGCGTGCGAGCAGCGTGACGTCGGCATAGTCGACGAAGCTGTAGATTTCGCTTTTGGACAGTTTGCCGCTGCGCAGCGGGCGCCAGGCGAGCTCGCCGAAACTGGCGAAGCCGCGGTCGCCATTGACCAGCCCGTCGGCGAAGGCGCGGCCGAAGGTCGCGCCGCCGACGCTGAAGCGCTGCGCCGCGGGCAGGCGGTCGCGCGTCCAGCGGCCGGTCGCGGCGGCGCGGACGACCGCGACCTTGCCGATCGCCTGGTTCGCCTCGATGCTCGCGTCGGCATAGAGGAAGCCAACCTCGCCGACGCCCGGATCGACACGCGCGCCGGCGAAATCGAGCCCCTTGGCGCCGCCGATGCGCGCGCCGACGACGGTGCGGTCTTCGCTGAGGCGGAAGGCGAGGCTCCCGCTTGCCGTCCATGTCTTTTCGGCGGCGATCGTCGAGCCGAAAAGCGCGTTCTTCGAATCGAGATAATCGAGCCGCGCCGCCGCGACGAGGTTGCGCCGCGACGCGCGGATCAGCGGGTGGGTGACCCCGAGGCCCGCGCTCCACGCTTCGCCGTCGATCGCGATGCCCTTCGGGCGGGTGCGTAGCGCGGCGCCGGAAATCTCGGCGCGCGTGCCCCCGGCGCCGAGCGGGGTCGAATGGCTCGCGGCGATATAGAGCAGGGATTTGAAGTTGAGCGCTGCGGCGCCCGAGAGGCGCGTTTCGTCGCCGCTGCGCAGCAGGCTGGTACCGCGCGCGTTCGCCTCGACAATGCCGTCGTTGACGAACTGGCTGGTGCGCGTCGTGAAGCCGAGGCCGAGCGTCGGCTTTTTCGCATCGACCGCGAGGTCGAGCGCAACCGCGCCCTGTTCGGTGCCGAGCGCGAGCGAGGGGGTGACGGTGACCCCCGGGATGTCGGCGATACTGCCGAGCGCGCGTTCGAAGCGCGCGCGCGGGAGTGGACGGTGGCCGGTGAGGCCCGCCGCCATTTTTTCGACAAGCGGCGCGGGGCCGCTCTCGCGCTCGCCGCTCAAGGTCACCGACCCGACATGGCCCTCGGCCGAGGCGACGGTGACGACGCCGCCCGACAGATCCTGTTCGGGGATGACGAGCGTGAAGAGCGCGACGCTCGAGCGATTATAGGCGCGCGTCATCGCGGCGGCGAGCTTCGCGAGATTGTCCGCCGAGGCGGGCCTGCCGACGAAACGTTGCGCTGCGCGGCCGACGTTCGCGGGGACACCCGCGCCGACGAAGCGGATTTCGCGGATCGTGACGTCGGGCCGCGCGCCGAGTTCGACCTTGCCGAGCGAAAGCGGCTTCGCTTCGGGGTCGGGCAGCGGATCGCGGCTGCGGTCGGGGGCGAGGGGCGGGCGGCCGTCGAGCGGCGTCGCCGCGGGCTGGGTAGTCCATGCCGCGGCGGGGCAGAGCAGGGCTCCGGCCGCCGCCGCGGCACAGGCGATGCGCAGATTGCGCATGGGGCGCAGCGTCAGTTGCCGCGCTTCGGCTTCACGCCGCCGAGGACGCCCCCGACGGTGCCGGTCACCCCGGTGACGAGGCCGGTGACGGGATCGACCGCCGTGCCGCCGCCGGGCGTGCCGCCGGTGACCCCGCCGCCGACCTGCGCAAGCGCACCGGTCGCGGTGGTGACGACGTTGCTGACAAGCGTGACCGGGGTGGCGGTCGGGTTTCCGCCGGGCGTGCCGCCCGTCAGCCCGCCGGTCGCGCCGCCGAGCAGGTTGCCGCCGGTGCCGGGCTGGAGCGTGACGAGCTGGCCGCCCGATCCGACGCCGACGGTCAGCAGGCTGCCATTCTGCTGGCCGGGCGACAAGATGCTCGCGCCGATCAGCGGCGAGGCGCCGGGACTGCCGATCGCGGTCGCCTTGCCGATCGTCGCGGTGACGAGCTGGCCGGGAGCGGCGGCGAGTCCGTCGACCAGATATTGCTGGCCGCTGCCCGTCTGGACGAGCGCGACGCCGGTGCTCTTCACGACGCCGACGACGGTGCCGACGAGGTTGGTATTGCCCGGCACCTTGCCGTCGACCGCGCTCGCGAGCAGCAAGCCCTTGTCGGCGATGACATTGACGAGGCCGCCCGTCTTGACAAGCACGTTGCCGATCACCGGGTTGGTGGCAGCGGGATCGCCGGTGTTGGCGAGCAGCCCGGTGCCCGCGACCCCGCCGGGGCCGACGAGGCCGCCGACTGCGAGCGCGCCGGCGCTGCCGAGGCCAAGGCCGCTGCCCGCGGGTCCGGCCGGACCTGCAGGTCCCGCGGGGCCGGTGGCGCCGGTCGGGCCGGCTGGCCCCGTGGCGCCCGCCGGACCGACGGCGCCCGTGGCACCGCCGCTGCCGACGCTGCCGACACGATAGCTGCCCGACGATTCGCAGGCCGCGAGCGCGAAGCACGCCGGGATGAGAATGAGATGGGCTGGACGAAATTCAAGACAGGACAAAGGCATGAGACATCCCCTTCGTACATGTTATCTGGTCCCTGAGCCGGATATTCCTGCCGTGCGAATAAGTTCCCTTCCTTATTGATAAAGTGTAAATAAGGCAGGGCTGTAAACCAATAGAATTACGCAAAGCCAAGCATTTTATGCAAAAATGGTATTTGAAGTTAACTATAATTTATTTTCACTTTGTGCTTCTTGTCTGCGCTACCCTTCGGAAGCCTGTGCCTATTTGAAACAATTTTCGCGGTTGAGCGAAGCTGCACCGCGTTCCCACCCCGCGCGGCCCGCCAACGGGGCGCGGCCCGCGCATCCGCCGGGTGGCCAGGTTGGCCAGCGGTGCGGCCGGCCGCGGCGGTGAGTTCTGGCGCCGCCTTTCGATTGACGATCACGGCGTCATCCAGCTAGGGCCGCGCCATCATTTTTTGGGAAACAAGTTCATGACCGATACGCCCCCCGACCGCATGTCGACCAATCCGCGCTCGCCCCATTTCGACATGGAGGTGCTGCAGCGCGGGATCGGAATCCGCTTCAAGGGCAAGGAGCGCACCGACGTCGAGGAATATTCGATCTCCGAAGGCTGGATCCGCGTCGCTGCGGGTAAGTCGAAGGACCGGTTCGGCCAGCCGATGACGATCAAGCTGTCGGGTGAGGTCGAAGCCTGGTTCGAAGACAGCGCGGCGGGCGAAGACCCCGCTGCCAGCGAAGGTGACAACGCCTAATCACCGGTGCGCCCGCGCATGAAGAAAGCCCCGGAGCGATCCGGGGCTTTTCTTTGCGCGCGATGCGCTGGCAGAATGTCGTTTGGGCTTACTGGCCGAGCGAGGCGGCGACGAATTCGAGGCCGTTGCCGGGTTTCCAGTCGTTCTGCGCCCAGACCGGCGCCTTGAAGCTGGGGGCCTTGTTCGGGGTGCCCGCTTCGCCATTGGCATAGATGAAGCCCTGCACCGGGTTGGCGCGCAGGCCAAGGTCGCCGATCGGGGCGTACCAGACGCGAACCATGCTCCAGTCGCCATCCGAGCTGACGTCGACGACGCGGACGTTGCGCTCGATCTGGCCGCGGCGGCCGTTGATCGGCGACCAGTTGGCATGGTCGATCAGGATTTCGCGGTCGCTGACGATCTTCTTGACCACCGCGACATGGCCCATCGGCATGCCGCCGGTGCCGGCGAACGCCATCACGGCGCCCTTGCGCGGCTCGTCGCCGCGTTCGTAGGTGCCCGCGGCCTGCGACCACCAGGTCTTGGCATTGCCGCGGATTTCGACGCCCGATTCGGCGCGGGCGAAGGGGACGCACTGGAGATAGCCCTGGGCCATAGCCGGGACGCTCGCGATCAAGCCAGTGATGGTCATCACAGACGCGATGGCGGCTGCCAGGTAACGACGATAGAGCATGAAATGCGACCCCCGATGGCTTGTCTTCAAGCGTTGGAGCGTCTTTGCTATGCCTTGCGCGGGCCACCAACCGCATAGCGACGAGTTGCGCCGTCGGTGCGGTGGATGGGGGAACCTTTTGTTAAGGCCTTCAATTCGTCGTGCGGGCGGTTCGGTTTGTCGCCGTCAGGCGGCGAGCGCCTGAACTCCGTCGCCGTCAAGCGGCGACGGTCGCCACATCGTCGGGACGGCGGAACAGCGTGAGCACGTCGCTCGCGGGCATCGGCCGCCCGTAATAATAGCCCTGGATATTGCTGCACCCGAAGCTGCGCAGCGTTTCGACCTCGAGTTCGGTTTCGGCGCCTTCGGCGGTCGTCGACATGCCGAGGCTGTCGGCGAGCGCGACGACGGCGCGGATGATCGCGATCGATTCGATGCTGCCCTTGGCGGCGCCGACGACGAAGCTGCGGTCGACCTTGATCGTCGAGAATTGCGTCTTGCGCAGGTAACCGAGCGACGAATAGCCGGTGCCGAAATCGTCGAGGCTGAGGCGGATGCCGAGCCCGATGAGCTGGTCGAGCAATTGCGCCGCGCCGCCGCCGTCACGCAGGAAGACGCTTTCGGTGACCTCGATTTCGAGCCGCTGCGGCGACAGCCCGCTCTGTGCCAGCGCCGAGACGACGACCGAGGCGAAGCTGGGGTCGGTGAGCTGGTCGGCCGAGACGTTGATCGCGACCTTCAGGTTCGACGGCCATTTCATCGCTTCGTGGCAGGCGGTGCGCAGCACCCATTCGCCGATCGGCGAGATCAGGCGCGCGTCCTCGGCGAGCGGGATGAAGCGGCCGGGCGAGACATTGCCGAGCTTCTGGTTGTGCCAGCGGATCAGCGCCTCGAAGCCGTTCAGCGTGCCGTCGGTCGCGGTGACCACCGGCTGGTAATAGAGTTCGAACTCGCCGCGCTCGAGCGCGCCGCGCAGTTCCTGTTCCATCACGCGCCGCTCCTCGGCTTGGGCGTGCAATGATGCGACATAGGCGGCGACGACGTTGCCGCCGCGGTCCTTCGATTTGTAGAGCGCGAGGTCGGCGTTGCGGGTCAGCGTTTCGACCGTCGCGCCGTCCTGCGGCCCGATCGCGAAGCCGATGCTGGCGCCGACGAACAACTGGTGATTGTCGACGACATAGGGGCGGCTGATCGTCGTAATAAGCCGCTTCGCGAGTTCCTCGGCGGCGTCGGCCGACGGCACATTGTGCAGCACGACGGCGAATTCGTCGCCGCCGAGACGGCCGCACGTCATACCGCGTTCCATCAGCCCCTTGAGCCGCGCCGCGACCTGCGCGAGCAGTTTGTCGCCGACCGGGTGGCCCAATGTATCGTTGACCGCCTTGAAGCGGTCGAGGTCGATCATCAGCAGCGCGCAGCGCGACTTGGCGCCGAGTGCATGATCGAGCGCGCGGGCGAGGTCCTCGTTCAGGCTGAGGCGGTTGGGCAGCCCGGTCAGATTGTCGAAACGCGCCATTTTGGCGATCTGTTCGGCGGTCGCGCGCTGTTCGGTGACGTCCGAACCGACGCCGCGGAAGCCGAGGAACTTGCCCGCCTCGTCGAGGCGCGGCGACGCTGACAATTCCCACCAGCGCGGCATGCCGCCGATCGTGACGGGTACGATCAGGTTCGAAAAGCTTTCGCGCCGTTTCATCCGTTCGGCCATGTCGTGCAGGCTTTTGGGAAACAGCCCGGTTTCCCATGCGTCGCCCGACAGCGCCTGGAGCAGCGGCAGCCCCTCGATCGCCTCGGCGGTGCCGCCCAGCGCATAGGCGAGGCGCGGCGAAACATGGACGAGGCGGCGGCTGTTGTCGGTCTGCCACAACCAGTCGGCCGAGGTTTCCTCGAACTCGCGGAGCAGCAGGCTGACCGTTTCGGTCTTTTCGTGCAGCGTCTCTTCGGCGCGGCGGAAGCGGATGTGGCTTTGCGCGAAGCGGACGCAGAAGGCACAGAGCAGCAGCCCCGCGGCCAGCGCGACCCCCGCGAGTTGCGGGGCGTCCGCGCGGACGAGCGCGACCGCCGCCGACAGGGTGACGGGGCCGATGAACAGCGCGCACGCCATCGGCACGCTGTGCGCGACGATCGCCAGCGTCACCATCATCAGCACCGCGATCGTCCACATCGACAGCACATGGTCGAGTGCGGGGCTTGCTCCCTGCAGCCAGAAGGGGCTGCCCCACAGTAGCGCCGAATAGAGCGCGTGGCGGCAACATAGCCGATATTCAGCGATCCCCGACAATTTGGGGTCCCCGAGCGGCAGGTTCCGGAACTTGCTGTACGACCACAGGCAAAAGATCAGCGCGCAGCCGAACCAGCCGCCGGCGACCGGCAGCGGCACGCTGTGGATCATCGTGAAGGCGGCGACGAGCGCCATGCCGAGGCCCATCAACAGGCGCAGCGACCCGCGGCCGCGAAGCGGCGCGAGCTGGAGCTGGCGGAGGTCGCCGATGTCTTCGTTTCGCGCCCCCAGCCCCAACAGGGTTCGCGCAGGAATGACTTCGGCAGCAATCGGGTCGGTCAGCAGGCTTTTCACCCGCCCCGTTTAGCGTGCGGGGGTTACCCGAAGGTAACTATCCGCCCGCCAGCGCACGCTTTTTTGTATCCCGGCGGGACAAAATCGACCTGATTGTTCAGGGGGTTGGTCAGGCCGCCATTGCGAAAGGCTGAATTTCCCCGGCCAGATATTGCGCGCGGGCTTTCGACCGGCTGAGCTTGCCCGAACTGGTGCGCGGCAAGGTGCGCGGCGGGATCAGTTCGATCAGGCAATTCATGCCGGTGATCGCGCGGACGCGGTCGCGAATCGTCTCGCGCAGCGCGAGGCGTTCGGCCTCGTCGCTGGTGCGGCACTGGACGAGAACCGCGGGGGTTTCCTCGCCGCCGGGCGCGGTGATCGCGAAGGCCGCGATGTCGCCCGACTTGAACCCGGGGAGCTGCTCCACCGCCCATTCGATATCCTGCGGCCAGTGGTTCTTGCCGTTGATGATGATCATGTCCTTGGCGCGGCCAACGATATAGATGTAACCATCTGACAAATAACCCATATCGCCGGTGTCGAGCCAGCCGTCCTTCATGCAGGCGGCGGTCGATTCGGGGTCGCGGAAATAGCCGGTCATCAGCGACGGGCCGGTGCACCACACCTTGCCGACGGTCTGGTCGGGGAGGGCATTGCCCGCTTCGTCGCGGACCTCGATGACCATGTCGCGCGCGGCACGGCCGCAATTGACGATCGCGCGATAGCGCGTCGGACGGCCCGAATCATTCGCGGCGCCCGACAATTCGGTTTCCTCGACCAGTTCGACGACGATGCCTTCGCCCGGCGGCATGATGCTGACCGCGAGCGTCGCTTCGGCGAGGCCATAGCTCGGCAGGAAGGCGCTCGCCTTGAAGCCCGCGTCGGCGAAGGCGTCGACGAAGCTCTGCATCACATCGGGGCGGATCATGTCGGCGCCATTGCCCGCGACGCGCCAGCGCGACAGGTCGAAGCGGTCGGCGACATGCGTCTGGCTCGACACGCGGCGCGCGCAGATGTCGTAGCCGAAGGTCGGCGAATAGCTGAGCGTCGTGCCCTCGTTGCGGCTGATCAGGTCGAGCCACGCGAGCGGACGGCGGGCAAAATCCTCGGTCTTGAGATAATCGACCGACACCTGGTTGGCGACGGGCGAGAGCAGGCAGCCGACGAGGCCCATGTCGTGATACCACGGCAGCCACGAAATGCAGCGGTCGCTGTCGCGCACTTCCATGCCATGGCTGTGCGCCGCGAGATTGTTGAGCAGCGCGGCGTGTGTGACCGCGACGCCGTGCGGGAAGCGCGTCGAGCCGCTGCTGTACTGAAGATAGCAGGTCTCGTCCGATTTCTGCTCGGGCAGCGCGGCGACCGGCGCCGCATTCTGCTCAAATTCGCTCCAGTTGACGGGTTTGACGCCTTCCTTCTCGGCCGCTTCGACCGCCATCGCGGCGATTTCGGGGGGGAAAAAGAGCATCGTCGGATCGCAGCTCGACAGCTGGACGACGAGCTGGCCGACATAGGAGTCGCGGCCGCCGAAGCTTGTCGGCAGCGGCAGCGGCACCGGCCAGGCGCCCGCGTAGATCGTGCCGAAGAAGAGCGCGGCGAATTCGGCGCCCGTTTCGGCGATCAGCGCGATGCGGTCGCCGGGCTTCACGCCCGCCGCGATCAGGCGATAGGCGGTCGCCAAAGCGTCGGCCTTGAGCTCGCTGTACGGATAGGGGCGCACGAGCTTCCCGCGCGGATCGTGGAAATTGAGCCCGCGCGTGCCCTTTGCGGCATAATCGAGCGCTTCGCCGACGGTGGCGAAGTCCGAAAAGCGGCGCGGCTGGGCGCAGAAGGTCGGCGTCGACGCCAGCGCGTCGGCCTCGGTAGCAGTGAGATCGGTCATAGGGGGTGCGACATCCCGCGAAACGGGCCGCGCGGCAACAAGCATGTCATCTTTTTGAGCCATGGTTACCGTGCGCGAGCCCTGTGTTGTTAGAACAATCGCCCATTTCCGGGCGTTATGGCCGGATATGGCGGTGTTGATCGTTCTCAATCAGGCCCGACTGTGGCACAAACATGGCATATGCCCAAGCATCGCGCTCACCCCGACCGATCGAAAAGGCCGCTCGGCGCAGCGAAACTCGACGAACTGGCGCTCGCCTATGTGGCGCGATTCGCGACGAGCCGCGCCAAGCTGACGCGCTATCTGTCCCGAAAAGTCCGCGAATCCGAATGGATAGATGAAGGTGACGCCATGACGGCGTGCGAGGCGATCGCCGACCGGATGGAGAAATTGCGCTACCTCGACGACCGCCAATATGCCGCGATGCGCGCGGGAGCGATGACGCGGCGCGGGCTGGGGGTGCGGCGGGTCAAGGCGCAGCTTTATGTCGACGGAATCGCCGAGCAAGACAGCGGCGAGGCGATCGAGACGGCTGAGGGCGCTGCGGTGGCGGCAGCAGTGGGATTCGCGCGGCGGCGGCGGTTCGGGCCGTTTGCGACGCGCGCGAGCGACGATCCGAAGCTGCGCGAGCGGCAAATCGCCGCCTTTCTGCGCGCGGGGCACAGCATGACGATCGCGCGCCGCATCCTTGCCGTCCCGCCGGGGGACGAGGCGGCGCTGGCGGCGCTGGACGACGAAGCGGGGCTCGATTAGGTCCGGCAAATTCACGGGATAAGGATTTGCCGATGCGCGCCATTTTTACCGCCCTTGCACTGTCGCTCGCGCTGCCGATGGCGGCGTGCAGCCGCGATGCCAGCGAGGAAGCGAGCGCCGCGACGATCCCGGTGACGATCTCCGCGGCGGGCAAGGCGCATGTCTTCAACGTCGAAGTCGCGCGCACCGACGAGGAACAGGACCGCGGGCTGATGTTCCGCACCAGCCTGCCCGCCGATGGCGGGATGATCTTTCCGTTCCAAAAGCCGCGGATCGGCAGCTTCTGGATGAAGAACACGCTGATCCCGCTCGATATGATCTTCATCCGCGCCGACGGCAGCATCGACCGGATCGCCGAAAACACCATCCCCGAATCGCTCGAGCCGGTGGTCAGCGGCGGCGAGGTTTCGGCGGTGCTCGAGCTTGCGGGCGGCACCGCGGCGCGGCTCGGTATCGACGAGACGGCGAAGGTGACGTGGAAAGATGGAAAATAGCGCCCGTCCGCGTGGTTTGCGGCTTGCGGACTTTGCACCCTTGCCTGTAAACGCCACGCCATGAGCATCTTGGGCAAGATTTTCACCTGGTGGGACGGCGCGACCGTCGGCACGTTGCTGAACAGCTGGAGCACCGGCGAGAAGGTGGGCGAGGACAGTCTCGGCAACCGCTATTTCCGTGCGAAAAAGGGCAGCCGCCGCTGGGTGATCTATAATGGATCGAATGATGCAAGCCGTGTGCCGCCCGAATGGCACGGCTGGCTGCATGGTACGCTCGACGAACTGCCGACCGACGTGCTCCCCGCGCCGCGCGCGTGGGAGAAGGAGCCGACGGCGAACCTGACCGGCAGCACGGGCGCCTACCGCCCCGCCGGCGCGCTCGAACGCGGCGGTCGCCGCGCCGCCGCGACGGGCGATTATGAGGCCTGGCGGCCCGGCGCCGAGTGAGCGCTGCGGTGCAAAGGCTGACCGCGACGCTGGGACTGGCGGCGATCGCCGCCGTCTCGCTCGGCGCCTGCGACCGGACCCAAGCGACCAAGGCGGGCGGCAGCGACAAGGCGCCGCAGATCGCCAAATCCGAACGCGTGCCGCAGGAAGTCGGCGGCATCGAAGGCGCGACGCCGATGGCCGATCGCGTCGCCGTCGTCGGCTTGCTCAACAAGCGCAACGGCCTCGTCCGCGATCTCGAAATGAAGCCCGGCGATACGGCGCGGGTGGGCCGCGCGATCGTGCGGCTGCGCGCGTGCGAGCAGACGGCGCCGTGGGAAGATCCGCCCGAGACGGGTGCATTCGTGCAGTTGACGGTGCAGGACCAGCGCGACGACAAATGGTACCGCGTCTTTTCGGGCTGGATTTTCCGCGAGCGGCCCGACCGTAACGTGATCCAGCACCCGATCTATGACGTCTTCGTCAAAAGCTGTGCGATGACATATCCGGGCGGCGAACCCGTTGCGCGTTCGGCGCCGAAATCGGGCGCGGCCGCCGCTCCGAAGGCGTCGAGCGCACCCCAGTCGCCCGCGACGAATGGCGGCGAGGGTACCGCGACACCCGTGGCGCCGCCGGTCGTTCCGGCCCCGGCGCCCAAAGCCGCGCCGCCTTCACCCCCCGCCAACACCGAATAGAGCCGCGCGAGATAGTCGGCCTGGCGGATCTCGATCGCGCCGAGGCTGGCGAGGTGCGGGGTGATGAACTGGCAGTCGAGCAGTTTCCAGCCGCCGGCGACCAGCCGCGCGACGAGGTGCGCGAGCGCGACCTTCGATGCGTCGCGTGCGCGGCTGACCATCGATTCGCCGAAAAAGGCGCGGCCGAGGGTCACGCCATAAAGTCCGCCTGCGAGTTCGCCATCGAGCCAGCATTCGACGCTGTGCGCGTGGCCGAGCTGGAACAACCGGTCGTAGCTCGCGCGGATAACGGGATTGATCCACGTCGTCGGCCGGTCGTCGGCGGGCTCGGCGCACAGCGCGACCATATCGGCGAAGGCGGTGTCGGTCGTCACGCGGAAGCGGTCCGCCACGATCACCTTTTTCAGGCTGTGTGAGAGGTGAAAGCCATCCAAGGGCAGGATCGCGCGCAGCCGCGGTTCAACCCAATGGACCGACGGGTCGTCCACCCCGTCGGCCATCGGGAAAATGCCCTGCGCATAGGCGCTTAAAAGTAGCGCCGGGTCGATGGACTCGAAGTGCTTCAGTTTGCTGGCTTCACGAATTTCAGCGTCATGCGGTCCGATTCGCCGATCGCCAGATATTTTTCGCGGTCCTTGTCGCCTTCGGTCAGCGACGGCGGCAGCGTCCAGACGCCCTTGGGATAATCCTTGGTGTCTTTCGGGTTGGCGTTGATCTCGCTGCGGCCGGCGAGCTTGAAGCCCGCGGCTTCGGCAAGCGCGATGACCGTGCTTTCCTTCAGATAGCCCGATTTCTCTTCCTTCGCGCTGTCGTCCTTTTCGTTCAGCCGGTGCTCGGCGACGCCAAGCGTGCCGCCGGGTTTGAGCATCGCATAGATTTGCCGGAAGGCGTTCGCGGTGCTTTCGGCGCCGCCCGACCGCCAGTTGTGGACGTTGCGAAAGGTCAGCACGACGTCGGCGCTGCCATCGGGGACCTTGGGGTTGGTTCCTGCGTTGGGAAATTCGGCGAGCTTCACCGCGCCATAAAGATCGGGCTTGACGCCCTGCCATTCCTTGACCTTGTTCAGGCCGCGTTCCCACGGCGCAGCGGCGTAGAGCGTACCGCCGCCCGATTTGGCGAGCGGTGCGAGGATTTCGGTGTACCAGCCGCCGCCGGGCCACAGCTCGACCACCGTATCGCCGGGCTTCACGCCGAAAAAGGCAAGCGTTTCGGCGGGGTGGCGATATGGGTCGCGGGCAAGGTTGGCGGGGGTGCGGGTGGGTGCGGCGACCGCGGCGGCGATCGCTTCATGCCCCTTGTGCGCGGCGGGGGCGTGGTGTCCGGCGTGGCCGTCATGCTGCATCGCGGCGGCGGGAACGGCAATCAGGGCGGCGGTACTTGCAACAATCGATAGGACACGCATATGGACACCTCTCTGCGCAGGGATTTGTCTCCTTTGCGGAGACTGGGGGAAGGCCCTGTTTGCGAAGGGATGCGCGGCAATGCAAGTGTCGATGCTGTCGGTCGGGATTGCGGCCGCGGCGCTGTTCGGGATCGCCGAGATTGCCAACTGGCGCCGCAACAACCGGCGCGACGTCGAACAGGTCGGTTTCATGCCGTGGCGCGGGATCGCACTCGCGTCGGCCGCCGTCGCGCTGTTCGCGACGGCGTTCTGGCTGGGCGGCCGCTAGCGCTTACAGGCAGGCTTCGAGATAGGGCTGGTCGAAGCCGTATTGGCGCGCCTTTTCGAGCGTATAGGGGCGCAGGCCCATCGCGCGATATTCGCCGACGATCTTGCCGTCCTTGTCCTCGTCGAGATATTCGAACTTGAAGAGTTCCTGGGTGACGATGACGTCGCCTTCCATCCCGATCACCTCGGTGACGTTGGTGACGCGGCGCGAACCGTCGCGCAGGCGCTTGATCTGGACGATCAGGTCGACCGAATCGGCGATCTGCTTCGAGATCGCTTCCTTCGGGATCTTGATGTCGCCCATGAGGACCATATTTTCCATACGGCCGAGGCACTCGCGCGGGCTGTTCGAGTGGAGCGTACACATCGACCCGTCGTGACCCGTGTTCATCGCGGCGAGGAGGTCGAAACACTCCGCGCCGCGGACTTCGCCCATGATGATGCGGTCGGGACGCATACGCAGGGCGTTCTTCACGAGGTCGCCCATGTGAATCGCGCCATTGCCTTCGAGGTTCGCGGGGCGCGTTTCGAGCGGCAGCCAGTGCGGCTGCTGCAGGCGAAGTTCGGCGGCGTCCTCGATCGTCAGCACGCGTTCCCCGGGGTCGATCATCTTCGACAGCGCGTTGAGCATGGTGGTTTTACCCGAACCCGTACCGCCCGAGATGACGATGTTGAAACGGCTGGCGCCGGCGATCTTGAGCGCGGTGCACATCTTCTGGCTCATCGCGCCCCATTGGCAGAGCATGTCGAGCGTGATCGGCTTGGCCGAGAATTTACGAATCGAGATCGCGGTACCGCGCAAGGATAGCGGCGGGACGATCACGTTGACACGGCTGCCGTCCTTCAAACGGGCGTCGGCGAGCGGGGTGGTCTGGTCGACGCGGCGGCCGACCATGTTGCAGATGCGCTGCGCGATCTGGAACAGATGCTGTTCGTCGCGGAACTGGATCGGCGCGATGACCAGTTGGCCCTTCTTTTCGATATAGGTCTGGTACGGGCCATTGACCATGATGTCCGAAATATCGGGGTCGGACAAAAGTTCTTCGAGCGGGCCGAAGCCGAGCAGTTCGTCGACGAGCACCTTTTCGAGCGCGAACTGTTCGCGGCGGTTCAAGGTGATGCGAAGCTCGGCGAGCACTTCGAGGATGATCGGGCGGAATTCCTCGGTCAGCTCGTCCTTCGACAGCGTCGCCGCGGCCTCGGGGTCGACGCGTTCGAGCAGGCGCGGCAGCACCTGTTCCTTGATCTTGTGGACCGACGCTTCAAACCCTTGTGCCTTTTCGGGCTCGGCCATTTCGGCGGTCGAGCGCTGGTTCAGCCGCTCCATTGCCTCTTCTTCGGGCGACAGGTTCGACGGCATCTGCGGAATGTCGGCGGGCGGCGGGGTGTCGATGGACGGGAATTGCGCGCCGCCGGGCACGCCGGGGCCAGTCTGCATCGGCTTCGCGACGCCAAAGGCGGGGCGGCCAGCGGTTCCGGGTCGGCGTCCGAATGCACTCATCGGTTTATCCTGCTTCCATATCTTCGGGAGCATCGCCGGCCGTGGCAGACGAACCCCCATCCGACACGGTGAATAAATCGGAAACTTTGACATTGTCCTAATGCGCCGGGGCGATTGTCGAGCGGGCACAAAAAAAGCCCGCATCCGATGGGGATGCGGGCTTTTTGATCGGCCGCGAAGGGCGGAATGATCAGCCGGCGATATGCTCGGCGAGGACGGTCAGGCCGGCCTCGTTGACCTCGGCAAAGCCGCCCTCGACCTCGATCACCTCGGGTTCGGCGCCCGCCGTCGCATAGATGGTCAGCGGGCCATTGCGCAGCGTCGCCATGAACGGCGCATGGCCTTCGAGCACCGAGAAATCGCCCTCGGTCCCCGGGACGGTGACCATATGGACGTCGGCGGTCCGCTCGAGGCGGGCGGGAGTGACGAGTTCGAACTTCAGAGCCATGATATGTCCTTAAACCCCTCCCGCACGGGGAGGGGCGTAGGTTTGTTACGCGTCTTCGGCGAGCTTCGCGGCCTTGGCGACCGCTTCGTCGATGCCGCCGACCATGTAGAAGGCCGCTTCGGGCAGATGGTCATATTCGCCATCGACCACCGCCTTGAACGACTTCACCGTGTCTTCGATCGCCACGAACTT
Source organism: Sphingopyxis sp. (assembly GCF_035998905.1). Taxonomy (GTDB): domain Bacteria; phylum Pseudomonadota; class Alphaproteobacteria; order Sphingomonadales; family Sphingomonadaceae; genus Sphingopyxis. The sequence continues at coordinate 169,771 of NZ_DASYHG010000009.1, read as the reverse complement.
GCCGGGGATGTTGGTGAAGACTTCGGCGACGTGGAACGGCTGCGACAGGAAGCGCTGGATCTTGCGCGCGCGGGCGACGACCAGCTTATCTTCTTCCGAAAGCTCGTCCATGCCGAGAATCGCGATGATGTCCTGAAGCGACTTATACTTCTGGAGCGTTTCCTGAACGCGGCGGGCAGTCTCGTAATGCTCCTGCCCGACGATCGCGGCGGTCAGAACGCGCGAGGTCGAGTCGAGCGGATCGACCGCCGGATAGATGCCGAGTTCCGAAATCGCACGGTTCAGCGTCGTCGTCGCGTCCAAGTGGGCGAACGAGGTTGCCGGCGCGGGGTCGGTCAAGTCATCCGCGGGAACATAGATGGCCTGCACCGAGGTGATCGAGCCCTTGTTCGTCGAGGTGATGCGTTCCTGCAGCGCGCCCATGTCGGTCGACAGCGTCGGCTGGTAGCCCACGGCCGAAGGAATACGGCCGAGCAGTGCCGACACTTCCGAACCCGCCTGGGTGAAGCGGAAGATGTTGTCGACGAAGAAGAGCACGTCCTGGCCTTCCTGGTCGCGGAAATATTCGGCGATCGTCAGGCCCGAGAGCGCGACGCGAGCGCGGGCGCCCGGGGGTTCGTTCATCTGGCCGAACACGAGCGCAACCTTCGAACCTTCGGGGGTCGGGTTGCCGTCCTTGTCCTTGGCGATAACGCCGGCGTCGAGGAACTCGTGATACAGGTCGTTGCCTTCGCGGGTGCGTTCACCGACGCCCGCGAACACCGACGTACCACCATGGCCCTTGGCGATGTTGTTGATCAGTTCCTGGATGAGCACGGTCTTGCCGACGCCCGCGCCGCCGAACAGGCCGATCTTGCCGCCCTTTGCGTAAGGCGCGATCAGGTCGATGACCTTGATGCCGGTGACGAGGATGCTCGTTTCGGTCGACTGGTCGACGAATTCGGGGGCCTTGGCGTGGATCGGCGCGGTCGCGGTGGCGTTGACCGGGCCGCGTTCGTCGATCGGGTCGCCGATGACGTTGAGGATGCGGCCGAGCGTCTGCGGGCCGACGGGGACCGAGATCTGCGCGCCGGTGTCGACGACGGGCTGGCCGCGGGTCAGGCCGTCGGTCGCGTCCATCGCGATCGTGCGGACGGTGTTCTCGCCGAGGTGCTGCGCGACTTCGAGGACAAGGCGGTTGCCGTTGTTGTCGGTTTCGAGCGCGTTCAGAATCGCGGGGAGCTGGCCGGTGAACTGGACGTCGACGACGGCGCCGATGACCTGTGCGATGCGGCCCGTGGCGGTGCCGGTGCTTGCAGCCTTGGGAGCGGCAGCCTTCTTCGGCGCAGCAGCCTTGGGCGCGGCGGCCTTCTTGGCAGGAGCCTTCTTTTCAGCGGGAGCGGTAGCCATGGTCTTCTTCCTTGGGTTGATCGATTAGAGCGCTTCGGCGCCCGTTTCTTCGCGGAGCTACAGCGCTTCCGCGCCAGCAATAATTTCGATGAGTTCGGTCGTGATCGCCGCCTGACGCGTGCGGTTGTAAACGATGGTCAGCTTGTTGATCAGGTCGCCCGCGTTGCGCGTCGCATTGTCCATCGCGGTCATCGACGCGCCCTGTTCGGACGCGGCGTTTTCAAGGAGGCCCTTGAAGATCTGGATCGTGATGTTGCGCGGGAGCAGGTCGGCGAGGATTGCTTCCTCGTCGGGCTCATATTCGACCGCGGCGCCGCTCGATGCCGGAACGTCGACGGGCGCGGGAACGGGGATCAGCTGCTGGCCGGTCGCTTCCTGCAGGAGCGCCGAACGGAACTTCGAATAGAAGAGATGCGCGACGTCGAAGGCACCGGCTTCGTAAAGCTCCATGACCTTGGCCGAAACCTCGTGCGCCTGCTCGAAGCCGATGTCGCGGATGCCCGTCGTCTCGTAGAGTTCGACGATCTGGCCCGCGAACAGGCGTCCGATGACCGGACGGCCCTTGCGGCCGATCAGGTAGAAGATGACCTTCTTGCCTTCGGCCTGCAGTTCGAGCGCCTTGTCGCGCGCCGCCTTGACGATGTTCGAGTTGAATGCGCCCGCAAGGCCGCGGTCGCTGTTGAGCACGACGAGCAGGTGCGTGTCGCTCTTGCCGGTTCCCGAAAGCAGCTTCGGTGCCGAATCCGATGCGCCGACCTTCGACGCGAGGCTCGCGACGACGCCTTCGAGACGTTCGGCATAGGGACGCGCGGCTTCGGCCGCGGCCTGCGCCTTGCGAAGCTTGGCGGCGGCGACCATTTTCTTGGCCTTGGTGATCTTCTGGGTCGATTTGACCGAGACGATGCGCCCTTTGAGTTCCTTAAGCGATGCCATTACGGCCCCTCTTGTTCGTCAGCCCGGCACAGGTGGCCGGGCTCACGGTAACTTGGCTTACGCGAAAATCTTGGCGAAGGCGTCGAGCGCCGCGACCAGACCCTTCTTGGCGTCGTCGCCAAGGTCCTTGGTGTCGCGGATCGTCTTCAGCACATCGCCATGGTCGCTGCGCAGATAGGCGAGCATCGCCTGTTCGTAGCGCGACACGTCGGTCGTGGCGACATTGTCGAGATAGCCGTTGGTACCGGCGAAGATCGACGCGGTCTGCTCTTCGAACGGCATCGGCTGGAACTGCGGCTGCTTCAGCAGCTGCGTCAGGCGCGCGCCGCGGTTCAGCAGCTTCTGCGTCGACGCGTCGAGGTCCGAACCGAACTGCGCGAAGGCTTCCATTTCGCGATACTGCGCGAGCTCGAGCTTGATCGAGCCCGACACCTTCTTCATCGCCTTGGTCTGCGCGGCCGAGCCGACGCGCGACACCGACAGACCCACGTTAATGGCAGGGCGGATACCGGCGTTGAACAGGTTGGTTTCGAGGAAGATCTGGCCGTCGGTGATCGAAATCACGTTGGTCGGGATGTACGCCGAAACGTCGCCCGCCTGCGTTTCGATGATCGGAAGCGCGGTGAGCGAGCCCGAACCATTGTCGCTGTTCATCTTCGCGGCGCGCTCGAGAAGGCGGCTGTGGAGATAGAAGACGTCGCCGGGGTAAGCTTCGCGGCCCGGCGGGCGGCGCAGCAGCAGCGACATCTGGCGGTAAGCGACGGCCTGCTTCGACAGATCGTCATAGACGATGACGGCGTGCATGCCGTTGTCGCGGAAATATTCGCCCATCGTCACGCCGGCATAGGGCGCGAGATACTGCAGCGGAGCGGGTTCCGACGCGGTCGCGGCGACGACGATCGAATATTCCATCGCGCCATTTTCTTCGAGCTGACGCACGATCTGCGCGACGGTCGAACGCTTCTGGCCGACGGCGACGTAGATGCAATAGAGCTTCTTCGATTCGTCGGTGCCGGCGTTCGCCTGCTTCTGGTTGATGAAGGTGTCGATCGCGACGGCGGTCTTGCCGGTCTGACGGTCACCGATGATCAGTTCGCGCTGGCCGCGGCCGACGGGGACGAGCGCGTCGAGCGCCTTGAGGCCGGTCTGGACGGGTTCATGCACCGAGGTGCGCGGGATGATGCCCGGCGCCTTCACTTCGACGCGCATGCGCTTGTCGGCCTTGATCGGGCCCTTGCCGTCGATCGGATTGCCGAGGCCATCGACGACGCGGCCGAGCAGGCCCTTGCCGACGGGGACGTCGACGATCGTGCCGGTGCGCTTGACGGTGTCGCCTTCCTTGATCTCGCTGTCCGAGCCGAAGATCACGATGCCGACGTTGTCGGCTTCGAGGTTGAGCGCCATGCCCTTCACGCCGTTGGCGAATTCGACCATTTCACCGGCCTGGACGTTGTCGAGGCCGTGGACGCGGGCGATGCCGTCGCCGACCGAGAGCACCGAACCGATTTCGCTGACCGTGGCGTCGGTCCCGAAATTGGCGATCTGGTCCTTGATGACCTTGCTGATTTCAGCGGCGCGGATTTCCATTGTTTAGCCTTTCATCGCCTGTGCGAAGCTATTGAGACGGGTACGGATGCTGCCATCGATCAGCTGGCTGCCCAGCTGGACGACGAGGCCGCCGAGGATGGCGGGATCGACGGTCGCCGCGACGGTGACGTCGCGCCCGACACGGGATTTGAGGTTCGCGGTCAGCTCCTTGAGCTGCGCGGCCGAAAGCGGGTGCGCGCTGGTGACCTTCGCGGTCACTTCGCCGCGGTGATCGGCGACGATCGCGTCGAAGGCGTCGATCATCTTGGGCAGATCGGCGAGGCGGCGGTTCTCGGCGAGCACGCCGAGGAACTTCGCGGTCAGCGAATCGAGCTTCAGCGCCTTGGCGACCGCAGCGATGGCGTTCGCGGCGTCGGTGCGGCCGACGACCGGGCTGGCGATCAGCGCCGACAGGTCGGCCGAATCGGCGAGACCCGTCCTGAGCGTCGCAAGGCTCTTGGCGACCGCGTCGATCGCGTTCGATTCGCGGGCCAGATCGAACAGCGCGACCGCATAACGGCCCGCGAGGCCCGCCGTGATGTTGCCCTGAATGCCGCCGGAATTCTCCACGCGTGAAAGTCCTTTTCTACGATCCCGTGGGGGATGGGTCGCGCTCTTTTCGGGGATATTCGACGAATGCCCCCCACGCGAAGTCGCGGCGCGCCTAGCAACGATTTTGCTGCAATGCAAGGCGGGGGTGGGAGTCTTCTGACCGCCTTCCCGAACCCGTTCGCCCCCCGCCTTCGCGGGGGCAGGCTCTGAGCTTGTCGAAGGGCCGTTCTTTCTTCAAAGGTCGCGGGAAAGAAGAACGGGACTTCGACAGGCTCAGTCCGAACGGAAGAGGGGTAAGTGCATGGGCGAGATGATCCGGATGACGATGGACGATGGCGCCGAAATCGCCGTCTATCACGCGCAGCCGGAAGGCGGCCGGCGCGGCGGCCTCGTCCTGATCCAGGAAATCTTCGGGGTCACCGACCATATCCGCGAGCTTTGCGACGAATATGCCGCCGACGGTTATGAGGTGCTGGCGCCCGCGCTGTTCGACCGCGAGCATCCGGGATTCGAAAGCGACTATTCGGGGCCGCAGTTCGAGCGCGCGGTCGAGCTGGCGCGCGAACTGCATCCTTTCGGGCAGAGCCTGAAGGATGCGCAGACGTGCATCGATGCGCTCAAGGCGAAGGGGCCCGTCTTCATCACCGGCTATTGCTATGGCGGTTCGGTCGCGTGGCGGATGGCGCAGATCAGCCCCGACCTTGCCGCATCCTCGGCCTATTACGGCAGCCTCGTTCCGACCCAGTTCGCCGATCAGGCGCCCGGGTGCGCCACGATCGCCCATTTCGGCCGCTATGACGCGGGCATCCCGATGGAGGGGGTCGAGGCGCTGATCGCCAAGGATCACCCAACCGCGCAGGTCTTCGTCTATGACGCGAACCACGGCTTCAACAGCGATCGGCGCAAGGACTATCACGAGGCGTCGAGCGAACTCGCGCGCGAACGCACGCTGATGCTGTTCAGGGCGTGCGGGGGGTGACGGTCGTTCGGGTGGTCCTGTTCGGACTGTTGGTCATTGCTGCCCTTGCCGCCGCCGCGGGCGCGGTGCTCTATTTCAACCAGCAGAATATCTTCTACCCGGCGCCGCGCGACTATCCTCGCGGATCGCTGCCCGGCTACCGGATCGTCCATACCGAAACCTCGGACGGGTTAAGGCTGAAGGCGCTTTACCGCGCCGCGCAGCCGGGCCGGCGCACGATCATCTTCTTTCATGGCAACGGCGATAGTCTGGCGGGCGCGGCCGAAGCGATGCGGGGCCTCGCCGCCGATGGCAACGGCGTGCTGCTCGTCGAATATCGCGGTTATGGCGGCAATCCGGGATCGCCCGGCGAGGCGGGTTTCTATCGCGATGGCGAGGCCGCGATACGCTGGCTGGCGAGCGAGGGAGTGGCGGCATCGCAGACGATCCTCGTCGGAAACTCGATCGGATCGGGCCCCGCGACCGAAATGGCGACGCGTCATCCTGTTGCGGCGCTGATCCTTGTATCGGGCTTTTCCAGCCTGCCCGATGTCGCCGGCGCCCATGTCCCCTGGCTGCCGGTTCGCTGGCTGGTGCGCGACCGGTTCGCGAATGCGAAAAAGATCGGAGCGGTCGACGGCGATGTGCTCATTCTGCACGGCGACCGCGACAATGTGGTTTCGCTCGCCAATGCGCGGCGGCTCCACGCCGCACGCCCCCGCTCGACGCTGACGATCGTACCCGGCGCCGGGCATGAACTGGCGTATAGCGATACGGCGCAGGGGCTGATCGCCGACTGGGCGGGTCGCCTGCCCGACTGACCGATCTTCAGGATCGTCCGGGCTACCCGCTCAGGGCGCGGCCGCCGGCTTGACCGCCGCGCCGCTCGCCGGCTGGCAGCGATAGACGAGGCGTTCGTTGGGGCTGGCGGGAAGCGCGCTGCGAATCGCGTCCTGCTGCGCCGCGAGGCCCGCGAGTTCGTCGGGGTTGGCGGTGCAGCTCTTGAGCGTGATCGCGGCGCGCGTCTCGCGCGCCTTGGTCATCGTTTCGGCATCGAGCAGATAGCGTTCGACGCGATAGTCGCGCCCGGTCGAATCGATCGAGGCGACAATGACAGTCGCTTCTTCATTGGGGACGAGGATGCGCTGCCAGCGGTCGTCGGCTGCGCGCGTATATTGCGTGCGGCCGTTGACGCAGCCGCCCTTGCCGATCGTGATCGGGACATCGGTCGTCGCCGACACGGTGATGCGGCTGCGGTCGGGGCGGATCGTGCAGAGGAAGCTGCCCTCGGCGAGTTTCGGCGCGTCGGTCGCGGGAACGGCAGCGGCCTCCTTGTCGACCTCGGCGTGCGCGTCGGGGCGGGTGACGAACAGCACCGCCGCTCCGAGCATCAGCACTGCGCCCGCGCCGCCCGCGATCTTCGCGTTGCGGAGGTTCTTCTGGTTGTAGAAAAGCAGCCCGGCCCCGGCCGCGAGCGCGCCGATCACGAAGAGCACCCCGGCGAGCGCGATGCGGTTTTCGCGTGAGGCGAGCGCCTCTTCCTCGGCGCGCGCCTGCTTCAACTCGCGGTCGAGCTTGGCGGCGGCTTCCTTCGCGGCATTGGCCTCGGCGCTCGCGCGCGCTTCGGCGTCGATCGCGGCGCGGTCGCGCGCATCGGCTTCGGCGAGCGACAGGCACGGGGTGCCGATGCTGCCATATTGCTGGTCGGCGTCGGCGAGGAAGCGCGTGAGCTCGCGCCCCGCGATCGCGAAGGCGAAAGGCGAATCGCCATCGTCGGCGCGGGTGATCGCGGTGTTGATGCCGACGATGCGCCCGCACTGGTCGACGAGCGGGCCGCCCGAATTGCCGCGCGAGATCTTGGCGGTGTGGATCAGCATCGCGACCCCGTCGACCGCCTGCATGTTCGACATATTGCCTTCGCTGCGTGTCGGCGTGCGCGGAGTGATATAGTCGTTGGCGCTGCGCGCGGTCGCAAGGTCGACGTTGCCGGGATAGCCCAGCGCGACGACGTCGGCGCCCGAATCGAGCGGGCCGGTGTAGACCGCCGCGGCGGGCAGCCGCCCCTCGGTGATCTCGATCAGCGCGAGGTCGCGCGCGGTGTCGATCGCGATCAGCTTGCCCGCGAAACTCTTTTTCCCTTCCGACGGGACGACGCCGAGCGCGACGTTGCCGGGGTACTGGACCGCCGATTCGACGACATGCGCGTTGGTGACGATCCGCGTCGGTGAAATCGCGATGCCGCTGCCATGGCCGAAGCCGACGACTTCGCCGTCGACCATCGCGACGGTGACGACGCGCACGACGCTGCGCGACGCGGCGCTGATGTCGTCGGCGGCGCGGGCGGGCGCCGTGGGCGTCAGGGTGAGGGTAAGGAGGGCGAGCAGCAGGGAGAGGAGGCGGGTCATGGCGCGCACACTAGCCAGCCGGGAAGCGAAGGCAAGCGGCCTAGATATAGGGGCCCCACATCACCATCCACGCGCCGGCGCTGCCCGCAAGGATGACGAGGCTGCTGGCGCCGAGCAGCGCCGCGGTGGCTTGCCGCGCGAGCGGGGTGCCGCGCGCGCCGGCGCGCAGATAGAGTTCGGCGACCGCGAGCGGGAGCAGCGAATTGGCGAAGGCGAGGAAGAGGTCGAACGGCCCGTCCATCGCCTTGCCGATCCCCGCGCCGCCGGTCGCGAGGCCCCACGCCATATAGCCGACGCGCATGAACCACACCGCGCTCGCCACCGCGAACAGGCGGATCGCCCAACGGCGGTGGTCGGCGAAGCGGTGGGAGCGCGCGGCGCGCCAGGCGAGGCCCGCGAAAAGGACGATCAGCAGGGCGTCGAGCGTGATACCGATCGCACCGACATAGTTCAGCCAGGTACCGCGACCCCACGTCATCCACAACCCGCCGAGCGCGAGGGTCAGCGCGCTGACCAGATAGAGCCGGCCGTTCCAGCGATGCGCCGCGGGCCAGCGGCTCCGGATCGCCGGGACGAGCTGGACGAGGCCGCCGAAGGTGATCACCGCCGCCATCAGCACATGCACCGCGAAGAAGAGATTGCCCGCGGTGTCGCCCGCGACGAAGCCGGTAATGATCGGCTTCCGGTTCCAGTCCGCGAAATTGCCGGTCAGCGTCGGGGGGTAATAATAGAGCAGGATGAAGGCGATGAAGAGCAATTGTCCCGCCGCGATCGCGAGATAGCAGAAGGTCGCGCTGCGCCCGAGCCAGTCGGTGCGGCGCGCGGGCCTCGCCGGTGCGATCGATGCGTCGATACTGGCCATGGCCCACCCTCCGTTTCCGGCCGGATCGTGCGCCTTTCGTGTTAGTGAGTCAATGATATAATACAGTAATACACCATGGGCCTGTGCTTTGAACGCAAGCATCGGGACGCGGTACGAATCGCGGCGTGGCAAAGAAGGTCGGACAGCCGAGAAAGGATGTTTTATGACCTATATGATTAGCGGGCTCAGCCCCGATCATTTCACCCCCTTGTTCGCGATGGGCGATGCCGAGCTGGCTACGGTCAACGCGCGGCGCGTGACTGCCACCGCCGATCGCGGCTTCCCATGCCGTATCAGCCTGGAAGATGCGAAGGCGGGCGAGGAGCTGATCCTGCTCCATCACACCAGCCACGATGTCGAAACGCCGTATCGCAGCGCCTATGCCATCTATGTGCGGCCCGGTGTCGCGGCGGCGCGCTATCGCGACGAATTGCCCCCGGTGTTCGAGGGCCGCGCACTTGCACTCCGCGCATTCGATGGCGACGCCATGCTGCGAACCGCGCGGCTCGCGGGGCCGGGCGAGGCCGATGGTGCCATCCGCGACCTGTTCGCTGACCCGGGCATTGCCTATATCGATGCCCACAACGCCGCCTATGGCTGTTTCGCCGCGCGGATCGAAAGGGATGAGCCATGAGCGCCGACCTGATGACCGACGACGATCGCTGGGCGGCGGTACTGCGCCGCGACCGCGCGCTCGACGGACGCTTCGTGACCGGGGTGCTCACCACCGGCATCTATTGCCGGCCGAGCTGCGCGGCGCGGCATCCGCATCGCGACAATGTGCGCTTCTTCGCCGACGGTGCCAGCGCGCGCGAAGCGGGCCTTCGTCCATGCAAGCGCTGCCTGCCCGACGATGTCGCGCGCGACGAGGGTGCGGTGCTTGCGGCGATCGCGGCGATCAAGGCGAGCGAGGAGCCGCTCGCGCTCGCCGACCTCGCCGCGCGCACCGGCTATTCGCCGACGCATTTCCAGCGCGTCTTCACCCGCCACACCGGCCTCTCGCCCGCCGCCTATGCCCGCGCCCTGCGCGAGGAGCGCGCGCGGCAGGCTTTGAGTGAAGGCGCAAGGGTGACCGACGCGATTTACGACGCGGGCTTTTCGGGGCCGTCGCGTTTCTATGAGAATATGGAGGGACGCATGGGTATGACGGCTTCGGCGTGGGTGAACGGCGGCAAGGGCGCGACGATCCATTGGGCGGTGGTGCCGACGAGCCTCGGCGACATGCTCGTCGCCGCGACGGCCAAGGGCGTGTGCCGTCTGTCGTTCGACGAGGGGCGCGAGGCGCTCGAAGAGCGGTTTCCGGCCGCCGATCTGGTCGAGGGCGGCGATGAATTTTCGGCGCTGCTCGAGCAGGTGGTCGCGGCGGTCGAGGCGCCGGTCGACGGCTTCGATCATATCCCGATCGATGTGAAGGGCACCGCCTTTCAGGAAGCTGTGTGGCGCGAGCTCCGGAAAATACCTGCAGGCGAAACGCGCAGCTATTCGGATATCGCCGCCGCGGTCGGACGGCCCAATGCGGTGCGTGCGGCAGGGAGCGCCAATGGCGCGAACAATGTCGCGGTACTCATTCCGTGCCATCGTGTGGTACGCAGCGACGGATCGCTCGGCGGCTATGCCTATGGCCTGCCGATCAAGGAAGAATTGCTCAAGCGGGAGAGTTTCTGATGTCCGACAAGGTTGCTGAATTTCGCGCGCTGCATGTCCCCGGCGACCCGCTGATCCTCGTCAATATCTGGGATGCGGGGAGCGCGAAGGCGGTCGCCGCGGCGGGCGCGAAGGCGATCGCGACGGGCAGCTTCGGCGTAGCCGGCGCGCAGGGGCGCGCCGATGGCGAGGATTTCCCGCTTGAGGATGTGTTCGAGAATCTGAGCCGCATCCTCTCGGTCACCGACCTGCCCGTGACGATCGACATGGAGTCGGGCTATGGCGCCGACCCGGCGGCGGTCGGGGTTTCGGTCGGCCGGGCCAGGGTAGCGGGTGCGGCGGGGATCAACATGGAGGACCGGCTGCCCGGTGAGGCCGACCTGCTGCCGGTTGCCGACGCCGTCGCGCGCTATCGCGCCGCAACCGATACGGGGATATTCGTCAACGTGCGCTGCGACACCTTCCGCGGCGCCGATGCGGCGAAGGACGGCGAAGCGCTCGTCGCCGCGACGCTCGAACGCGCGCGCGCCTATGCCGACGCGGGCGCGGGGTCGCTGTTCGTGCCCTTCCTGCTCGATCCCAAATGCATCGGCGCGATCTGCGACGCCTCGCCGCTGCCGGTCAACATCCTGCGCGGCAAGGGCGGTCCGACGCACAAGGAACTCGCCGCGCTCGGCGTTGCGCGGATCAGCCATGGCCACCAGCCGTGGGCGGCGGCGATGGCATGGCTCAGCGGGCAGGCAAGCCAGGTTCTGGGGGGCGAAGAGCCCGATTATTGAGCGCGATCAGTCGTCCGTCGCGGCTTCGGCGGCCGCCGCCCGTCCGTTGCTTCGCTCGCGCATCTTTTCGAGCTGCGCGAGCAATTGCTCGCCCTGTCCGCCGTCGTGCGGGTCGAAGGCGACCGCTTTCGCCAGTGTCAGCGCCTCGTCATATTTGCCGCCGTTGGCGAGCGCGAAGGCATAGCTGACACGGACGCCGATATTTTCGGGCGCCAGCAGGAAGGCGCGGCCGAGACCCTCGATCGCGATCGGCGGCGGAACCCGGCCCTGATCGAGGAAACTCTTGAAATAGGCGGCGAGCGGGACCGGGTCGTCGGGGTTGGTGCGGTTGGCGAGCGCGATCGGCTTGCGCACCGCGTTCCAGTCCTCTGCCTTCGGGTCGGCCTTCGCCTCGACCTCGGCGGTCATGATCCGGCCGAGCAGCACGTTCGCGCGGACATGTTTGGGGTCGATCGCCAGCGCCTTGTCGACCGCGGCGCGCGCCGCCGCGATATCGCGCTTGTCGTCGTCGAACCCCCATTCGGTGCTCGCCAGTTCGAACCACAGCCCGGCATCGCCGCCATGCACCGCGCTCAATGCCTTCAACTCGTCGCGAACCGCCGACAGCCGCGCATCGTCGCTTCCCGCGCTGATCCGCTCGAGGCGGAGTTGCAGAAGCGCATCATCGGCCGCCGACAGCGCGGTGACGCTGACCTTGCCCGGAACCGCGATCGGTTCGGCCGAGGTGCGGAAGGTCATCGGCTTGTTCATGTAGCGGTTGAGCTCCTTGTCGAGCTCGGCGAGGTCGCCGAACGCATCGGTCGCCGCCTTTTTCATATCCTCGCCGCGGTTGATCGCCTCGATATAGCGCGGAAGCTGCCCGGCGCGCGCCGGATCGTTGTAGAGCATGTGGGTGAGCAGCCACGAGCGGCCATAATAGACGTCGGTCTGGCCCGAATTGCGCATCTCGCCAGGCCGCTGGAGCAACAGCCTTTCGGCCGGAACCTTGGGCATGGTCAGGAGGCCGAAGGCGCGCGCATAGACCGGCTTGCCGATCTCCGCCCGGCCTTCCTTGGTGAAATCGACGGTCGAATAATATTCGGCGAACCCCTCGATGAACCAGGCGGGAAAGGCGGCGGCGGCGTACCGCTTCATGAAATGGTGGCTATATTCGTGGAACAGCGTTTGCTGCGACTGCGGTGTTCCCTTGATCACGACATTTTCGCGGTGCGAGATCGCGAAGCTGCCGTCGGGCGCGGGGCTGTACCAGCCGGCGATCGACGAACCGCTCTTGCCCGTCATCAGCCGCCCGGCATCCACCGCGCGCGGCACGAGGTAAATGACCAGTCGGTTCGGTTCCTGCGCTTCGGCGAGGCCGAACCGCACACGCAGTGTCGCGTCGAACCGCTGGAGATTTTCGGCGAAGGTGCGCAGCGATTTCTCGTTGCCCTCGCTGTAGATAATGAAACTTTCGGTGTCGGCGCGCAGCCATTTGGCCTCGGCCGGTGTCGCCAGCGCGGCGAGCGCCGCCGCGAATATCGTTACGCGAACCCCGTGCATCCCGCCGCTCCCCCCGGTTGGCATCTCCCGACTTGCTGCCAGCGCGCCGCGGGGCTGTAAAGCCCTCCATGTTCTAGACAAAGCTGTAGGGATCGATGTCGATCGCGAGGCGCGCCTTCGCGGGCCAGTCGATGCTGTTCACCCATTCGCGGATCGTCCCCTGCAGGTCGAAGCTGCGCGGCGCGTGGAGGAGGAGGCGGAAGCGGTGGCGTCCGCGGAGCATCGCGAGCGGCGCGGGGGCGGGGCCATAGACCGCGAGGCCTTCGGCGACCGGCGCCTTCTGCCCCAGCCGCTGTGCCTGTCCGCGCGCGACCTCGATATCCTCCGACGAGATGACGAGCGCGGCAAAGCGGCCATAGGGCGGGGCGCCCGCGAATTTGCGCGCCGCCGCTTCGGCCGAATAGAAGCCGTCGCGGTCGTTCGCGACGAGCGCGGCCATCACCGGCGCGTCGGGAACGCGCGTCTGGATCAGCACCTCGCCGGGCTTGACCCCGCGCCCCGCGCGCCCCGCGACCTGCGCGATCTGCTGGAAGGTGCGTTCGGATGCGCGCAGGTCGCCGCCGTCGAGCCCGAGGTCGGCATCGACGACCCCGACGAGCGTGAGGTTCGGGAAATGATAGCCCTTGGTGACGAGCTGCGTGCCGATGATGATATCGACCAGCCCGCCCTCGACATTGTCGACAAATTCGGCGGCCTTCGCGGGCGACCAGAGCGTGTCCGAGGTGACGATCGCGGTGCGGGCTTCGGGAAAGCGCAGCGCGACCTCGTCGGCGACGCGTTCGACCCCGGGGCCGCATGCGACGAGGCTGTCCTCATCCTCGCATTCGGGGCAGAGCCGCGGCGGCGGCATGACATGCCCGCAATGGTGGCAGGCGAGGCGGTGGACGAGGCGGTGCTCGACCATCCACGCGGTGCAGTTCGGGCACTGGATGCGGTGGCCGCAGGTGCGGCAGAGCGTCAGCGGTGCGAAACCGCGGCGGTTGAGGAAGAGCAGGCTCTGCTCGCCCTTCGCGAGGCGGTCGGCGAGTGCGTCGACGAGCGGCGGCGCGAGCCAGCGGCCGCGGTCGGGCGGGTCCTGCCGCATGTCGATCGCCGCAAGGTCGGGCAGCGTTGCGCCGCCGAATCGTGCGGGGAGCTGGATATGGCGGTAGCGCCCGGCTTCGACCATCGCGAGGCTTTCGAGCGCGGGGGTCGCGCTCGCGAGGATCACCGGCAGCCCCTCGAAATGGCCGCGCATCACCGCGACGTCGCGCGCATGATAATGGACGCCATCTTCCTGCTTGAAGCTCGTCTCGTGCGCCTCGTCGACGACGATCACGCCGAGATTGGCATAGGGGAGGAAGAGCGCCGAACGCGCGCCGATGACGATTTTCGCTTCGCCCGCGGCGATGCTGTGCCAGGCGCGGCGGCGTTCGGCCGAGCGCAATCCCGAGTGCCACGCCACGGGTTCGCAGCCGAAGCGCGCGGTAAAGCGCGTCAGCATCGGTTCGGTCAGCGCGATTTCGGGGAGCAGGACGAGCGCCTGCTTGCCCGCGTCGATCGCGGCGGCGATCGCCTCCATATAGACTTCGGTCTTGCCCGACCCGGTGACGCCGTCGAGCAGCAACGTATCGAATTTCGCGGCAAGCACCGCGTCTCTCAGCTGCGCGGCGGCGGCGGTCTGTTCGCCCGAGAGGTCGGGCGGGGCAAAGCCGCTGTCGGGCTCGGGATAGGGCTGATCAGCCGACACGGTGACGGCTTCGAGCGCGCCGGTATTCACGAGCCCGCGGATCACCGCCTCGCTGACTTCGGCGAGCGCGGCGAGTTCGCGCACCATGCCCTGCCGCTCGCCGATTGCCTCGAGCGCGACGATGCGCTGCGGCGTCATCCGCGCCGGGATTTCGCCGGTGGCGCGATATTCGACGATCGGGCGCCGTGCGTCGGCGAAGGCGACGCCCGGGAGCACCATGCGCAGCACCGCGCCGGGCGGCGCCAGATAATAGTCGCTGGTCCATTCGACGAGGCGGCGGAGCGGCGCGGAGATCGGAGGCACGGCGACGACTTCGTAGAGATTGCGCAGGCGATTGTCGCCCACCGCCTCGGGCGCACCGAAACTCGCATCCTCCCACACCACGCCGCCGAGCCGCCGCGGGCCGAGCGGCGCGACCACGACGCTTCCCAGCGGCGCGTCGCTTTCGCGCGGGACGCGATAGTCGAGCGGGCCGAGGGCGGCGGTGAGGAGGAGGACACGGGCGCGGGTCATGGGGGCGAGCAGGATATAGGGCTGCCCGCAAATTAGGAAAGTGCGATCCCGCCGCCTGCCGGGTCAGCGATGGCGCAATGCGATCCAGCCGAGCCAGATCCACGCGAGCATCGCTGCGATGTAGAAGGCGACCCCGGTCGCGATCGTTCCCGCCATGCCCATCTGGATGAGCACCGGCATCGCGATGCCCGCAAGCGCCGACAGCGTCGCGGCGCCGCGGTCCGCCCCGCGCCAGAGGCCGAAAGCGAAGACGAAGCAGGCGATGATGAGCGAACCGAACGCGAGCATGAAGGCGATGCTGTGGACGATCGCTTCGTTTGTCATCACCGGTTGCTGGTCGGCGGCGGTGCCGGGCGGGAAGCCGAGCCCCGGCGGGGCATCGAACAGTCCCGCGAGGACGAGCCCGGCCCCATAGAGCGCGACCAGCGCCGGTCCTGCAATCCGGCCGGCGCGGCGGCGCAGCCCGAGCGCGCAGGCGAGCACGAGCAGCCCCGAGACGATGAAAACCACCTTCATGACCCAGCCGCGCGGGCCGAGGCTGAGCATGCTGATCGCGTGGCGTTCGATATCGAAGCCCGGCCGTGCGAATATCTCGACGATGGTCACGGCGAAAAAGAATATCCCCGCCGCGACACCGGCCCGCAGCAGCTGCGCGTTGTCCGATCCGGCCATCGCGTCACATCGCCTTGATATAGTCGACCATCTGGCTGACGACTGTCCCCCAGCCGTCGTGGAAGCCCATTTCCTCATGCTTCTGGCGGGCGGCCGAATCGCCGTGGAGCGCGATCGCCTTGTAGCGCGTGCCGTTTCCATGCGGGGTCAGGAACAGCCCGGCAGTGAAGAAGGGCGCGGGCGCGGGACGAAAGCCGGGGAGCAGCGTATCGGTGAAGATCAGCCGTTCATGGGGTACGACCTCCAGATAGCAGCCGCTGTTCGGAAACTCCTCGCCTTCGGGCGAGCGCATCACCGTGTTGAACGCGCCGCCGGGGCGCAGGTCGATCGTGCAATCGGTGATCGTCCACGGCTTCGGGACGAACCAGTGCTGCAAATGCTCGGGGGTGGTCCACACCTTCCAGACGAGGTCGACGGGCACGTCGATCTCGCGGTCGAGCACCAGGTCGAGATCGGGATCGATTTGGGGGAGCGGGAACGTCATCGGTTTTCCTCCTTTTTGAGCCTGAGCAGATAGTCATCCATGCGGTCGAGCCGGCCTTCCCACAGGCGGCGCTGCGTCCCGAGCCAGTCTTCGGCGAGGCGCAACCGGTCGGGCGCGAGGCTGTAGGTGCGCACGCGGCCCACCTTGCGCGAACTGACGAGTCCGCAGCTTTCGAGAATTTTGAGGTGCTCGACGAACGACGGCAGCGCCATCGCATGTTTCGCCGCGAGTTCGCTGACCGAGGTCGGGCGTTCGCTCAGCCGTTCGAGCACGTCGCGCCGCGTCGGGTCGGCCAGCGCGCGGAAGATGCCGTCGATCATCGCGGGCTGCGCCGTGACGGGTGTGTCGGGCCGGACTTTCGACATGGCGGCAGCTCCTTTCGGCTTCGATCTAGAGTGCGGCAATACTTAGGTCAATACCTTAGTATTGCCGCATGGCAAATCGGTGCGTGAAGCGGCGATGCGAGGAAAAGGGGGTTAGCTGGTCGCGAGCGCGCGCGGTGCGGGGCGCTTCGCGGGCTTCGGGCGGCGGAACCAGAAGGTCCACACGGCAAAGCTGCCGAGCATCGTCATCGCGAGGCCCGAGAGCGTGAGCAATATACGCCAGGTCCAGCCGCCGACCTTCGACGCGTGGATCGGGAAGGCCATGTTGAACGCCTGCGCCCCGCTGGGCATTGCGAGCGCGTCGCGCGCGCCGAGAAGCTCGCCGGTCGCGGCGTCGAACCACAGGGTCGAGCGGCCGTTGGGAAGCCATTCGGCCTGTTGGCGCATCCTGAGGCTGATCGGGTCGCCGGGCTTGCGCGGCAGGCTGAGGATACGGAATTCGGCGTCGGGAAAGCGCCGCCGTCCTTCCGCCAGCATGGCGGTATAATCGGGCTTTCCGGTAAGCAGGCCGCCTTTATATTTCGGCGGTTCGATCGCCTTCGCCGCCTCGGCGGGCGAGCCGAAGGGCGCGATCATCACCATCGCGAAGGGGCGGAAAATCATCATCGTGCCGGTGACGATCGAGATCAGCAGCAGCGGTGCGGCGATGATGCCGAGGTCGCGGTGGTGCATGACGATCGACGGGCGGCTCATCCGTTTCGGCCAGAGGCGAAGCTGGAAGGTCTTGCGCGTCCGCCACCACAGGATCGCGCCCGAAATCACGAAGAACAGACCCGCGAGACCCGCGATCCCGATCACCCATTCGCCGCTGTCGCCCGCGAAGAGATGGTGATGGAAATCAAAGATCCACAGCTCGGGCCGCTCCCACTGGCTCGCCCAGCGCGTGACGAGGTCGCCCGACTGGCTGGCATAGGCGCCCGCCTCTTTGCCGAAGCGGAGCTGGTGCAGCCCGAAGCGTTCGTCGGCATAGGTGATGCCCTGCGCGCCCGGCATCGCCATCAGCTTTTCGGTGGTCGCGGCGACCGTGGCGAGATCGCCGCGCAGCGGATCGCCGGTCCCCGGCTGCCCGATCCACAGATAGTCGTAGAGCAGGATGGTGCCCGACAGCCCGAGCAGCGCGAGCACGAGGCCGAGAAGGCCGCCGGTCCAACGGTGGAGGGTGTCGAGCAATTTCATCATGCCGGAAGTACCAGATCCTAGAAGCGATAGTCCCAACCGAGCGTGACGGTCCGCCCGCGTCCGGTAAAGAAGCGGGCATTGTCGGTCAGCGGCACGGCCGAGCGGATCGTCTGGCTGTTATAGGTGACATAGTCGACATCGAACAGGTTCGACGCCGCGAGTGTGATCCCGCCGAGGCGCCGCAGGTCATAGCGCAGCACGGCATCCGTGAGCGTGTAGCCCGAAAAAGCGGTATTGGCGGGCGCGCCATCGAATTTACGGTCGAGATAGAGGCCCGCCTGTACGCGCGCCGACACCGGACCGCTGTTGTAGCTGGCCCAGAAGTTGACGCGATCGGGCGAAATATTCGCGCCGTCGAGGTCGATATCGACCTTGTCGTCCTTGTTGCTGTCGGTGCGGCCGGACAGATGGGCATAGCCGGTGCCAAGCTTCAACCCGTCGACCGGAAGCTCGACCGCAAGATTGATTTCGAAACCCTGGATTTCGATGCGCTGGCGCTGAACATCGTAGATGCCCGCGCTGTTCGCTACCAGCAGGCCGCCATTTTTCGACGTGGACCAGAAATAGGACGCGCTGGCGTCCAGTGGCCCGCGCTTGATTTCGATGCCAAGCTCGCGATTGTTGGAAATGACGGGGGTGACGTTGACATCCTCGATGCGGAAATTCGGCTGGAGGCTGCCGTTGACCGCCCGCAGGATGCGGCCGACGTCGGCAATCGAATAGCCTTCGGCATAGCTGGCATAGGCCCGGATGCCTTGCGCAGGCTCGACGATAACGCCGCCGTTGATCAGCAGATCGTCGAAATTGCGGGTGCCACCCGTGACCCGAGCCGAGTTGTACGAGGCCAGCGTCACATAATCGTCGACCTTGAGCTGACCATTTTCCCAGCGCGCGCCGCCGGCAAGGCGGACGGCGCCGTCGAACAGTTTCAGATTGGCCTGGCCGAAGGGGGCGAGCGTGCGGAAGGTGGTCGGCGGGACCCAATAGCGCGCCGTCGCGATCATCTCCTGCTGGGTCTTGTCCCACATCGAGTCGAAGCCGAGCGTGACGTTGAGCGCGTTGAAAAGCTGCCGTTCATAGCTGACGCGCGCGCCCAGTTTGCGCGAGCGGTTCGCCGACTGGTCGAACAAGGTGCCGATGGGCGCGATGCTGGCGTCCTGGAAGGTGGCGCTTACATCGCCGCCGAAAATATCGCGCGACCGGTTGAAAAAGGCCTGGAAGACCAGATTGCCGCCGCCGAGATCGGTATCGGTCAGCGTCAGGTTGACCGTTTCGACGCGGTTCGAGGCGGCTTCGCCCTGTATGTCACCGCGCCGCGAGCTGGTGGGAAGGCCGGTCGTCCGGTTGCCCGCAACCTGCACCCAGTCGCCATTGCCTTCTAGATTGAAACGTGTGGCGAACAGTTCGATGCGGGCGGTCGACGACAGGTCATAGCCCAGCCGCGCAAAGAAGCTGAGGCTCTTGCTGTCCTGCACATCGCCTTGCGTATTGTCGATGCCGACGCGGCGGCCCGCGCCGTCATAATAGAGGCCGCGCGTTTCATAGGCGACACCGCCGGTCACATCGAACGCGCCCTGACGATAGGAGAGCAGCCCGCCAAGCTTGCCGCCAAAGCTGTTGTTTTCGAAATTGCCCGTCGACCCCTGCACCAGCGCGCGGCCGGACAGGCCGTCTTCGCGCGGGGCCTGAACGACCACCTGATTGACCACGCCGCCGGTCGCGCCGATCCCCTGCAGCGCGTTCGATCCATAGATCAATTCGACGCGATCGAGGAAAAAGGGGTCGATCGTATAGCCATCGCGCGATCCGTCGCGGATCGGGGTCGATTGCGGGATGCCGTTGATCGCGTAGAGCGGCGAGCGGCCGCGCAGTGTCTCGCCCGATCCCGAGAGTTTCTGGCGTGTCGGCGAGAAGCTGGGGGTCAGGTTGGCGACCGCATCGATGACCGAGCCCGCGACCGCGACCTGTTGATCGAGGCTGTCCTTGGAAATGACGTCGATCGTCAGCGGCAGCGCGTTCGGCGGCAGGACCGTGCGGGCGGCGGTGACGACGATCGCCTCGCCGCTCGTGGTGCTTTCGTCGATAGGGGCGCTGTCCTGCGCGAAGGCAGGCGACGACAACATTGTGCCCAACAAGGCGGCGGCGGCAATTTTGCGAATCATTCTCAACTCCTGTTCGCAGGCGCCGCTAATGAGAGCAATTCGCATAAGCAAGGAAAAAGCCGCGTGGCAGCGCCCATTTGTTCATTTCGCCCGGGTCCGTGGAAAAATCGCCACAGTGCCGAAAAGCGCGCTATCAGCTTGCCCATGCGGGAAAAGGAACTGCGCTTCGCCCTGATTTGCTACGGCGGCATCAGCCTTGCCGTCTATATGCACGGGATCACGAAAGAGGTCTGGCGGCTCGCCGCGGCGTCGCGCGCGTTCCACGACGGCGCGCCGCTGACCGGTGCGGGTGCGGTCTATGGCGACCTGCTCGCGGAGATTGCGGCGCGCAGCAATGTGCGGCTGCGCGTGCTCGCCGACATCGTCGCGGGGGCGAGCGCGGGGGGCATCAACGGCATCTTCCTCGCGCGTGCGCTGGCGACCGGGCAGTCGCTCGACCCGCTCACCGACCTGTGGCTCGACAGCGCCGACGTCGATCGGCTGATCGATCCCGACGCGCGGCCGCTGTCGGCGGCGACCAAATTCTGGGCGGTGCCGATCGCCGGCTGGATGATGAAGAAGCGCGGTAACGCCATCGACCGCACCGTCGGCGAAGGCGCACAGGACGAGGTGCGTGCGAAGCTGTCGCGTTTCGTCCGCGCGCGCTGGTTCGAGCCGCCCTTCGGCGGCGAAACCTTCACCAACCTGTTGTTCGACGCCTTCGACGCGATGGATGCGGGGCCGCGCGGGCCGGTGCTGGTGCCGGAGGGGCAGCCCGTCGACCTGTTCGTGTCGGTTACCGATTTTGCGGGGCACAGCGTGCCGCTGGCGCTCAACAGCCCGGCGCGCGTGACCGAGGACGAGCACCGGCTGATGCTGCATTTTCGCGAGGACAGCCGGACGGGCGCGCGGCTCGACGACGTGCCGGGGCTGGTCGGTGCGGCGCGCGCGACGGCGAGCTTCCCCGGCGCTTTTCCTCCCTTCACGCTGCGCGAACTCGACCGCGTGCTGGACAAGCGGCGGATCGCATGGCCAGCGCGCGATACCTTTATCCGCACGCAGCTTCCCGCGGGCGGCGAAGGCGACCCCGCCGACCGCGTGCTGATCGACGGGTCGGTGCTCGCGAACGCACCCTTCCGCCCCGCGATCGCGGCGCTCAAGCAGCGCCCGGCGCGGCGCGAGATCGACCGCCGCTTTGTCTATATCGATCCCAAGCCCGATTACAGGTCGATCAGTTTCGGCAAGCCCGCGGCCGAAGAGGCGCAACTGCCGGGCTTCCTCCCGACCATTCTCGGCGCGCTGTCTGAAATCCCGCGCGAACAGCCGATCCGCGAGAATGTCGAGGCGATCGAGGGCATGTCGCGCCGTATCCGCCGGATGCAGCATATCGTCGACGCGATGAAGGTCGAGGTCGAGGAACAGGTCGCGGCGCTGTTCGGCACCACCTTCTTCCTCGACACCCCGACGGTCGCGCGGCTCGAAAAATGGCGCGCAAAGGCGCAGGACCAGGCGGCGGCGCGCGCGGGCTTCGCTTTTGCGCCCTATGGTCACCTCAAGCTGTCGGCGGTAATCGAGGAGATGGCGAGCCTGATCGACCGCCTGCTGCCGCCCGAGGGTGCGGTTCATCAGGCCAACCGGCGCCTCGCGCTGTGGGACGAAGCGCGCGCGCGCGGTCTCGACCGGATTTCGGGCAAGAGGGGTGCGGGCGCGAGCAGTGATGCGATCGTATTTTTCCGCACCCACGACCTTGGTTTTCGTATCCGCCGCCTGCGGTTCCTCGCACGCGAACTCGACACCGCGGTCGAGGCGACGCGCGATGGGCGCGATCCGGTGTGCGAGGATATGCGCGAGGCGATCTTCACCGCGCTTGGCCTCTATCTCGACCGGCAGGGCGACAGCTGGCTCGCCGACCTCGACCTGCCCGCCGATGCCGGGCCCGGCGACTGGATCGACGCGATCGCGGCGCGGCGCGACCTGCGCACGGTCGACAGCGAGGCCGATGCGCTGATCGCCGCGGGGCTGTCGGCGATGCCGAAGGACGACCGGCGGACGCTGCTGCTCGCCTATCTGGGCTATCCCTTTTACGACATTGCGACCTTGCCGCTGCTGCAGGGCGAGGGGTTCGACGAGTTCGACCCGATCAAGATCGACCGCATCTCGCCGTCGGACGCGACCGCGATCCGTTCCGGCGGCGCGGCGGCGATGCTGAAAGGCGTCGAGTTCAACAGCTTCGGCGCCTTCTTCAGCCGCGCGTACCGCGAGAACGACTATCTGTGGGGGCGGCTCCACGGCGCCGACCGGCTGATCGATATCGTCGCGAGCAGCGTGACGGGCGACGGTGCGCTGGCGGGCGCGGATCTGAAGGCGATCAAGCGCCGTGCGTTCCACGCAATCCTCGACGAGGAGGAAGCGCGGCTGCCCAAGGTGAAGGCGCTGATCGACGAGCTGAGGGGCGAGATCGGGTA
Organism: Sphingopyxis sp.; assembly: GCF_035998905.1. Classification (GTDB taxonomy): domain Bacteria; phylum Pseudomonadota; class Alphaproteobacteria; order Sphingomonadales; family Sphingomonadaceae; genus Sphingopyxis. The sequence goes on along the minus strand of NZ_DASYHG010000009.1, from coordinate 147,557 downwards.
GCCATCATTTGTCATCCCCGCGAAAGCGGCGATCCAGAGCGTCATCAGCTGACTCAGCATCTGGGTTCCCGCTTTCGCGGGAATGACAAAGAGAGGGTGGCGACGGGCCGCTAGTCGGTCAGATCGTCCCACATTTCCTTGATGCGGCCGAAAAAGCCCTGCGAAGCCGGGCATTCCTCGCCCGTCTCGGTCTCGCGGAATTCGCAGAGCAATTCCTTCTGGCGCGCGGTCAGCTTCGTCGGCGTCTCGACGTCGATCTGGACGACCAGGTCGCCGTGGCCGCGGCCGTTGAGCACCGGCATGCCCGCGCCGCGCTGGCGCAGCTGCTTGCCCGACTGGATTCCTGCGGGGATCGTGATGTCGTGCTTCTTGCCGTCGAGGCCGGGGATGGCGATTTCGCCGCCGAGCGCTGCGGTGGTGAAGCTGATCGGCGCGCGCGTGAACAGCGTCGTCCCCTCGCGCTCGAAGACCTTGTGCCGCGCCATGTGGAGGAAGATGTAGAGGTCGCCCGGCGCTGCGCCGCGCGCGCCGCTCTCGCCCTCGCCCGACAGGCGGATGCGCGTGCCCTCGTCGACCCCGGCGGGGATGTTGACGGTCAGCGTCTTGCGCCGGTCGACGCGGCCTTCGCCGTGGCAGGCGTTGCACGGGTCGGCGATGACCTCGCCCGCGCCCTGACAGGTCGGGCAGGTGCGCTCGACCATGAAGAAGCCCTGCTGCGCGCGCACCTTGCCGTGGCCGGCGCAGGTGGTGCAGCGGTTCGTCTGCGTGCCGGGCTTGGCGCCCGATCCGTCGCACGCATCGCAGCGCGCGGCGACGTCGACCTGGATTTCGCGCGTGACGCCGGCGAAGGCGTCCTCGAGCTTGATTTCCATGTCGTAGCGCAGATCGGCGCCGCGCGCAGGGCCGCGCTGCTGGCGCCCGCCGCCGAACGCCGAACCGAAGATCGATTCGAAAATATCGCCGATGTCGCCGAAATCGCCACCATTGCCGCCGCCGAAACCGCCCGCGCCGCCATTGACGCCCGCCTTGCCGAACCGGTCGTAGGCGGCACGCTTCTGCGGATCCTTCAGGCAGTCATAGGCTTCGCTGATCGCCTTGAAGCGCGCTTCGCTGTTATCGCACCCCGGATTCTTGTCGGGGTGATATTTCATCGCAAGCTTGCGGTAGCTCGCCTTCAGCGCGGCATCGTCGGCGGTGCGCTCGACTTCGAGCAGTTCGTAATAATCGATGTCGAGTGACATAGGTCAACGGCCCCCTCTGCCCCGCCGCACCCCGAGGGGGCGGCGGAGAGAGTTTCATTCTTACTTTTTGTCGTCTTCGACTTCGGAGAATTCGGCGTCGACGACGTCTTCGTCGGTCTTCGCCGCACCAGCCTCGTCGGCGCCGGGGGATGCGGCCGACTGCTGCTCCTTCTCGTAGATCGCCTGACCGAGCTTCATCGCGACCTGCGCGAGCGCTCCGGCCTTTTCGGTCATCGCGGCGGCATCGCCGCCTTCGACCGCGGTCTTGGCTTCGGCGACTGCTGCTTCGATTTCCGACTTGAGGCCCGCGTCGACCTTGTCGCCATGCTCGCGGAGCTGGCTTTCGGTCGAGTGGATCAGGCTTTCGGCGTTGTTCTTCGCCTCGGCCGCCTCACGGCGCGTCTTGTCCTCTTCGGCGAACTGCTCGGCGTCCTTGACCATCTGGTCGATGTCCGCGTCGCTGAGGCCGCCCGAGGCCTGGATCTTGATCTGCTGTTCCTTGCCGGTGCCCTTGTCCTTGGCATGGACCGACACGATGCCGTTGGCGTCGATGTCGAAGGTCACCTCGATCTGCGGCACGCCGCGCGGTGCGGGCGGGATGCCGACGAGGTCGAACTGGCCGAGGATCTTGTTGTCCTGCGCCATTTCGCGCTCGCCCTGGAACACGCGGATCGTCACCGCCGACTGATTGTCGTCGGCGGTCGAATAGACCTGCGACTTCTTCGTCGGGATCGTCGTGTTGCGGTCGATCATCTTGGTCATGATGCCGCCCAGCGTTTCGATGCCGAGCGAGAGCGGGGTCACGTCGAGCAGCAGCACGTCCTTGACGTCGCCTTGCAGCACGCCCGCCTGGATCGCGGCGCCGATCGCGACGACTTCATCGGGGTTCACGCCGGTGTGCGGTTCCTTGCCGAAGAAATCCTTCACGACTTCGCGGACGCGCGGCATGCGCGTCATGCCGCCGACGAGCACGACTTCGTCGATCTCGCTCGCCGAAATACCGGCGTCCTTGATCGCCTTCTTGCACGGTTCGAGCGTGCGCTTGACGAGATCTTCAACCAGCTTTTCGAGGTCCGAACGCGTGATCGTCTTCACAAGGTGCTTCGGCCCGTTGGCGTCGGCGGTGATGAAGGGCAGGTTGACCTCGGTCGTCGCGGCCGACGACAGCTCGATCTTTGCCTTTTCGGCGGCTTCCTTCAGGCGCTGGAGCGCGAGCTTGTCACCGCGGAGATCAATGCCTTCGTCCTTCTTGAAGCCGTCGGCCAGATATTCGACGATCTTGCTGTCGAAATCCTCGCCGCCGAGGAAGGTGTCGCCGTTGGTCGACTTCACTTCGAACACGCCATCGCCGACTTCGAGGATCGAGATGTCGAAGGTGCCGCCGCCAAGGTCATAGACCGCGATCGTCTTGTTCTCGGTCTTGTCGAGGCCATAGGCCAGCGCGGCCGCGGTCGGCTCGTTGATGATGCGCAGCACTTCGAGGCCCGCGATCTTGCCGGCATCCTTGGTCGCCTGACGCTGCGCGTCGTTGAAGTAAGCGGGGACGGTGATGACCGCCTGCTCGACCTTTTCGCCCAGATAGGCTTCGGCGGTTTCCTTCATCTTCTGAAGGATGAAAGCGCTGATCTGCGACGGCGAATAATCCTCACCGCCCGCCTTGACCCACGCGTCGCCGTTGGCGCCCTTGACGATCGTATAGGGGACGAGTTCCATGTCCTTCTTGGTCATGGGATCGTCGAAGCGGCGGCCGATCAGGCGCTTCACCGCAAAAACCGTATTTTCGGGGTTGGTGACGGCCTGGCGCTTCGCCGGCTGGCCGATCAGGCGCTCGCCATCCTTTGCAAAGGCGACGATTGACGGAGTCGTGCGCGTGCCTTCGACATTTTCGATAACCTTGGGTTTTCCGCCTTCCATCACCGCGACACAGCTGTTCGTGGTGCCGAGGTCGATCCCGATCACTTTAGCCATTTGTTACTCGTCCTTGTTGCTTCTCAGGCGCCCTGAAAAGGCACGCCATCCATGGGTTCTATGGGCGCGATATAGGTGCGCTAATCCTTGGCACAAGGGCTTTCAGGGCTTATCGAGGGCGGGAAATGACGCGCTTTTACGGAGTCCTCCCAAAATGAAACCTTTTGCGATCCTTGCACTTGCCGCCACCGCGCTGACCCTGACGGGCTGCGGCGAAAATCTGGCCGGTGCAAAGCCGCTCAATGTCGTCAGCGGGCATATCGTGATGGGCGCGACCCCCGACCGTCCCGCGGTGGGCTATTTCCGCGTCCAGGGCGGGCCGCAGCCGGTCGAGCTCGTCGCGGTGACCGCCGACCTCGCGCAGCGCGTCGAAATGCACGAAAGCGTCAAGGAAAATGGCGTCGTCACGATGAAGCCGCTGCTCCGCGCCGACGTCCCCGCCAAGGGCGAGCTGGTGTTCAAACAGGGCGGCAAGCATCTGATGATCTGGGGCATCAACGGCGCCGCGGTGCGCGCGGGCAAGCTGCCGATGGCGTTCGTCTTCACCAACAACAATAATGAACGCATCCTCTTCGACATGGTGATCAAGCCCGCCGAGGGCGCGGAAGCCGCCGGCGAAATGGACCATGGCGCGATGGACCATGGTTCGACGGAGAAGGGCGCCGAGGAGGCAGCCCCGGACGCGGCCAAGAAGTAGGCGCGGGTGCCGCGTCCGTCGCGACTCCTGACACATGGCGAAATCGCGCTCGCCCGAACGGTGTTCGGCGACGCGATCGCCTATGACCGCGTGCGCGTGAACCACCACAAGTGGATATTCTTCCAACCGCGGCATATCGTCATGGCGCCGATGGGCAGCCTGCATTTCAACCCGCACGGCGATCTTTATTGCGAGGATTTCAGCGTCGCGTCGCAGCGGCTGCAAGGCCTGTTCATCCACGAAATGACGCATGTCTGGCAGGCGCAGACGCGCGGGCGCTGGTATCTGGTGCTGATGCGCCATCCGTTCGCGACCTACAGCTACAGCCTCAAGCCCGGCTGGCTGCTCGAACGTTACGGGCTCGAACAGCAGGCGGAGATCGTCCGCCACTACTGGCTGCTCACGCAGGGCATGGTCGTCGGCGGCGCGCCGGGGGTCGATGCCTATCGCGCGATCCTGCCTTCCTCGTGGGATATCGGCTAGATGGATGATTTCGAATTCGTCTTCGCGCTCTACAGCCTGCTGCTCGGCCTCTCGATGGTCGAGCTGCTCGGCGGACTCGGCCGCGCGATCGAGACGCGTTTCGCGGCTCAGGACAGCCGCGAAGCCTTTGCGATCGGCTGGCTGACCCCCTTGCTCGCGATCTTCGTGATGCTCGACCTCCTCTCCTTCTGGAGCGCGGCGTGGGTCGCGCGCGGGGATATTGCGGTGTCGAGCACCGCGCTGCTCGCGGTCGCGGCGTTCGCGAGCATCTATTTCCTCGCTGCACGGCTCGTCTTCCCTTCGCATCCCGAAGGGTTTGCGAACCTCGACACGCATTATTTCCGCGTCCGGCGGATCATCCTCGGCCTGCTGCTCGTGCTGCTGGCGGCGCAGCTCGGCTATTATGCGTCGCAGCCCGACCTCGCCGCCGCGCTTGCGCGTCCGGTCGCGTGGGTCATGACGGTCGTGCTCGTCGCGCTGATGGTCGCGGCGATGTGGGTGAAGGATCGCCGCTGGAGCATCGCGATCCTCGCGGCGCTGATCCTGCGCTACGTCGTCATCTATCTGCTTTGAGCGCGGCGGCAATTTGCGGCTAGCCAGAGGGGCGTTGTTCGTCCTATGTTCCGTTCATGGATTCCACCTCGCTTATCGTCGCCCTTGTTGCCCTCGCTCTTGGCGGCTTGATCGGCTGGCTTTTCGCCGGGCGGCAGGCGGGCGTGCTCAAGGCCGAGCGTGACGGGCTTTCGGAGCGGTTCCGGACTGCGGTGACCGACCTTGCGGCCGAGGCCGAGGCGCGCAAGGCGGCCGACATCCAGCTTGCGGCCCTGCTCAGCGAGCAGCGTGCGCGCGACGAGGCGCATGACGCGCAGATTGCGCAATTGAAGGACGCGCAGGCGGCACTGACGGCGCAGTTCCGCGAGGTCGGGCAGGCGATGCTGGGCGAGGCGCAAAAGTCTTTCCTCGACCGTGCCGAGGCGCGCTTCAAGGAAAGCGAGGCGACTGCGGGGCAGAATCTGAAGGCGCTGCTCCATCCGGTCCACGACCGGCTCGAAAAATATGAGGCCGCGGTGGCGAAGGTCGAGGCCGAGCGCCGCGACGCCTTCGGGCTGTTGCATGGCCAGATCGCGGCGATGCGCGAGGGCACCGAACGCGTGTCGAGCGAGGCGGCGAAGCTCGTCAACGCGCTGCGCAATGCGCCGAAGGCGCGCGGGCGCTGGGGCGAACAGCAGCTCCGCAACGTGCTCGAAAGCTGCGGCCTTTCCGAGCATGCCGATTTCCAGACCGAGGTGAGCGTCAACGACGGCGACGGCGGGCGGTTGCGCCCCGATGTCGTCGTGCGCGTTCCGGGCGGGCAGAATCTCGTGATCGACGCCAAGGTGTCCTTGAACGCCTATCAGGACGCGTTCGGCGCGGTCGACGAACGCGAAAAGGCGGCGCATCTTGTCGCGCACGCCGCGGCGATGAAGGCGCATGTGAACACCCTCGGCGCCAAGGCCTATTGGAACCAGTTCGACGACACCCCCGATTTTGTCGTGATGTTCGTGCCGGGCGAACATTTCCTTGCCGCCGCGCTCGATCAGGATGCGGGCCTCTGGGACTATGCGTTCGAGCGCAAGGTGCTGCTGGCTACCCCAACCAACCTGATCGCGATCGCGCGCACCGTCGCGGCGGTGTGGCGGCAGGAGAAGCTTGCCAACCAAGCGCGCGAGATCGCGGCGCTGGGCAAGGAACTCTATGCGCGCATGTCCGTGATGGGCGCGCACATCGCCAAGGTCGGGCGCAATCTCGACCAAGCGACGGGCGCGTATAACGCCTTTGTGGGCAGCTTCGAATCGCAGGTGCTCACGCAGGCGAAGCGCTTCGAGGCGCTCGATATCGAAACCGGCGACAAGGAAATTCCGGTGCTGCCGGTCGCGGAGCAGGCGGCGCGGCCGCTCGCGAAACTCGCGTCGGCGCCCGCTGCGGTCAATGACGCGGGCGAATAGGGCGGCTGTTCAGATTATCTGCTTGAGCACGGCGGTCTGGCCGCCCGATCCGGTGAGGATCAGCGTGCCGTCGTCGGCAAAGGTCAGGGCGACCGGCGCGGCCATCAGTTTGAAGAAGGCGGCTTCCTGCGTCATGCTCGCCCCGGGGCACGCCATCTCGGTTGCCATCAGCGGCCCTGCCTTCAGCGTGGTGCCATCGACCGCATAGCGCCCCGAAAAGCGATTGCATCCCGCGCTGCCGGTCAACAGGTCGCCGTTGAACTGCAATACGGTCGGCCGGTCGGCGGCGACCGGAACTCCGCCGATCGACACGAAGGTCCAGTGCGTTCCCGCGACCCCCGCGGCGGGGGGCAATATCCTGCCGCCGCATCCCTTCACCGTCTTGCCGTCGGCGACGACCGTCACCGTGTCGGCGTAGCGCCGGTCGCTCATCCCGTCGCTGCATTCGCCGCGCGCGATATCGACGGTGAGCCGGTCGGTGGCATAGCGTTTGCCGCCCGCGCTCGGCTTCGCGCCGGGGTTCGGGGCCATGATCTTCGTCTCGCCATAGTCGCCGTCATAATTGAGGCGCGACGGCGTGATCTCGAGCGTCCAGTCGGGTTCGGTGCCGAGCGCCATATAGGCGGCAGCGGGCGTTTCGCCGGGAGTTTGCGGCGGCGTTTCGGCGGCGGGGACGCATGCGGCGAGCGCGAGGAGGGAGAGGGCGGGGAGGGTGAACCTGATCATGCGATATCTCCTAATCGACGCGGAGTGATCGGCTGATGAACGGTGCGGCCGTCTATCGGTTCCGCCGCTGGTTCAGCACCTCATACGCCATCACCGCGGTCGCGACCGCGGCGTTGAGGCTGTCGGCCTTGCCCATCATTGGCATCTTGACGCGCACATCGGCGGCGGCCGCATAATCGGCGGGCATGCCCTGCGATTCATTGCCGGTGAGGATGAAGGTCGGCGCGGCGTAGCGCACCGCCTGATAATCCTCGGTATCGTCGCCGAGCCAGGTCGCGACGAGCTGGCCGGGGCCCTGCCGCAGCCAGGGGAGGAAGTCTTCCCAGCGCGTCACGACCAGCTTTTGCGTGAAGATCGCCCCCATGCTCGCGCGCACCGCCTCGACCGCATAGGGATCGGTGCTCTCGTCCAGCAGGATCAGTCCGCCCGCGCCGACCGCGTCGCCGGTGCGCAGCATCGTGCCGAGATTGCCGGGATCGCGGAGCCGCTCGGCGACGAGCCAGATCGGCGCGGCATCGCGGTCGAGATCGGCGAGCGTGGTTTCGGGTTCGGCATAGATACCGACAACGGTCTGCGGATTGTCCTTGCCCGACAATTTCGACAGGATCGCGCCCGTGGTGTCGATCACTTCGCCGCCCGCCGCCATCGTATCGGCCGCGAGCGCCTTTGCCAGCGGATGCGCGTCGCCCTCGGGGCCAAGAAACAGCCATAGAGGGAGGATGCCCGCCTCGCGCGCCTCGGTCGCGATGCGCAGCCCTTCGGCGAGGAACAGGCGCTCCTCGCGGCGGTGGCGTTTCTCGCGCAGCAGGCGCATCCGCTTGATCAGCGGATTGGACAGGCTCTCGATTGTGGTGCGACCACCGGTCATCCAGTCAATCCTCGCCGAAGCTGTCCTTGACCAGCCCGACCAGCTTGAGGAGGGCCGCATCGGCGCCGTCGCCCCGCGTGTGGATCGTGATCGAATCGCCCTTCGCGGCGCCGAGCATCATCAATCCCATGATCGAGGTGCCGTTGACGCGCGATCCGCCCTTTTCGACCTCGACCGACACGCTTTCGGGCAGGCGGCTGACGAAGGTGACGAACTTAGCACTGGCGCGCGCATGAAGACCACGCTGGTTGGTGATTTCGACGGTTTCGGAAATTTCGGTCACGGTCCCACTCCCAGCATTTCCGATGCGACCGAAATATATTTCTGGCCGGCTTCCTTCGCCGCGATCACCGCGGCGCGAAGTTCCATCGTCTTGCGTGCACTTTCGAGGCGGATCAGCATCGGCAGGTTCACGCCGGCGATCACTTCGGTGCGTCCCGCTTCGAGCAGGCTGATCGCGAGGTTCGACGGCGTGCCGCCGAACAGGTCGGTCAGCATGACGACGCCGCGGCCTTCGTCGACGGCGCGAATCGCGTCGGCGATTTCCTTGCGGCGCATCTCCATATTGTCGTTGGGGCCGATGCACACGGTCGCGACCGCGCGCTGCGGTCCGACGACATGCTCCATCGCGCGCACCATTTCCTCGGCAAGGCGACCGTGGGTCACAAGGACCATTCCCAGAAGCGGCAAAGCCTTATCGTTCGGCATGCAGTCGTCGACCCTTATGTTTTGCCGCCGGGTGCGGGAGACGCGGGCGGGGGCCTGCCCTCAAGCCCATCTTGCGGGGCAGAGTCAAGGTTGCGGTGGGTCACCGTCGGCGCATGGCCCGCGCCGCGTAGCGTTTCGGCAACACGCGCGGCGACATGGACCGACCGGTGGCGGCCGCCCGTGCATCCGAAGGCGATGGTGACATAGCTTTTGCCCTCGGCGCGGTAACGCGGCAGCAGGGTCAGGATCAGCTTCTCGATCTGCGCGACGCTGTCCTCATAGGCGGGGTCGGCCTTGACATAGGCGGCGACGTCGGCGTCGAGTCCGGTGCCGGGCTTGAGCTTCGGGTCCCAGTGCGGGTTGCGCAAATAGCGCATGTCGAACACGAGGTCGGCGTTGCGCGGCAGGCCGCGCGCGAAACCGAAGCTCAATATGTTGAGCACCGGTTCGCCTTCGCCGGCATCGCCGAAGCGCTGGCGCACCTCCTGCTGCAGGTCGTTGCTGCTGTAATTGGTCGTGTCGACGACATGTTCGGCCCAGCGCCGCAGCGGCTCCATCACTTCGCGTTCGCGCGCGATACCGTCGGCGGCGGGGCGGTCCTCGGCCATCGGATGGCGCCGCCGCGTCTCGGAGAAGCGGCGTTCGAGTTCGGCGCCGGCGCAGTCGAGAAACAAGGTCTCGACATCGTGCGTGCCTTCCTCGCGCATTTCCTTGATCCGCTTGACCAGCAGCGCGGGCCGGAAGCCGCGGCTGCGGCTGTCGATCCCGACCGCGATCGGGCGACTCGCTTCGTTGCGCTTCACCGGAGCGTCGATCAGCGCGTCGAGCAGCGCGAGCGGCAGGTTGTCGACGACCTCCCATCCCAGATCCTCGAGCACCTTGAGCACGGTCGACTTGCCCGCCCCCGACAGGCCGGTGACGAGCAGCAGGCGCGGTTCGGCGGCGTCGGTCATGCGCCGGGCGCCAGCCGTTCGAGGGCGAGCATGATCTTGATCGGCGCCGACGCCTCGAACGCCGAAAGCAAAAGCGCGGGCAGCGGGTGGCCCGCGACCATTTCGACCTGGTTCACCGCGGGCATGCGGTCGTAGCGGTCGGTCAGCCGTACCGCGAGCGCGAGCGGCACACGCGCGGTCCACGGGCGCTCGATGATCCCGATCCCGCGCACTTCGAGCTTGCCCGCGAGCGTTTCGGGCGGGCTGCACCAGAGGCGGTCGCGTTCGAACCAGATATCGCAGCGGTCGTCGGCGACGAGCTTTGCGCCGCGATCGATCAGCCGCAGCGCCAGGTCCGACTTGCCCTGTCCCGAATTGCCGAGGATCAGCACGCCGCCGTTGCCCGCCGCGACGCAGCTGGCGTGGATATTGACGATTTCGGTTCTGGTCCGGCTGGGAAGCATGGCGCATGGCTTACCGGCGACGATGCGGTGCTGCAAGGCGATAGGATGAGTGCGTCAGCCCGTCTGGTGGCCACCTTCGCGCGCGGGGAGGGTGATCAGCAGGCTCGCGCCCGGCTTGCCGTCGTCGCGATCCTTGGCGCTGATCGTGCCGCTGTGCCCCTCGACGATCGTTCGCGCGATCGCGAGGCCGAGTCCGCTGTGCCGCCCGAAGGCGCCCGGGGGGCGTTCGCTGTGAAAGCGGCGGAAAATGGCGTCGCGCTGCGCGGGCTCGATGCCGGGGCCGTCGTCGTCGACCTTCACATGCACCTCGTCGCCGAGACGCGTCGCCGAAATGCAGACGAGACCGGTTTCGGGCGAAAAGCTGATCGCATTGTCGATGACATTGTCGATCGCGCGTTCCAGCCGGTGGCCGTCGCCCATCACGACCGTCGTTCCCTTGCGCGGGCGGGCGAAGGCGATGCGGGGGTGCGGCGCGTCGGCATCGATCCGTGCCGCGCGCGAGGCGAGCATCGATTCGATCATCATGCCGACGTCGATCGGTTCGAACAAAGTGCGCGACAACTGCGCATCGACGCGGCTCGCCTCGCTGATGTCGCTGACCAGCCGGTCGAGGCGGCGCACGTCCTCGTCGGCGATTGCGAGCAGTTGCGCGCGCTGCTCGTCGCTCTTGACGCGCCCCAGCCCCTCGATCGCCGAGCGAACCGAGGCGATCGGGTTCTTGAGCTCGTGCGTCACGTCGGCGGCGAAATGCTCGCCCGCATCGATGCGTTCGCGCAGCGCTTGCGTCATGTCGGACAGCGCGCGCGCCAGCGTGCCGATCTCGTCGCGGCGGCTCGGCAGGCGCGGGACGACGACCTCGCGCGCGCGGCCGAGGCGGACGCGCACCGCGGCGCGCGCCAGCCGCCGGAGCGGGCGGACGATCGTGCGCGCGAGAAAGAGCGAAAGGAGGACCGATGTCAGCAGCACCACAAAGAGAACGATCGCGATGCGAAAGCGTTCGGCGCGCACCGTGCGCGTGATATCGCGCGCGTTGAGCGTCATCAGCACCGTCTGCGGTGTTTCGAGGTCGACGACGCGTGCGGCGCTGAGCAGCGGGGTGCGTTCGGGGGCATAGCGGAAGCGGCTGGCCACGCGGTCGCTGGCCTGCGCCTCGACGACTTCGGGCCACGATTGCGCCCGATCGACGCGGGGTTCGTGGAAATCGGGATAGGAGGGCGCGCCGACGATCCAGTCGATGCCGCGATCCATCGCGCGCGCCGCATCGCGCTTCCACGGTTGCAGGTCGGGATCGCGCAGCGTGTAGGTCGCCGGGCCGGTCGCGAAGCTGTCGGAAAGGCGCCGCCCGTCGGCGGCATAGAAGCGCAGCCGCGATTCGGTTGTTTCGGCAAATTCGCTGATCAGCCGCTCGCGCTGGTCGGGGCGCGCGGCCTCGAGCGCGCTGTCGAGCATCGCGAGCTGGTCCTTCATCACCTCGATGCGCGTATCGACGAGGCGGCTGCGATAGGTGTCGAGATAATAAAAGCCACCCGCAAGCAGCGCGACGGCGAGGATGTTGACCGCAAGGATGCGCGTCGTCAGCGACCAGCGCGCCGACCAGACGAGCGGCGATTCCTCCTGCTCGGCGATGCTGGCGTCGGGTTTCAGCCGGTCGAGTTCTTGGGCATCAGCTGTCATCGGCAAAACGATACCCCGCGCCATAGAGGGTGGCGATCGCGTCGAATTCGGGATCGACTTCGCGGAACTTGCGGCGCAGGCGCTTGATATGGCTGTCGATCGTGCGGTCGTCGATATAGACATCGTCCTGATAGGCCGCGTCCATCAGCTGATTGCGGCTGCGCACGATGCCGGGCCGCGACGCCAGTGTTTCGAGGATCAGGAATTCGGTGACGGTCAGCGTGACGTCCTTGCCGTCCCAGCTGACCTTGTGGCGCGCCGGGTCCATCTGCAGCCGCCCGCGCGTGATCGGGTCGGCGACCGGTTCTTCGTCGCCTTCGGACGGGTTGCGGTTCAATTCGACGCGGCGCAGGATCGCGCGGATGCGCGCAATCACCAGGCGCTGGGAAAAGGGTTTGGCGATATAGTCGTCGGCGCCCATCGCGAGCCCGAGCGCCTCGTCGATCTCGTCGTCCTTGCTGGTCAGGAAGATGACGGGAAGCTGGCTCTTTTCGCGCAGCCGGCGCAGCAATTCGAGCCCGTCCATGCGCGGCATCTTGACGTCGAAGACCGCGAGATCGGGCGGATTGTCGATCAGCGGCTTCAGCGCGGCTTCGCCGTCCGAATAGACGCGCGTCACAAAGCCTTCGGCCTGCAGCGCAATCGACAGCGATTGCAATATGTTGCGGTCGTCGTCGACCAGCGCGATGGTTGCCGTCATGCTCTTTCCGTTGGCGGGCCTTGGGGAGCGATTAGCCTATCCGGCGCCCAGCGACAACAGCGCCGCAATGCTACCGGTTCCCGCGCCCCGCATTCGTCGCAGGCGCCGCCCGGCCGCGCCTTAATCTTTTGACCTCCCCTGCCAAGCGAGCTAACGCGGCCGGGATTTCGGAATCGGCGGTCACGTCGGCACCCATGTAAATGCGGGCCAGCCCATTAGCACGCTAAGCATTGCATAGGTATGCAACGACGCCGCCGGACAGGAGAGGCGAAGCAAATGACCAAGGTTGTGATCGGCACCAGCACCGTCGAGACGAAGGCGGATGTCGCCGAAAACTGGGGCACCGCGCAGCTTGTCGAGGATGCGGTGCGCCACAATGAGGGCGTGCTGGCGAAGGACGGCCCGCTCGTCGTCGCAACCGGCAAACACACGGGGCGCAGCGCCAAGGACAAGTTCATCGTCCAGGACGCCGAGACGGCGGACACGATCTGGTGGGGCAAGACCAATGTCCCGATGACGCCCGACCATTTCGCGGCGCTGAAGGCCGATTTCCTCGCGCATCTTGCGACACGTCCGCGCCTGTTCCGCCAGCAGCTGTTCGGCGGGTCGCAGCCCGAGCACCGCGTCGGGGTGCAGGTGCTCACCGAATTCGCGTGGCACAGCCAGTTCATCCGCACGCTTCTCTGCCGCCCGACGGCCGAGGAACTCGCGGGTTTCGACGCCGAATATACGATCATCGACCTGCCGAGCTTCCGCGCCGATCCGGCGAAGCATGGCTCGCGCACCGAAACCGTCGTGGCGGTGAATTTCTCCGAGAAGCTCGTGCTGATCGGCGGCACCGCCTATGCAGGCGAGATGAAGAAGTCGGTGTTCGGCATCCTCAACTATCTGCTCCCCGTAAAGGGCGTGATGCCGATGCACTGCTCGGCGAATATCGGCCCCAAGGGCGACACCGCGGTCTTCTTCGGCCTCAGCGGCACCGGCAAGACGACCTTGTCGGCCGACGCGTCGCGCACGCTGATCGGCGACGACGAACATGGCTGGTCGGACACGGCGGTCTTCAACTTCGAGGGCGGCTGCTACGCCAAGATGATCCGCCTCTCGCCCGAGGCCGAGCCCGAGATTTTCGCGACGACGAAGCGGTTCGGCACCGTGCTCGAAAATGTCGTGATCGACCCGGTCACGCGTGAACTCGATTTCGACGATGCGAGCCTTGCCGAGAACAGCCGCGGTTCGTACCCGATCGATTTCATTCCGAACACGTCGGACCATAATATGGGTCCGGTGCCGCAGAATATCATCATGCTCACCGCCGATGCCTATGGCGTGCTGCCCCCGATCGCGAAGCTGACGCCCGACCAGGCGATGTATCATTTCCTGTCGGGCTATACCGCGCGCGTCGCGGGGACCGAGATCGGCGTCACCGAGCCCGAGGCCACCTTCTCGACCTGCTTCGGTGCGCCCTTCATGCCGCGCCACCCGTCGGTCTATGGCAACCTGCTCAAGGAACGCATCGCCAAGGGCGGCGTCCAGTGCTGGCTCGTCAACACCGGCTGGACCGGCGGCATGGCGACGATGGACGGGATCAAGCGGATGCCGATCAAGGCGACGCGCGCTTTGCTCAACGCCGCGCTCGACGGCAGCCTCAACGACGCCGAATTCCGAAAGGATCCGAATTTCGGCTTCATGGTTCCCGTCGCGGTGCCGGGGGTCGACAGCGGTCTTCTCGATCCGCGCGAAGCCTGGGCCGACAAGGCGGCCTATGACCGTACCGCGCAAACGCTCGTCGGCCAATTCATCGACAATTTCGCGCAATTTGCGGAGCATGTCGACGAAGGCGTCCGTCAGGCCGCTCCGCAGGCAGCCGTCGCAGCATAATTGACCCGGATCGCTTCCGGGTGCTCATTCACCCGGAAGGACCGGAAAGATGACTACCGAATATTCACCGCGCCTGTTCGAGCGCGACGAAGATATAAGCGCGATCGGCACAGGCTTGCTGGCGTGCACGCTGCCGCGCGAGGCGTGGACGCACGAAGCGCATCTGGGCGCGTGCCTGTGGTTGCTCAGCGAGCGCCCCGACATCGATATCGACGCCGAGATCGCGACCATCATCAGCCGCTACAACGAAAGCGTCGGCGGGGTGAACGACAACCACAACGGCTATCACGACAGCATCACCCGCGCCTATGTCGCGGGGGTGCGGTGGTTCCTGTCGGAGACGGCCGAGATGGGGCTGGCGGCGCGCGTCAATGCGATGCTGTGCTCCGATGTCGGCCGCCGCGACTGGCCGCTGCGATTCTACAGCCGCGACTTGCTCTTTTCGATCCCGGCGCGGCGCGGCTTCGTCGAACCCGATCTGGCGCCGCTTCCGGCCGTTCAGATTCCGCGATAGGTGCAGTCGAGGAAGAGCGACCCCGGCGCGCTCTTCTTTGGCGCCAAGGCTGCCATATAGAGACCCCATTCGGGGACCAGCTTGCCAATTCTGTCGGCATTGAGGTCGTTCATGTCGACGGGTCGCCATGAACAAAGTGTATCGGTGCAGTCGACCTTGAACTTTTTCGACGCCGCATGGGCATTGAGGAACGCGTCCTGAAAATCGGCCAGCGTTCCGGGCAGCGTGAATTGCACGCGCCACAGATGGGTCTCCACGCCAAAGCGTCCGCTTGTGATCCGAAAAACTTCGGTCGCGGTCCCCCCAAGTACCGGGACCGCGACCGGCGCATATTTGCCCGCCTGTACGCTGTCGGCCGTCAGGCCATTGGCCTTCATGGCTTCGGGGAAGATCGCTTCGGCCACGGTGGCGTCGGCGGGACACCCCGCGGGCGCGCCGGTCGTTGCGGTGAGCATCAGCGCCGCAGCCTGCATCATTGAAAGCATGTGTCTTTATCCCCCTGCGGCTTTGAAGGATAGTCCTGGCCGGGTCGCCGCGTTCGATCAACTCCAAACAGCGGCGACCGGCGCGAAGCGATCAGCCCTTTGCACCCCTTACATATTCGTCGACATTCTGCGCGAGCACGTCGAGCGGGACGTTGCCGCCCTTGACCACGACATCGTCGAAATCGCGCAGGTCATATTTCGGACCGAGCGCCTTTTGCGCGAGCCCGCGCTGGCGGACGATCTCGCTGTGCCCGACCTTGTAGCCGCACGCCTGTCCGGCCCAGCTGCAATAGCGGTCGACTTCGCTCGAAACTTCAAGCGGGTTCGAGCCATTTTCCTTCACGAAAAATTCGACCCCCTGCTCGCGTGTCCAGCGCTTGGCGTGGAGGCCGGTGTCGACGACGAGGCGGCAGGCGCGGAACGCCAGCGACTGGAGATAGCCCAGCCGCCCGACCTCGAAATCGTCATAGAGGCCGAGCTCGTCGGCGAGCTGCTCGGCGTACAGGGCCCAACCTTCGCTATAGGCGTTGAAGGCCAGCATCGTGCGAATGAGCGGCATCGAATGTGCGTATTCGCCCTGCCATGCATGGCCCGGGATCGCCTCGTGCATGGTCAAGTCGGGGAGCGAATATTTGCTGTGCAGTTCGGTGGTGCGGAGGTTGATCCAGAAGCGCCCCGGGATGCTGCCGTCGATCGATCCCGCGCCGCCATAGGCCGCGGGTGCGCCGGGCTCTTCGGCGAGCGGCAGGCGTTTCACCTCGACATTGCCCTTCACGAGCGTGCGGAAGGCGCGCGGCAGCTCGGCGCGGATATTGCCGAGCCAGGTCTGGATATAGGCGACGATCTCGGCGCGCCCCGCATCATTGTCGGGGAATTTGTAGCGCGGGTCCTTCGCCAGCGCGTTCATGCGGTCGCCGACCGACCCCTGCGTATAGCCGAGTTTCTTCAGGATCGGGTCCATCCGGCCGTGCAGCTCGGCGAGTTCGGCGCGGCCCATCGCGTGGATTTCTTCGGGGGTCATGCGCGTTGTCGTCGAGGCGCGGAGGCCCCACGCATACCATTCGTCGCCGCCGGGCCGCGCCCACATGCCGGCGTCCATCGTCGCTTTCGGCTGCTGCGCCTTCAGTTCGGCGAGCTGGCGTTCGAGCGCCGCGGCAACCGGACCCTGCACGATCTTTGCCGAGCGCGCCGACCAGTCGCCCGCAATCTTTGCCGCGCCGGCGCGGCGGACGAGGCTTTCGACCATCGACCCGCCCGCCTTCGCATCGGCGATCGTCGCTTCCATCTGCTTGACCGCCTTGTCGATCAGGAAGGCGGGGGCGATCAGACCTTGTCCGCCCGCGGCCTTCAGCCGTTCGGTCTCGCCGTCGAGCACGCCGGGGAAGGCGTTGAGACGCGAGAGATAGGCTTCGGCATCGGCCGACGTCTTCACCGGATGATCACTGTCGAGGAATTTGGGCACGTCGAGATAGGCGCCGACATTCTGGATCACGACATAAGGCGTGTTGCGCCAGCCGCCGACCGCGACGTCGCCATAGGGCAGGGCAAAGCCCGCGAGCGCGACGTCATAGGCGCTCTCGACCACCGCAAGGCTGGTGCGTGTCGCATGGTCGAGTCCGGACTTGTCGAAGGCGCGGACGCGCGCGACGTCGGCTTTCAGCGTGTCGGCGAGCGCCGTCACCCCCGCAGCCGAGCGATCGCCGAGCTCTCCGCGCATCTTCGCACGCGCGCCGGTGTCGATGCCGAGCGAGGTCGCGCCTTCGGGCGACTGCGCGAGCAGATTGTCGGCGACCGAATCGAGGAGTTTCTGCGCGTCGCTCTTGGGCGCCGCCTGCAGCGCCGCGGCGGGGCCGGCAAAGGCGAGACCTGCGGTGCCCGCGCCAAGTGTGGCGAGCGTCTGGCGGCGGTTGAAGGGGGTGGAAAGCGGATTGGACACGGGCGGCTCCCTGCGACTTGTTTCTTGTGAAACCTGTCTAGGGGGCACGGCGCGCCGGTCAACGAAAAGGGGCCGGGAAAGCGCCTGCCTTCCCGACCCCTGTCGAAATTATCCGGCGCTTTGTCAGTCGGTGAGGTCAGCGGGTACCTTGCCGCCGTTCGCCGCGAGTTCGCGCATCACCGCCTTGTGCAGCCAGATGTTCATTTCGGCGCTGCCGTCGAGTTCGCCAGTATAGCCGAGTTCCTGCGCCAGCTCCTTGCGGTTGGCGAGGCTCGAATCGATCCCGAGCAGCTTCATCAGGTCGACGATCGACGTGCGCCAGTTGAGGTCCTGCCCGGCGTTTGCGGCCTCGGCGGTGAGGATCGCATCGACATCGACGGGCGTCGCGGCGGCGGTCGCCATCGCGCTCGTCGCGGCGTCGAGCGCGGCGCCGACGGGGTTGGGGGCTGCCGGGGCGGCGGGTTCCGCGGCCTGTGCCTTCTTGCCGAAAATGGCGTCCTTGATCTTGCCGAAAATGCTCATTTGCACTGCTCCCACTAGAAATGCGGCCAGCCCGTCAGGGCGAGTCGAATAGCCGCAGGCTAGGACTATGCATCTGGAAATGACAGCCAAATGAACGACTCGTCCTCCGCCCGCGCGCTGCTATAACAAACGCCGATCGGCGCGGTTCGATCCGTGCCCGAGAGGGAGAAGGCAAATGAATCTGACCGACATCCTGGCGCAGGCCGGCGGGATCGAATCGATGGCGAACCAGCTGGGCATTCCGCCCGCGATGGCCAAACAGGGCGCCGACGCGCTGCTTCCCGCGATCCTCGGCGGCTTCAAGAAACAGGCGCAATCGGGCGGCGGGGTCGAAGGCCTCGGCGGGTTGCTCGGCCAGCTCGGCGGCGGCGGGCTGCTCGATTCGGTGCTGGGATCGGCGCCAACCCCGGTCGAACAGGGCAATGACGTGCTTGGCCAGATTTTCGGGTCGAAGGACGTCAGCCGCACTGTGGCCGGGCAGGCGGCGGCGCAGACCGGGATCGATTCGGGCATCCTCAAACAGATGCTGCCGATCCTCGCGATGATGGCCGCGGGCTATATGGCGAAGCAGGGCGGCCAGTCGGGTGAGAGCGGCGGCCTTGGCGGAATGCTCGGCAATGTGCTTGGCGGCGCGATGGGCGGCGGCGCGTCCTCGGCTGGTGGCCTCGGCGGCCTTGGAAAGATGCTCGACATGGACGGCGACGGCAATCCGCTCGACGACATCATGGGCATGGTGAACAAGATGCGCGGATAGATACCGCCCCTCCCGCTTGCGGGAGGGGAAGCATCATGCGGCCATCAGGCGCAATTCCTCACGGAAATCCTCGTCCACCCCGATGCGGCTTCGCATCGGGGTGACGACAGCATCGGCATCGGCGTCGCCTTCTTCGAACAGGGCGCAGGCCGCTTCGCCGCCGCGTGCGAGGCTGAAGCGCTGTGCGACCTTGCCGGTCGGCCGGAACCCGAGCTTCCGCAGCACCGCGCCCGACGCCGGATTGTCGACGAAGTGGCCTGCCGACAGCTTCGGCATGTTCATCGCGCGTGCGATATTGACGAGCTGGCGTCCGGCCTCCGTCGCGAAGCCGAGACCCCAATAGGGCCGCGCGATCCAATAGCCCATTTCGAGGTCACCCTCAGGACTCGGTCCGATTCCGCAGCCGCCAACGAGGCGCGGCGCGCCGCCGGTGCGGGCGAAGATCAGGAAACGCGGCTGGTCGGGATCGAGCGGCTTGCTCAAAAATTCCTGTGCCTGCGCTTCACCATAGGGCCAGGGGGCGGTCGCGAGATTGCGGACCACCGCTTCCTCGCCGATCGCCCTTGCGAGCGCGGGGGCGTCTTCCAGCCAGCCGGGCCGCAGCAACAGTCTTTCGGTACGCGCGAACATGTCTTCTAACTCCCAATTCCTGTCGCCTTGGCGCCAGATGGTGACGCTTTGACGACATTCGATATGGAGGGAGATGGACGGCCCCGTTTTCGCGCCCGATCGTCACAAGTGACGGATTCTGGACAAGAAAAAAGGGAGACAAGGGGTGACCCGTCTCCCTCTTTTCGAACTTTGTTCCCGCTTGGTGCGGAAAGGACCGTTCCGGGTCATCCCTGTGGACGACCCTGGAAGATCGTCCTTATTCGGCGGCTTCCGCCATGGCGTCGACCGACACATATTTGCGGCCAAGCTTGCCATCGTGGAATCGGACCTGGCCGTCCGCGGTCGCGAACAGGGTGTGGTCCTTGCCCATGCCAACGTTGACACCCGGGTAAACCTTGGTGCCGCGCTGGCGCACGATAATGTTGCCGCCGATCACTTCCTGACCGCCGAACTTCTTCACGCCAAGGCGGCGGCCGGCTGAGTCGCGACCGTTGCGCGAAGAACCGCCTGCTTTCTTATGTGCCATGACTGATGCTCCTTAATTCGTTCGAGAGAGAGGCCGAGCCGCGTTGCCGCGCTCAGGCTTCCTTCTTGGGGGCTGCCTTCTTGGCAGCGGGCTTCTTTTCGGCGGCGGCTTCGGCCTTCGGGGCAGCAGCCTTCTTCGGCGCGGCTTCCTTGGCGGGAGCAGCCTTGGCTTCGGCAGCCGGGGCGGCTTCGGCCTTCGGAGCGGCTTCCTTCTTCGGCGCGGCCTTCTTGGCATCGCCGACGGCGAGGATGCGCAGCAGCGTCAGCGACTGGCGGTGGCCGTTGCGGCGACGATAATTGTGCCGGCGGCGCTTCTTGAAGACGATGACCTTTTCGCCGCGCGTCTGGGCGATGATCTCGGCCGAAACGACGAGGCCTTCGGCGCTCTTCACTTCGCCGCCGTCACCGGCCAGCAGGATGTCGCCCAGCGACACGGTGTCGCCAGCTTCACCGTCGATCTTTTCAACGGCGATCTTGTCTCCAGCGGCGACGCGATACTGCTTGCCGCCCGTGCGCACGATTGCGAACATGGTCTTCCATCCAATCAGAAACTAAAACACCCGCGCTGCCAGTCACCCGCCAAAGCAGGCGATTTTTCCGGCAAGCGGGAAAGTCAGCGCCACTAGCGAGCCGGGGCCGTGCTGTCAACCGCATATTTCCGCGCTTTTTGTCCGAAAGTGCGGCGCGGGGTCGATTATCGGTCGCGCCGCCGATTCGGCACTTGCTGCGCCGTCGGTGCGACCATATCAGGGGCGGTGATGATGCGCGCCATTCTTTTCGTTCCGCTGCTGCTGTCGCTGCCCGCCTGCGCGACGACGCAGGTCAGCGATGGACCCTCGCTGGCGAAGCGCGCGGTCGAGGGGCGATTCGATGTCGCGCCGCCCGCGGTCGTTGTGGCGCCTCCAGGGCCGCTGCCCGCCGATCTGGCGGGCCGCCTCGCGCGCTGGGAATCGGACGCTGCCGCCGGCCAACAGGGCTTTGCCGCCGAACGCGGCACGGCCGCATCGCTCGTGTCGGCTGCGGCAGGCGCGCCCGTTGCCAGCGAGCGCTGGGTCGTCGCGCAACAGGCGATCTCGCGGCTGAGCGCGGCCCGCGCGCCGCTCACCGCCGCGCTCGCCGACATCGACCGCCTCTATCTCGAACGCAGCATCGACGAGCAGGTCGACGGCCTGCCCGACATTTATGCGCTCCGCGACCGGCTCGCCGACCTCGCGTCGACGCAGGATGCGGTGATCGAGGCGCTGAACAGCCAGCTGCCGGGGCAATAAGTTCCATTTAATCGTCATGCCGGACTTGATCCGGCATCCACGACCGCGCGTGCCGCATGGACCCCGGATCAAGTCCGGGGTGACGATGATGGATTGGATCGGCCTACTGGTTCAGCCCATGCTTTTTCAGCGCATGACGTATCTGGTCATAGCTTAGCCCCAGCGCTTCGGCCGCGACCTTCTGGTTGAAGCGGCAGCGCGCCATCGTGTCGGCAAGGATCGCCTTCTCATATCCGTCAACCGCGGCGCGCAGGTCGCTCACCGGGCCAGGGGGCGGCGCGAGCGCCGGTGCGGCATCGGTTGCGGGCGCTCCCGGTGCTTCGGCCTTCGCGGCGGGCTTGCGCGTCACCGGTTGCCAGGGGCTGGCGAAGGGATCGAAGCTCAGCGCGTCGACGGGCTTCGACGGATCGGCCCAGCGATAGATTGCGCGTTCGATCACATTGCGCAGTTCGCGGACATTACCCGGCCAGTCGTGCCCCTCCATCGCCGCGAGCGCGCGCGGGCCGAAACCGGGCCATTCGTCCCAGCCGAGCACCGCGGCCATGCGCTGCCCGAAATAGGTCGCGAGCACCTCGATGTCGCCTTCGCGGGCGCGCAACGGGGGCAGGGTGATGACTTCGAACGACAGCCGGTCGAGCAGGTCGGCGCGGAAGCGGTTGTCGTCGACGAGTGCGGGCAGATGCTCGTTCGTCGCGGCGACGATGCGGACGTCGACGCGGATCGGGCGCGACGAGCCGACGCGCGTGACCTCGCCATATTCGACCGCGCGCAGCAGCCGCTCCTGCGCGCCCATCGACATCGTCGCGAGCTCGTCGAGGAACAATGTGCCGCCATCGGCCTCCTCGAACCGCCCTGCACGCGTGCGCGTTGCGCCGGTGAAGGCGCCCGCTTCGTGTCCGAACAATTCGGATTCGATCAGCGTTTCGGGCATCGCGGCGCAGTTCATGATGACATAGGGGCGGTCCCAGCGCGTCGACAGGCGGTGGAGGCGCTCGGCGATGAGCTCCTTGCCGGTGCCGCGCTCGCCGATCACCAGCACCGGGCGGTCGAGCGACGCCGCAAGGCTCGCGCGTTCGACCGCATCCTGGAAGGCCGCCGACTGGCCGATGAATTGCGTTTCGCGCTCCATTCCCAATCATTGGCAAATTTTCCCGCTGATTGGCAAGGAGAATCGATCTCGTCAGTGGTTTCTGCATGAAGTTGCCCAGTTTTCCGTCTGTTCCGCCAATTGGCACGCCTCCTGCAAAGATTTCATCGAACCGGCGCATCACGCTCCGGTGCAGCGAAAAACAGGAAGGTTGACCCATGAAGACGATGTTTGCCCAGGCCGCTACGTTCGCGCTCAGCGCGGTGGGTGCACTGGCGATTTTCGTCGGTGCAATCGACCAGCCTGCGATTGCCGCCAGCCTTGCCGGTTCCCCGGCCGGCCCGCTGACGGTCGCTGCTTCCACCCCGGCGGTCAGCGCTCTGGCCTGACCGGCACTGGTGCCGGGGCACTCTCCCCCCTTGCCCCGCCCCGGCACCAGCCTTTCTTAAAAAGACAATGGTCTCAAGTTTTCGACAGGAGTTTCAAATGGGTATTTTCTCACGAACCCGCGACATCATCGCCGCCAACGTCACCGACCTGCTCGACCGGGCCGAAGACCCGGAAAAGATGATCCGCCAGATCATCTTCGAGATGAACGAAACGCTCGTCGAAGTTCGCGCCTCCGCCGCCCGCACGATCGCGGACCAGAAGGAAATGCGCCGCCACATCGCCAAGCTCGAAAGCCTGCAGGACAGCTGGAAGGAAAAGGCCGAACTCGCACTGTCGAAGGACCGCGAAGACCTCGCCACCGCCGCGCTCGTCGAAAAGCAGAAGGCCGGCGACATGGCCGACCGCCTGAAGGCCGAGATCGCCGTTCTCGACGACGCGCTGACCGGTTATGAAGCCGATATCGCGAAGCTGCAGAAGAAGCTTTCGGAAGCGCGTGCGCGCCAGTCGAGCGTCGTCAACCGCCTCGAAAGCGCCGAGAACCGGTACAAGCTGCGCGAAATGACCAACGGCGACCGCGTCGAGGATGCCTTCTCGCGCTTCGAAGTGCTCGAACGCCGCGTCGACGAAGCCGAAGGCCGCGCCGATGCGCTCAGCCTCGGCTACAAGAAGTCGCTCGACGAAGAGATCGCCGAGCTTCAGGCCGCCGACAAGATCGCCGACGAGCTCGCCGCGCTGAAAGCCGCGCAGGCCAAGAAATAAGGAGCCGGACCGATGGAAGAGATCATCATTGTCCCGATCGTCATCGGAACGCTCTTCCTCGGTCTGCCCTGGCTGATCCTCCACTACATCACGAAGTGGAAGCAGGCCAAGACGCTGACCGGAGAAGATGAACAGCTGCTCGACGAACTTTACGATACCGCACGGCGCCTCGAAAACCGCCTGCACACCGTCGAACGCATCATCAGCGCCGACCATCCCGACTTCCGCCCCGCGGTACGTAGCGATGAAGAACTGGCGCAAATCGAAAACTATAAGACCAGGAGGAACTGAGATGTCTGCCAGCCGCACGAAATTCTATCTCGACAAGCAGAACGCGAAATGGAGCGGTGTGTGCTCGGGGATCGCGGACTATAGCGGGATTGACGTCCTCTGGGTCCGTGTCGGGGCAGTGCTCCTCACCCTGATGGGCGGTTTTCCCTGGACACTGATCGCTTATTGGATGGTCGCCTGGATGGGCACGCCGAAACCCTTCGCGCTCTATGGCTCGAACGAGGAAGCGAAATTCTGGCAGGGCGTCCGGTCGAACCCCAGCGCGTCGACCCGCGACATCCGCTCGCGCTTCCGCGACATCGATCGCCGGCTTGCCGACATCGAGCAATATTACACCAGCCACAACCGCCGTCTCGCCGACGAGATCGACGCACTCCGCTGATCGGGCCTCAAGCGGAAACGGCAACAGGGAGACAAGGAATGAATTTCGGTGGCACCACTTTCGTCCTCGCCATCATCGCACTGTCGATCGGCGGCTGGATGTTCACCACCTGGATCCGCGCTAAGCACGGCTATCCCGTCGAGAATGAATGGGGCGGCACGGTTCATCGAACCGACCCCGACGCTGATCGAAAAATCGCGCTGCTGACTGATGACAACGCCAAGCTGGCGGGGCAGGTCAGCCGGCTGGAAGAACGGATTTCGGTGCTCGAACGCATCGCGACCGAAAATAATGGTCAGGCGGCGGAGCTCGCCAACCAGATCGACCGCCTGCGCTGAGAGGATAGAAGACAATGAATCTGGATGTCCTGAACACCATCGCCCCCGTCGCCGCGATCGTCGGCCTGGCCGGGGTCGCCGGATGGGTCTTCACGACCTGGATCCGCGTCAAGAACGGTTATCCGCTCGAAAATAGCTGGGGCAAGGCGATCTATCCGAAAACCAGCGATGAGGCGATGGAACGCGTCAAGCTTATCAGCCAGGAAAATGCCCAGCTGCGCGCCGAACTCGGCTCTGTGAAGGATCGCCTCGCGGTGATCGAGCGCATCGTCACCGATGAGGGTCACCGGCTGAGCCACGAGATCGAGGCGCTGCGGCGCCCCTCGAACTGAAGGAACGAACATGGAAGCCATTGTCATCCTCATGATCGTCGTCGGGCTGCCCGTCACGCTCGGCATCGGTTATGCCGCGTACGAGCGTCACCTGAAGTTCAAGGAGCGGCAGTTCAAGGCGATCACCAACGAGACCGCCGAAAAGGCCGCGCAATATGCGGCGCAGACCGAACGGCTGGAGGCGCGCGTTCGCGTTCTCGAGCGCATCGTTACCGACAAGGGAATTGATGTCGCCGACGAGATCGAAAAGCTGCGCGACGCCCCGCTGAACTAAAACAAAGATATACGGAAAGGAACCTCCCCATGGGCCCGTTTGAAATGGTTGTCGGCATCGTCCTGATCGTGACCATCGGCAGCATCGTTCGCGCCAAGCACGGCATCCGTCGCGATCACAAGGGCGGCGACTATTTCGTCGCCACCGACAATAGCGAGACCAAGGCGCTGCAGGCCGAAATCCGCGCACTCAAGGATCGCATCCAGGTGCTCGAACGCATCGCCACCGACAACAACCGCGCCGTCACCCTCGACCAGGAAATCGAGAAGCTGCGCGACAGCAGCAAAATCTGAACGCTGGCAAAGGAGCAACGCTCATGGCCTTCATCACTCCTGACTTCACCGCCGCCGCTATCGCGCTCACCGCGCTGAGCATCGTCAGCCTGGTTGCGTTGCGTGGCTGGCGCGACTGGATCCAGCTCAAGCGCGATGAACTCGCGGCGGGTCACGCGCCGCTGGCGCAGGATCCGGGCGTACCGCATGCCGGGTCGCGGATCGAAATCGCCGACCTCAAGGAACGGCTGCGCAAGCTCGAAGCGATCGCGGCCGGGGTCGACCTCTAACCGACCCTTTCCCTTCCACGGCACCGGCCCGCTCCCCTGTCAGTCGCCATCCGTCCGGTGGCTGACAGGGGAGCGGGCCGGTGTCGTTTCAGGCCCCTTCCAACTTGACGGCTTCTGTGCGAGGGGCGCGGCCATGCGCAGCCTCACCGACATCTTCGACGAATATGACTTCCTCGACGGCGACGATCGCTATCGCCTGCTGATCGAGCTGGGCCGCACGCTCGAACCGATGCCCGACGCGCTCAAGACCGACGCGACGCTCGTGCGCGGTTGCTCGGCGAGCGTCTGGGTCTATCCGGTGCCGCGCGAAGACGGGCAGCTCCATTTCCTCGCCGACAGCAATGCCGCGATCACCAAGGGCATCGTCGCGCTCGTCCTCGCCGCAGTGCAGGACAAGCCCGCCGCCGAGGTGGCCGCGATGGACGTTGCGGCCGCGCTCGCCCCCTTTGACCTCACGCGCCAGCTTTCGTCGAACCGCACGCAGGGCGTGCCCAACATGATCGCTCTCGTCCAGGACACCGCGCGGCGTATCGCCGCGGGCTGATCGCCGCACCGGCACCGCCTCGCGGGGCGGCTACCTTACCCCCCAAAGAAAAAGGGCGCGGAAGTTGCCTCCCGCGCCCCGTTTCGTGTCTGCCGTCAGGCTTAGAAGGCCACAACCATCGAACCGATGAAGGTCCGCGGGGCGCCGATCTGGGTGAACGGAACCGTGTTGTCCGCCAGCTGGCCATCGAAACCGCCGACATAGAGCTTGTCGAACACGTTGGTGATGTTGAGCTGGAGGTAGACCTTGTCGCCAAGACCGGCCCAATCGAGCTTCAGGCGGGCGTCGAGGTCGACCAGCGTGTAGCCCGGTGCCTTCGCACCATAGACCGGCGTGTTGGGACGGCCATCGACGGTCTGCAGCAGCGGCAGGTTCTGGTCGTTCACATAACGCGGGCCGGTGTACTTGGCCTGCGCACCCAGCGAGATCGGACCGATATCGCCCTGGACGCGACCGCCGAGGGTGAAGGTCGGCGAACCCGATTCGCGCTTACCCTTGGTGAGGGCGAACGCGGGAGCACCGACAGTCGTGCAAAGGAACTGGCCGGCTGCAACCTGCGCCGCGTTACAGATGCCGTTCTGGACATTGTCCTTGATCTTCGACTTCAGGTACGAACCGAACGCATAGACCGAGAATTCGGGGATCGGGCGGACCGAAACGCTGGCGTCGATACCATATTTGTCGACGCGGCCGAGGTTGCGATAAACGTTACGCTCGGTTTCCGGGTCGAACGACGAGGCGAGACGATCGTTGAAGATCGTGTACCACACGCCGGCCTGTGCCTGGATCTGGCTGGTGCGGTAGCGCAGGCCAAGGTCGAAGTTGTCGGTCGTTTCCGGAACCGGGTTCGCCGATTCGGTGTCGTTCGGGAAGAAGAACGCGTTGTATAGGTTGTCCGTACCCGGGACCTGCACGCCCTTCGAATAGTTCGCGAAGACGCTCATGTCGTCGGTCACGTTATAGGTCAGGCCGACGTTCGGCGTGAACTTGTTGTACTTGCGGATACGCTGCTGCGGACCCTGGACCGGCGAGGTGACGCCCGGACCCGTCGTGACCGTCGGGTTGGCCGCGAGCCAGGCGGCGAGGCCGGCGGTGTTGGTGCCGAAGCATTCGACAAAACCGGTCACGCTCGACGTGGCGCAATAGTTGGTCAGGTCGCGCTTGAACATCTTGTACGAACCGCCTGCCTGCACGGTCAGCGCACCGAATTCGCCGCGATATTCGCCGCCGAACAGGTTCAGCGTCGCGATCGACTTGCGGTCACGCTTTTGCAGGACGTTGCCATCGACATCCTTCAGCGGATCGTTGACCGCGAACGGGTCGGTCGGCTGGCCGTCGAGGCGCAGCATGTTGGTTTCGCCGGTCTGGCGGTGGCGCGCGCGTTCATAGCTGTAGAAGACGCGGAACGTGTGGTCGCCCATTTCATAGCGCAGGCCGGTGATCAGGCCGTAGCGGTTGGTCTGCGTCTGGCTGGGCGCGAGAACGCGAACCGTGTCGAGCAGGTCGCCGTCACCGTTGAGGTCGCGGCCGAAATAGGGCGTGCCGCCGATATAGCCGGTCTGGCAGCTGACGAACGGGCCGTTGGGCGTCGTGTTGCAGTTCGAGTTGGTCGGCGTGGTGCCCACGAACGGGTTGGGGTTGACGTCGCGGCGCGCTTCCTGCGCGACGACGGTGCCGCCGCCATTCGCCTTGGTGTACTGGAAGCTCGGGTCGACCGTCAGGACGAGACCTTCGGCGAGCGTGAAGCGCGAGTTGACGCGGACGTTGCCGGTGTTCGACGGGTTCATGCGCTCGTCGAAAGTCGAGCCGCAGCTGTTCGCGACGTCGGCCTGGCCGGCGCGGGCGACCGTGTTGATCTGGCAACGCGCGATGCCATAGTCGCGGTCGTCCTTGTCCTGCGGGAAGATGTTGGGGACGAAGTTCGTCGCGTTATTGTTAAAATTGCGCAGCGGAACCGAGCCGAAGAAATTGTTGCGGTTCTCGTTGTAATGGCCCGACACCGCGACGAAGTCGCCGTCTTCGCCGATCGGCTGATAGATCTTGCCGTTGAACTGCTTCTTGTTGATGCGGCCGCGGTGCGCTTTCAGGACGGGACCGTCGACATTGCCGAACACGGTGTCGTTGGTCGCCGAGCTGCCCGAGATGAAGGCGCGCGTGCCCCACGGGGTCAGCACGCCGGTGTCGACCATGCCGAAGATGCGGAAGAAGTTGAAGTCACCGGCCGAACCGACGACCTTCACGCCGAACTCTTCGCTCGGGGTGCGCGTGCGATAGTTGACGGTCGAACCCGAAGCGGCGGCGGTCGGGCTGTCGACGTCGGTCGAGCCGAGGTTGACGTTGACCTGATCGATCAGTTCAGGGTCGAGCTGCTGGTTCGAATAGAGCGCATAGTTGCCCGAATCGTTGAGCGGCACGCCGTCGAACGTCTGGCTGATGCGCGTGTTGTCGAAACCGCGGATCGACATCTTGCCGCCGGCCGAACCGAACGGATCGTTGTTCTGGAAGCTGACGCCCGGAAGCTGGTTGATCAGGTCGTTGACGGTCTGGCCGGGCGTCTGGCGCTCGATGAATTCCTGGGTCAGGACGGCCTTGGCCTTCGTCGTGTCGGGCGTGATCACGCCGGCGACGCCCTGGTTCGTGCGCGAACCGGTGACGATGATCTCGTTTTCGAAGTCCTGCGAGCCCGTCGACTGGGCGAAAGCGGGCGTGGACAGCAGCGCGACCGGGATCAGCGCAACGCTGGCGGCAAGCGTGTGACGGAATTTCATTTCAGGATTTCCCCTTTGGTGGTGCATTTGGCAGGCGCACAAATGGGGCGCGCCAAACCTGCGAGCGCCCCTGAAGCCCGCATGTGGCACGATTGTGACAGCAATTGTGACAGTGCAACCCGCGAGCGGCGCGGCTGCTGGCGAACCGCTAAAAAAGCGCGAATTTGCGTAAGGCTTGCGGATTTATCCACAGGCGTGGATGCGTTTTTTCCGGCAACTGTTGCTGCAATGCAACATAAAGGGCGCCCCGAGGGGCGCCCCCTTGCGACTCAGGCGGCGTCGCCAGCCGCTTCTTTCGTCTTGTCGGCATAGACGCGTACCGGGTCCTTGCGGCCCTCGACGACATCCTTGTCGACGACGATCTCGACGACATCGGCAAGGTCGGGCAGGTCGAACATCGTGTCGAGCAGGATAGCCTCGACAATCGAGCGCAGCCCGCGCGCGCCGGTCTTGCGTTCGATCGCCTTTTTGGCGACCGCAACCAGCGCATCGTCGGTGAAGGTCAGCGCGACCTCTTCGAGGTCGAATAGCTTCTTATACTGTTTGACCAGCGCATTCTTGGGCTCGCCGAGGATCTTGACCAGCGCATCGACGTCGAGATCCTCGAGCGTCGCGATCACGGGCAGGCGGCCGACGAATTCGGGGATCAGGCCGAACTTCAGCAGATCCTCGGGCTCGATTTGCTTGAGCACTTCGCCGCTGCGCCGCTCGTCGGGGCCGGCGACATGCGCGCCGAAACCGATCGACTTGCCCTGCAGGCGGTCGCCGATGATCTTTTCGAGTCCGCTGAACGCGCCGCCCGCGATGAACAGGATATTCGTCGTGTCGACCTGCAGGAATTCCTGCTGCGGATGCTTGCGGCCGCCCTGCGGCGGAACGCTCGCGGTCGTGCCTTCCATCAGCTTGAGCAGCGCCTGCTGCACGCCTTCGCCCGACACGTCGCGCGTGATCGACGGATTTTCGGCCTTGCGGCTGATCTTGTCGATCTCGTCGATGTAAACGATGCCGCGCTGCGCCTTTTCGACATTATAGTCGCTGGCCTGGAGCAGCTTCAGGATGATGTTCTCGACATCCTCGCCGACATAGCCGGCTTCGGTGAGCGTCGTCGCATCGGCCATGGTGAAGGGCACGTCGAGGAAACGCGCGAGCGTCTGTGCGAGCAAGGTCTTGCCGCTGCCAGTCGGGCCGACGAGCAGAATGTTCGACTTCGCGAGTTCGACGTCGTCGCCGCGGCCGCTGTTCGCGAGGCGCTTGTAATGATTGTGCACCGCGACCGACAGCACGCGCTTGGCGGTGTTCTGGCCGATCACATAGGCGTCGAGATGCTGGCAGATTTCCAGCGGGGTCGGCACCGCGCCATCCTTGCGCGCGGCGACGCCGCCCTTGATCTCTTCGCGGATGATGTCGTTGCACAGCTCGACGCATTCGTCGCAGATGAACACGGTCGGTCCGGCAATCAGCTTGCGGACTTCGTGCTGCGACTTGCCGCAGAAGGAGCAGTAAAGGGTGCTCTTGCTGTCCGAGCCACTCAATTTCGTCATAAAACTTCCTATGGCATGCCCAAAAGGGGCAACGCCGCCTTTATCCTAGTCCCCGGTCACCCAATTACAATATGGCAATTGGGTGACACGGGTACAATGTCCCGCGTAGCGCCGGAGGGCGAAGCGGTCGTCAAGAAACGCGGTTAAGGAGCCTTTTCGGGGCCCGCGCCGCGCCTTGTCGAATCAGGGCGTCGGGCCTTCGCTCACATCCTTCGGCGCTTCGTCGCCGGGAAGGCCGGGACGACGGTCATAGACATGGTCGACGAGG
The DNA here is from genome assembly GCF_035998905.1 of Sphingopyxis sp. Taxonomy (GTDB): domain Bacteria; phylum Pseudomonadota; class Alphaproteobacteria; order Sphingomonadales; family Sphingomonadaceae; genus Sphingopyxis. Next base: position 117,081 of record NZ_DASYHG010000009.1, on the reverse strand, counting down.
CCGAATGCCTTGGCTTCGTCGGCTTCGAGGAAGGTGTCGCGGTCCATCGCCTTTTCGATCTCTTTCAGCGACTTGCCGGTATATTTCACATAGAGGTCGTTCATCCGCTTGCGGATGCGCAGGATTTCCTTGGCCTGGATCTCGATGTCCGAAGCCATGCCGCGCGCGCCGCCCGACGGCTGGTGGACCATCACACGAGCGTTGGTCAGCGCGACGCGCATCCCGGGTTCGCCCGCGGCGAGCAGGAAGCTGCCCATCGATGCCGCCTGGCCGATGCACACCGTGCCGACGCGCGGGCGGATGTACTGCATCGTGTCGTGGATCGCCATGCCCGCCGTGACGACGCCGCCCGGCGAGTTGATGTACATATAGATGTCCTTCTTCGGATTCTCCGATTCGAGGAACAGCAATTGGGCGACGATCAGCGAGGCCATATTGTCCTCGACCTCGCCGGTGACGAAGACGATCCGTTCGCGCAGCAGGCGGGAGAAAATGTCGAAGCTGCGTTCGCCGCGGCTCGTCTGTTCGACGACGACGGGAACCAGGGCTGCGAGCGGGTCGATCATTGGAATTTCGTCCTTATGTTTCCGGGATGCCGTGCCGAGAACCGGCGGGCTGGCCCCTCCGACGTTCTACATCGTCGCCAAGCGGAGCTCTTTCAAGGGGGCAAAAAGAAAGGGCGGGAAAGTCCCGCCCCGTTCCGTTTGTCCATTTTCGGGTCAGTCACCCTCGCCGGGCTCGGGCGAGAAGAGCGTCTCGAACTTGTTCTCGACGCCCTTGAACTCGTCGGCGTCCGCCGGCGTTTCCTTCTTGACCGTGATGTTCGGCCATTCGGCGCTGAACTTGGCGTTCACCTCGAGCCACTTTTCGAGGCCGCTCTCGGTGTCGGGCAGGATCGCTTCGGCGGGGCATTCGGGCTCGCACACGCCGCAGTCGATGCACTCGTTCGGATTGATGACGAGCATATTCTCGCCCTCATAGAAACAGTCGACGGGACACACCTCGACACAGTCCATATATTTGCACCGGACGCAGGCATCGGTGACGACATAGGTCATGGGTTTTCGGCTCCCTCACATGACGGCGAACGGGCCGTCAGACTCTCATACCGGCTCGCCTCTATGCCGCGTGACGGCGGTGCGTCAACGCTAAGCGACAGTTGCGAATCACTCTCATTGATTAGTGCGATCGGGCTGTTCGGGGTGCAAAGCATTTCCATCGGCGTCGATAGCGGGCGGCGCGGGATCGGCGGGGGCGGGGCCGAGCCGCTCGTAGCAGGCCTGTGCCTCGGTTGCCGGGCCGCGGCGCGGCGGCAACGAAAGCAGGCGGATGACCTCGATCCGCTCGCCGACCGGCAGCACCAGCGTCGCACCGGCGTGGACCGCGCACGATGACCGGGTGATGCGCCGCCCGTCGAGCCTTATATGCCCCGCCGCGACCATCGCCTGCGCGATGCTGCGCGAGCGCGCGAAGCGCAGATACCAAAGCAGCTTGTCCAGCCGGATGCTGCCCGCGGCGCCGGGGCTCGTCATCAGTCCTTGCGCGCGTCCGCGAGCAGCGCGGCAAGGCCCGCGAAGGGGCTGTTGGGGGACGGGCCGCGCCGCTCCGGTCGATCGGGACGCGGCGGGCGGGGGGTGTCGACGCGCGGCTTGTCGGCCTTGCCGCGCTTGCCCTTCGCCTGATGCGCGGGCGCGCGCCGCGCTTCGCCATTCGCAGCGGCGCGGGGCGGTCCACCGGTATTTTTGCGATGCGGCTTGCGGCGCGGGCGTTTGTCGGGCTTGCGCAGCCCCGACCAGCGCCAGCGCTGGAGCGCGGGTTCGCCGACGCCGCGAAAGCCGAAGCTGCCGAGCAGCGCGCGGCGCGTCTCCTCGTCGAGCCCGAGCGAGGTCGCGAGTGCGGGGTCGATGACGAAGCCGGGGGGCGGCGCGGCGGCCACCCCTTCATGCTCATCGGTGGCGCCGGCATCATCGTGATGTTCTTCGGCGGCGCTCACGATCGGTGCGGTCGGCGGCGCGGCCGCCTGCATCCGCGCGGCATGCGCCTGCCGCGCCAGCTTTTCGGCCATGTCGATGCGCAGCCAGCCCGAAGCGCAGCGGCGGAACCCCGCGATCGTCAGCCCGGCGTGGTTGCCGGTCTTTTGCAGCACCGCGCCGTGCGGCGGCAGCGCCGGCACCGGCGTTCCCTGCTGCGCCGCGACCAGCGCCGCGCGCCAGCGCACCGCCTCGGGCTTGAGCAAGAGCGGGTGGAAGATGTCGAGCGAGCCGATGGTGAAGCCGAGCTTGCGCAGCTGCGGCCGCTCCTCGGGCGTCAGCGCATTGAGCTGATCCTCGACCGCCGCGCGGCCGATCGTGCCGCTGTTGTCGGTGAGCGCGGCGAGCAGCGCGCGGACGCGGGGCGGGGTGAACAGGTCGCCCGCCGCCTCGCCCATCGCGGCGAGCGGCCCGGCGTGGCGCGCAAGTTGCGTCGCGACAAACCGCTGAAGGCGCTCGGAAATAGCCTGCACCTGTCCGGGTTCGAGCCGCCGCAGCGACGGATCGATCTGGATCGCCGGCTGGACGAGCGTTGGCCCGCGCGCGAGGCTGGCGATGGCGTGGCCGTGCCAGGCGAGGCGCGGCGCGGTTCCCGGTTCGGCGATCAGCGACAGCGCGCTGTCGTCGCCCTCCGCCAGCGCGGTTGCCCGGCGGGCGAGTTCGGCGCGCAGATGCTTTTCGGCGGCTGCGAGCAGCATGCGGTGATCGCTCGCCTTGGCGACCGGATCGACCTTGAACTGAAAGCCCTTGAGGGTGCCGATCGGTTCGCCGTCGACCGCGACGGTGCCGTCGGCGCCGACCGCGACGGGCAGCGCGGCGTTGCGCTGCCCCGCGTCGCGGAGCAGCAGCGCGAGCCGCCGGTCGACGAAACGCTGCGCGAGCGCGGCATGCAATGCGTCGGACAGGCGCGATTCGAGCGCCTGCGTCTGTTCGGTCCACCCTGCCGCGCCCGCGATCCAGTCGCCGCGCTGCGCGATGAAGCAGAGCGTGCGCACCGCGGCGATGCGGCTCGCGAGCTGGTCGATATCGCCCTCGACATCGTTCAGCCGCGCGAGGCGGCGCGCAAACCAGTCGGGGTCGATCATCCCGTCGCCGGTCGTGCGCCACTGCCATAGCTTGAACACGGTGCGGCTGTGATGTTCGGCACCCAATTGTTCGAAATCGGGGAGGCCGCACACGTCCCAAAGGCGCTGGACCGCATCGAAATCGCCGCCGCGCGCGCGCACCTCCATATCGCCCGCGAGATGCTTGAGAACCGCGATATCGACCGCCTCGGGCGCGGCGCGCAGCATCGGTTGCGTGGGCGGTTGCGCAAGATCGGACAAAAGCTGGTCGAGCGACCCGAAACCCGGCGTCGGATTGCGCCAGAACAGGCTCGCGAGTGGCGAGAAATGATGTCCCTCGATCGCGGCGATTTCCTCGGGGGTGAAGCCGCCCTGCGGCAGGCCGACGGTGCCGAAGCTGCCGTCCTGCTGGTGGCGTCCGGCGCGGCCGGCGATCTGCGCCATCTCCGAAATCGTCAGGCGGCGGAGGCGCCGCCCGTCGAATTTTTGTAAGGAGCCGAAGGCGACATGCTGGACATTGAGGTTCAGCCCCATGCCGATCGCATCGGTCGCGACGAGATAGTCGACCTCGCCCGCCTCGAACATCGCGACCTGGGCATTGCGGGTTCGTGGGCTGAGCGCGCCCATCACCACCGCGGCGCCGCCCGAAAAGCGGCGCAGCATTTCGGCGATGGCGTACACCTCCTCGGCCGAGAAGGCGACGATCGCCGATCGTTTGGGCAGGCGCGACAGTTTCGACGATCCGGCATAACTCAATGTCGAAAAGCGCGGCCGCGTGATGATCTCGGCATCGGGCACGAGCCCCTTGACCAGACCCTTGATGCTCGCCGAGCCCAGGATCATCGTTTCCTCGCGTCCGCGCGCGCGCAGCAGCCGGTCGGTAAAGACATGGCCGCGTTCGGGATCGGCGCCGAGCTGCGCCTCGTCGATGCCGACAAAGGCGACGTCGCGCTCGACCGGCAGCGCTTCCATCGTGCCGAGCAGGTAGCGCGCGTCGGGCGGGATGATTCGCTCTTCGCCGGTGACGAGGCCGACTTGCGCCGCGCCTTTGATCGCGACGACGCGGTCGTACACTTCGCGCGCGAGGAGGCGCAGCGGAAAGCCGATCATGCCGCTCGAACGGGCGGTCAGGCGCTCGACCGCCAAATGGGTTTTGCCGGTGTTGGTGGGGCCAAGGACAGCCTTGACCGGCTGGGAGGAGGTTGACGTCATTTTCTTGGCTGCCAAGCTGGCATGGGTGCGGGCGCGGCGCAACAGGCGATCGCCCGATGGCAGTATCGAGGCCGATTTTTCATCGAGGCTTGCATATTATCCCAACCCCCACACGCCTTGCCGCAAGGCGCATCGGCAAAAGGGGCATTAAATTGACTTTAACGACCTTTCTTTACAGACAACGCCTCGAAAACATCATTCGGCGGCCGGGTATAGGGAAGGCCTGCCGAGCGGGGGTTGCAATTTGTTCCAGCGTCACGAACCCATCGCGGGGATGTCCGGCAACGCGGCCGCCCTCACGATGTCGCAAGCGATCCCGCTGCGACGCAGCGACTCCGACGCCGAACCGCATCTCGGCTGGCGCGACCGGCTCGCGCAGCTCGACCTCGTCCCCGACCTTGGCGACCATATCGGTTCGGCCGAATGGTGGCGCGGGCTCGCCACATTAACCCTGCTGTGCGGGACCGCGATCGCGACCTTCCCCGGCATCCAGCCGCTCGAGGTCGGCGGCACCCCCGCGCTCGACGCCGCCGATTTCAACGAAGCGCGCGCGCAGATGATCGTGCCGCTCGCGTTCGGCGGCGACACCGGACGGCATATGGCGGCGACCGATGCGGTGCGACCGCTGACCCAGACCCCCGAACGGCCGCAGATCGAACTCACCGCCACACTCGGCAGCGGCGACAGCTTCGCGCGCCTGCTCGAACGTTCGGGCGTCGGCAGCAGCGAGGCACAGGCGCTCGCAAACCAGGTTTCGGGTGCGGTACCGCTCGCCGATATCGCGCCGGGCACGCGCATCGACCTGATCCTCGGCCGCCGTGCGGCGCGCACCATGCCGCGCCCGGTGGAGGCGCTCGCGATGCGCGCGCGCTTCGATCTTCGCATCGAGATGGAGCGGCAGGGCGGCCAGCTTGTCATGCGGCGTATCCCGATTGCGGTCGACGCGACGCCGCTGCGCATCCGCGGACGCGTCGGCGACAGCCTGTACCGCTCGGCGCGCGCCGCCGGTGCGCCGCCGCAGGCGATCCAGTCGTACCTGCGCGTCATCGGCCAGCAGATTTCGGTCGGCAGTGGTATCCGTTCGAACGACGAATTCGACATCATCGTCGATTATCGCCGCGCCGAAACGGGCGAGAGCGAGACGGGCAAATTGCTCTATGCGGGGCTGATCCGCGGCGGCAAGCCAAAGCTGTCGATGCTCGAATGGAATACGGGCGGCCGCGCCCAATGGTATGAGGCGTCGGGCGTCGGCCAGCAGCGCGGCGGCATGGCGCGTCCCACCAACGGGCGCGTCACCTCGACCTTCGGGATGCGCCGCCACCCGATCCTCGGCTACAAAAGGATGCACAGCGGCATGGACTTCGGCGGGGGTTATGGCGCGCCGATCTATGCCGTCACCGATGGCGTCGTGACGATTGCCGGGCGTCACGGCGGTTTCGGCAATTATGTGAAGCTCAACCACGGCAACGGACTTGGCACCGGCTATGGGCATATGAGCCGTATCGCGGTACGCCCCGGCCAAAGGGTCAATCGCGGGCAGGTGATCGGCTATATCGGCTCGACCGGCCTCTCGACCGGCCCGCATCTCCATTATGAGCTCTATCGTAACGGGCGCGCGGTGAACCCGTCCTCGGTGACCTTCGTCACCCGCGCGCTGCTCGAGGGCAAGGATCTCGCCGATTTCCGCGCGCGTATCCGCGCGCTGACGTCGATCGCGCCGGGCGCCGCGCTGGCCCCGGTGGCGGCGAAGCAAATTGAGGGGCCGAAGCTCGGCAGCCTCGCCGACATGGCATCGAAGCGGGCCGGCGACGGCATCTGACCCCGCATAAAAAGCGGCAATATCCATTTGCCCCGCAGCCAAGCGCCGCTATGCACCCCGCATGACCCAAGCCGCTTTCCCCGACCTGCGCCTCCGCCGCACTCGCCGCACCGGCTGGAGCCGCGCGATGGTGCGCGAAACGCACCTGTCGCCCGCCAACCTCATCTGGCCGCTGTTCGTCTGCGACGGATCGGGCACCGAGGAACCCATCGCGAGCCTGCCCGGCGTGTCGCGCTGGTCGGTCGACCTGCTCGTCGAGCGTGCGAAGGACGCGGTCGCCGCGGGCATCCCGTGCCTCGCGCTTTTCCCTTATACGCAAGTCGACCGGCGCAGCGAGGATGGCGGCGAAGCGCTCAATCCCGATAACCTCATGTGCCGCGCGACCGCCGCGATCAAGCAGGCGCTCGGTGACGACATCGGCGTGCTCACCGACGTCGCGCTCGATCCTTACACCAGCCATGGGCAGGACGGGCTGATCGACGGCGCCGGCTATGTCCTCAACGACGAAACGGTCGCGGTGCTGGTCGGGCAGGCGCTCAATCAGGCGCGCGCGGGCGCCGACGTCATCGCGCCCAGCGACATGATGGACGGCCGCATCGGCGCGATCCGCGCGGCGCTTGAGGCCGAAGGCTTCGGCCATGTCCAGATCATGAGCTATGCCGCGAAATACGCGTCGGCTTTCTACGGCCCGTTCCGCGACGCGGTCGGCTCGCGCGGGCTGCTGAAGGGCGACAAGAAGACGTACCAGATGGACCCCGCAAACAGCGAGGAAGCCTTGCGCGAGGTTGCACAGGATCTTGCGGAGGGTGCCGACAGCGTGATGGTGAAGCCTGGGCTGCCCTATCTCGACATCGTGCGCGCGGTGAAGGACAATTTCGCGGTGCCGGTCTACGCGTACCAGGTGTCGGGCGAATATGCGATGATCGAGGCGGCGGCTGCGGCAGGCGCGGGCGACCGCGATGCGCTCGCCCTCGAAACGCTGCTCGCCTTCCGCCGGGCGGGGGCGTCGGGGGTGCTCAGCTATCATGCGCTCCACGCGGCACGGCTGCTCGGCGCCTGATCGCGTGACCGGTTCCGTCTCGCCGCGCCGCTGGCTGTTCGTGCTGACGATCCTCGTCGGCAGTTTCCTGCTGTTCCTCGTCCAGCCGATGGTCGCGCGGATGGTGCTGCCGAAGCTCGGCGGCGCCCCCGCGGTGTGGAACAGCGCGATGCTCGTCTATCAGGCGCTGCTGCTCGGCGGCTATGCCTATGCGCATTGGCTCGGCCGCTTCACCGTGCGGCGTCAGGCGATCATCCACCTCGCGCTGTTCCTTGTCGCGGCACTGTGGCTCCCGATCGGCATCGCCGAGATCGCGCCGCCCGGCCCGGGGCAGGAGGCGCTGTGGGTTCCCTTGCTCCTGCTCGCCTCGATCGGCCCCGTCTTCTTCGTCGTCTCGGCGCAGGCGCCGTTGATGCAGCGCTGGTTCGCCGCCGACGCGCGCGCGGGCGATCCCTATTATCTTTATGCCGCGTCGAACCTCGGCAGCTTCGCCGGCCTCATCAGCTATCCGGCGCTCGTCGAACCGACGATGCCGCTCGCGGCGCAAAGCTGGGGCTGGACCGTGGGCTACGCCGCGCTCGTCCTGCTCGTCGCCGGGGCGGCTGCCGCGCGCTGGCACGGCGCCGCGGAAAGCCATGTCGCCGCCACAGCCGAACCGCGCCCGACGCTACGGCGCCAGCTTCACTGGCTGCTGATCGCGGCAGTGCCGTCGGGGCTGATGCTGTCGACGACGACGCACCTCACCACCGATATCGTCGCGATGCCTTTGCTCTGGGTGCTTCCGCTCGGGCTCTACCTGCTCAGCTTCGTCATCGCCTTTTCGACGATGGAGCGGCCGACACAGGTCATCACGCTGCTCGCGCCGGTCGTGTTGCTCTCGGTGGGCGGACTCGGCCTGCTCAGCTCGGGCGGCGGGTCGATGATGGTCGCGCTCGCCAGCCTTGCGATGCTGTTCATCGTCGCGACCGCGCTGCACGGCTATCTCTATCATCTCCGTCCTGCGCCGCAGCATCTGACGCTCTTCTACCTGATCATGTCGGCGGGCGGGGTGCTCGGCGGCCTGTTCGCGGCGCTGTTCGCACCGCTCCTCTTCGACTGGGTGTACGAGCATCCGTTGCTGATCCTCGTCGCGGCGATGCTGTTGCCGCTGCCCGCGCTCTTCCCGTGGGACAAGTGGCTGGGACTCGAGGTAAAAACGACGCGTGTCGTTGCGGTCCTGCTCGTCGTGATCGCGGCTTTTGCGAGTTGGCATATGGTTGCGAACTGGACGGGCCGGTTCGACGGCACGGTGGCGGGTTGGGGCATCGCGATCTTCGTCGTCGGAATGCTCGTTATCGGCTGGCGCTGGGCCTTTGTGCCTGTGCTCGCGCTGCTGATGATCGGGGTCGGCGGCTGGGACACGATCCAGGAAAGCTTCACCGGCGCGCGCGTTCGCAGCTATTTCGGCGTCTATACGGTCACCGACTATCCTGCATCGAACCAGCGCCGCCTCGCGCACGGGACGACGCTCCACGGTCTCCAGCGCACCGACGCGGCGCATCGGCGCGACCCGACCACCTATTACGGGCATCAGTCGGGGGTCGGGTTGACGCTCGACAAAGCCGAAGCGCTGGCGGGTCCGAACGCGTCGGTCGGGATCGTTGGGCTGGGGGCGGGCACGCTCGCCTGCTACCGCAAGCCGGGGCAGAACTGGACGATCTTCGAAATCGACCCGGTGATGGTCGACATCGCGCGCGACCCTGCGAAATTTACCTTCCTGTCCGATTGCGCCGGCGACACGCCGATCGTTATCGGCGACGCACGGCTCCAGCTCGCGAACCAGCCGGCGGGACGTTTCGACATCATCGTCATCGACGCTTTCTCGTCCGACGCGATCCCGCTGCACCTGCTGACCCGCGAAGCGATCGGCATCTATGCGCGCGCAATGAAGCCCGACGGCATATTGCTCATCCATATCTCGAACCGTTTCTTCGGACTCGAACCCGTCCTGGCGGCAGAGGCGAAGGCGCGCGGCTGGACGAGCGCGATCCGCATGGACCCGGGCCCGATCGGCGACGAATATGGCGACCTGACCGGGTCGAACTGGGTCGCGCTGACCGCGACGCCGCAGCGGATGCAGCAATTGACCGGCGGGATCAGACCGCGCAAGGATTCGCGCGATCTCGATACATGGGTGCCGCTCGAGGCGCGGCCGAATTTCGAACGCTGGACCGACGATTATGCCTCGACGCTGCCGGTCCTGCTCTGGAAGAATATCATCGGAGGGCGCGACGAATGACCCGCAACGACGTCAGCATCATCACCGTCAATGGCAAGACGCCGCAAATCGACCCCAGCGCCTTCATCGCGCCGGGTTGCCGCATCATCGGCGACGTCACGATCGGTCCCGACGTCAGCATCTGGTATAATTGCGTGCTGCGCGCCGATGTCAGCCGCATCGTCGTCGGCGCGCGCTCGAACATCCAGGACGGCAGCATCCTTCATTGCGACGGCCCGATGCCGCACCGCCCCGAAGGTTTCCCGACGATCATCGGCGAAGACGTGCTGATCGGCCATCTCGCGATGGTGCATGGCTGCACGCTCGCCGACCGGGCGTTCGTGGGGCTGAAGGCGACGGTGATGAACGGCTGCCGCATCGGCAGCGATGCGATGCTCGCGGCGGGTGCGCTGCTCACCGAGAATAAGGAAATCCCGAGCCGCGAACTATGGGCGGGATCGCCCGCGCGCCGCGTGCGCGAAATCGACGATGCGCAGGCGGCGGGGATGCAGCTCGGCGTCGCGCATTATGTGATGAACGGGCGGATGCACAAAGCGGCGATCGAGGGCTGAAACGAAAAGGGCGCCCCGGTCTCCCGGAGCGCCCCTTTGCAATCTTGCCAGCCGGCTTAGCTGAAGTTCACCATCGCATAGAGCATCGGGATCGACAGCAGGGTGTTGGTCCGCGAAAAGATCATCGCGGTCTTGGCGGCTTTCGCCTTGGTCGCATCGTCGGCTTCGACGATACCCAGCGCCTTTTTCTGGTTCGGCCAGATCACGAACCAGACGTTGAACGCCATGATCAGGCCCAGCCACATGCCGACGCCGATCAGCTTGTACGGGTCCTGCAGGCCAAGCGCGGGCGCGAGATATTTGGCGTGGCCGGCGATCGCAACGCCCAGCAGCACGGTGATCAGCGCCGCCCAGCGGAACCAGAAGAGCGCGGCGGGCGCGATATGCTTGCCGACGGCAGGCTTCAGTTCGGCCGGAATCTTCGGCATCGTCGGGATCTGGACGAAGTTGAAATAATAGAGCAGGCCGATCCACAGCACGCCGAAGAAGGTGTGCAGCCAGCGCATGATCGCATTGCCCGCAGCGACCCCGTCCTCGAAATTCTGGCCGTTGAGGCACAGCATCAGGATGATCGCGAGCACGAGCCCCGCGCCGAGCACGGCGTGCAGGTTTCCGAAAAATTTGTCCATGGCAGTTCCCCCTTGTTATCGCGGCGCCGCGTGCGACCCGGAGCCGGTGACGCAGCTATGCCAGCGCGGCGGGGAAATGCATCAACTTTTGTCGGCAGCCGCCTCTTCGGGGACGGCGAGCCCGTTCTTCAGCATCACCGGAACCTGGCTGAAGGTGAAGAGGAAGGAGAGGGCGGTGACTCCCCACACCTTGATCGTCAGCCACAGGTCGAAGCTCATCTGCTTTGCCTGGATCATCTCGTACATCACATGATTGGCGATGCCGAGCGCGGCGAAGAACAGCCCCCAGTTGCGCGACAGGAGCAGCCAGCCGCGGTCGGTGAGCCCCTCGAGCGCCGATTGCAGCAGATATTTGAGCATCGGCTTCCTGAACCAGTATCCGCCGAGCAGCAGCGCCGCGAAGGCTCCGTAGATGATCGTCGGCTTCATCACGATGAAGCGCTCGTCGTGGAACCAGATCGTCAGCGCGCCGAAGCCGAGGACGAGGATGCTCGACATCCACAGCATCGGCGAAATCTTGCCGAGCTTCCATTTCGACACGACCATCGCGATGACGATCGCGACCATGAAGGCGACGGTGCCCTTGATCGCCGCCGTGGTCGCGGCGAAGGCGCCTTCACCGCCCGACGAGAATTTATAGGCAAGGAAGAAGACGAGCAAAGGCCCGAAATCGATCACGAAATTCAGCCAGCCATGCTTCGCCGGCGGCGGTGCGGGGACCGCTTCGGGGCCAGTGGGAAGCACGTCGCTCATCGGATGTTTCCTGCAATAATGCCCGCGATCTCGTCGGCATCGAACGGGCGAAGGTCGTCGATGGTTTCGCCGATGCCGATCGCGTGGATGGGAAGCCCGTGGCGCTCGGCGGCGGACACCAGCACGCCGCCGCGTGCGGTTCCATCGAGCTTGGTCATGACGAGCCCGGTCACGCCCGCGACTTCGCGGAACACGTCGATCTGAGACAGCGCATTCTGCCCCGTCGTCGCGTCGAGCACGAGCACGACATCATGCGGCGCCGCGGGATTGAGGCGGCCGAGCACGCGCTTGATCTTGGCGAGCTCGTCCATCAACTCGCGCTTGTTCTGGAGGCGTCCGGCGGTGTCGACGATCAACACATCGATCCCCGTCGCGGTCGCCTGCTTCACCGCGTCGAACACGATGCCCGCGCTGTCGCCGCCTTCGGGCCCCGCCATGATCGGCACGCCGAGCCGTTCGGCCCAGACCTTCAATTGCCCGATCGCGGCGGCGCGGAAGGTGTCGCCGGCGACGAGCATCACGCCATAATCCTGTTCCTGAAACAGGTGCGCAAGCTTGGCGATGGTGGTGGTCTTGCCCGATCCGTTGACCCCAATCACGAGGATGACCTGCGGGCGCGGGAAGGCGTCGATGTCGAGCGGTTCGGCGACGGGGCGCAGCACCGCGGCGATTTCCTCGGCGACGACCTTGCGCAGTTCCTCGGTGCCGTTCGCGGCGATATCGCGCCGTTCGGCGAGGCGGCCGCGGATACGATCGGCCATCGCGGGGCCAAGGTCGGCGGTGATCAGCGCCTCCTCGATCCGGTCGAGATCCTCCTCGTCGAGCCGCGCCTTGCCGGTCAGCCCCGCGAGATTTTCGCCGAGCCGTTCGGACGTGCGGCGGAATCCGCCGAGCAGCCTTTCGCTCCAGCTTTTGCCGGTCATGCGGCGATATCCTTTGCTTGCGTGGGGGTGGCGACCATTCGGTCGCCGTCGCGCGCCGTCAGGCGCACGGGGATGATGGTGCCGGGCGCCGCGGGTGCGGTGAGCGCCACGGCGGCGAAATTTTCGGTATGGCCGGTCATACCGTCGCGCTCGACGAGCATCGATGCGGTGCGGCCGACCTGCTTGTCGAGCCAGTCCTGCCGACGCCGCGCATTGGCTTCGCGCAACACCGCCGCGCGTTCGCGGGCAATGGCGCGGCCGACCTGCGGCATCCGTGCGGCGGGGGTGCCGGCGCGGGGGCTATAGGGAAAGATATGCCCGAATACGATGTCGCAATCGTCGATCAGCGCCAGCGAGTTCGCGAACATCGCGTCGTCCTCGGTCGGGAAACCCGCGATCAGGTCGGCGCCGATCGCGATCTCTTCGCGCGCGGACTTGAGGCGTTCGATCAGGCGCACGGCGTCGGTACGGCGATGGCGGCGCTTCATCCGCGTCAGCACCATGTCGTCGCCCGCCTGCAGCGACAAATGGACGTGCGGCATGACGCGCTTTTCCTGCGTCAGCAGGGCGAAGAGCGCGTCGTCGATCCGGTCGGGGTCGAGCGACGAAAGGCGCAGGCGCTCGACCGGCAGCGCGAGCAACGCTTCGACCAGCGTAGCAAGGCTGGTGCCGCTGTCGTCGCCGTAGCTCGCAAGGTCGACGCCGGTCAGGATGATCTCACGCTGCCCGCGGCCGAGCGCGGTTTGTGCGGACGCGACCACCGCATCGACGTCTGCCGATCGCGCCGTCCCGCGTGCCAGCACCGTCGCGCAAAAGGTGCAGCTATGCGAGCAACCGGTCTGGACGCCAAGGAAGGCGCGCGCATGATCGGCGCCGGAGAGGGCGGGGGCATAGGCTGTCGAACGGGCCGACACCGCGGACAAGGCGTCGTAGCTTTCGGCGTGTCCCTTCGCATCATTGGATATGACTCGTGCACCCATTGCAGCGAAGGCATCGCGCTCCAGCTCCGCCGCGCATCCCGTTACCACGACGTCGGTGCCCGGCCGCTCGCGCAAGGCGCGGCGCACGGCCTGCCGTGCCTGCCGAACCGCCTCGTCGGTTACCGCGCAGCTGTTGAAGATGATCGTATCGCGCAGGCCCGCCGCGCGCGCGGCGGCACGAACCCCTTCGCCCTCGGCGATGTTCAGCCGGCAACCGAAATTGACGACCTCTTGCCGGTCGGCGAGGGACATGCTCATCCGAACTGCGCCCAGTCGGTCTCGCCCTCATACACGCGCGTTGCGGCGCCGCTCATCACAATCGGCTCGCCCGGCGCCCAGCGGATGATCAGGTCGCCGCCGGGCAGCGACACCGTGACCGGCGACTGGACCAGTCCGGCACGGATCGCGGCGACGGCAGTCGCGCACGCGCCGGTGCCGCATGCCTGCGTCAGGCCGACGCCGCGTTCCCAGACGCGCAGCTGGAGCTGGTTCTCGCCGTCGAGGCTTGCGACATTGACGTTGACGCGCTCGGGGAACAGCGGGTCGGTCTCGATCCGCGGCCCCAGTTCGGCGAGCGCGACGGCATCGGCCTCGGGCACGAAGAAGATGATATGCGGATTGCCGACATTCACCGCCGCGCCATGTTCCAGCTCGTCCCACGCAACGGGCATGTCGCGCGTGTCCATCGGCATCGCGAGCGGGATATGCTCCCAGTCGAACACGGGTTCACCCAGCGTCACCTCGGCACCGCCGTCGGCTGGGGTGACGCGCAGCATCCCGCCCAGGGTCTCGATCACCGCGGGCTTGCCGATCAGCGTCGCGACGCAGCGCGTCGCATTGCCGCATGCCTCGACCTCGCCGCCGTCGGCGTTGAAGATACGCATCTTCACGTCGGCGCTCGCCGACGGTTCGAGCAGGATCAGCTGGTCGCACCCGATGCCGTGGCGGCGGTCGGCGATCGCATGCGCGCGCGCCGGCGTCATCTCGACGCTATGCTCGCGCGCGTCGATCACAACAAAGTCGTTGCCGAGGCCGTGCATCTTGGTGAAGCGATCTGCCATAGTCCGCGCATGTAAGGGCGCGCGGGCGCGAAGTCTAGCGATGCGGCGGGATTACGCCGTCTTGCGCAGGGGTTCCTGTTCGCTCGTATCGGGACCGGCGGGTGGCACCGCCGGGGCACGCAGCAGACCGCGGTCGGCGAGCAGGCGTTCGGTATCGGCGGCGGAGGCCGCGCGGCCGAAATACCAGCCCTGGCCCTTGGCGCAGCCGAGCCGCGTCAGTTCGATCGCGGTCGCTTCGTCCTCGACGCCTTCGGCGGTGATCGGCATCGCGAGGCTTTCGCCGAGCCGGACGATCGCGACGACGATCGCCTGCGCATCGGGGCTGCCGCGCATCGCGGCAACAAAGCTGCGGTCGATCTTGATGCGGTCGAACGGCAGCGCGCGCAGGTGCGACAGCGAGCTGTAACCGGTGCCGAAATCATCGAGGCTGAGCGAGACGCCCTGATTTTTGAGGCTGGTGACGATCGAGCGCACGAGCGGCAGATTCTCGAACAGTGAGCTTTCGGTAATCTCGACTTCGAGCTGGCTGGCCGGGAAACCGACCTCGACGAGCAGCTTGGTCAGCTTCTGGCTGAACCATGGGTCCTTGAGCTGCTGCGGCGAGATATTGACCGCGAGCAGGATCGAGGGGTCCCAGCGTTTCGCCATTTCCATCGCGTCGCGGATGACGAGCAACGACAATTCGCCGATCAGGCCGCTTTCTTCGGCGACCGGGATGAAGCGTTCGGGCGGGATCATCCCATATTCGGGCGATTCCCAGCGCATTAGCATCTCGAAACCGATCAGGCGGCCGCTCGCGATGTCGACCTGCGGTTCGAAGTGCGGCACGAACTCGCCGCGCGGCATACCCTCGCGGATCCCGGTTTCGATCTGGTTGCGGACCTGCACCGCCATTTCCATCCCGGGTTCGAACCAGATGTGGCGGTTTCGCCCCTCGTCCTTGCCGTGATACATCGCGATGTCGGCCTGGCGGACCATCGTTTCCATCGTCATGCTCGCGTCGTCGGCCAGCGAGATGCCCAGCGATGCGCCGATGCGGATCTGCTGCGCGTCGTGCGCCACATTATTGTCGAGCGCCATGACGAGTTCGGCCGCCAGCGCGTCGATATCGGCGCGCGCGGCGGGTTCGAAAACGAGCATCGCGACAAATTCGTCGCCGCCGAGCCGCGCTTTGGTCGCATTGGGCGGCAGGACCGCCGAGATGCGCTCGGCCGCGACCTGGAGCACGCGGTCGCCCGCGGCGTGGCCGTGAATGTCATTGACCGTCTTGAAATGGTCGAGGTCGAGCAGGAAGAGCGCCACCTGGCGCTTTTCGGCGATGGCGCCCGCGATTAGTTGCTGCCCCGTCGCGAGCAGCGCGCGGCGGTTGAGGAACCCGGTCAGCGGGTCGGTGTCGGCGAGGTAGCGGGCGCGCTGTTCGGCCTCGGTGCGCTCGCGGATTTCGCGGTTCAGGTCTTCGTAGCGGCGCCAGCCAAAGAGGATCAGCGCGACGTTGAGCACAAGCGCTGCGGCGAGCGCCCGGTCGGGGCCGCCGCCAAGGCCGATCAGTGCGCGCACCGCCGCCTGCATCACATTGCTGCCCGTGCCGACGAACAGCAGGATTGCGGCGACGACGATGCCCCCGGCTATGATGTCGCGTTTGGCGCCCTCGCTGCGGTCGAATTGCTTCGGCGTCGATGTCATATGAATTTTCCCCACCAATGCGTGCTTTATGGCGTCGAAGCGGTGAAATTTGGGTTAAGTGTGCCGGTCCCGGCGTTACGAAGCGTCGGCCTGCTCTCGCGCGCGCTTGCTTTTGACGGTGCTTTTGCATAAAGGCCGCCACGTCCGCGCGCATCTTGCGCACGGGCATATCGATGTCCGCGACGGAAAGTCTGTCCACGGATAGTCGCTGGTTGGCGAGGTTTCGCTCACCGGCGTCTTTTGCGTTGCGGGCCTCGAAACGAAGGATTTGAGGCGCATGTTCGACAGTCTGAGCAATCGGCTTGGCGATGTTTTCGGGAAGCTCCGCGGCCGCGGCGCGCTGACCGAGGCCGACGTGCGCGCGGCGATGCGCGAAGTGCGAATCGCCCTGCTCGAGGCCGACGTGGCACTGCCCGTCGTGCGCAGCTTCGTCGATCAGGTCACCGAACTCGCGATCGGGCAGAATGTCCTGCGCTCGGTCACTCCGGGGCAGCAGGTCGTCAAGATCGTCAGCGACGCGCTGACCGAGATGCTCGGTTCGGAAACCGCCGAGCTCGAACTCGCCGTCACGCCGCCCGCCGTGATCATGATGGTCGGCCTTCAGGGCTCGGGTAAGACGACGACGACCGCGAAGATCGCGAAGCGGCTGAAGGACAAGGAGCGCAAGAAGGTGCTGATGGCGTCGCTCGACGTCAATCGCCCCGCCGCGCAGGAACAGCTTGCCGTGCTCGGCCAGCAGATCGACGTCGCGACCCTGCCGATCGTCGCCGGGCAGCAGCCGGTCGAGATCGCGCAGCGCGCCATGCAGGCCGCGAAGCTGCAGGGCTATGACGTCCTGATGCTCGACACGGCGGGCCGCCTTCACGTCGACCAGCAGCTGATGGACGAGATGCAGGCGGTGTCGCGCACGGCGAACCCGGCCGAAACCCTGCTCGTCGTCGACAGCCTGACGGGTCAGGACGCGGTGCAGGTTGCACAGCGCTTCACCGATCAGGTGCCGCTCACCGGCGTCGTGCTCACCCGCATGGACGGCGACGCGCGCGGCGGTGCCGCGCTGTCGATGCGCGCCGTCACCGGCAAGCCGATCAAGTTCGCCGGTACAGGCGAAAAGCTCGACGGACTCGAGCTCTTCCAGCCGTCGCGCATCGCGGGCCGGATCCTCGGCATGGGCGACGTCGTCAGCCTCGTCGAGCGCGCCGCCGAAACGATCCAGGCCGAAGAGGCCGAGGCGATGGCGGCGAAGATGGCCAAGGGCCAGTTCGACCTCAACGACCTTCGCACCCAATTGAACCAGATGCGCCGCATGGGCGGCCTCGGCGCGCTCGCCGGCATGATTCCGGGGATCAAGAAGGCGCAGGCGCAGATGGCTGCGGGCGGCGCCGACGACAAGATGCTCGTCCATTTCGACGCGATCATGGGATCGATGACCCCCAAGGAGCGCGCGAAGCCCGAAATCCTGACCGCGAAGCGCAAGATCCGCATCGCCAACGGGTCGGGTACGACGGTGCAGCAGGTCAACAAGGTGCTGAAGATGCACCAGGAAATGTCCAGCGCGATGAAAAAGATCCGCAAGATGGGCGGATTGAAGGGCCTCGGCGCGCTGTTCGGCAAGGGCGGCGGCATTCCCGGAATGGGCGGCGGCGGAGGCCTCCCCGGCCTCGGCGGCGGCGGCGCGATCCCGCCCGAACTCGCCAATTTGATGAATAAAAAGAAATAATCGACCCGACTTTAAACGTTAAACTCTGAAGGAAAAGATCATGGCAACCTCCATTCGCCTCGCACGCGGCGGTTCGAAAAAGCGTCCCTACTACAAGATCGTCGTCGCCGACTCGCGCAGCCCGCGCGACGGCCGCTTCATCGAGCGTATCGGCAGCTACAACCCGCTGCTCGCCAAGGATAATCCCGAGCGCATCAAGCTCGACGCCGACCGTGCGAAGCACTGGGTTTCGGTTGGCGCGCAGCCGACCGACCGCGTCGCCCGCTTCCTTGACGCCGCTGGCGTCCTCGAGCGCGCTGCCCGCAACAACCCGAACAAGGGTGTCCCCGGCGAAAAGGCCAAGGAACGCGCCGAAGAAAAGGCGCAGAAGCTGGCTGACGCCGAAGAAGCCGCAGCCGCTGCTGCCGCCGCTCCGGCCCCGGAACCCGAAGCGCCCGCCGCTGAAGAGGCTGCTGCTCCCGAAGCCGCTGAATCGGATGCGACCGGTTCGGTGAAGAGCGAAGAAACCGCCGAAGCGGTTGCCGAAGCCGTCGCCGACGAAGTTCCGGCCGACGCGACCGCCGAAGACGCGACCGCGATCGCCGAAGAAGTCGCCGAAGGCGGCCCGGTTGTCGAAGAAGCGCCCGCTGCCGAAGCCGGCGAAGAAAAGGCCGAAGGCTAAGCCTTGGCCCGCGCCGATCGCCCCGTCACCCTCGCCGCCATCGCCGGCGCGCACGGGGTGCGGGGCGAGGTGCGTCTCAAACTGTTCGGCGAAGGCGCGGAGGCTCTCCGCGCCTTTTCCGTTTTTGACGCGGGCGACCGCAAGCTGACCCTCAAATCGTTGCGCCCTGCCAATCAGGGCGCGGTCGCGACTTTTGCCGAGGTCAATGATCGCAGCGCCGCCGAGGCGCTGCGCGGCACGGTGCTGACCGTCCCGCGTTCGGCGCTGCCGCCCTTGGGCGAGGGCGAATATTATCACCATGACCTGCTCGGCCTGCCGTGCGTGTCGACCGACGGCGCCGCCATCGGCCATGTCGCTGCGGTCGAGAATTTCGGCGCGGGCGACATCCTCGAAATCGAGAAGCCCGGCGGCAAGCGCTTCATGGTGCCGATGACCGCGCAGGCGGTGCCAGCGTGGAACGACGACGGCGTGACGATCGACGCGGCGTTCGTCGAATAATGAGGCGCTGAACCGATAATCCGTTCGCCCTGAGCTTGTCGAAGGGCCGCTCTTCCTTTCTATGTTGCGAAGGAAGAACTGTGCTTCAGCACGAACGGAGGTTTTGATGCACGCAAGATTTGGTCTTCTCCTCGCGACAGCACTAACCGTTGCGTCCCCTGTCACGGCACAGGAAGTGGCGCCCCAAACCCTCGATCAGCTCACCCCCGAAATCGACGCGCTCTTCGCCCGATTCCAGACCGATCAGCATGTCCCCGGAGTGGTCTATGGCGTCGTCAAGGACGGCAAGCTGGCCTATGTGAAGGGCCTTGGTGTCCAGAATATCGCAGACAAGCGTCCTGTCACCCCCGACAGCCTGTTCCGCATCGCTTCCATGACCAAGGCCTTCACCGCGCTGTCGATCCTGAAGCTGCGCGACGACGGCAAGCTCCGCCTTGACGATTTGGCCGAGCAATATGTGCCTGAAATGAAGGGCTGGACCTATCCGACGAAAGACAGCCCGCGCATCCGGGTCCGCGACCTGCTCCAGCATGTCGGCGGTTTCGTCACCGATGATCCGTGGGGCGACCGGCAGCAGGTGCTGCCGCAGGACGCGTTCACGAAGATGATCGCCGCGGGCGTCCCGTTCAGCCGTGTGCCGCAGAGCCAACATGAATATTCGAACTTCGGCTATGCGCTGCTCGGCCGGATCGTCGCCAATGCCTCGGGCATGCCATACACCACCTATGTCCAGCAGACGATCCTGACCCCGCTCGGTATGACGAGCAGCGGTTTCGACGCACCGAAAGCGCCGAAGGCGCGCTACGCGCTCGGCTATCGCTGGGAGAATGAGCGCTGGTCGCCCGAGCCCGAGATGGCCGACGGCGCGTTCAACGCGATGGGGGGCTTGCAGGTCAGCGCGAACGACTATGCGAAATGGGTCGCCTTTCTGCTCTCGGCGTGGCCCGCGCGCGATGATCCCGAAACCGGGCCGGTCAGGCGTGCGACGGTGCGCGAAATGGCGCAGGGCCTGAATTTCACTTCGGTCGTCAATCGCACCGGCGCGAGCGGTGCGGCCGCGTGCAAGCTGTCGAGCGCCTATGGCATGGGCTGGCGCGTCGCGCAGGACTGCGAGCTTGGGCTGACGCTCGCGCATGGCGGCGGCTATCCGGGCTATGGCAGCCATGTGATGCTGATGCCCGATTACGGCGTCGGGGTATTCGCGCTGTCGAACCGCACCTATGCCGGCCCGTCGGCGCCGGCGTGGGATACGGCGGTCGCGATGGACAAGGCGGGGCTGCTCGAAGCGCGCGCCGTACCGGTGTCGCCGGCGGTTTCAGCGACGTTCGAAGCTGCAAGGGCGGCTTATGCGGCAGGGCATCTCGGTCCGCTTCAGGGCCGGCTTGCGATGAATTTCCTGCTCGATCGCTCGGCCGAAAACTGGAAGGCCGAATTTGCGAAGCTCAAGGCAGAGGTGGGCGAATGCCCGGCCGCCGAACCGCTCGCGCCGCTGGGCGCGATGTCGACCGCGTTCCGGCTCAATTGCGAGCGGGGGAAGCTCGACGGGCAATTGCTACTTGCGCCGACGACGCCCGCAACGCTCCAGGCGCTGCGTCTTCGCGTCGTGCCGCCGGAGCAGCCCTGATGCGGACGCGGTGAGGCCTTTGCAAGGGACAGCCCCACCGCGTTTCACCCCGATCTTTCGGGGATGAGGTAAGCTAGCGCGCCCGGCTGCGAGCGTGCATCTCGCGGGCGGACCATTCGCCGAGGCGCCGGACGGCGCCCGCGATCCGTTTGAAGCCGCGGGTGATATCGGCGCTGAAATGATCATGACCGTCATTCCAGGCGCGCATGAACTGCTCGTCTTTCATCGTTCATCTCCTTTCGCTTGATGCAGCGGTAATGCCCTGTCGGGCGCGGCGCCGCCAACAAAAGGCGTAGACCATATCATAAGCAGGACTTATAAGGTCGTATGCCCAAACTGCCGCCTCTCGCTGCCATCCGCACCTTCGAAGCGGCCGGGCGCTTGCAGAATTTCTCGCGCGCCGCCGAGGAGCTGGGACTGACGCAGGCGGCGGTGAGTTATCAAATCCGCCAATTGGAAGACCGGCTCGGCCGCGCGCTCTTCGTGCGTGAAAAGGGGCGCGTGCGGCTTTCCGAAACGGGGCAGCGGTTGCTGCCTGCGATCAGCAACGCCTTTGCGACGATGGGCGACGCCTTTGCCGCACTCGGCAGCGACGAGGCCGACGTGCTGACGATAAATGCCGCGACAAGCTTCGGTGGCGCTTGGCTCAGCGCGCGCATCGGCAGCTTCCAGCTTCAATATCCCGAACTTGCGGTGCGGATGGCGATGAGCAACGATCTGGTCGATTTCGACGCATCGAACGTCGACGTTGCAATCCGCATTGGCAAGGGCGTGTGGCCGGGGCTGCGCGCCGATTTCCTGATGCGGCAGTATCTTGCGCCGATCGCGTCGCCCGCCTTCATAGAGGAGCATGACATCCGCGAGCCCGCCGACCTGCTGCGCGTCCAGCGGCTCGCGCCGAACGACAGCTGGTGGGCCGACTGGTTTGCTCTCGCCGGCGTTGCAACGCCGCCCGTTCCGTCGCGGCGCGGGATCGAACTCGACAGTCAGTTGCAGGAGGCGAACGCGGTGCAGGCGGGTTTTGGCGTCGCCATGATGACCCCTCTTTATTGGCAGGGCGAGCTTGCGAGCGGGCGCATGGTCCAGCCCTTCGACACGCTCTATGTGTCGAAATCGTCGGGTATGTGGCTCGTCCATCGCGACAACCGCGTTGGCGTGCGCAAGATAGAGCGTTTTCGCGGATGGCTGCGCGCCGAGATCGGCAAGGATCGCAACCTGCTCCCCGACGCGCTATGGGAGCCGCCGGTTTGAATGCAATCCTGTGTGGAATGATTTTCCAGGTGCCAAATGACCGTTTATGCGATTCCAGCGATATATGCCGTGGTCGTCGCGCTGCTGGTTCTTTGGGCGTATATGCGTCACTGGGCTTGGTTTGGGCGCATAGCACTCGTGGCGGCTGTCGTAATCGGCCCGCCGTTAGTGGGCGTCGTTCTGTTGCTTGGCCTCGATTGGCATGGGTCGGGATGGGGCGTTGCGATGCTGGTCGTCGCTATTGGTGCCGCCGCCATTGTTGGGCTGGCGGTCGGATCTTTCGCCTATGCCTTGACGATGTGGGACCGCCGGATCGGGCCGGATGACGGATCGCCACCCGTACCTTAAGTCGCTATGGGGGCGACCATGACCTTCACCGCCGTTCCCCTGACCCTCTATCCCGACATGTTCCCCGGCCCGCTGGGGCACAGCATGGCGGGGCGCGCGCTCGAAAGCGGGACGTGGAACTGCACGCCGGTGCAGATCCGCGACTTCGCGACCGACAGGCACCGCACCGTTGACGACACGCCCGCGGGCGGCGGCGCGGGCATGGTGCTCAAGGCCGATGTGCTCGGCGCCGCGATCGACCATGCGGTGGCCGCGCATCCCGGCCTGCCAATCCTCGCGATGACGCCGCGTGGCGCCCCGATAACGCAGGCACGCGTGCGGCAGCTTGCGGCGGGTCCGGGTGCGATCATCCTGTGCGGCCGGTTCGAGGGATTCGACGAACGCATCTTCGACGCGCGGCCGATCGAGCAAGTGTCGATGGGCGACATCATATTGTCGGGCGGCGAGATGGGGGCGCTGTTGCTGCTCGACGCTTGCATTCGGCTGCTTCCCGGCGTAATGGGCGCGGCTTCTAGCGGAGACGACGAATCGTTCGAAAACGGTTTGCTCGAATATCCGCACTATACCCGACCCGTTGAATGGGAAGGGCGCACGATCCCCGAAGTGCTGCGATCGGGGGATCATGCGAAGATCGCAGCCTGGCGGAAACAACAGGCGGAAGATCATACACGGTTACGCAGGCCGGACCTTTGGGAGCGTCATATCGATGCTCGGGCCCGACCTGCCTCTGGCGCGCGGCGAAAAGAAAAGGACTAGAGGACATGAACCTCATCCAGACGATCGAAGCCGAAGAAATTGCCAAGGCTGCAAAGACGATTCCGACCTTCCGTCCCGGCGACACGCTGAAAGTCGGCGTGAAGGTGGTCGAAGGCGAACGCACCCGCGTCCAGAATTTCGAAGGCGTGTGCATCGCGCGCTCGAACAAGGGCATGGGCTCCAACTTCACCGTGCGCAAAATGTCGTTCGGCGAAGGTGTCGAGCGCGTGTTCCCGCTCTATTCGCCCAACATCGATTCGATTACCGTCGTCCGCAAGGGCGCTGTCCGTCGTGCGAAGCTTTACTATCTGCGTGGTCGCACTGGTAAATCGGCACGTATTGCGGAGCGCCGCGAATACCGGTCGGAAGCCGGCGAAGGCTAAGGAGAGCTTCTCCTCTACAAAGCCGAAACAGCTTTCAAAAACGACCGGTTCCGCCAACAGGCAGAGCCGGTCGTTTTCTTTTGGGCAAAGCGAATTTGATGCAAGCGTCCGTATTCCCGTTCCAGCCGACACGGCGCGCCTTCATCGGCGCGGTGCTTGCCTTTGGCGTGTCGGGCGAGGCGATGGCGCTCACCAATGCGCAGCGCATCGTCGCGGCGGCGCGGCGGCAGGTCGGCGTCACGCTGACCTATGACCCCGCTTACACGGTGCTTCGTTTCCCGAACGGCGACGTCGACCGGGCGAAGGGCGTCTGCACCGACGTCGTGATCCGCGCCTTTCGCGATGCGTTGGGCCAAGACCTTCAGGCCCTTGTAAACGCCGATATGAAGGCCAATTTCGGGGCCTACCCGAAGAATTGGGGCCTTGGTCGCCCCGACCGAAATATCGACCATCGCCGCGTGCCCAACCTCGCGACCTATTGGCGGCGGCAGGGTGCGTCCTTGCCCGTCACCGACAATCCTGCCGACTGGCGGCCGGGTGACATCTTCACCCAGATGGTCGGCGGGCGCCTGCCACACACCGGCATCGTTTCCGACCGCAAGGATACGACCGGCGTGCCGCTCGTCCTCCACAATATTGGCGGCGGCACGCGCGAGGAAGATGCCTTGTTCAAGCATAAGCTGACCGGTCATTTTCGCTGGAAAGTCTGAGTTTTAGTTACGTTTTCAACCGAGTTCTTGCCTTGAGGAGTGAGTAAATGGGTTATCGTATCGTAGTCGCCGGAGCCACGGGCAATGTCGGGCGCGAAGTGCTCGCCATTCTCGCCGAGCGCGAATTTCCCTACGACGAACTGGCCGCTGTCGCATCGTCGCGCAGCCAGGGCGACGAGATCGAAATCGGCGATACCGGTAAAACCGTGAAGTGCCAGAATATCGAGAATTTTGATTGGGTCGGCTGGGACATGGCGATTTTCGCGATCGGCAGCGACGCGACCGCGATCCACGCGCCCAAGGCGGCCGCGGCGGGCTGCGTCGTGATCGACAACTCGTCGCTCTATCGCATGGACCCCGACGTGCCGCTAATCGTGCCCGAGGTGAACCCCGACGCGATCGACGGCTATACGAAGAAGAATATCATCGCGAATCCCAACTGCTCGACCGCGCAGATGGTCGTCGCGCTGAAGCCGCTCCACGACGCCGCCAAGATCAAGCGCGTCGTCGTCTCGACCTATCAGTCCGTGTCGGGCGCGGGCAAGGCGGGCATGGACGAGCTGTGGAACCAGACACGCCAGATCTTCGTCGGCGACGAAAAGGACGTGCAGAAGTTTACCAAGCAGATCGCCTTCAACGTCATCCCGCACATCGACAAATTCCTCGACGACGGCTCGACGAAGGAAGAGTGGAAGATGGTCGTCGAGACCAAGAAGATCCTCGATCCGAAGATCAAGGTCACCGCGACCTGCGTCCGCGTCCCCGTCTTCGTCGGCCATTCGGAAGCGATCAACATCGAGATGGAGGATGAGCTGTCGGCCGAGGACGCACAGCGCATCCTGCGCGAGGCGCCGGGCGTAGTGCTCCACGACAAGCGCGAGGACGGCGGCTACATCACCCCCGTCGAATGCGTCGGCGATTTCGCGACCTTCGTGTCGCGCGTTCGCGAAGACCCGACGGTCGAAAACGGCCTCAACCTCTGGTGCGTCAGCGACAACCTTCGCAAGGGCGCGGCGCTGAACGCGGTGCAGATCGCCGAACTGCTCGGCCGCCGCCACCTCAAGAAGGGCTGAGCCCGAACCTCTCTCCGTTCGCATCTCGACTTCGGGATGCGAACGGGTAGGGATGGGGGCATGACGAGCCCCTATGCCTTCACCCATGCCCTCTGCCGCGCTCCCGCCCGTTCGGCGGTCAAGGGCATCCGCGCCGACGACGGACCCGATCCCGATTTCTACGGCCTGCTCGCCGAGCATGAGGCCTATGTCGCGACGCTGCGCGACCTTGGCCTCGCAGTCGAAGTCCTCGAACCGCTCGACGATTTCCCCGACGCGCTGTTCACCGAAGATGTCGCGCTGACCTTTCCCAAGGGCGCGATCCTGCTTCGCCCCGGCGCGCCAAGCCGTGCGGGCGAGGTCGCGCATATCCGCGAGCCTCTCGCTGCCCGACACGCCCGCCTCCTCGAAATGACCGGGCCGGGCTACGCCGACGGCGGCGACGTGCTGCGCCTTGCCGATCGTGTGATCGTTGGCCTCTCGGCGCGCACCGACCGCACCGGCGCCGAGGAACTCGCGCGCTTGCTCGGCCAACTCGGTTACCGCGCCGAGATCGCCGAAACGCCGCCGGGCGTGCTCCATTTCAAGACCGGATGCGGGCTGATTGACGACCGCACGATCTTCGCCGTCCCCGCGCTGGCTGATTGTCCGCAGTTCGCTGGGCTGGAGGTCGTCACGACCCCGCCCGGTGAAGAACCAGCGGCGAATATCCTGCGCATCCGCGATACGGTCCTCGTCGGCGACCGCTGGCCCGCAACGCACGCTTTGCTCGGCGCGCGCGGCGTCGCGATCCGTCCGCTGCCGACCGACCAGATCGCGCATATCGACGCGGGGCTCAGCTGCATGTCGCTGCGCTGGTGAGCGCCGCCACCCCGCCCGCGCAGCGCCGCCTGATCGGCGTGCTCCTTGTGCTGTTGCTCGTCGCACAGATTGATCAGCCCTATCCCGAAGTCGCGCTGCTCCAGCACATCCCGACGATGCTGCTGATCGTCGCTGCGCCATGGCTGCTCCGCCGCTGGCCGCTGTCGACCGCGTCGGTTGCGTGCATCGTCGCCTTCATGGCGCTGCACACGCTTGGCGGGCGCTACGCGTACAGCAATGTCCCCTATGACGACTGGGCGCGCGCGCTGACCGGATCGACCCTCTCGGACGCCTTCGGCTGGACGCGCAACCATTATGACCGCCTCGTCCATTTTGCCTTCGGCGCGCTGTCGGTGATCCCCGTCGTCGAAATCGCGCGGCGGTGGGGCCGGCTCGGCCCGCGCGGCGCGGCGTTGACCGTGCTCGGTTGGGTCTTGGCCATATCCTGCCTCTACGAAATCTTCGAATGGCTGCTCACCATCGTTGCGGCGGGCGAAACCGCCGACCGCTATAATGGGCAGCAAGGCGACATCTGGGATGCGCAAAAGGATATGGCGCTTGCGACCCTGGGTGCGATACTGGTGCTGGCAATCCCGCGCCGCGACAGGAGATAGGCATGCGCAAGTTCACGACCCTCGCGATGGTAGCGCTGCTCGCCGCGTGCAAACCCGCCGCCGACAAGGCGCCTGTTGACGCCGACCCGGTTGCGCCGCCGGTGCCCGAGGCGAAGGCCGACGGGCCGAACGCAGCGACCACGGCGGTCAGTCTCGATGGCGAAGGGCTGCGCTTCGTCGACAAGACCACCGGCAAGACCAGCCTGCTCGCCTTCGGCGTTCCGCGCGCGCAGGCCGAAACTGCGCTCGCGAATGTCGCGGGTAAGGAGGACGACCGCAGCACCAACGAGGAATGCGGCGCGGGTCCGATGGAATTCACCCGCTATGACGCGATGACGCTCAACTTCCAGGATGGTAAGTTCGCCGGCTGGTTCCTTGGCAACGAACCCGGCGCCGCGACCTATTCGACGATGAGCGGGATCGGCATCGGCACGACGCGCGCCAAGGCGGAGGAGTCGGTGTCGATCGTCGACCTCGAGGACAGCACGCTCGGCGAAGAGTTCAGCATCGGCACCGGCGACAATGTCATCGGCGGCATGTTCGCCGCGCCGGGCGACGCGGCGAAGATCGACGCGCTGTTCTCGGGCACCAACTGCTTCTTCCGCTAGGTTCGCCAAAAATGAGCGGCCTCGCTGCGATCCTGTTCCTGCCGATTCTGGCCTATGTTGCCGTGCAAACAGGCAGGGATATCCGTGGCAGGGCTTGGACCATGTCGCTTTGGGGCCTCGCTGCAGCCTTCTTCCTCATCTGGGTGATGTTGCGGCTGATGGACGGTCCGCAACATTGAGCCGGCTGCCGGGTCAATGCCCCATATCCGCCGCTGACGCCTTCGGCCCGCCCGGCTTCGGCGGACGGAGCAGCACCACCAGCGGCACCGACAGCAAAGTCACCCACATCATCAACCAGAAATCGTCGATATAGGCGACCATCGCCGCCTGCCGGTTGATCTCGGCATTGACCATCGCCAGCGCCGCGTCGCCCGCGATGCCGAAGCGGTCGGCGGTCGACGGGTCGAGCAGGCTGACCGAACTGTTCGTGACATGCGCAGCAAGGTCCGCGTGGCTCGTCTGGATGTTCGAGCCGAGCAGGGTGGTGACGACCGAGATGCCGACCGACGCGCCAAGGCTGCGAAGGAGGTTGAGCAGGCTCGACCCGTCGGTGCGGTGCTGCGGCGCAATCGTTGCGAACGCCATCGTGTTGAGCGGGATGAAGATGAGGCCCATGCCGATCCCCTGCACCAGCCCGCTGACGATCACCGGCTGCATTCCCATCGCGAGCGACCAGTGGCTCATTTGCCACAGCGAGTAGGCGGCGGTGAGCAGCCCGGTGCCGACCAGCCAGCGGGCGTCGATCTTGCCGAGCAATTGCCCTGCGACCCACATGCTCATCAAAATGCCGACCCCGCGCACCGCGAGCACCCAGCCCGTGTCGATCACCGGCCAGCCGAACAGATTCTGGAGCATCGGGGGCAGGAGTGCCATCGACGCGAACATCACGACGCCGATCACGACCATGAATCCCATCGCGGTGACGAGGTTGCGGTCGGCGAGCATCTTGCGGTTGAACAGCGTGTCGCCGCGCGCAGTGAACAGATGGACGAAGAACATCCACAGGCACGCGATGGCGACGCCGCATTCGATCCAGATTTCCACGCTGTTGAACCAGTCCTCGTGCGCGCCGCGGTCGAGCATCAACTGGAGCGCGGCGAGGCCCAAAGCGAGCATCGAGAAACCGAAAAGGTCGAAGCGCCGGTCGCGCTTTCGTGTTGCAGGCAGCAGCGCCCACATCATCGCGAGGGTGAGCAGGCCGACGGGCAGGTTGACGTAGAAGACCCAGCGCCAGTTGACGCTTTCGGTCAGCCAGCCGCCGAGCACGGGGCCAAGGATCGGGCCGATCATGATCCCCATGCCCCAGATCGACATGGCGCGCGCATGGCGTTCGGGCGGATTGATGTCGAGCATCACCGACTGCGACAGCGGGCCGATAAAGGCGGCGCTGATCCCTTGCAGGAAACGGAAGGCGACCATCTGTTCGAGCGACTGCGCCGCGCCGCACGCCATCGACGCGATGATGAAACCCGCGACCGCGGCGAGGAACAGTTCGCGGCGCCCGATGCGGTCGGCAAGCCAGCCGGTGATCGGCATCGCGATCGCCGAGGCGAGGATATAGCTTGTGAGCACCCAGGTCACCGTCTCGCTCGTCGCGCCGAGCGCCGACTGCATGTGCGGGATGGCGACATTGGCGATCGTCGTGTCGAGGATCTGCATGATCGACGCGCCCATGACCGCGACGGTCAAAAGGCCGCGATGGCGGACGCGCTCGTGCAGCGGGATCGCGTCGTCGGCCGACGCCGCAGCGGCGGCGGGCCGCCGGGGGAGGGCGTTGCTCGCCACGGGGCTTACTTCGTAAACACCCGCACGTCGGCCGACAGCCCCGCGATCATGTCGCGCGCGGGTTTTTCGTCGAAGGCGATGCGGACGGGTACGCGCTGCGTCACCTTGACCCAGTTGCCGGTCGCATTCTGTGCGGGCAGCACCGAAAATTCGCTGCCCGTGCCCGCGCCGATCGTCAGCACATGGCCGCGCACTTTCACCTCCGGATAGGCGTCGAAGCGGATCTCGGCGCGCTGGCCGACGCGCATGTTAGCGAGGTCGGTTTCCTTGAAATTGGCCTCGACCCACGGATGCGCAGTATCGACGAGGGTGACCGCGGGAAGCCCCGCGACCATCATCTGGCCGATCTGCAAGCGGTCGGATTGCGCAACGCGGCCGGCGCTGGGCGCGCGAACCGTCGTGCGGCCGAGATTCACCTGTGCCTGCGAGCGCTGGACGCGCGCCGCCTCGACCTGCGGGTTGACCCCGCTCGACGGGCCCGCCGCCAGTTTCGTGCGCGCCTCGGCGGCGGCGGCTTCGGCCTGGCGGACGCTCTCGCGCGCCTGTTGGAGCGCGTGGCGCGCCGCGTCATAAGCGGCCTTGGTCGTGAAGCCTCTTTCCATCAACGCCGCCTGCCGGTCGAAGGTCACCTGCGCGAATTTGACGTCCTCGCGCGCCGCGGCGATGTCGACGCTCGACGTGTTCGCGCTCGCCGACAGATTGCCGACCTCGACCTCGGCCGCGTCGATCGCGGCTGTTGCCTGCGCGACGTTCAGTGCATAGGGTTCGCCGTCGATCCGGAACAGCAATTGTCCTGCCGCGACCTGCTGCCCATCGCGCACCGCGACCTCGGTGATGCGGCCGCCGACTTCGGCGGCGACCGACACCTTGTCCATCTGGACATAGGCGTTGTCGGTCGACACCGATCCACCGCTGGTCAGCCACCAGCCAGCGCCGCCCGCGATCAGCAGCGCGGGCAGGCCGAACATCAGCAGGCGCGTGCGCCAACTTGCTTTCGGCGCTGCCTCGGCCGTCGGCGAGGGCAAGGGATCGGGCTTCGGCGCCGCCTTGGGCGCCACGGCTTCTTCGGCCTTCGGGCGGGAGGGGGAGAGCTGGTCCATCAGGCGGTCTCTTTTTCTTTTTGGCATATGCGGCGGGAGAGGTTGGCGCGGACACGCTCGACGAGCTCGACAAGCTGGTCGCGCTCGGCGGCGGTCAGTCCTTCGGTCGCCTCGGCGGTCAGCGCGTCGGCCATGTCGCGCATCCCGCCGAGCAGGTCGCCGGCGCGCGGGGTCAGGTAGAGCTGCCAGGCGCGGCGGTCGGCGGGGTCGGCGCGGCGCTCGACCAGCTCGGCCTCGACCAGCCGGTCGACCATGCGCGACAGCGTGATCGGTTCGACCTCGATCAGCTCGGCGAGCGGCCCCTGACGAATGCCTTCGTGCCTCTTCAGATAGGTGATGAGGCGCCATTGCAGCGCGGTGATGCCGCTGCCCTTCGTGCGCGCGTTGAACGAACGCCGGAACAGGCGCGCGGTATCGTTCAGCAGGAATCCGATCGTTTCGCTCATGGACTAGGATATAATAGCAATTGCTACTATATTCAATGCCAGTGTGGGATTGCCAACCGTCTCGAATATGGTGTAAATTTTCTTTACACTGCTTGCGTGGGGCATGTTTTTGGGCAGGATGTGGGAATGACTTTGACCGCCGACCTTTTCTGGTCCTTCCGTTCGCCGTACAGCTACCTCGCTATCGGCCGTTATCGCGCGCTTGCCGCCAGCCACGATGTGACGATCAACCTGCGTCCCGTTTATCCGCTGGCGATCCGCCAGCCCGATTTCTTCGAACGCAATCACCCCAACTGGCTGAGCTATACGGTGCGTGACATGATCCGCGTCGCGCAGTTCCACGGCATCCCTTTTGGCCCCCCGCGCCCCGATCCGATCGTGCAGGATATCGCGACGCGCGCGATCGCGGCCGAGCAGCCCTATATTTATCGCCTGACGCGGCTGGGGCAGGCGGCGTCGCGGCGCGGCAAAGGCCTCGGTTTTGCCCACGAGGTCGGGCAGCTCATTTGGGGCGGCGCGCAGGACTGGCACCTCGGCGACCATCTGGCGGATGCGGCAAGGCGCGCGGGTCTTGACCTTGCCGAACTCGATGCCGAAGCGGTGAGCGACGCCGAGTTGCTCGACAATGAAATCGCCGCCAACCAGGTCGCGCTCGAGATCGCAGGCCATTGGGGGGTGCCGACTTTGGTGTTCGATGGCGAGCCCTTCTTCGGACAGGACCGCATCGAAATGGCGAAGTGGCGGATGGAGCAGAAGGGGCTGCGTCCGCGCTGATCGGTGCTTGCGAAATCGGGTTCCCGGAGCGCATAGCCGACCTATGATGATCGAACCCCAATTTTTCGAGGCGCGCGATGGCGTGCGGCTGGCGTGGCGTGAAACCGGTGAAGGGCGTCCGCTGCTTTTGCTTCACGGCCTGTTTTCGAGCGGCGAGGTCAACTGGATCAAATTCGGCACCGCGGCGCGCGTCGCCGCCGAAGGTTATCGCGTGATCATGCCCGACCTGCGCGTCCACGGGTCGAGCGAGGCGCCGCACGACGAGGAATTTTATCCGCCCGACGTGCTGGTACACGACCTCGAGGATCTCGTCGCGCACCTTGGCCTGACCGATTTCGACCTCGGCGGCTTTTCGCTCGGCGCGCGGACGAGCGTGCGCGCGGTGGTCGCGGGGATGAAGCCCAGGCGACTGATCCTCGGCGGCATGGGGCTCGCGGGGCTCGCCGGCTGGCAGCGACGCGGGCGCTTCTTCAAGCGCGTCATCGCCGAATATGAGACTGCCAAGCGCGGCGACGACACATGGCTGTCGATCCAGTTCATGAAGACGATGCAGGTCGACCGCATCGCCGCAGGGCATTTGCTCGACAGCTTCACCGATACCTCGCCCGACGCACTCGCGGCGATCACGATGCCGACGCTCGTCGTGTGCGGTGCCGACGACCAGGACAATGGCTCGGCGCCCGAACTTGTCGCGGCACTTGCCGACGCACAGCTGGCGACGATTCCGGGGACGCATATGTCGAGCGTCACCCAGCCCGAACTGGGCGAGGCGATCGCGGCTTTCCTGACTGCTTGACCGGACTCGCGCGAAGCGCCTAGCTGTCGCCATGCGCCGCAGAGCGCGGCAAATATTCCAGAGGACGCACCCCATGAAAGCCATGATTTCGACGCTGTCGCTTGCCCTGTCGCTCGCGGTGGCGACCCCTGCCCTTGCGCAAGCGGCCCCCACCGCCGCCGATGCCGACGCCTTCATCGCGTCGGTCGAAAAGGATCTGTTCGACTATACGGTCGAGGCGAGCCAGGTGAACTGGGTCAACAGCACCTATCTGACCGAAGATACCGATGCGATGGCGTCGCGGATCAACGCGGTTGGTACCGAAAAGTCGGTCAAATATGCCCTCGAAGCCGCCAAATATATGAATGTCGCGGGCCTCAGCGCCGATA
Source organism: Sphingopyxis sp. (assembly GCF_035998905.1). Lineage (GTDB taxonomy): Bacteria > Pseudomonadota > Alphaproteobacteria > Sphingomonadales > Sphingomonadaceae > Sphingopyxis. The sequence continues at coordinate 84,707 of NZ_DASYHG010000009.1, read as the reverse complement.
CGAAGCGCAAGCTCGATATACTGCGCACCGGCATCGTGCTGCCCGCACCGACGACGCCGGGCGCGGCGACCGAACTCAACACGATCGCGACCGACCTGCAGTCGCAGTACGGCAAGGGCCGCGGTACGCTGGACGGCAAGGAAATCTCGGGCTCGGACATCGAGGCTGCGATGGGCGACCTCAAGCACACGCCGGCGCAGTTCGCCGAAATGTGGACGAGCTGGCACGACAAGGTCGGCGCGCCGATGAAGGACGATTATGCCAAGATGGTCGGCATCGCGAACGCCGGCGCGAAGGAACTGGGCTTTGCCGACACCGGCGCGATGTGGCGTTCGGGTTACGACATGCCCCCCGAGGAGTTCGCGAAGGTCACCGAAAAGATCTGGCAGGACATGAAGCCGCTCTATGTCGCGCTCCACACCTATGTGCGCTGGAAGCTCAACGAGAAATATGGCGATGCGGTGCAGCCGAAGACCGGCCCGATCCGCGCCGACCTGCTCGGCAATATGTGGGCGCAGGAATGGGGCAATATCTATCCGCTCGTCGCCCCCGCGGGGACCGGCGACCTTGGCTATGACATCGGCGACCTCCTGACCGAAAAGGGCAAGGGCCCGCTCGACATGGTCAAGGCGGGCGAGAATTTCTACTCGTCGCTCGGCATGGCGCCGCTGCCCGAAACCTTCTGGAAGCGCAGCCAGTTCCTGAAGCCCGCCGACCGCGAGGTCGTCTGCCACGCTTCGGCATGGGATGTCGACAACAAGGACGATATCCGCATCAAGATGTGTATCAAGGTGAACGCCGACGACTTCATCACGATCCACCACGAACTCGGCCATAACTATTACCAGCGCGCCTATAACAAGCAGCCGTTCCTCTACCTCAACGGTGCGAACGACGGCTTCCACGAGGCGATCGGCGATTTCGTCGCGCTGTCGATCACGCCGCAATATCTCGTCGACATCGGCCTGCTCGACAAGGCGAAGGTGCCGAGCGCCGACAAGGATATCGGCCTGCTGCTGCGGCAGGCGATGGACAAGGTCGCCTTCCTGCCCTTCGGCCTGCTCGTCGACCGCTGGCGCTGGGGCGTCTTCGACGGCTCGATCCAGCCCGCCGACTACAACAAGAAATGGACCGAACTGCGCACGCAATATCAGGGTATCGTCCCGCCGGGCGAACGGCCGGCGAACGCGTTCGATGCGGGCGCGAAGTTCCACATCCCGGGTAACACGCCCTACACACGCTATTTCCTCGCGCGCGTGCTGCAGTTCCAATTCTATCAGGCGGCGTGCAAGCAGGCGGGCTGGAAAGGGCCGCTCCACCGCTGTTCCTTCTATGGCAACAAGCAGGTCGGTGCGAAGCTGAACGCGATGCTCGAAATGGGGGCGTCGAAGCCGTGGCCCGATGCGCTGCAGGCCTTCACCGGCAGCCGCGAGATGTCGGGCAAGGCGATGGCCGACTATTTCGCGCCGCTGAAGACTTGGCTCGACCAGCAGAACAAGGGCAAGCCGCAGGGGTGGTGAAACGCTTGACCCTGCTGGTGCTGGCGTGCGGTGCGGCGATCGAGGCGATCGCTGCACCGCCCCCGCCGCCGGTCTATCCCGAGGATTTGCCGCAGACACTCGACGGCTACGCGATGACGATACTCTATTCGCGCTATAGTTTCTGGATCGAGGAACAGAAGGGCGCGGTCATCGACGCGATGATGGCCGAGCCGGCCGAAGTGGTTGGTTATCGGCCGCTGTTCGTCCCGCCGATCAGCTTCAAGCTATATTCCGACTATGGCCATTTTCAGTCGGGCGATATCCGTAGCTATTGTCGCGTGACGGGCGAAGGGCAGGTCGATCGCAGCGACTGCCAGTTCGTTTTGAGGATCGTCGCTATTCCCCGTGCCGCGATCGACCGGACCGGCCCCGTCGGGCTCTTCATGCGAAAGAGTTTCGATCCCGGCGGCGTGGTGGCCGGCCTGAAGGCAAATGCCATCAGGCCCGATGCCGATATGTGGCGGATTGATGGAAATCGGCTTTTCGGGGGACTGCCGTCGGCGACCGGGTTGCTGCGCGACAATGCAAAAGTAATGTTGCTCGATTCGCGTCAATGCCCGGCAATGCAGCGGGAAATCGCGGCGCTGGAGGGGCAGCAGCTGCCGCAACGGATCGACATCTCGCTGCTGGGAGACGACGGGGCGTTGCCGCCGCCGCCTCCACATGCGGTCAGGCGCGAGGACAAGCTGGTCTTTCGCGCCGACGGAGAGTTCATGACGATAACCAGCTGGAGCGGGGGGCTTTATCGCCTGTTGAGTCCCGTCTACGACGCCGCTGACGCCTGTTTGAAAGATCGGGCCGCCGCCAAATAGATCATTCCGCCTCGACCGCTTGCTTGAAGCGGGCGAGCTTCGCAGCTGCCGCGGCGGCGTGCGGGCCGATCCAGCGGTCGTGGATGTCCTGGATCGGTATCGCGTTGAGATGGTTCCAGCGTTCGCGGCCGCGGCGCTCGGCGATCACGAGGCCGGCGTCCTCCAGCACCTTCAGATGTTGCATGACGGTGCAGCGGTCGATTTGCTCGAACATTGCGCACATCGCGCCGGTAGTCATGGGCTGATCCTTGAGCGTGTCGAGCATTTGGCGGCGGATGTGCGACGCCAGTGCCTTGAAAACGCGGTCATATTCTTCATGGATTGACATGTTATAAATTTATAACATAAAGTCCACCCCGACTCAAGCGGAGAGTGGACATGGAACTGAAATTCAGGGTCGCGGCGCGGATCGCGAAGCCGGTGCATGAGGTGTTCGAGGCGGTCGCCGACCCCGCAAAGCTGTCGAACTATTTCACTACGGGCGGCGCCAAGGGGCGGCTGGAGACCGGTGCGACGGTCGAATGGGACTTCCACGATTTTCCGGGCGCCTTCCCGGTCTATGTGATCGAGGTCGTGGCGGACGAGAAGATCGTGCTCGAATGGCAGGCAAGCGAGGGTGAAGCGCACAATATCGAAGGCAGTGAGCCCAAGGACGCGGACTATCGCACGCGTGTAACGATGAATTTCAAGGGCCTCGACGACGGGCGCACATTGGTCGAGATCGCCGAGGAGGGCTGGCGCGAGAACCAGGCCGCGCTCGGGGCGTCCTACGGCAATTGCCAGGGCTGGTCGCAGATGCTCTGCGCGCTCAAGGCGTGGATCGAGCACGGGATCAACCTGCGCGAGGGCATGTACAAATAGGGTTGCTTCAATCCGGAATTTCGAAGCGCAGCGGGCGCGAGCCGATCGGGGCGCCCGTGTTGGCGTCGACCACCAGCGGGCGGACAGCTTCGCCCGTTTCGGCGTCGAGGTGGCGGCTGAGCGCGCCGCCGCCATTATGTTTCCGCCCCCACGCGCCGATCGCCATCAGGATCGGCAGGAAGTCGCGGCCCGCGTCGGTCAGCAGATATTCGTCGCGTGGCGGGCGCTCGCTGTAGCGCCGTTTCTCGATCAATCCCGCGTCGGAGAGCGCCGACAGGCGCCGCGCCAATATGTTCGGCGCGATGCCGAGGCTGGTGCGAAGCTGCTCATAGCGGGTCAAGCCGCGCTCGATATCGCGCAGGACCAGCATGCTCCAGCGATCGCCGACGCGCATCAGCCCGCGGTCGACGGGACAGGTGCCCAAATTATTTTCGTTGCCGGTCATTGAACCTATATGAGGCAGTCACTATCATTTTGCAAGCGACTCGCTCCGGGCCGCCTCACAAGGAGCAATGATATGACTATCCAGAGTGGAACGGCCCTTATCACGGGCGCCTCGACCGGCCTTGGCGCGGTCTATGCCGACCGCCTCGCCCGGCGCGGGCATGATCTGATCCTCGTCGCGCGCAATGGTGCGCAGATGGAAGAGCTCGCCGCGAAGCTGCGAGCCGAGACCGGCGTCGCCGTCGATGTGGTCGCCGCCGACTTGACCAAGAGCGATGATGTAACGCGGATCGAGCAGCGGCTGATCGACGATGCGGCGATCACCCTGTTCGTCAACAACGCCGGCATGTCGCTGAACGGCGGCACGCTGGAGAATAGCGCCACCGAAATCCAGACGATCATCGCGCTCAACATCACCGCCGCAGCGCGGCTCGCAATCGCTGCGGGTAAGGCGTTCGGCGCGCGCGGGAAGGGCGCGATCGTCAATATCGCCTCGGTCCTCGCGCTCGCGCCCGAAACCTTCGAAGGCGTCTACAGCGGATCGAAGGCGTTCCTGCTCAACCTCAGCCTGTCGCTTGCCAACAGCCTCCGCGAACGGCGCGTGCATGTTCAGGCGGTGCTACCCGGCGCCACACGCACCGAAATCTGGGAGCGGTCGGGCAAGGATGTCGATGCCTTTCCGGCGGAGATGGTGATGGATGCCGGCGACCTCGTCGATGCCGCGCTGTTCGGTTTCGACCGCGGCGAGGAGGTCACGATCCCGCCGCTCGCCGACGAGGGCCAGTGGGATGCCTATCATGCGGCGCGGCTCGCGATGGGGCCGGGGCTGTCGCGGCGCGATGTGGGCGAACGCTATCGGGCGGCCGCAGCGGTTTGAAGGCTGTCGCCCCGGCGCGGGCCGCTACGCGTTGCGCGCCATCAGCCCGCCATCGACCGGGATGATCGCGCCGGTGATATAGCTCGCGGCGGGGAGAACGAGGCTGAGCGTGATATGCGCGACTTCCTCGGGCTCTCCGTAGCGGCGTAGCGCGGTGCGGCGCCGCGCGAACACCGCCTTGTCTTCTTCTGCGACCTTGTCGGTCATGCCGGTGCGGATCGGGCCGGGGCAGATGCAGTTGACCGTGATGCCCTCCTTGCCGAGATCGACCGCAAGGCCGCGCGTCAGGCCGGTGACCCCGGTCTTTGCGGCCACATAGGGCGTATCGCCGGGGGTTGCGCCCAGGCCTTCGGTCGAGGCGATGTTGACGATGCGCGCGGCGTCGCTCTGGCGGAGGAACGGCAGTGCGGCACGCACCATCCGCTGGTGCGCAGTGAGCATCACCGCGAGCGCGCGGTGCCAGATCGCCTCATATTCATCCTCCGCGTCGAGCGGGGCGAAACTGGAGACGCCGGCATTGTTGATCAGTATGTCGATGCCGCCGAAATATGCGGCGATGTCGGCGACGGTGCGTTTGATCGCCTCGCCATCGGCGACATCGAGCGCGAAGGCCCTGGCGTTCGAGCCGGCTTCGGCGGCAACGGCTTCGCACGCGGCGAGGTCGAGATCGGTGACCGCGACCTTCGCGCCTTCGCTCGCGAGCAGCAGCGCGGTGGCGCGGCCCATGCCGTTCGCCGCGCCGGTGACGATCGCGACACGCCCCGCGACCGAACGCGACAGCGATGGCATCCCGCTCAACGGAACGGCGGCTCGTTGAACGCGCGCAGTTTGCGGCTGTGGAGCTTGGCACCCTCGTCGCGCATCGTCTCGCACGCGCGGATGCCGATCTGGAGGTGCGCGGCGATCGCTTCCTCGTAGAAACGGTTCGCCTGTCCGGGCAGCTTGAGTTCGCCGTGGAGCGGCTTGTCGCTGACGCAGAGCAGGGTGCCGTAGGGCACGCGGAAGCGATAGCCCTGCGCCGCGATCGTCGCCGATTCCATGTCGATGCCGATCGCGCGCGACTGCGAGAAGCGCAGCGCGCTGTCGGTATAGCGCAGCTCCCAGTTGCGGTCGTCGGTGGTGACGACGGTGCCGGTGCGCATGCGCTTTTTCAGGTCGGCACCGCTGGTACCCGACACCGATTCCGCTGCCGTCGCGAGTGCGACCTGCACCTCGGCGATCGGCGGGATCGGGATTTCGGGCGGCAGGACGCTGTCGAGGATATGATCGTCGCGGAGGTAGGCGTGGGCGAGCACATAGTCGCCGATGCGCTGGCTGGGGCGCAGCCCGCCGCAGTGGCCGATCATCAGCCATGCCTCCGGGCGGAGCACCGCGAGATGGTCGCAGATCGTCTTCGCGTTCGACGGGCCGACGCCGATGTTGACGAGGGTGATGCCGCCGCCATCGGGGGCGATGAGGTGGTAGGCGGGCATCTGGTGCCGCCGCCACGCGCTGTCGGCGACGAGCGCGCTGGCGTTGACGCCCGGCTGGTCGACATAGAGGCCCGCCGCGCCCGCGAGCGCGGTGTAGCGACCCTGGCCGACCTGCGACCCCGCCCAGGCGACGAATTCGTCGACATAGCGGTGATAGTTGGTGAACAGGATGTAGCGTTGGAAATGCTCGGGTGCGGTGCCGGTGTAGTGGCGAAGGCGCGCGAGGCTGAAGTCGGTGCGCAGTGCGTCGAACAGCGCAAGCGGCTGGTCGGCGGCGGGATCCTGTCCGAACAGGCCGTCGGCAAGTTCGTCGCCGATGTCGGCGAGCTCGGTCGTCGGGAAATGGCGCGCGAGTTCGAGCGGGGTGACGCCGCCCATGTCCGAGCCGTCGCTGGCGTCGAGCACATAGGGGAAGGGGATCTGCTGACCGGTGCGCGTCACTTCGAGTGTGACGTCGTAGTGGCGCGCGAGCAGGGTGAGCTGGTCGCGCAGATAATCGGCGAACAGGTCGGGGCGCGTCACCGTGGTGACGAAGGTGCCTGCGCGCTCGAACTGGCCGAAGGCGAGGTTGTGCGCGGTCTGGCCCTCGCGCTGCTCGCCCGTCGTGGTCAGGCGGATCGCCGGATAGTCGAACAGGCCGGTCGCGGCGGCGTCGGCCGGCGGCAGCGTGCGGTCGCGAACATAGGCGGCAATGGCCGATTTGAGGTTGGAGACCGACGTGCGGAACCGGGTCTGAAGTTCGGCGATGATGTCGTCGACGAGCGCGGTGGGGTCGGTGGTTTCTTGCGATGAGCTGGATATCATCGCGGTGGTGTTGCACGAAAATATGACAAAAGGGAAGGGGCCGGGGAATAGAAGGCGGCGCGGCCTTTCGAGCCGCGCCGCCGCCCCCTTTTGTTACATCTTGAAGCTGGCGCGGACGTAATAATAGCGTCCGGGCAGGTCGTAGGCGGTCGGGTCGAAATTGTTGAGATCGCAACTGATACAGCCCGGCGCGTTGACGTTGAACAGATTGTTCACGCCGAGCGCGAAACCGAAGGCGTCGCGATCCTCCGCCGGGAACCAGCGCAGCTGGAAGTCGGTGTAGAAACGCGCCTTCAACTTGTTGTCGTTGGCCAGCGGTTCGCGGATCGCCGAAACATAACGGCCGGTCAGCGTCGCGCCGATCGACGTGCCGTCCCAGTCGAGGATGCCGACCGACTTCCATTTGGGAAAGGCCTGGCTGGGGCTGCCCTGTTCGGTTCCTTCGCGGCTGACGACGAGCTGGCCGTCGGCGGTCGGTACGATCACGTCATATTTGGTCAGGATCGTGTTGTTCCAGGTGAAGGCGAAACGGCCGGCGGCGGTTTCCTGCGTCCGGTAGGTCAGGTTGGCGTCGATCCCCTTGGTGCGGATGCCGGCGATATTCTGGAGCAGGCCTTCGACAAAGGTCAGCTGGCCGCCCGACGCGCGGGTGACGAGCGCGCAGGCATCGGCGTCATTTTGCCCGACGCATTGCGCCAGCGTGATTTCGGCATTCACCGACTGGATCGCGCCCTTGATCTTGATGTCGTAATAATTGGCCTCGAGCGACAGGCCGGGGACGAATCCCGGACTATAGACGCCGCCGAAGATCCAGCTGCGCGAGCTTTCGGGTGCGAGAGCCTGGTTGCCGCCGACGAGGACCGAGATTTGCGGGTTGGCCTGCGCATAGCCCGCCGCCGGCACGCCCTGCGCGATGCAGTTGGCGCGGACGGTCGTGTTGTTGTTCCAGTTCTGCCCCGCGGTGGTCGAGGTCGAGCAGGGATCGTTGATCGACTGGTCGAAGCGCGACTGGGTGCCGAACAGTTCGCCGATCGAAGGAGCGCGGAAACCCTCGGCATAAGAGGCGCGCAGGCGCAGGTCCTGCACCGGCTTCCAGTTGACCCCGCCCTTCAATGTCGTCGTCGAGCCCGAGGTCGAATAGTCCGACCAGCGCACCGCGCCGGTGAATTCGAGCAGGTCGAAGAAGGGCGTGTCGGACAGGATCGGGGCGCTGAGTTCGGCATAGGCTTCCTTGACGTCATAGCTGCCGCGCGTCGGCAGCGCCGGAATGTCCGAACTGAAACCTGCCGCGACGATCGGGTCGGGATCGAAGCTGCCCTTGAGCTTGCGATATTCGGCCCCGATGGCGATGCCGAGCGGCCCGCCAGGCAGGTCGAACAGGCTGCCGGTGATGTTGGCCGAGGCGCTGAAGGTCGACTGGCGGCTGCGGTCGCGCTGGGTGAACATCACATAGTCGAGCATCGGCTGGGTGATCGACCCGACGCCCCCGAAGATGTTGAACGGCACGCAGTCGCCGGTGCAGGCGGCGACGGGGCCGAGCGCGCGTCGCAGGCGATCCGAATTGATGTTGCCGAACATCGTCTGCTTTGCCTTGTTACGGCCATAGGCGGCGTTGATGTCCCAATACCATTTACGCCCGCCGCCGATGTCGAAGCTGCCGTCGAGCGTCGCGACGCCATAGAGGGTCGTCACCGTCTGGTTGAAGCGGCGTGGGCCGCCCTCGACAAAGCGGCGATAGACGAGATCGGTGTTGCTTGCGTCGAGCGTGACCCCGAACGGGTTGAACGGGTTGGTGGCATCGACGGTGATCGCGTCGAGCACCGGCGTCAGCCCCGCGGCGGGGCCGAATCCGAAGGGCAGCGGCGCAGCCTGGTTCTTCGATTTGCGCTGGTTCCAGATCCCGCGAACCGAGAAATTGATGCTGTCCGAAATTTCCTGCCGGGCGTTGATAAAGGCGCCATAACGTTCGACCGGAATCTGCAGATAGTTGAACGGGCCGAAATTGAAGCGATCGGCGTCGGTGAAGGCCTTGAAATCGCTCGCCGGATCGGTCGGATTGCCCGCATTATATACGGGGTTGCGGCCGATCACCGGGCCGCGCAGCGTCAGGTCGTTGCCGAACACGATAAAGCGCCCGAGCGGCACGAAACCCGAGCAGCCGCCGTCGAGGCAGGTGTTCGAATAGGGCGCGGGAAAACGCGAAATCGCGCGGCTGCCCGCGAGGACGCCGTCCTGGTGGACATAGTTGGCGCCGACGACAATCTGCGTCGGGCCGCGGCCGTTGCCCCAGCTTAGCTGCGCGCTCTTGGTAAAGCCGTCGCCCTGCCCATAGCCGCCGACCTGCGCGCTGGCGCGCAGCCCCTCCTGGCTTTTCTTGGTGATGATGTTGACGACGCCAGCGATCGCGTCGGACCCGTAAATCGCCGAGGCGCCGTCCTGCAGCACCTCGATCCGCTCGATCGCGCTTTCGGGGATCGAATTGAGGTCGGTCGAGCCGGGTACGCCGCTCGCCGACGCGCCATTCACATAGCGGATGCCGTCGACGAGCACGAGCACGCGGCGCGAGCCGAGGTAGCGCAGGTCGATTTCGGCGGCGCCGGCGCCCACGCCCCCGCCATCGGGCGGATTACCGAGGTTTCCGCTGTTGTTGAACTTGCTGTTGAGACCGCCGCCCGAACTCGGCAGGCGCTGGAGCACGTCGTTGACCGAATTGAGGCCGGTCTTCGCGATATCTTCCTGTCCGACGTAGACGATCGGCGCATCCTGATCGAGCGGGTCGCGGCGGATGCGCGAGCCGGTGACGACGATGGTGTCGCCCGACGTTTCGGCCGTGCTGTCCTGCGGTGGCGCCGCCTGCTGGGCGTGACCCGGTGCGGCGTTGGCGAGCGCGGCCGCGACGGCGATATGCGCCGCCCCGGAACGGGCGAAATGCTGAAATCCTTTCATAATCCTCTCCTCCTGTCGTTTTCAGACCGTTGCTGAACCGGCTGCCATTTTTTGCAGCCGGTTCAGCAACGCCCGGAAAGCGGACAAGGATGAGAGGAAATGCCCGCCGGACGAGATTAGTCCGGCACTGTGGCACGAGGGCAACAGGCCCCGGCCGGCGGGCGAAGCAGCGACCTAGAGCTGTTCGAGCATATGGTCGGCGCTCGACACCTTGAATTCGCCGGGCGCTTCGACGTTGAGCTGTTCGACGACGCCGTCGTTGACGATCATCGAGAAGCGCTGGCCGCGCTTGCCCATGCCGAAGGCCTTGCCGTCCATGGTCAGGCCGACCGCTTCGGCAAAATCGCCATTGCCGTCGGCGAGCATCGTCACCGCGCTACCGGCATTCGCATTCTTGCCCCATGCGCCCATGACGAAGGCGTCGTTGACCGCGGTGCAGACGATTTCGTCGACGCCCTTGGCCTTCAGTTCCTCAGCCTTGTCGACGAAGCCCGGCAGGTGCTTCGCCGAGCAGGTCGGGGTGAAGGCGCCGGGAACCGAGAAGAGCGCGACCTTGCGGCCCTTGAAATAATCGGCGGTGCTGACCTGTTCGGGGCCGTTTTCGGTGACCTTCACAAAGGTCGTGTCGGGGAGCTTGTCTCCGGTCTGGATCGTCATCGTCGGCATCCTTTTCGTTGAGGGGATTATGGTGGCGGTGACATTGGGTGGGCCGACGCGGGAGTCAAGCGCCGGCGGTGCTTTGCGTCGCGCGTATCGCTTGACTGGACCCTGGCGCCGTGATTCCTGCGGCACCATGTCCAGAGGGATGGGGGATGGAATGCGATTGATGCCCATGGGCCGCCTTGCGGCCGCAATACTCGCGGCAACGGGGGCGATGGCCGGTCCGGCCGCGGCGGCGCCGAAAAACGGGCGGATCACGCTTCCGGTCATCGTCGATCCGGCGACGCCCGACGACGGCGAACCGGTCGAGGTTGCTGCCCAGCAATTGTTCGGGAAGCAGGCGGCGCATGTCGCCTCGCTCGCGCGCCTTGCCGCCCCGGTCCAGCTGATGATCAAAAAGACGCCGGTCACGCTGGCGCCCGCCGACGCGCTCGCCGAATATCGGGGTTATTTGGGGAAAGAAACGTTCGCGCTCTTTTGTACCGCCCGTGCGGCCAAGCCGGTCGCGGCCCTGCTGTGCCTCGCCGACCGCGACGGCGACGGGCGCTTCGATCAGTTCTGGACGGGCACCGCCGCGAATCCCGCGCTCGCCGTCCCCTTCCCGAACATCCGGTTCCAGTCGGATATCGAACCGGCCGCCTATCAGCCGATACAACCGTCTGAAGCGGACGCCATGGCGATCGGCTTCGTCGGATCGGGCGGCAATGTCTGGACCGGAAAGCGCGAATTCTTCGTACGCGTCGAGCGGCCCGGGGCCAGCGTATTGCTGTTCGAGAGCCGCGCGACGGGCACGGCGAAAAACGGGCCGGTCGACATCGCCCTGTACGACGCGATCATTCATCTGGTCGGGGACAGCCGCGATGCCTTTCGGCTGAAGGTCGCAAAGCCGCTCGGTGGCGGGACCTATCAACTGTCGGTCGGCTATCCGACGCAGACGATCTGGATCGCCGTGCCCGGCGGATAGGTCCCGGTCGCATCGCGCTGCTGGACGGCGCGGTCCGCCTCCGGCATGATAGCGCGATGAACACGGACCCCACCTGGTTCACCGGCCAGCTCTTGCTCGCGCTGCCCGGAATCGGCGACCCCCGCTTCGAGCATTCGGTGATCGCGATGATCAGCCATGACGAAGAGGGCGCGATGGGGATCGGCGTCGGCGATCCGATCGACGGGATGACCGTCGGCGCGGTGCTCGACCAGCTCGAAATCGAACATGATGTGCCGCTCGACCAGCCGGTATTCCTCGGCGGGCCGGTCGAGCCGTCGCGCGGCTTCGTTCTCCACAGCCTCGACTGGGGCGGGCACGAGGCGGTGCAGGTCGGCGATCGCTGGATGGTGTCGAGCTCGCACGACATATTGCGTGCGATCGGTGAAGGGCGGGGGCCCTCGCGCTGGCTCGTCGCGCTCGGCTATGCGGGCTGGTCGCCGGGGCAGCTCGAAGGCGAAATGGTGCGTCACGGCTGGCACGTCACCCCCGGCAGCGACGGCCTGTTGTTCGAAACGCCGCCCGCCGAACGATGGCAGGCGGCGTTTGCCGAAGCGGGAGTGGACGCCCGCTTGCTGACAACCGAAGGCGGCGAAGCCTAGCGCGCGAGCGCGAGCAGCGGCTTGCCGGTGTTGAGATTGGCCAGTGCGGTGCGCGCGGCCCAGCGCGAGTCGACATAGTTGCCGTTCGCGAGTTCGACGTCGTAGCGGATCGGGCTGCCGATCGCCGAATCGTAGGCGGCGGCGGCTTCGGCGGTGCGACCCAGCCGAGCGTAAGCGGTGCCGAGATTGATGAGGCGCGAGGGGTCGCGCCGGTCGAGCATCGTATCCCCGGTGAGCTTGTCGAGCGCGGCCTGATTTTCGCCGGCCTTGAGCTCGGCATAGGCGACCGGAAGCACCGAATCATCGACTTGCGGCGCGGTGACAACGACGATCGATTGCGCCGCAGCGGGACTCGCGAAGGCGAGGGCAACGAGCGGCAGCAGATATTTTTTCATTGCGGTATCTCCCCGAAAACTTTCGTCGATTTTCTCGCGCATACGGAAAATTGTCAATATTTCCGGGCATTTGTAACATGGTTGTCACAATAGCTAATTAAGCTAATCGCAAGGCGTATTATAAGTCAGATTTTTCAGAATCTTGGCTTTGGCGACCCTGTGTCACAATCGGATGCTCCCGATTGTCACAATCGAAGCGCGTGAAAATTATTTTCGCGGGCGGTGCATTTTTGCGCCGTCGATTCGGCTGTCTGTGGGTGCCGATGGATGGTGCTTCGCAAGCGATATAAAGAAAAGTTTATATTTGATCGCGGGGCCGCTTTCGGATAGGGCGCCGGGCATGTTTTTCGTGGCCGCTCGCCTGCGGTCGAACTCGCCTGACTGGAGAATACCCGTGGCCACTCTCGCCGCCGACACCCGTGATTATGTGATTGCCGACATCGGTCTCGCCGATTTCGGACGCAAGGAAATCAACATCGCCGAAACCGAAATGCCGGGCCTGATGGCACTGCGTGCCGAATATGGCGCCGCGCAGCCGCTGAAGGGCGCGCGCATCACGGGTTCGCTCCACATGACGATCCAGACCGCGGTGCTGATCGAGACGCTGACCGCGCTCGGCGCCGAAGTGCGCTGGGCGACGTGCAACATTTTCTCGACGCAGGACCATGCCGCCGCCGCGATCGCCGCGTCGGGCGTGCCGGTGTTCGCGGTGAAGGGGGAAAGCCTTGCCGACTATTGGGACTATGTCGGCCGGATCTTCGACTGGGGCGTCGAGGATGGCACGACCTGCAACCTGATCCTCGACGATGGCGGCGACGCCACGATGTTCGCGCTGTGGGGCGCGAAGCTCGAAGCCGGGCAGGAGATGCCCGCGCCCGAGAATGAGGAAGAGGTCGAGATGCAGCGCGCGCTGAAGGCGTTCGTTGCCGCCAACCCCGGTTACCTCACCAAGACGGTCAAGGCGATCAAGGGCGTGTCGGAAGAAACGACGACCGGCGTCCACCGCCTGTACCACATCGCCAAGAAGGGCGAGCTGCCCTTCCCCGCGATCAACGTCAACGACAGCGTCACCAAGTCGAAGTTCGACAACCTCTATGGCTGCAAGGAGTCGCTGGTCGACGCGATCCGCCGCGGCACCGACGTGATGCTCGCGGGCAAGGTCGCGACCGTTGCCGGCTTCGGCGATGTCGGCAAGGGCTCGGCCCAGTCGCTCCGCAACGGCGGCGCGCGCGTCCTCGTCACCGAAATCGACCCGATCTGCGCGCTGCAGGCGGCGATGGAAGGCTTCGAGGTCGTGACGATGGACGAAGCCGTCAAGCGCTCGGACATCTTCGTCACCGCGACGGGCAACGCCGACGTGATCACCGCCGAGCATATGGCGGCGATGAAGAATATGGCGATCGTCTGCAACATCGGCCACTTCGACAGCGAGATCCAGATTGCGGCGCTCGCCAATTACAAGTGGACCGAAGTGAAGCCGCAGGTCGATCTTGTCGAATTCCCCGACGGCAAGCAGATCATCATCCTGTCGAAGGGCCGTCTCGTGAACCTCGGCAACGCGACCGGCCACCCGTCGTTCGTGATGTCGGCGAGCTTCACCAACCAGACGCTCGCGCAGATCGAACTGTGGACGCGCAGCGAGCAGTACAAGAATGACGTCTATGTCCTGCCGAAGCATCTCGACGAAAAGGTCGCGGCGCTGCACCTCGAAAAGCTGGGCGTGCAGCTGAGCCAGCTTACCAAGAAGCAGGCCGACTATATCGGCGTGCCGGTCGAAGGGCCGTTCAAGCCCGACCATTATCGTTATTGATCGGTAAGCAGCCGGGCCGGCGTATTCGCCGGCCCGGCTTCGCCCGCCATCGGGCGGGTCTCAGGCTTCGGCGAGATCGCCGAGGGCATCCCTCAAAGGCTGTAGCCACGGCGCATAGTTGCGCCACAAATCGACCGCGTCGCGGTTGATCGGGCGCCGGACCTGTTCGGCGCTAGGCGTGCGCACCGGCCGCGCATTTTCGTGAAAATTCAGGCAGGCCTCTTCGAAGGGCAGGCCGAGATAGGCGAGCAGCGCGCGAATTTCGCGTTCGGGATCGTCGATCAGCCGCTCGTGGACCAGCCGGTGCATCGCGCCGGGCAATATCCCGTCGAGATGGTCCATGAAACGCACATAGTCGCGGTAATAATGCCCCATGTCGGCGAGCGAATAGGAAAAGCCCTGACCGCGCGCGAAATGCTGTTTGAAGTTGGCGAAGCAGCACGCCATCGCGGCTCGCCGCGCGTCGATAATCTTCGCGTTCGGAAACAGCGTCCTGATCAGTCCGACATTGAGCCAGTTGTTCGGCAATTTGTCGATTATCCACGGCTTGTCCGACTGACGGTGCTGCGCCGCCGATCGTAAATAATAGGCCGCGAGCCGGTCGATCTCCGCCGCGGGCAGCGACGCGAGGATTTGCGGATATTTCGCGATCCGGTCGGCCCAGTGGTCGGCCACCGCCTTTTGCGTGATCAGCGAGATATAGGGGAGTTCCGATGTCCCCTCGATCTGGCTGTGCGATGCCAATATCTGTTCGACGAGTGTAGAGCCGGCGCGCGGCATACCGACGATGAAGATGATCCGGGCGTCCGGGTCGCCGCCTCCTTGTTTCGCCGCGAAATATTCGGCGTCGAAGAAAGCGATCGAATCCGAGACCTCGTCGCTCATCGCTTGCGCGTCGTATCGCAGTTCGGCGCGGCGGATGCGATTGGCGGCGGCATAATGATCGAAGGATTTCGCGAAGTCGCGTTCGTCCTCGAACGCCTTGCCGAGCGAGAAATGAAGCTGCACCCGCCCGGGGTCCTGTTCGGGCAGCGCGGCGGCGAGGTCGAGCATCGACTGGCGGTCGGCGCCATCGAACGCGACGCGCTTCAGGTTGGCCAGGCCCCACCACGCCTCGGTGCGCCGCGGGTCGAGCGCGAGCGCCTTGCGAAAAGCGGCAACGCTTTGTTCGTACAGGCCGAGCGTCTTGCAGACATTGCCATAACCGACCCACAGCCATGGCTGGTCGGCCTGCAGGGCGAGCGCGTCCTCATAGGATTTCAGTGACCGGTCGTAGGCGCCAATCTGGCCGAGCGTCGTCAGCTTGGCGCTCAGCGCGGCGCGGTTCTGCGGGTCGAATGCGAGCACTTCGTCGAGCAGTGCGAGTCCCTCGCCGAAGTCACTGGTCCGGAACAGCGACCGCGCGAGGCTGATCCGCGCGTCGGCGAAGCCCGGCGACAGGTCGATCGCTTCGCGGAACAGGCGCTGCGCTTCGGCATAGATGCCGAGCCGGCTCGCGATTTCGCCGAGGATGCAGCGCGCCGCAACATGGCTGGGGGCTTGTTGCAATATCTGCCGTGCCGCTGCCTCGGCTTGCGGCAACTGCCCGGCGAGCAGCATGCGGCTTGCTTGCAGCGCCGCAGGCTCGCGAGCCTCGCGTTCGACGGCTTCGACTTCGATCACGGCGGCGCCCCTGGCGTCGCCTTGGGTCCGCAAGGCCGCTGCGGCGCCGCGCATCGCCGCGATTTCGTCCATGACGCCGCCGCCCGGCGGGGACATCATGCGGGGGCTCCGCTATTCGCCATGGTCTCGGCTAAGTCACAAAAAAATGGCCGGGGCAAGCCCCGGCCAGATGTCCGAACCGGCACCGATCAATATTTGGCGGTGATCCCGGCGTAGAAGAAACGCCCGCGGTTGCTGTAGATGCCGCTGCCGGCCCCTGCGCCCGTCAGGCCGAAGGGCGGGTTCTTGTTGAACGCATTGTCGACGCCGCCATAGAAAGTGAACTTGTCGGCGACATCGAGGCCGACCCGGAAGTCGTGATACCAGACCGCCGGATAATATTTGAACCCGTCGGCAAAGGCGTCGTCATTCTGCGGCGGGCGGCCCTGCACGCTGTTGTAATTCTCCCACGCGCCGTTCGACATCTTGCCGAGGTAGCGGGCGCGATAGCCGAAGGTGACCGCACCCGATGTCAGCGATGCGTTCACGTTGAACGCATGTTGCGGATCGCCGAGTTCGCCCAGCACGCGGTCGGCGCGGCCCGGATCAGTCGGCGACAGATAGCTGTTGTTCGTCAGCGCATAGGTATAGATCGCGCCGATCGAGAATTTCCCGACCTTGTCGATCTGGCGTTCGTAGCGCGCCTCGAAATCGATGCCGCTGACCTTCAGCTTTGCATAGTTGAGCGGGATCACGTCGAGGCTGTTTTCCAGGATGCGACCCGGAATTTCGCCGCGCGGCCCGTTGCCCGGGCCCGCGTTGCGTTCGAACAGGGCGCAGAACTGGTTGTTGAGATCGGCCGCATCATAGCAGGCGTTCAAAATGCCCTGCGCCGACGGGGCGGTGATCACATCGTTGACCGTGATATTGTAATAGTCGGCCGAGAAGCTGAACCCCGGCAGGAACTCGGGCTGGAAGACGCCGCCGATCGTGTAGGAATCGGACGTTTCTTCGCCCAAATTGGGATTACCGCCCGACAGGAAGCCGATCGAGGCCGTGTAGACATAGTCGTAACCGGCAGGCACGCCGTCGGCGGTACAGTTCGCCGCGCGGGTCGACGAGCCGGTGCCGACGTTGCGCGCCGAACAGGGGTCGACGACGGTCGCGAAATTCTGTCCGAGCGGCGTGTAGAGGTCGGCAAGGTTCGGGGCGCGGACCGCGCGCGAATAGTTGCCGCGGAAGCGCAGCGAACGGATCGGCGCCCATTCGAGACCGGCGTTATAGGCGAACACCGTCCCGGTGGACCCGCGATAGTCGGCGACGCGTGCTGCGGCGGAAACCGTCAGTTCCTGGAAGAAGGGGGTGTCCTTCAGGATCGGCAGGCGAATTTCGGCATAGGCCTCTTTCACCTCGAACGCCGGCGGGTCGAATTGCGGGATGGCGTTATAGAAGGTCATCCCGGCGGCGGTCGCGACGTCCTGGACATAGTCCGCGGTTTCGCGGCGATATTCGGCGCCGATCGCAAAACCGATCGGGCCGCCCGGCAGCTCGAACCATTTGCTGCTGTCGCCCGACATGAAGGCGCTCACGACGAATTGTGAAATCTTGCCCTTGGCCAGCGAATCCTGGAGCAGGTAGTTGCGCGCCGCCTGCGTCACATTGCCCGACCCGAAGAGGTTTACGGGAACGCACGCCGCGACGTCGGCGGCGAGCTGCGACGCGGCATAGGCCGGGTCGGCCGCCACTTCGAGCGGGACACGCGCCGAGGGGTCGATCGACGCGCGGCAGACGATGTTGCCGTTCGCGACGCCATTCTGGACGAGGCCTTGGTCGACGGCGTCGATCGCGAGCAGGTAGCGCTGCAAATTGACGTTGCCGAGGATCGCGGTCCTTTCGCGGAACTCGCCATAGTTGACCGAGAATTCATAGTTCCAGTCGTCGTTGAACTCGCCGCGAACGCCGATCACCGCGCGATAGGTTTCGCGCCGCGCCCGTTCCTCGCGGTTCGTCAGGTCGACGGCGTTCTTGAGGAAGGTGAAACCCGTCTGGTCGGCATCGGGAATACCGTCGGGGGTGTCGTTGCCGGCCGCATCGTAATAATCGCCATAATAATCGCGAATGATCGGCTTGGCCTGTTCGCTCAGATAGGGATTCTGGGTGAAGAAGCGCTCGCGCGGCGACCCCGTCGAGCCGGTGAAGAAGGGACCAGATGCGTTGCCGAGCGAGTCGGTGCGCACATATTTGGCCTCGATGAACGGCACGAAACCGGGGCTGATTTCGAAGTGGCCGATCAGGTTGGCGCTGTAGCGATCGAGCTTGGGCGCAAGACCGAACTGCGTGCCGTCGCGGAAATTGTCGCCATTGCCACCCAGATAGGCGGGAACGGGCGGAAGGCCGGTCTGTATACCCGTCTGCTGGACGAGCGTCCCGTTGGGCTGGAAGATGAACGGTGTATAGCTGCTGCCCCCCAGATAGGAGAGGAAGGTGCCGCCGTTGCTGTACGTCCCGCTGCGGATGTCGCGATAGAAAAGCGCGTCGGGCGTTCCGTCACTGCCGTTGACGGCGCCCGACGGGTCGGTGTCGACCGTGATGAAGCCGTCATTCTGCCGCAGGTTCGGGCGTCCCGAGGTGTAGAAATCTTCCTGCCGCGCGAATTCGAGGTTGATCGCGATATTGCCGCGGCCGTCGGCGAAATTCTTGCCCGCGAGCAGGCTGGCGTAATAGGAGCCCGCGTCGCCATAGGTGCTGAGGCCGCCCTGGCCGCGAAGCTGGATCCCCTCATAGCTGTCCTTGAGGATGAAGTTCACGACGCCGGCGAGCGCGTCCGACCCGTAGATCGCCGAATTGCCGCCCGTCACCACATCGACGCGTTCGATCAGGTCGGTCGGGAAGGTGTTGGTGTCGGGCGACACCGCGTTCGACAAGACGTCCGAACCGACGTGGCGCCGGCCGTTGACGAGCACGAGCGTGCGCTGCGTCCCCAGCCCGCGAAGGTCGAGGAGGTTGAGGCCCGACGTGCCAAGGAAGCGCGTCGAGTTCGACTGGCTGAACGTGCTGCGGAGCGCGGGCAGTTCGTTGAGCGTGTCGCCGACCGACGTATTGCCGCGCTCGAAAAACTCGTTGCCGGTCACCGAAACGACGGGAACCTGCGATTCCAGATTGGGCCTGCGGATGCGCGAACCGGTGACGACGATGGCATCGCCGGGACCGGCGCTGTCGACGGCTTCGTCGGCGGCCGTCGCCGAACTGTCTTCACTTTGTGCATAAGCCGGCGTTGCCAGCATGATCGCCACGGCCGAAACCCCGGCCAGACCCAGATTCCGCCGTGACCGCGATGCGGTCCAATCATCATTGTGCATGTCAGTTCCCCGGTTTGTACTCAAATCGTAACCTGCCCGTCGGACATTTACAAAAGGTCAAGCCGAACTGCTCTTTACCACCCTTGCAGTGCGACCTGTCGCGGGCATTTCGCGAAGCTTTCAAACTGCCTTCGCCAAGTCAAGCGAATTGCGACAGAATCTCGGGTGCGCGACGGCGCGCTTTCCCCCGTCGTGGCGCCGCGATGCGGCGCTTCGACGCCCGGCGATTGAATCGGCGCGAGACAGTCGATAGTGGCAGCAGGATGTTGTCAGGCGATTGCCCCAATCTTCTTCACGCTCCCCGCGCGCAATGGCCATGATGCAATCGTCGGGGGCATTATTCGCGTTGGGCCTGTTCGCCGCGCTTTGGCTGCTCGCCGGATTGTGGGCGGTCGGGCACGGCGTTGCGATGCAGCGGCGCTCGGCGTTCGTGGCGGGGCAGACCGAACGGCTCGCGAGCCTCGTCGAGGCCTCACCGCAACTTCCCGTCATCGTCCGCGCCGACTGGCGGATCGAGGCGAGCGAGCGGCTCGGACGCTGGCTGGGGCTCGAACGCGGACCGCGCAACTTCGACGAACTGCGCGGGCTGGGCAGCGGACTCGACGCGCAGGGGCATGACGCGCTGCGGCAGGCGATCCTCGGCGCGCAGCGCGGCGCGAAGCCTTTCGTGCTGAGCCTGAAGCCCGAGGCGAGTAACCGCACCATCATCGTCCATGGCGCCGCGGCGCCGCAGGCGGTCGGGGGCGCGGGCAGCGTGCTGCTCTGGCTGAGCGATGCGACCGACGGGCAGCAGGCGCTCGCGCTCGCGCGCAGCGAACGCGACGAGGCGATGGCGGCGTTCGAGGCGCTGTCGGGGCTGATCGAGGCGGCGCCGTTTCCGATGTGGTTCCGCGACACCGACCTGAACCTCGCGCTCGTCAACAGCGCCTATGTCCGCGCGGTCGAAGCGAAGAGCGCGGCCGCGGTGATCGATGGCGGGATCGAATTGTGCGAAACGGTTGCGGGCGTCAGCGCCGCCGAGGCGGCCGACGAGGCGCGCATCGCCGGATCGGCGCAGGTGCGCACGATCCCGGTGACGATCGAGGGCGAGCGGCGGATCATGCGTGTCGTCGACGTGCCGCTGGCCCCCGAAGGCGGGCGGGTGATCGGGATCGCGGGCTATGCGATCGACATCCAGGAACTCGAAAGCGAGCGCGGCGCGCATCGCCGCTTCGTCGATACCCAGCGCGAACTGCTCGACCGGCTGTCGGCGGCGGTCGCGCAATTCGGTCCGGACCAGGGGCTGGCGTTCGCCAACCTGCCGTTCCGCCGCCTGTTCGCGCTCGAGGCCGAGGATGTCACCGAGGCGCGGCCGTTCGCGCGGTTGCTCGACGCGTGGCGCGAAGGCGGGCGCACGCCCGAGGTGCGCAACTATCCCGAATGGCGGCAGGCGCATGTCGATTGGTTTGCACAGGCCGAGGCGAGCGAAGAGGACTGGCTGCTGCGCGACGGCACCCACCTGCACGTCGTCGCGCAGCCGACCCCCGACGGCGGGCTGTTGCTGATCGCCGAGGACAAGACCGAGCAGGTGCAGCTTGCGGGCGCGCGCGACACGCTGCTGCGCGTGCGCACAGCGACATTCGACAATCTGTTCGAGGCGGTCGCGGTGTTCGCCCCCGACGGACGGCTGCATCTGTGGAACCAGCGCTTCCGCCGCCTGTGGGGGATCGACGAGCCGACGCTCGCGGCGCATCCGCGCGTCGACGCGCTGATGGGCGGGCTTGCCGACCGGCTGGTCAAGCCGAGCCAGATCAGCGTCGTGCAGGAAGTCATCCGCGCCGCGACACTGGAACGGCAGCAGCGCGGCGGTGAAATCGGCTTCGCCGACGGCCGCTATTTCGACTTTGCGTCGATTCCGCTGCCCGACGGCAATGCGCTACTGATCATGCTCGACATCACCCCGAGCCGGAAGATGGAAGGCGCGCTGCGCGAACGCAATGAGGCGCTCGAGGCGGCCGACAAGGCCAAGACCGCCTTCCTGTCGCGGATGAGCTATGAATTGCGCACACCGCTCACGTCGATCGGCGGGTTCGGCGAGATGCTGCAGGCGGGCTATGCCGGCAAGCTCGCCGACCAGCAGCGCGCCTATATCGATGCGATCATGGACTCGGTCGCGGTGCTCTCGCGCCAGATCGATAATGTGCTCGATCTGGCGCAGGGCGAGGCGGGTACGCTCGCGATCGAGCGCGCGCCGGTCGACATCGGCGCGCTGCTTGAAGACGCACTCGCCGATGCGAAGGGCTTCGCGAAAAGCGAAAAGGTCGAACTTGTCGGCAATATCTCGGCGAACCTCGGCACGATCGAAGGCGATGCGCCGCGGCTGTCGCGGCTCGTCGCGGGATTGCTCGACAATGCGGTGCGCTTCACCCTGCCGTCGCGCAAGTCGGGCGCGCGGGTGCTGCTCCACGCCGACGGCGACGCGCGCGGCATCGACATCATCGTGTCCGACAATGGCCCCGGGATGCCCGAAGCGGCGGCCGCGGTCGCCAGGGGGCAGCAGTCGGGCACCGATACGGGCGGGATCGGCCTCGCGCTCGCGCGCCAACTCGTCGCGGCGCATCGCGGGACGATGGAAGTGATGAGCGAGCAGGGGCAGGGCACGCTCGTGCGGATCAGCCTGCCGCGCGGCGCATGACCGATTTCTCTATGCAATATGAACTCCGCGACGCCGGGCGGATCGGGGCGGCGATCGGGGCGGCGCTCGCGGCGGGCGATGTCGTGCTGCTATCGGGCGACCTCGGCGCGGGCAAGACGACGCTGGCGCGCGCGATGCTGAAGGCGCGGGGGCTCGCGGGCGAGGCGCCGAGCCCGACCTTCGCGATCGTCCAGCCCTATGCGCCGCCCGAGGTCGACCTGCCGATAGCGCATGTCGACCTTTACCGGATCGAAGACGAGGACGAACTGATCGAACTCGGCCTCGACGATTATCTTTACGATGGCGCGCTGCTGATCGAATGGCCCGAACGGCTGGGCGGCGAAAGCTGGCCGGGCGCGCTGCTGCTCAGGATTTCGGGTGAGGGCGACGCGCGCGCCTTGACAGCGTCGGTGCCGCCCGCTTGGGGAGCAAGATGGCCGCTCCGATGATTCCGCCCGCCCACGCCCCGGCTTTCCTTGCCGCGCATGGCTGGGGCGATGCCCAGATTTTGCCGCTCGCCGGCGATGCGTCGTTCCGGCGCTATTTCCGCGTCGTCGACGGCGACCGGCAGGCGGTGCTGATGGACGCGCCGCCGCCGCACGAGGATCCGCGACCGTTCATCGCGGTCGCCGAATATCTTTGCGACCAGGGGCTCAACGCGCCGACGATCATCGCGCGCGATCTCGACCGCGGGCTCCTCCTGATCGAGGATTTCGGCGACGTGCGGCTGCGCGAGACGGTCGACGAAAAGCTGCATAGCGAGGCGGACTATTACACCGGGCTGACCGACCTGCTCGTCCACCTCCATGCGCGGCCGGCGATGGGCGGGCTGCCCGTGCACGGCCTCGATCAATGGCTCGACGAAGTGATGCTGTTCAGCGACTGGTATTGCCCGGCGCTGGAGATCGATGTCGATCGCGATGCCTTCCGCGCGGCGTGGGAAAAGGTGCTCGCGCCCGTCGAGGCCGACGGCCTTCCGCGCGTCACTGTGCTGCGCGATTTTCATGCCGAGAATATCATGCTGGTAGAGGGGCAGGACGGCATCGCGCATTACGGTCTGCTCGATTTCCAGGACGCGCTCGTCGGGCATCCGGCCTATGACTTGGCGTCGGTGCTCGAGGATGCCCGGCGCGATGTTTCGCCGACGGTCGAAGCGGCGATGCTCGCGCGCTATCAGTCGGTGACGGGGCGGAATATCGAAGCCGCCTATTGGGCGCTCGCCGCGCAGCGCAACACGCGTATCCTCGGCGTTTTCGTCCGCTTGTGGAAACGCGACAACAAGCCGCACTACAGGAGCTTCCAGCCGCGCATGTGGGGCCTGCTCGAACGCGACCTCGCGCATCCTGCGCTTGTCCCCGTCCGGCAATGGTTCGACGCCAATGTCCCCGCTTCCAAACGGGCGGAGGCGTGGAAATGAGCGTGAAGATCGAAAGCGCGATGGTGATGGCGGCGGGGATCGGCAAACGGATGCGGCCGTTGACCGCGACGCGGCCGAAGCCGCTGGTGCGCGTTGCGGGCAAGGCGCTGATCGACCACAGCCTCGACCGGATCGAGGCGGCGGGGGTCGGGCATGTCGTCGTCAACGTCCATTACCTCGCCGACGCGCTCGAAGCACATCTCGCGGCGCAGAAGCGCAATTTCACGATTTCGATTTCGGACGAGCGCGACCTGTTGCTCGAAACCGGGGGCGGGATGGTCAAGGCGCTACCGCAGCTCAAGGGCGACCCGATCCTGATCGTCAACAGCGACAATATCTGGACCGACGGACCCGAGGACAGCATCCGGCACCTAGCGCGCCACTGGGACGGCGAGCGGATGGATGCGCTGCTGCTGCTGATCCGGCAGGCGAGCGCGACGGGGCATGGCGGGCGCGGCGATTTCCATATGGACCCCGCGGGGCGATTGTCGCGGCGCAAGCCCGGACGGATCGCGCCCTTCGTCTACACCGGCATCCAGCTCATTTCGCCGCGCCTGCTCGACGATGCGCCCGAGGGGGCTTTTTCGACGAACATATTGTGGGACCGCGCGATCGCGGCGGGGCGGCTCTATGGCTTGTCGCACATGGGGCAATGGTTCGACGTCGGCACCCCGGCGAGCATCGCGCCGACCGAAGCCGCGCTGACGGATGGCTGACGCGAAGCCGCGCGTCTTTTCGATCCCGGTCCACCGGGCCTTCGCCGATGCGCTTGCCGCCGGGCTGATCGAACGCTTTGCGGATGGCGCGCTGGGGTTGGCAGAGGGGCTGATCCTGCTGCCGAGCAATCGGGCGCGCAGCGCGGTGCAGGCAGCCTTTGTGCGTGCGGGAGGGCGGGGCCTGCTGATGCCGCGGCTGGCGGTGATCGGCGACGCCGATCTCGATGAGAGCGTTGCACTCGCGCTGGACCCGATCGACGATGCTCCGGTTCCGCCAGCGATCGATCCGCTACGCCGCCGCCTACTGCTCGCCGAACTGATCGAGCGGCACACGCCCGCAGGCGAACCGCCGATTGCCGGTGCGGCGGCGTTCCAGCTTGCCGACGGACTCGCGCGGGTGATCGACCAGCTGCATTATGAGGAAGCGCGGGTCGCCGACCTCGTCGATCTCGACCTCGGCGCCTTTGCCGGGCATTGGCAGGCGTCGCTGGGGCGGCTGCGGCTGCTCGTCGATCACTGGCCCGCCGTCCTCGCGAAGGCCGGCGGTATCGACCGCGCCGAGCGGCGCAACCGGCTGCTCGACCGCGTGACGGCGGGCTGGCGTGCCGTGCCGCCCGCGCGCTTTGTCGTTGCGGCGGGGATCACGACCGCAGCGCCCGCGATCGCACGGCTGCTGCGGACCGTTGCGAACATGGAGCGCGGGATGGTCGTGCTGCCCGGCGTCGATCAGGTCATGACGGCGGAGGAGTGGCAGGCGCTGGGTCCGACGCGGGCCGACCCCGAAGACCCGGCGCGGCCGCTGGAGACGCATCCGCAATATCATCTGAAGCTGCTGCTCGATCGCATGGGCGTGGCGCGCGACGAGGTCGTCGAATGGGACGCGGCGTCGGCGTTCGACGGCCCCGCGGCGCGCACGCCCTTCGTCTCGCTGCTCTTCGCACCCGCCGATTATACCGTGCAGTGGCAGGCCGCGGGCGACCTGTCGGCCGCAACCGCAGGGATATCGGGCGCGGTATTCGCCGACGACGGGCAGGAGGCGCAGGGGATCGCGCTGCTGATGCGGCATGCCATCGAAACGCCGGGTCGCACCGCGGCGCTGGTGACCCCCGATCGGGGGCTTGCCGAGCGCGTCGCGGCGGCGCTCGCGCGCTGGGGGATTTCGGTCGACGACAGCGCGGGCCAGCCCCTGTCGCGCACCCCGCCGGGGGCGCTGCTGTTGCTGCTCGCAAAGCTGGCGGCAGACTTCGACCCGGTCGCGCTGGTGTCGCTGCTTGGGCACCCGCTGGTGCGAAAGGGCGAAGGGCGGACGCCGTGGCTCGACCAGTTGCGGCGCTTCGACTTGCTGCTCCGCGAGCCGGGGCTGACGCCGGGATGGGACGGGGTGAGTGCGCGCATCGCCGCGCGAGTTGCCGATCCGAAGGCGCGGGGTCATGGCCGTGCGGCGGAATTGCAGCCGTGGTGGGACGAAGTGTCAGGCGCGCTCGGAGCGGCGCTCGCGCCTTTCGCATCGGCATCCGCGCCGCCCGCGATCTTGCTGGCGGCGTTGCAGAAGGGTGTCGAGTGGCTGACGGGCGATGCGGTCTGGGCGGGGCCGGCGGGCCGAATGCTCGCCGAGCTGTTCGACCAGTGGGCGCTCGCGCGCGGCGATGGTCCGGCGCTGGTCGATCCCGCCGATTTTCCCGACATGCTGGGCCAATTGCTCGGGCAGGCGAGCGTGCGGCCGCCCTATGGCGGGCATCCGCGGCTTTTCATCTGGGGCCTTCTCGAGGCGCGGTTGCAGCGCGCCGACTTGATGATCCTCGGGGGCCTCGACGAAGGGCGCTGGCCCGCGGCGACGCAGCCCGACCCTTGGCTCGCGCCGGGCATCCGGCGGTTGCTCGGCCTGCCCGCGCCCGAGCGCCAGCAGGGGATGGCGGCGCATGATTTTGCCAGCGCGCTCGCCGCGCGCGAGATCGTCGTGACGCGCGCCGAGCGGAGCGGCGGCGATCCGGCGGTCGCGTCGCGCTTCTGGTTGCGGCTCGCGGCGCTCGCGGGCGATCTGCCCGACCCGGCGCCGGACGGGATCCCTTTGACGCGGCTCGCGGCCGAGCTCGACGTGCCCGTGGGCGGCGCGCAGCCGATCGGCAAACCCGCGCCGAAACCGCCCGCCGCAGATCGCCCGCGCCGGATCAGCGTCACCGCGGTCGATCGGCTCGCGCGCGATCCCTTTGCCTTTTACGCCAACCAGATGCTCGGGCTGTCGGCGCTCGATCCGCTGAGCGCCGCGCCAGATCCGCGCTGGCGCGGGACGCGGGTGCATAAAATGTTCGAGGATTGGGTTCGCGGCGGCGCGACGCGCGAGGGGTTCGAGGCCGAACTGTGCGCGCTGGCGGGCGACCCGGCGCTCGACGCCATCGCGCGCGCCTTCTGGCTGCCGCGCATCGAACCTGCGCTGCGCTGGGCGGCCGCGCGCGTGTGGGACGCGGGCGAACGCAAGCCGCTTGCCGTCGAGGCGCAGGGCGAGATCGGGGTCGACGGGGTGACGCTGCATGGCAAGGCCGACCGGATCGACCGCGACGAAGAGGGCAGGCTCGCGATCGTCGATTATAAATCGGGTGGGGCGCCGAGCGCGAAGGCGGCGTTCGACAAGCTCGACAACCAGCTCGGTCTGCTCGGGCTGATCGCGCGCGAAGGCGGCATAAAGGGCGTCGAGGCGGCACCGGTCGGCGCGCTCGAGTATTGGAGCCTGCGGCCCGACCGCCGCGCGGGCGGTGCGGGCAAGGTGTCGAACACCTATGGATCGCGCAGCGACCTCAAGAGCGCCGAAGCGGCGATCGACCATGCCGCCGGCGCGCTGGCAGCACTCGCGGCACTCTATCTGTTCAGCGACGCGCCCTTCGTGCCGGGCGAGGGCGCGAGCTATGGCGATTACGACCAGCTGATGCGCCGCGACGAATGGTTCGGGCGGGGCGAGGAAGGGGCATGACCAAGGCGTCGCGCCTCGCAGAACTCGACGCGCGGCAGGGCGCCGCCGCCGACCCCGAAAGCCATGTGTGGCTCGGCGCTTCGGCGGGGACGGGAAAGACGCAGGTGCTGTCGGCGCGTGTGTTGCGGCTGATGCTCGACGGGGTATCGCCCGAAGCGATCCTTTGCATCACCTTCACCAAAGCCGGCGCCGCCGAGATGGCGCACCGCATCCACGAGCGGCTCGCGGCGTGGGTGCGGATGGACGACGGCGACCTCAGGCTCGACCTGCGCGCGCTGGGGCTGGCATGGGACCGGCCGGGGTTGATGGTGCGCGCGCGGTCGCTGTTCGCGACGGTGATCGACAGTCCGGGCGGCGCGATCCGGGTGCAGACGATCCACAGCTTCTGCCAGACGTTGCTCGCGAGCTTTCCGCTCGAGGCGAAGCTGCTCCCGGGCTTTCGCGCGATCGAGGAGGATGAGGCAGCGGCGCTACAGCGGCAGGTGCTGGGCGAGCTGCTCGAAGAGGGTGACGAGGGTGCGGTGCTGCGCCAGGCGGCGGCGATGCTGTCGCGGCGGCTGGGACAGGATGCGGCGCTGTCCTTCCTGTCGAGCTGCGCCGCCGCGTTCGGCGGGCCGCGCGCGGCGCTGCCGCCTTCGGCGCATGATTTGCGCGCGGCGTTCGACCTGCCCGGCGGCGATCCCGATGCGTGGGTCGCGGAGGAAATAGCCGCGGGAGCGATCGCCGAGGCCGATATCCGCGCGGTCGCGACGAGCGGTGCCGACTGGGGGACGAAGACCGGGCTTGCCTGCTCGGACGTCATGGTTGGCTGGCTGATCGCCAATGCAGCCGCGCGCGCGGCGATGCTTGGCGAGCTCGTTGGTTGCTTCCTGACGGGCAAGGGCGAGCTGCGCGCCGATTTCGCGGGCGACAAGGGCAAGATGACCGGCTGCCTCGACAGCGCCGTTCGTATCGTCGATGCCGCGCGGCACCTGCTCGCGACCGCGGCGGCGATGCGCGTCGCCGACGAACTCGCGGCGGCGTGGAAGCTCGGCGGCCGCTTTGCCGAGGGCTATGCGCTGGCGAAACGCGAACGGGGCCTTGCCGATTTCGACGACCTGATCACGCTCGCGGGCTCGCTGCTGCGCGTCAGCAGCTTTGGCGAATGGGTGCGCTTCAAGCTCGACCAGCGCACCGACCATATCCTCGTCGACGAGGCGCAGGACACGAACATGCGCCAGTGGGGTATCGTCCTGTCGATGGCCGAGGAGTTTTTCGCCGGGGCCGGCGCGAAGGAGGAGCGCATCCGCACGCTCTTCACCGTCGGCGACCGCAAGCAGGCGATCTTCGGTTTCCAGGGGACCGAACCCAAGGCGTTCGCGACCGCGCGTGACATGTTCCATGCGATGGGCGAGATCGGCGGACAGCCGTTCCGGCAGGTCGATCTGGTTTCCAACTATCGTTCGACCCCCGCGGTGCTGGCGGTGGTCGACGCCTGGCTTGCCGCCGGGGGCGCCGGGGCGATGGGACTCGACGGCGAGGAACCGCCGCACCGACCGTATCGCGAGGCACACGCGGGGCAGGTCGAACTGTGGCAGCCGCTGCCAGTGGGCAAGGCGCTCGACGCCGAGGCGGAGGAAGGCGGCGACGAGGACGGGGGCGACGCGAGCGCCCCCGCGTCGGACCCCGCCTCGATGCGGCTTGCGCGTGCGATCGCGGGCGAGGTGCAGGACTGGATCGCGCATGGCAAGGACGGCCGGCCGGTGGCGCCGGGCGATATCATGATCCTCGTGCGCCGCCGCCGCGACCTTGCGGCACGGATCGTCGCGCGGTTGCAGGCGCTTCATGTCCCGGTCGCAGGTGTCGATCGCTTCGCGCTGACGCAGCCGCTGGCGGTGCAGGACCTGATCGCGGCGATGCGCTTTGCAGTGCAGCCGCTCGACGACCTCAACCTCGCGTCTTTGCTCGTCTCGCCGCTGATCGGCTGGACACAGGACGAGCTGTATGTTCGGTCCCACAAGCGCGGCCGCGCCGCATTGTGGGAGCATCTGCGCGCGGTCGAGGGCGATATTCCCGCGGCGACGATGGCGTCGCTTCGTCATCTGCTCGGCATGGCAGACTTTACGACGCCGTTCCGATTTCTCGAAACGATCCTGTCGGGGCCGATTGACGGGCGGCGCAAGCTCACCGCGCGGTTGGGGCGCGAGGCGCGCGATCCGATCGACGAACTGCTCAATCAGGCGCTCGCCTTTGAACAGCGCGAGACGGTGTCGCTGCTCGGTTTCCTGACCGCGGTCGAAAGCAGCGGTGCCGACATCAAGCGCCAGACCGAGGCGCGCAGTGACGTCGTGCGCGTGATGACGGTGCACGGGTCGAAGGGCTTGCAGGCGCCGATCGTGATCCTCGCCGACGCGACCGACGATGCCGGGATCGGGCACCGCCCATTCAGCGTCGACGTCGCGGGGTGGGAGAAATTGCCCGTCTTCGCGGTGCCCGCCGACGAACGGCACGGCAAGCTTGCGGAGGCGCATGGCGCGGCGGCACTGGCGGCCGCACAGGAGCATTGGCGGCTCTTCTACGTCGCGATGACACGCGCCGAGGAAATCCTCGTCGTTGCCGGCGTGACGAAGAAGGCCGACCGGACGATCCCCGAAGCGAGCTGGCACGCGGCGGTCGACGATGTGCTGTCGGGCATGGGCAGCGAATGGGAGGACGCAGGGCCGATGTGGGGCCAGCGCCGCATCCACCGTGCCAATATCGGGAAATGGGCGAAGAAGGAAAAAGCGGTGAAAGTCGCGGCGCCCGCTTTGGTGCTGCCTGCATGGGCGACGCGGCCTGCGCCCGAGGAAGCGCGTCCGCCGCGTCCGCTCGCACCCTCGGCGCTCGGCGAGGATGATGTCGCGGTACCGCCGCAGGGGACTGCACGCGTCGCTGCGGTCGAGCGCGGGCTGCTCCTCCATGCATTGTTCGAGCGATTGCCGCCCGTTGCGGCGGGGCGGCGGCGCGCCGCGGCGCTACACTGGCTCGCGGCGCAGGCGCCCGTGCTCGACGAGGCGGCGCGCGAAGCGATGGTCGGCGAGGTGCTCGCGGTGCTCGACGATCCGGCGCACGCCGCTCTTTTTGGCCCCGGCAGCCTCGCGGAAGTGCCATTGTCGGCGGTGGTCGACGGGATGGTCGTCGCGGGGATCGTCGACCGGTTGCTCGTCACCGACGATGCGGTGACGGTGGTCGATTACAAGACCGGGCGCCATGTGCCCGAAAATGCCGCCGCGGTGGCACCCGCCTATCTGCGGCAGATGGCGGCCTATCGCGATGCGCTACGTGTCATTTTTCCCGGCCGCCGGGTCGAGGCGGCGTTGCTCTATAGTGCCGGACCGCGGTTGATTGTGCTCGGGGATGCTCTACTCGACGTGCACAAGCCCGGCTTGGCGGCAACCAAGGCGAATTTGCCGGGTTCAGCTCTTGAGCCGGACGCGCCGACGCCTTAGCTTGGCATCAACAGAGTTTCAGGAGTTCAGACTATGGGTACCAAGGCCATTACCGACGCCAGCTTCCAGGCTGACGTGCTCGACAGCGACACCCCGGTGCTCGTCGATTTCTGGGCCGAATGGTGCGGTCCGTGCAAGATGATCGGCCCGTCGCTCGAAGAAATCTCGGACGAACTCGCGGGCAAGGTCGTCATCGCCAAGCTCAACATCGACGATCATCCCGACGCGCCGAGCAAATATGGCGTGCGCGGTATTCCGACGATGATCCTGTTCAAGAATGGCGAGATCGCCGACACCAAGGTCGGTGCGGCGCCGAAGAGCGCGCTCAAGGGCTGGCTCGAAGGCGCGCTGTAAGGCGTCGTGATTGCGCTGACTTTCGCGCTTGGGTTGCCGCTTGCTTTCGCCGCGGCAAGCGATGGCACGGACAGATGTTTCGACCGTTCGATATCCAACGGTCACCCCGTAATGATCTATCGCGGTGACCGGAAATGCCATGATTTCAGTGCCTCGACGACCGTGTCCGGTCTATGGGTCGACGAATTCGAAGGGCAGCGCCTGATCCCTCAAGGGCGGACTTTGGAGGATGCGGAGCGTGTGCGGCGCGATGTGCGTTCACGTCGTATCTGGTTTTCGACGGACGATGAAACGCGATGGGACGCCCCTGCACCCAAGCGCGGCGAGGGCGGAAGCCAGATCTACCGGATACGCGTGACGGGGCGCTATGCGCTCAAAGCCGATCCGGCGGCACCCGGCGGCTTCGGACATTTTGGTGCTAGCGACGGGCTGTTCCTTGCCGACCGTGTCGTATCGGTCGAGCGTCTCGGGGCTGCTGGCCGCTAGCTCCGGTAATCGGCGTTGATGCTGATGTAGCCGTGGGTGAGGTCGCAGGTCCAGACGGTCGCGCGGCCTTCGCCGAGGCCGAGGTCGGCGCCGACGCGGATGTCCTGCCCAATGAGGTGCGCCGCGACGGGCGCCTCGTCATAACCGTCGACGGGCAGGCCGTCCTTCGCCACCCAATGGTCGCCGAAGCGGATCGCGAGGCGGTCGCGGTCGGCGGGTTCGCCTGCCTTGCCCACCGCCATCACGACGCGGCCCCAGTTGGCATCCTCGCCCGCTATCGCGGTTTTCACGAGCGGCGAGTTGGCGATCGCGAGCGCGACGCGCTTCGCGCTGGCGTCGCTGGTCGCGCCGGTGACCTGGATTTCGATGAATTTCGACGCGCCTTCGCCGTCGCGGACGACCTGCTGCGCGAGGTCGAGGGCGACTTCTCGGATCGCCGCATAAAGCGCATCGGCGCCCGGATCGTCGCGGGTGGTGAGCGTGGCGTGGCCCGCCTGTCCGGTCGCGAAAAGCAATACGGTGTCGCTGGTCGAGGTGTCGCTGTCGACGGTGATGCTGTTGAACGTTCCACCGGTCGCCTCGCTCAGCATGTCCTGCAACAGCGCGGGCGCGACTGCGGCGTCGGTGAAGATATAGCCGAGCATCGTTGCCATGTCGGGGGCGATCATCCCCGATCCCTTGACGATGCCCGCGACATGGACGGTGGTGCCGCCGACCACCGCGCTGGCGGCGGAACCCTTGGCGAAGGTGTCGGTGGTGCCGATCGTTTCGGCGGCCGCCTCCCACGAGCAGGGTTCGGCGGTGAGCGCGGCCGCGACCCCGGCGCGCGCCTTGTCCTTGGGCAGCGGCACACCGATGACGCCGGTCGAGCTGACGAAGACTTCGCCTTGTTCGCAGCCGAGGTGGCCGGCGACCTGCGCCATGATCTGCTCGACCGCCTCGCGCCCGCGGTAGCCGGTGAAGGCGTTGCTGTTGCCCGCGTTGACGATCAGCGCGCGGCCCTTGCCGCCCTTTACCTGTTCGCGGCCGAGTTCGACTTCGGACGAGCAGCAGACATTGCGCGTGAAGACGCCGGCGACGGTCGTGCCGGGCGCGAGTTCGACATAGGTGAGGTCGCAGCGGTCCCAGGTCTTGTACTGCGCGCGCGCGACGCGGCGCGTCACCCCGGCGATGTCGGGGAGGGCCGGAAATGAGTCGGGGGCGAGCGGTGAGCGGGTGGTCATGCCGCCCGCTTAACCGCTACGCCCCCGACGTCAATCAGGCTTTGGATGCGATCAGGCGGGAATGCCGCTGATCGACTTCACTTCCATGAAATCCTTGAGCCCGAACACGCCGCCTTCGCGGCCGTTGCCCGACGCCTTGTAGCCGCCGAACGCCGCGCCGGGGCCGGGGCCCCATGCGTTGACCGCGACCATGCCGGCGCGCAGCTTCGGTGCGATTTCGGCTGCCTTGGCGGGGTCGCCCGAAACGACCGCCGACAGGCCATATTCGGTGTCGTTCGCGATATCGACGGCTTCGTCGAGGTCGCCATAGGCCATGATCGTTGCGACGGGGCCGAAGATTTCCTCGTTCGCGATGCGCATGTCGCGCGTAACGCCCGAGAAGACCGTCGGTTTGATGTAATAGCCGCGGTTGACGTTCGAGGGCAGGCCGGTGCCACCGGTCTCAAGCGTCGCGCCCTCGTCGATCGCCGACTGGATCAGGCCTTGGATCTTGTCGAACTGCGCCTTGTTGACGACGGGGCCGATATGGCCGCCCTCGGCCTGCGGGTCGCCGACCGACGTGCCGTCGAACATCGCCTTGATGACGCCGACCGCCTCGGCCTCGCGGTCCTTCTGGACGAGGATGCGCGTCGGCGCGATGCAGCTCTGCCCGGTGTTGACGAGCACGCCCTGCACCGTCGGGGGCAGCACCGCGGCGAAATCGGCGTCGGGCAGCACGATGTTCGGCGACTTGCCGCCGAGTTCCTGATGGACGCGCTTCACGGTGTCGGCTGCCGCCTTGGCGACGAGGATGCCGGCGCGGGTCGAGCCGGTGAAGCTCACCATTTCGATGCCGGGATGCGCGCTGATCGCGTTGCCGACGGTCGGGCCGTCGCCCTGCACGAGGTTGAACACGCCGGCGGGCACGCCCGCGGCCTCGAGGATTTCGGCGAAGATCACGGCGTTGCCGGGGCATTCTTCGGAGGGCTTCAACACCATCGTGTTGCCCGCGGCGAGCGCGGGGGCGACCTTGAGTGCGATCTGGTTGAGCGGCCAGTTCCACGGCGTGATCATGCCGACGACGCCGATCGGTTCATAGGCGATCAGGCCCGCGGCATATTTTTCGGTGAAGCTGAAATCCTTGAGCGCGGCGATGGTGCCGAGGAAGCCGCCGATCCCGGCGCCGACCTGCGCGGTGCCCGCGAAGCTGACGGGGGCGCCCATTTCGCTCGCCATCGACTTGGCGAGGTCGGGCGCGCGCTTCTTATATTCCTCGACGATGCGATTGAGCAGGTCGAGGCGTTCTTCGCGCGTGGTTTGCGAGAAGGTCTTGAAGGCTTCCTTCGCCGCCGCGACGGCATCGTCGACGTCGGCTGCGGTGCCGAGCACGACGGTCGATGCGGCTTCTTCGGTCGCGGGGTTGATCACGTCGTGGAGCTTGCCGCCCTTGCTGTCGACCCAGCGGCCGCCGATGTAATTCTGCTTGAGGTGCGTTTCGGTGCTCATCATTCTTCTCCCATCGGCGGTCAATTCCGTCTCGGATTGCTACCTAATCACTGTGCCTGATGAATCAAGCGCGGCCAACTGTGAAAACTGGCGGGTCAGCGCTTTTCAGCAGCCAGGCGTGACATCAATATGGCGGCGCGCGTCGCCTGACGCGAAATGCTCGGGATGTCGACGGCTTCGCCCGGTGCGTGGTCGCCGGTGCTGTACGGCCCGAGTCCCGCGAGTCCGTCGACGTCGGCGGCGACGAAGCTGATGTCGCCGGCGCCGCGCTTCAGCGGATCGAGCGGTGCCATTTCGGCGAGCCCGAGGTCGCGGTTCACGCCGTTGAGCTTCGCGAGCAGCGCGCGGTTGCCGTCGGTCGGCGCCATCGACGGATAGCCGCCGGGGTCGAAGGCGATCTTCGCGTCGGTTCCGGGGGCGTGCGCGGCGACGATCGCCGCCATCTTCGCCTTCACCCGCTCGATCTGTTCGGGCGACAGCGCGCGGAGGTCGCCGCGCGCGATCGCGATCGGGGCGATGATGTTGGTCTTGCCGTTTACCGTGGCGCGGATGCCGCCGGCGTCGAGCTCGGCCTGTTGCCCGCCCGCGATCAGCCCGACGTTGAAGGTCAGGTTGGGTTCGGGCAGTTCGGTGCGGAAGCGGTGGATGATGCGCGTCAGTTCATAGATCGCGCCGTCGCCCGCCGCGGCGCTGAAAATGCCCGAGCTGTGTGCGCTCTTGCCCGTCGCGGTCACGGTCCAGCTGTCCGACGAGCGCCGCGCGACCGAACCCATGTCGGCGCCGTTATCGCGAACCAGCCCCTCGAAATCGAGCGCGACGTCGCTGCGCTTGCCCGCGGCGATCAGGTCGGCGCGCGCTTTCTCGATCGGCGTGCCCGAATCTTCCTCGTCGCCGGTCATGTGGATTTCGATATTGGCGTCTTTCAGCGTGCCCGCCGCCTTCATAGCGCGCAGCGCCGCGACGATGACAACCATGCCGCCCTTGTCGTCCCCCGCGCCGGGGCCTTCGCCCATATCGCCCTTCCGGACGAATGTCTGGAACGGGGAGTCGGGTTCGAACACCGTGTCGAGATGCGCGATGAGGAGCAGGCGCTTGCCATCGGGCTTGCCCGTGTGCGTTGCGATCAGGTGGCCAGCGCGGCCGGTGTCGCGCATATCTTTCCATTCGACCTTGAAGCCAAGCGGTTCGAGTTCGGCGCGCATCATCGCCCCGACCTTTTCGACGCCTTCCAGATTCTGCGATCCGCTGTTCTGGTTGACGAGCTTTTCGAGCAGCGCGAGGCTGCGCGCCTGTTCGGCCGTGACCGTCTTCGCCATGCCGCTTTCGGCTTTGGACAGCTTGGCCGCCGCGGCGGGCGCGAGCGCGAGATGAAGGGCGACGAGGGCGACAAAAGGCAGTGATTTCATGGGGAGACTCCTCTGGACATCGCCCTTGTGGCGTCTCGTTTGTCGCGCTGCAAGCAGTCAGCCGGGGCGCACCATGAAGATGTCGCCGGCGAGGCTGACGAGGAAGAGGTTGCCCACGCTGTCCTCGCCGAACGAGGCGATCGAACGGAGCGTCCCGGCATCGGGCGTGAAATCCTCGTTCCGAAGCGCGAAGCGCGAGGAATCGAGCGTCTTGCCGTCGGCGAGGCTGGCGAAAGGCACCGACCAGATGTTGTTCGATATGAAGTCGGCGAAGACATAATGACCCCGCAAAGCCGTCACCGGGCCGCGATAGACATAACCGCCGGTGATTGAATTGCCCTGCCGCGGGCCGCTGCCATGCCGATATTCGGCAACGGGATTGAAGCTTTCTTCGACCGGTCCGCTCGACCGGTAAAGCTGCGTTCCCTCCTGGTCGGGCCAGCCGAAATATTTGCCGGGCCGCGTCGTCGTGATCATGTCGATTTCCTCGACTGCATCCTGGCCGACGTCGCCGATGAGCAAGGTGTTCTCGTGGAAAGAGGCACGGAAGGGATTGCGAAGGCCGAACGCATAAACATAAGGGTCAAAGAATCTGAAGGAGTTGCCGCCGGCCGGGGTGTAGACGCTGCCGCTCGCATCCACCGAGAAGCGCAATATCTTGCCGCTTCGAGACAGTGTTTGCCGCGCGTCGGTCGGGTCGCCGCCGTCGCCGGTGGTGACATAAACCATGCCATCGGGACCGAAGCCGATCCAGCCGCCACAATGAATGCTGGTCGGACGGCTGATGGTCATGACCGTGTCATAGACCGTCGACGAATCGGGCCGGCCGAGCGTGTAGCGGCGCACCTGCGTCCTGCCATCAGACCCCGACGCGAGCACGAACAGCCGCTGCGACGTGGCATGATCGGGGTACGCCGCCAGCCCGAGCAAGCCGCTTTCGCCGACGGTCGAAATGTCGGTGATGTTGAGCACGAGCGTCCGGCTGCCGCTCGCGGGGTCGAAGCGGTACACCTTGCCGCCCTTTTCGACGACATAGACGCGGCTGTCGCCAGGAATCGGTGCGACGTAGAGCGGCTGGTCGAAACCGGTGCCGACGCGCACGACCGATATGCCGTCGCGGGTGTCGGTGACGGTGATGTTGACCGCCTGCGTTGCGACGGCCTTTCCGTCGGTCACCCGCAACTGGACGGCATAGACATTGTCGCCATTCGCATCGCCGGGCGCGTCATAGTCGGGCGCGGTGTTGAAGCGCAGCGCACCCGTCGTCGTGATCGAAAACAACGCCGCATCGGCGCCGCCGTCGATGGCAAAGGTCAGCGGGTCGCCGTCGGGATCGGTGGCCGTCGCCTGATAGGCGGCGGCCGTATTTTCAGCGATGCTCGCGGTCTGGAGTGAGGTGAAGACCGGAGGGGTGTTGGCCGCGGGCGGCGTGCCCCCGCCGCCGTTGCCATCGCCGCCGCCGCATCCGCTCAGCAGCAGGGAGCCGATGAGAAAGGCGCGCATCCGCATGATCGAAAACCCCTTTTTTGCGCTTGTCGTTCGCGCGAAGGTGCCACTTGCGGATAAAGGAGGCAAGTAAGTACCCCCGCGACGACGGCATCTCTCAGCGGGGTTCTTTCACCTCTTCGAAATCGTCGAGCTTGTCGAGCGCGTCGCGGGCGACTTTCTGGAGCGCGAAGCGGTTGACCGCGAGCCCCTTCGCGTCGTCGCCGGAGAGCTCGTCGATGGTGAAGGCGACGCGGGTGCGATCGGGCGCCAGTTCCTCGAAGGTGAATTTCAGCCCGGTGGCGAGCGCGCCGTCGTCGACGCTGTAGATCAGATGCGCCTCACGCGGGATTTCCATCGCAACGGCCACCTTGACCTTATAGGCATCGGGCCGTTCCTTGGGAACCAGCTGCGCAAATCCGGGTTCGCCCTTTTCTGCCACGAGTTCGTAGAGCCGCGTCGAGCCGCCGTTGGTGACGAGCGGCAGGCCGGCAAAGGCGCTGCCGTCGCCGAACATCTTTGCGAACACCTGCTCGCGCGGCGCAGCGACGGTCCGCGTCTGATTGGCCAGTTCGGCAACCTTCCCGCAGCCGGTGACAAGCAGGAACGCCATGACCGGAAACACCATACGCAACATCGAAAATCCCCCCGGAAAGAGGGGTTTCTCATAGCGCACGCGTCTTACCAAAGCGTAATCGCGGATGTCCCGACCCGGCATGTGTAAAGAGTGTTTGACACTTCAGCATTGCTTCTGTAAAGAGTTCTTTACAGGCAGGGAGCGGGCGTTGGAAAATCGGGTTCGCGAATATCGGGAAGGGGCGGGCTGGAGCCAGGGCGAACTGGCCCGGCGCCTCGGTGTATCGCGCCAGACGATCAACGCGGTCGAAACCGACAAATATGACCCGAGCCTGCCGCTTGCGCTGCGCATGGCCCGCCTGTTCGGGCTCGAAGTGCGCGAATTGTTCGTCGACCATTGGACGCCGGAGATCGAAGAATGAACAGCATGACCGAGGATAAGCCAGCGAAGTGGAAGCGCACGGGAATGCAGATGCTCGTCGGCGCGCTTGTCGGCGGCGGCGTGATGGCGGCGGTGCTCGCGGTCGCGGGATCGGACCTGCTTGACGCAATGGGCCCCTCGCGCGTCGCGCTGGGTGCCGTCGGCCTCGTCTATGCGATGATGGCGGCGCTCGTCGGCTTCGGCCTGGCGGCGCCGCGGGCAGGGGCGAAGCTGCTCAACGTCGCCGATGCCGAAGAATTGCGCGAGGAGCGGCGCGGTATGATGCGATCGACCGTCACGATGGCGGCGCTCGGCGTGGCGCTCGTCCTGCTGGCCTTGGCGCGCGGTCCGGGTTTCGCCGCGGGCGTTGTCCCGGCGGGTGTCGCCATGGGCGTCTTGCTGATTGTCTTCGTCGCCGGCGTGGTCGCGTCGTGGCGCTGGCGGAACGACTTCGACGAACTCAACCACCAGCTGGGTCTCGAAGGATGCTTCTGGGCCTTTTGCCTCAGCTGGGTGTTGCTCACCCTGTGGGGCGCCGCCGATTTCCTCGGCTGGGGCGCGGTGCTGACCCCGATCGACGTCGTCACGACATTGTCGGCGATGATGCTGCTCGGCGCGTTTGTCGCGATCGGGCGGCGCGGGATGATGACGCGCTGATGTGAAAAAGGGCGCCCGGTTCCCCCGAACCGGACGCCCTTTCCCTTGGCAACGCCGATCCTGCGGATCAGGCGCTGTAGTACATGTCGAATTCGACCGGGCTCGGGGTCTGCTCGAAGCGATAGACCTCGTCCCACTTCAGCTCGACATAGGCTTCGATCTGGTCCTTCGAGAAGACGTCGCCCTTCAGGAGGAAGTCGTGGTCGGCGAGCAGGCTGTCGAGCGCTTCGCGCAAGCTGCCGCACACGGTCGGGACTTCGCTCAGTTCCTCGGGCGGCAGGTCGTACAGATTCTTGTCCATCGCGTCGCCGGGGTGGATCTTGTTCTGGATGCCGTCGAGGCCCGCCATCAGCAGCGCCGAATAGCAGAGATAGGGGTTGGCCATCGCGTCGGGGAAACGGAACTCGACGCGCTTCGACTTGGCGCCAGCACCGTACGGGATGCGGCACGAGGCCGAACGGTTGCGCGACGAGTAGGCGAGCAGCACCGGCGCCTCGAAGCCCGGGACGAGGCGCTTGTAGCTGTTCGTCGTCGGGTTGGTGAAGGCGTTGAGTGCCTTGGCATGCTTCACGACACCGCCGATGAAATAGAGGCACATGTCGGAAAGGCCGGCATAGCCGTTGCCTGCGAAGAGCGGCTTGCCCTTTTCCCAGATCGAGATGTGGGTGTGCATGCCGCTGCCGTTGTCGTCCTTGATCGGCTTCGGCATGAAGGTCGCGGTCTTGCCATAGGCATGCGCGACCTGGTGCACGACGTACTTGTAGATCTGCATGCGGTCGGCGGTTTCGGTGAGCGTGCCGAAGGTCAGGCCAAGCTCGTGCTGCGCGGCGGCGACTTCATGGTGATGCTTGTCGCAGGGCAGGCCCATTTCGAGCATCGTCGAGACCATCTCGGCGCGGATATCGACGGCGCTGTCGACCGGTGCGACAGGGAAATAACCGCCCTTGGCGCGCGGACGGTGCGCGAGGTTGCCGCCTTCATAGCTGCGGCCGGTGTTCGTCGGCAGCTCGATATCGTCGATCTCGAAGCCCGACTTGTTGTAGCCGGTTTCGAAGCGGACGTCGTCGAACATGAAAAATTCGGCTTCGGGGCCGACATAGACGGTGTCGCCGATGCCGGTCGAGGCGACATAGGCTTCGGCGCGCTTCGCGGTGGTGCGCGGGTCGCGGGCATAGCCTTCGCCGGTCGACGGCTCGACGATGTCGCAGAAGATCACGAGCATCGGGGTCGCCGAGAAGGGATCGTCATAGACCGCGTCGAGGTCGGGCTTGAGGATCATGTCGCTCTCGTTGATCGCCTTCCAGCCTTCGATCGACGAACCGTCGAACATCAGGCCGTCTTCGAGTTCGTCCTCGCCGAGGATCGAGGCGACCATGGTCAGGTGCTGCCACTTGCCCTTGGGGTCGGTGAAGCGCAGGTCGACCCACTCGATGTCGTTTTCCTTGATCCGCGCGATGATATCCTTGGGCTTCGTAGCCATCGTCTATGCTTCCTTCTTGCGAAATGGTCCGGCGTGCCGGGGTGTGTTGGGGTTCCAAAAAGTGCGAGAGATTAAAGCGCGTCCTCGTTGCGTTCGCCGGTGCGAATGCGGAGCGCGGTTTCGACCGGAATGACAAAGATCTTGCCGTCGCCGATGCGGCCGGTCTGCGCGGCGGCGGCGATCGCCTCCACGACGCGTTCGGCCATCGAATCCTCGACGATGACTTCGAGCTTCACCTTGGGCAGGAAGTCGACGACATATTCGGCGCCGCGATAGAGTTCGGTATGACCCTTCTGGCGGCCGAAACCCTTGGCTTCGGTGACGGTGATCCCGCTGACACCCACTTCGTGCAGCGCTTCCTTCACTTCGTCGAGCTTGAACGGCTTGATGATCGCCTCAATCTTCTTCACGCTTCTTGTCCCCCTTTGGGCTGGCCGCCGCCCCTTGCGCATCGAGCCGGATCAGCTGGGCTGGCCCGGTTCGCCGTCGAGTCGGTGCGGTGTCCCGCCATCTTGCACCAATCAAAAGCCGTGCCAATTGGCGAATCGCGGGGTTTTGGTAAGAAATTTGAAACGAAATGAAGCCGCTGCCCAAGGGGTGGGCAACGGCTTCATTTGGATGCCTAAATTATAGGCAGTCAGCGTCCCATCGGCGCCGAAGCATCGGGAAGGTTCGCCTTCGTCCAGTTCGACCGCTCGATGACATAGGCACGAATCGCCTCGACATCGGCGGGTGTCAGCACCCTCGCGAAGCTCACCATGCCGCGGTCCTTCAGCGCCCCGTCGATGATCACCGACTTCCACGCATCGGCATTGGCGAGCGTGCCCGAGACGCGAAGATCGGGGGTGAAGCCGTTGCCGATCGCGCTGTCGCCGTGACAGACGATGCAATAGCGCCCGAAATGCGCCTTGCCCGCGGCGACCTGCGCCGGGGTGCCGATCATTGCGGGCGGGTTCCACGCGAGTGCGGTCGATGCGGGCGGCGCGGGAAGCTTCACCGTGCCGCCGACCTTCATCACGACGAGACGCGGGATATTGGGCACCTTGCGCGTCACGCCGCCGGCGACCCCGGCGACGAGCGGGAAGGCGCCGCCCTTGCTCGTCTGGAAAGCGACATATTGCACCCCGCCGACGCGGAAGGTCGACGGCGCGCTGACGATCCCCGACTGCATGTCGAGGTCGAGCAACTGCTTGCCAGTGTCGGCGGCATAGGCGCGGAAGCGGCCCGTGCTCGTCCCCTGGAAGACAAGATTGCCCGCCGTCGTCATCGTGCCGCCGTTCCACGCGGCGGGATGGTCGACGCTCCATGCGACCTTGCCGGTGCGCGGATCGAAGGCGACGAGGCGGCCCGTCGTGGCGGCAACCGCCGCCTTGAACGCGGCCTTGTCGTCGGGGAGCAGCGTCTTGTTGAGCGAGGTGCCGACGTTGAACCCCAGCACCTTCCTTTTGTCGAGTTCGTCCATGTCGGCGAGATAGCCCTGCGGGATCTGCTGCGCGGGGATATAGACGAGGCCGGTTGCGGGGTTATAGCTCATCGGGTGCCAGTTGTGCGCGCCGAGCGCGCCGGGGATCGCGATGAAGGGCTTGCCCGTCTTGTAGAAGCGCGCCTCGGGATTTTCGATCGGGCGGCCGGTGGCGAGGTCGTAGCCGCTCGCCCAGTTGATCCCGTCGACGAAAGGTTTTGCATCGATCAGCTTGCCGTTGGCGCGATCGATCGTGAAAAAGAAGCCGTTCTTCGGCGCATGGTACAGCACCTTGGTCGGCTTGCCGTTCACCGCCTGCTCGGCGAGGATGATCGGCTGGGTTGCGGTGTAATCCCACGTCTCGGCCGGGGTTTCCTGATAGTGCCATTTATATTTGCCGGTTGTGGCATCCAGAGCCACGACCGACGAGAGGAACCAGTTATCGCCCTCGCCGTTCGAGCGCGTGCCATGGTTCCACGGGTTGCCGTTTCCGACACCGAGATAGATCTGGTCGAGATCCTTGTCGTAGACGATCGCGTCCCACACGGTGCCGCCGCCGCCCGAGGTCTGCCATTCGCCCTTGTCGGACCAGGTCGCATTGGCCTTCGACGCGAAGATGTCGTCGCTGGCCGCGCCGTCCTTTTCCTTCTTCGGGTTGGGGGCGGTG
Source organism: Sphingopyxis sp. (assembly GCF_035998905.1). Lineage (GTDB taxonomy): Bacteria > Pseudomonadota > Alphaproteobacteria > Sphingomonadales > Sphingomonadaceae > Sphingopyxis. The sequence continues at coordinate 42,560 of NZ_DASYHG010000009.1, read as the reverse complement.
TAGAAGCGCCAGCGTTCCTTGCCGGTGTCGGCGTCATAGGCGGTGACATAACCGCGCACCCCGAATTCGGCGCCGCCGTTGCCGATCAGCACCATATCCTTCACGACGCGCGGCGCGCCGGTGATCGTATAAGGCTTCGACGTGTCGAAGGTCTGCGTCGACCAAAGCTCCTTGCCCGTCTTCTTGTCGAGCGCGATCAGGCGGCCGTCGAGCGCGCCGACGAAGACCTTGTCGCCCCAGACGGCGACGCCGCGGTTGACGACGTCGCAGCAGGCGCTGACGGCACGTTCGCCGGGAACCTTGGGATCGAATTTCCATAGCGGCTTGCCGGTCGCGGCGTCCCATGCGCTGACCTTCGACCAGGCGTGCGTTACATACATCACGCCGTCGACGACGACCGGCGTCGCTTCCTGCCCGCGCGCATCGTCGAGGTCGGCGGTCCACGCGATGCCGAGGGTGCCCACATTCTTGTCGTTGATGTCGGTGAGCGGGCTGAACCGCTGTTCGTCATAGCTGTAGCCGATGGCGCCCCAATTATCGCCATTGCCGCCGGTCTTGAGCAGGGTCTCGCTGGCCTTCTCTGCATCGTCGAGCGACCCGCCGCCCGAGATGCTGTCATTCTTCGATGCGTTGCATGAAGCCATTGCCAGTGCCGCGCAGCCCAGCAGCGCAGCCGTAAAGACCCGTTTCGCCATCCCTTGCTCTCCCGTTCGACGCCTATCGTTGACGTTAACGTCAAGACTGCGCCCGAAGGCGCAAGGGTGCAAGCGGGAAAATGGGGGGCTGGCTTACAGCCAGGGCGGCGCGTTCAGGCCCTTGGGGCTGGCGGTGAAAATCTCGCAGCCGGTTTCGGTGATCCCGATGCTGTGCTCGAACTGCGCCGAGAGCGAGCGGTCGCGGGTGACCGCAGTCCAGCCGTCGGCGAGCATCTTCACCGCATATTTGCCGGTGTTGATCATCGGCTCGATCGTGAAGAACATGCCGGGGCGAAGTTCGGGACCGGTGCCGGGGCGGCCGGCGTGGACGACTTCGGGTGCGTCGTGGAACATCTGTCCGAGGCCGTGGCCGCAGAAATCGCGGACGACCGAATAACGATGGCGCTCGGCGTGCGTCTGGATCGCGTGCGCGACGTCGCCCATGCGGTTGCCGGGCTTCGCCTGCTCGATGCCGAGCATCAGGCTTTCATAGGTCACTTCGACGAGGCGCTTCGCCTTGATCGGCACGTCGCCGACCAGATACATGCGGCTGGTGTCGCCGTGCCAGCCGTCGACGATGCTGGTGACGTCGATATTGACGATATCGCCCTCGCGCACCGGCTTGTCGTCGGGAATCCCATGACAAACGACATGGTTGATGCTGGTGCAGCAGCTGTGCGTGAAACCGCGATAGCCCAATGTCGCCGGGATGCCGCCGCCGTCGAGCATCATCGTGCGGACGAGGTCGTCGATCTGCGCGGTCGTCACGCCCGGCTGGACGAAGGGAACGAGCGCGTCGAGGATCTCGGCCGACAGCCGACCCGCCTTGCGCATCCCGGCAAAGCCCGCCTCGTCGTGCAGCTTGATCGTGCCGTCGCGCACGGGAGTGGGGCTCGCCGCATCGCCGGCGGTTACGGAGACATAGTCGTACATGAGGGTGATATAGTCGCTGGGGCCTCAAAAAGCGAGGGGCGGCACCATGGCCGCCCCTTCGCCTTTATTCCGCGGCCTTGTCCAGCTTCGGCTTCGCCTTGCCCTTGCCCGCCTTTGGCGCGGCGGGGGTGATTTCGAAGGTGAGCGGGTTGCCAACCTTGGCATCCTCGCCGGTCTTCATCTTCACCTTGACCTCGCCGCCATGGACCAGCTTGCCGAAGAGCAACTCCTCGGCGAGCGGCTGCTTGATCTTTTCCTGGATCAGGCGGCCCATCGGACGCGCGCCATAGAGCTTGTCATAACCCTTGCCGGTCAGCCATTCGCGTGCCGCATCGTCGAGCTGGATGTGGACGTTGCGGTCCGCCAGCTGAAGCTCGAGCTGCAGGATGAACTTGTCGACGACGCGTGCGACGACTTCGGGCGGCAGGTAGCCGAACGGCACGATCGCATCGAGGCGGTTGCGGAATTCGGGGGTGAAGAGATTCTTCACCGCTTCCTCCTGCACATCCTCGCGCGTGAACGCACCGAAGCCGATGCCCTCGCGCGCCATGTCGCTGGCGCCCGCATTGGTCGTCATGATCAGGATGACGTTGCGGAAGTCGACCGTCTTGCCGTGATGATCGGTCAGGCGGCCATGATCCATCACCTGCAACAAGATGTTGAACAGGTCGGGATGCGCCTTTTCGATCTCGTCGAGCAGCAGCACGCAGTGCGGGTTCTGGTCGATCGCATCGGTGAGCAGGCCGCCCTGATCGTAGCCGACATAGCCCGGGGGCGCACCGATCAGCCGGCTGACCGAATGGCGTTCCATATATTCGGACATGTCGAAGCGCTGGAGCGGGATGCCCATGATCGACGCAAGCTGCTTCGCGACCTCGGTCTTGCCGACGCCGGTGGGGCCCGAGAAGAGATAGTTGCCGATCGGCTTTTCGGGATCGCGCAGCCCCGCACGGCTCAGCTTGATCGCCGACGACAGCACCTCGATCGCGGTGTTCTGGCCGAAGACGACGCGCTTCAGGTCGGTTTCGAGGCTGGCGAGCGTCGCCTTGTCGTCGGTCGACACCGACTTGGGCGGAATGCGCGCCATCGTCGCGATCACGGCTTCGATCTCCTTGGCGGTGATCGTCTTCTTGCGCTTCGACGGGGCGACGAGCATCTGCATCGCGCCGACCTCGTCGATCACGTCGATCGCCTTGTCGGGCAATTTGCGGTCGTTGATGTAGCGCGCCGAGAGGTCGACCGCGGCGTTGATCGCGTCCTGCGTATAGCGCACCTGATGATGCGCCTCGAACGCGCTGCGCAGGCCCGCGAGAATCTTCTTGGTATCCTCGAGGCTCGGCTCGATCACGTCGATCTTCTGGAACCGGCGGAGCAGCGCGCGGTCCTTTTCGAAGTGATTGCGGAACTCCTTGTACGTCGTCGAACCGATGCAGCGGATCGCACCGCCCGACAGCGCCGGTTTCAGGAGGTTCGACGCATCCATCGCGCCGCCCGAGGTGGCGCCCGCGCCGATGACGGTGTGGATCTCGTCGATGAACAGGATCGCGTGCGGCAGCCCTTCGAGCTCGGTCACGACCTGTTTCAGCCGCTCCTCGAAATCGCCGCGATACCGCGTGCCCGCGAGCAGTGCGCCCATGTCGAGCGAATAGATCACCGCGGGCAGCAGCACCTCGGGCACGTCGCCCTCGATGATCTTGCGCGCGAGACCCTCGGCGATCGCGGTCTTGCCGACGCCCGGGTCGCCCACATACAGCGGGTTGTTCTTGCTGCGGCGGCAGAGGATCTGGATCGTGCGGTCGACCTCGGCGCTGCGGCCGATCAGCGGGTCGACCTTGCCGCCCTTCGCCTTTTCGTTGAGGTTGACGGTGAACTGGTCGAGCGCGGTTTCCTTCTTGTTCTTGCCGTCGGCCTTTTCCTTGGTCTCTTCCTTTTCCTCGGGCTCGGCCTGCGGCGAGGGCTTGCCGCCCTTGCCGACGCCGTGGCTCAAATAGGAGACCGCATCGAGGCGCGTCAGATCCTGCTGCTGCAGGAAATAGACGGCATAGCTTTCGCGTTCGGAGAAGAGCGCGACGAGGACGTTGGCGCCCGTCACCTCATCCTTGCCCGACGACTGGACGTGCAGGATCGCGCGCTGGACGACGCGCTGGAAGCCCGACGTCGGCGACGGATCGCTGTGCCCCTCGACCTTCAGGCTGTCGAGTTCGGTATCGAGATAATGGACAACCGCAGATTGCAGGTCGTCGAGCGCGACGCCGCAGGCGCGCATCACTTCGGCGGCATGATCGTCGTCGATCAGCGCGTAAAGCAGATGCTCGAGCGTCGCATATTCGTGGTGGCGCTCCGAAGCGGCCTTCAGAGCGTTATGGAGGGTCTTTTCGAGGCTTTCCGAAAAAGACGGCATGGTCATTCATCTCCTTGCGGGGACCAGGCCGGGGAGATGGCGGCCCCCTTAGAAATGCAACGTGGCGATGCCGCCGCCCCACCGCAAGGGAAAAGCGGTCGGCTTTGTGAAATTACGATGACGGAGTTGTATTATGGTTAATTGGGCGTTGATTCCTGCGCTACCTCTCGGAGTAGCTGATCGCCGCAGAGCCGTTGGTGTAATTTTCGATGATGATGAACCGGGCGATTTTTGCTCGCCCGCGAGCCGCGCCTTCAAATACATCACCCTTGGCGCCGTCTCTATCGCCGCCGGTAATCCTGACGAAACGGTTCTGCTTGACCATATCGCGGGCAATGCCGGCAATTTGTTCGTACCCGGCGCCAACATAATCCAGCGTACAGCGTTTTTCGGCCGGGTCGTATGAAACAGTCAGATTTCCTTTGCCGCCATCGCCTTTGAACCATAGGCCACGGCCTGGAACGAGTGGAGCGGTGGCTTCAAAGCCTAACTTCGAAAGCTCTTCGGCCGGTGGCGCCGCTTCGGTTCCGATCAGGCGGGGGCACAAATAGAAAGCGCCATTTACAGTTGTGTGAACCGGGGATTCCGGAGCTACCTGCGCATGTGCGGATGCAGGCAATAGAAACAACATCGGCACGTAGGCGAATAGCCGCCCGATCTGTGGAAATTCCATCTACCCCTCCCCGGAAAGACCTCGTTTCCTTGGGGCAATCTGAAAATGAATGATAGTTCAATAAAATCGTTCAAATGCGGCCGGCTGTTCCGACGTCAATTCTCGCCCGCCCGATCAACCATATCCATGAAATCGCGCGCCAGATCGCGCTCCCCTTCGTCCTCGAACGCGACATCGAGATCGGGCGCGACGCCGAGCATATACATCAGCGTCCAGAGCGCGAAGCGGCGGCCGGGGTTGGTTTCGAGGCCGAAGTCGACGCGCATGCGTTCGGTACCCGCGGCGTGCGCCTCTGGATGGATCGCCGCGATGTCGGCGGTGCCGAAATAGCGGCGGAGCTGGTCGTCGAAATCCATGCCGCCCTTTTGGCGCGTTCGCGCCGCTTGGCAAGATCGCGTGGCGAAATCGGGCGATCCGAAACCTCGCCCGGTTGTCTTTGGCCAAGCGCCCCGATAGGGCGGCCATCGTGAAGACCAGCATCGACATCGGGACCGACACCGCGGGGCAGGGTGTACGCATCGACGTGCAGGAACTGCTCGCGACGCGCCTGCTCGTGCAGGGCAATTCGGGGTCGGGCAAGTCGCACCTTCTGCGCCGCATTCTCGAAGAGAGTGCCGAACTGGTGCAGCAGATCGTGATCGATCCCGAGGGCGATTTCGTCACGCTCGCCGATGCCTATAGTCATGTCGTGATCAACGGCGGCGATTATAACGAGCGCGAGATCGCGGCGATGGGCGCGCGCATTCGCGAGCATCGCGCGTCGATCATCCTCAGCCTCGAATCGCTCGATATCGAGGCACAGATGACCTGTGCTGCGGCGTTCCTCAACGCGCTGTTCGATGCGCCGCGCGAGCATTGGTTTCCCGCGCTGGTCGTGGTCGACGAGGCGCAGATGTTCGCGCCGAGCGTCGCGGGCGACGTCGCCGACAATGTCCGCCGCGCGAGCCTTGGCGCGATGACCAACCTGATGTGCCGCGGGCGCAAGCGTGGTCTCGCCGGCGCGATCGCGACGCAGCGGCTCGCGAAGCTCGCGAAGAATGTCGCCGCCGAGGCGAGCAATTTCCTGATGGGGCGCACCTTCCTCGATATCGACATGGCGCGCGCCGCCGACCTGCTCGGCATGGAGCGGCGGCAGGCCGAGACGATCCGCGATTTGGAGCGCGGGCATTTCCTCGGGCTCGGCCCCGCAATCTCGCGGCGGCCGATCGCGGTGCGCATCGGGTCGACGCAGACCTCGACGCGGCTGGGCACGCACGGGCTGATGCCGCTGCCGTCGGCGGGGGGCGAGGATATGCGTTCGATGCTCTTCACCGAATTGGAAGCGCCGGCCCAACCCCGCTTCTTTGCGCCCGAACCCGAACCGGTCGCGGCGAGCGAAGTGCTGGAGCGGATCGCCGCGAGCGAGCCGCTGCATGAGGATGCCGATGCGCCGCCGGTGCTCGATATCCTCGAAGCGGTCGAGGAAGCCGAACAGAGCGACGCGGTGGTGATCGAGACGCTGCAGGAAATGCTTTCCGACCCCGACTGCGCCTTCCAGCCCGAATCCTTCCTCTATCAGGATTTTTCGGTGCGCTGCCGGATGCAGAAATTGAAGAAGGTGCCGCTCGACCTCGCCGCCTTCCGCCGCCGTTTCGCGCTCGCCAAGGGCGGCGTGTTCGATCCCTCCGAACCGCGCTGGCGCGAGATGCTCGCCGTCGCCGACCGGCTGCCGCATGACATGTTCGCGCCCTTTCTGCAGATCGCGCGCGCCGCGATGGACGGCGAACCCTGCCCCGACGATGAAATCCTCGGCCGCGCCTATGGCAGCCGCTCGCCGGGCCGCATCCGTCGCCTCGTCGAATATATGGAAAAGCAGGGCGTGATCGTCGTGCGCGCCGATTTCGGCGGTCGCCGCTCGATCGGCATTCCCGAACTCGGGCTCAGCACCGAGGCCGAATAGGGGCGCCCCGTCGCGATTTAGAGGCGGCCGGGCAAGTTAATCGCGAATTAGGCACCTAAAATCTTGGGACCGTGCGCGGATCGGCGCAATCCTGCCCACAGGTTCGCACCTAAAACAGCGGATGCCAGCTCTCCTTGGTGGGTGGATCGTCCCAACCCCAGACCATAATAGACAGGAGAGACTGCCATGCCTCGTCACGGCGTATATCCGCGCGACATCGTTCCGCCGCGCTCCAAATATTCCGACGCCGGCCGCTTTGGCCGCATGTTCGGCGAATTGCCGCCCTTTGCCGCCGACACCCCCGATGTCCGCGCCGCGCTGATGGAGATCGGCAAGGCCGGGGGCATCATGGATGCCAAGGACAATCTGACCAAGACCCCCGCCGAGCTGATCACCAATCCGGCGCTGTCGGCGAAGAACAGCGACAATCCGACATTGACCGCGGGATTCACCTTTCTCGGCCAGTTCCTCGACCATGACATGACCTTCGACCCGACCTCGAGCCTCGAACGGCAGGTCGATCCTGAGCAGATCGCCAATTTCCGCACCCCCAGCCTCGGCCTCGACAATGTCTATGGCGCGGGCCCCGGAGGCAGTCCGCATCTCTATGACACCGGAGGCGGCAAGGGCGGCAAGTTCCTGCTCGAGGCGACCGGCACCGCGAACAAGTTCGACGTGCCGCGCAACAGCCAGAAAGTTGCGCTGATCGGCGACCCGCGCGATGACGAGAACCTCATCATCAGCCAGCTTCAGGTCGCTTTCCTGAAGTTCCACAATGAGGTCGTCGAATATGTGAAGACGAAGATCAAGCTGACCGGATCGGACGAGATTTTCGCCGAGGCGCAGCGTATCGTGCGCTGGCATTACCAGTGGATCATCGTCCACGAATTCCTGCGCAAGACGTGCGGCGACGCGGTGGTCGACGATGTGCTGACGAACGGCCGCAAATATTACAGCTGGCACAACGAACCCTATATCCCGGTCGAATTTTCGGTCGCCGCCTATCGTTTCGGGCACAGCCAGGTGCGGCCGTCATACCGCGCCAATTTCACCGGAAACGGCGGCAATCCCTTCTTCGCGATGATCTTTACCCCGACGCCGTCGGACCCGAACGATCCCGACGATTTGTCGGGCGGCTGCCGCGCGCCGCGGCGCTTCATCGACTGGCCGACCTTCTTCGATTTCAGCGACGGCAATGTGAAGCCGAACAAGAAGATCGACACGACCTTGTCGACCTCGCTGTTCCGCCTGCCGGGGTCGGTCGTGCCGAACCCCGATCCCAAGTCGAACCCCGCGTCGCTGGCGCAGCGCAACCTGCTCCGCCACCTGACCTTTTCGCTGCCGTCGGGGCAGCGCGTCGCGCGCGCGATGAAGTTGCCCGAATTGTCGAAAGGCGACCTTTCCGACCTCAAGCCGCACGGCTTCGACGACCGCACGCCGCTGTGGTTCTATATCCTGCGCGAGGCGCAGGTGACGCAGAATGGCGAGCGGCTGGGACCCGTCGGGGCGCGGATCGTGACCGAGGTGTTCCTCGGCCTGCTGCAGGGCGACAAGGGGTCGTACCTCGCGCAGGATCCCGAGTGGCAGCCTTTCCTGCCGACGGTCGATGCGTCGAAGAAGGGCGATGACTTCCGGATGATCGACCTGCTCCGTTACGCCGAGGTCGCCTAGGAGCAAAAAAGGGGGGCGAAGGCGCCGGCGCTTCCTCATGGGGGCGTCGGCGACCTTGGCGCGCAATTCATCCCTTCCTGAACAGCGCCTCGGCTGCGGCCTTCTGGCTCGTTGCGGCGCTGCGGTGCGCCTTGATGCGCGCAATCTCGCCTTCCAGCGCCGCGATGCGCTCGTCGAGTTCGTCGACCGACAGCGGATCGAGCGGCTGTCTGGTCAGCGCGGCGAGCGTGTCGTCGCGGCGGCGGGGAAGGTCGTCATCGTCCATGGCGCATCCTCTCTCTCGCTGGTCCCTCGGCCGAAAAGGCGCGCGACTGTTGACCCGCGCCGCCCGACTGTCAATAATGCGCCCCGAGGGATGTGGGACCTTTTGAAAAGTGGGGGAATTTAGCGTGACCAGCTTGCCGTCGAGCATGACCGCCGTCGCCATCAATGCGCCGGGCGGTCCCGAGGTGCTGCAACCCGTCGAGCGACCGGTGCCGCAGCCCGGCCCGGACGAGGTGCTGATCCGCGTCGCCGCCGCGGGGGTGAACCGTCCCGACGTGCTGCAACGCATGGGCTACTACCCGCCGCCGCCGGGCGCTTCGGACCTGCCGGGGCTGGAGATTGCGGGGACGATCGTCGCGGTCGGTCCGGGGGGCGATCCCGAACATCTGGGGCAGGCGGTGTGCGCGCTCGTCGCGGGCGGCGGCTATGCCGAATATTGCGTCGCGCCGGCCGGAAGCTGCCTGCCGGTGCCGAAGGGCTTTTCGATGGAAGAGGCGGCGGCGCTGCCCGAAACCGTCTTCACCGTGTGGCATAACCTCTTCGAGCGCGGCTATGTGCGCGACGGCGAGACCGTGCTGGTCCATGGCGGCACCAGCGGCATCGGCACGACAGCGATCGGCCTTTGCAAGCTGTTCGACATCAAGATCATCGTTACGTGCGGCAGCGCCGATAAATGCGCCGCCGCGACTGCGCTCGGCGCCGACCTCGCGGTCGATTATTCGTCGGCGGATTATGTCGAGGCGGTCAAGGCCTTCACAGGCGGCAAGGGCGTCGACGTCGTGCTCGACATGGTCGGCGGCGATTATCTGCCGCGAAACCTTGCCTGTCTTGCCGAGGACGGGCGCCACGTCACCATCGCTTTCCAACGCGGCGCGAAGACCGAGATCGACATCGCCGACGTGATGCGCCGCCGCCTCACGCTGACCGGCTCGACCCTCCGCGCGCGCAGCGCGGAGTTCAAGGCGCTGCTCGCCGACGAGATTCACCGCACGCTGTGGCCGCGGCTGGGCGAGGGCGGGTGGAAGCCCGCGATGGACCAGAGCTTTCCCCTCGCCGACGCGAGCGCGGCGCACGCGCGGATGCAGGCGGGCGAGCATGTCGGGAAGATCGTGCTGACGGTGGGATGAGGTCGCCCGGCGGTTGACAAAGGCGGCGGCGGCCAGCACCGGCGACGGCGAACGCAGCGGCGTTCGTTTCCGGAAAGGTGGTTATGGCTGGTCGTTCGCTTTTTCTCGAAGACCTCGAAATCGGGCAGGTCTGGACCGGCGGTCCGATCGAGATGACCGAGGCGGACATCGTCCGCTTCGCGCGCGAATATGACCCGCAGCCGATGCACGTCGATGCCGAAGCGGCAGCGAAGGGGCGCTTCGGCGGCCTGATCGCGAGCGGCTGGCATGTCGCGTCGGTCGTGATGCGCGAATTCGTCGATGCGGCACCGTTCGGCGACACGCCGCTGCTCGGTCTCAAGGTCGACGATCTTCAGTGGCGGAGCGCGGTGCGCCCCGGCGACCGGCTGTCTATCCGGCGCGAAATCATCGATATCCGCCGGTCCGACAGCAAACCCGATCGCGGGGTGCTGACGATGCGGATGACCGTCACCAACCAGCGGGGCGAGGTTGCGATGTCCTTCGTCAACCTGATCCAGATACCGGCGAGGCCCGGCGACTGCGCGGGCTGAAACGGGAGGGGCCCATGACCGACCGGCCGATCCTTCACGAATATGCGGCCAGCGGCAATTGCTACAAGATCCGGCTGATCGCGGGGCTGCTCGATTGGTCGATCGAGCCGCGCACCGAGGTCGCACGTTGGCAGCGGCGCAAAAAGGCGGTAAAAGCTGCGTTGAGAGGGCAGCGCCATGTCGGACTCATCCAATTCGACGACCATTGCCATCACCGTTGCCGTCATCGGCCTTATCGGCACGCTCGGCGCCGCGCTGATCGGAAACTGGGGTGGCGAGGATAGCGGGGAGGGGGCTGGCCCACCTCCGCCGCCCGTGACGGTGCCGCATGCCCCGGCGATCGAGGTCAATTCGGCGACCGAAATGTGGGGTGAGGACACGAAGCTCCTCGACCTCGCTCCCGGTGCACGGCTGAGTCTGGACGCGCGGAACCTCTATTCGGCTTCGACCACCTTTCCTCCGGGCAGCTGTCTGGGGCCCGAATATGTGGCCTACACGTGGCAGGTACGCGACCCCTATCCGCAAGGCGGCGATCTTGAGATATTGCGGGCAATCCCACGCGCCGGTGGCCGGACCGAGCAGATTGCGATGGGCGCCAAGGGGCGCGGTACGATGCTGCCCTGCGACGAACATATCTTCAAGAACAATGGTTTGCAGTCGATGCGTGTCGAGGTGCGATACGCCAGCGCCATCGAACAATTGCCCGGCATTGCCGATACGGCGCCGGAAGCAACAACGATGCAGGAAGGGCAGGGGGAAGCCGCCGACGCGGCGCCCGAGCCGCTCGCCGGCGAGGTCGTCGACGAAGCGACTGCCGTTGCTGCTGACAAGGCGGCCCTTACGAACTGAGCCGCGATCGCCCGCGTCGCAGATCGTCCCCCGTTTGCCGGGAGTAACGCTTGCCCCTGCCGTAAATCCGGAATATAGCGGCTCCCAATGTCCGGCCGCCCCGCGAGGGGCGGCCCTTATTATTTCTGCCTGGAGACTTTCGTCATGGCCACTGCCGACGCCACCCCGTTGATGCCGCACGCGACCGCCGCCTGGCTGGTCGACAACACCGGCCTGACCTTTGCCCAGATCGCCGAATATTGCGGCATCCACATCCTCGAAGTGCAGGCGATCGCCGACGAGACCGCCGCGACCAAATATACCGGCCGCGACCCCGTCCGCGCGCACGAACTGTCGATGGAAGAGATCGAAAAGGGCCAGAAGGACCCGAACTACAAGCTCAAGATGAGCGTGCAGGCGCAGGACACGATTCGCCGCACCCGCGGCCCGCGCTACACCCCGGTCAGCAAGCGCCAGGACAAGCCCGACGGCATCGCGTGGATCCTCAAGAACCACCCCGAAGTGTCGGACGGCGCGATCGGCAAGCTGATCGGCACGACGCGCAACACGATCGGTGCGATCCGCGACCGCAGCCACTGGAACAGCGCGAACATCGTGCCCAAGGATCCGGTGACGCTCGGCCTGTGCTCGCAGCGCGAACTCGACGCGCTCGTCGCCAAGGCGGCGAAGAAGGCTGGTATCAAGGCGCCCGAGGACAGCCGCTTCGAAGGCGACCGCGAGGCGTTGCTCGAAGAGCTGCGCGCCGAGCGCACCGCGGCTGCTGAAGCGCGCGCCGCCGAAGAGGCCGAAGCCGACGGCGAAGCCTGACGTGTCGGGGGCGGACGAGGACAATATTCCGGCGGCCAGCGGCTCGCCGGACGCCTCGTTGACGCAGGACGACAGCTTTACCGCGACGAGCCATGCGGGGCTGACCTATCCGTGGGGCGAGGCGGCGCCGGGACCGGGCGAGACGATCCGCATCGCGAACGGCATCAGCTGGGCGCGCATCCCGATGCCAGGGTCGCTCGGCCATATCAACAGCTGGCTTCTGGACGACGGTGACGGCGTGGCGGTCGTCGATACCGGTATCTGTCTCACCATGTGTTCCGACGCGTGGAAGGCGCTCTATGCCGGCGCGCTGAAGGACCGGCGCATCACGCGCGTGATCGGCACCCACCTTCACCCTGACCATATCGGCCTCGCGGGCTGGATCGCGAAGAAGCAGGACGTGAAGCTGTGGATGACGCGCGGCGAGATGCTGACCGCGCGCGCGATTGTCGCCGATTCCGCCGATAGCGCGCCCGACGAGGTGCTCGTCCAATCGCGTGCCGCGGGCTGGGATGAGGCGGCGATCGAGGCCCAGCGCTCGCGCGGCTGGAACATGTTCCAGCGCATGATCTTCACGCTGCCGCGCTCCTATGTGCGGATCGAGGATGGCGAGACGCTCGACATGGGACCGCACCGGTGGCGCGTCGTTACCGGGTCGGGACACAGTCCCGAACATGCGTGCCTGTGGAACGAAAAAGAGGGCGTGCTGGTGTCGGGCGACCAGGTGCTCCCGCGGATCAGTTCGAACGTCTCGGTCAACATCACCGAACCCGATGCCGACCCGCTGGGCGAATGGCTCGCGTCGATCGACAAGCTGCTCGCCACCGTGCCCGCCGACGTCGTCACCTGTCCCGCGCATGGCGAGCCGTTCAAGGGGCTGCATGTGCGCCTGATGGCGCTGCGCGACGAGCACCGGATGCGGCTCTACAATCTCGCCGAGGCCGCCGCGAAGGCGCCGATGCGCGCGGTCGACAGCTTCCCGTTGCTCTTCAACCGCCCGATCGGCGAACATAATCAGGGGCTCGCGACGGGCGAGGCGCTCGCGCATCTGAAGCGGCTCGAAGTCGAAGGCCGGGTGCAGCGCGAGGATCGCGACGGGGTGTGGTGGTATCACGGCGTCGCCTGATGCGCGCGTTCGGTTTCCTGTTGGGCGTCGCAGTTCTGGCGGCGACGGTCCCGGCTTCGGCGAGCGAACCGGCGGCCACCGATCAGGCAAATGACGAAATCGTCGTCACCGCGCGCCGCTCGGGCGCGCCGATGTGGACGATCGAGACGCGCTCCGGCGTCGTCATCCTCGTCGGCGAGATCGCCGGCGTACCGAAGGCGACGCCGTGGCGCCCGGAGCGGCTCGAAGGTGCGACCGACCGCGCGCAGCGCGTCATCCTCGGCACCAAGGCGAAGGTGTCGCCGGGCGACATATTGCGGCTGATCTTCAAGGGCGGCGGGCTCACCAGATTGCCGAAGGGGCGCGTCGCCGGCGACTATCTGGACGCGGCGCAGATGAAGCGGCTCCACGCGCTCGAAACGCGTTTCGGGCAGGATTATGCGCGCGGGAATTTCCTGATGACCGCGTTCGACCTGCTCTCGAAACGGCTGTCGTTCAACAAGGACACGACCGACGACGCCTCCGACGTCGTGCGCAAGGCGGCGCGGCAGTCGAAAATCCCGACCCAGCCTGTCGGCGAAGTGCGCGGCGAGGATATGCTCGACAATCTGTTCGCCGCCGCGCCCGAAACGCATATCCCGTGCCTCGAAGCCGCGATGGCGGCGACGGAGGCGGAGGGCGATGTGGTGATCGAGCGCGGCCGCGCGTGGACCGAATTCGATGTGCCCGCGGTAATGGCGAGCCCGCTCGAAGAAGCGCTCGGACGCTGTTGGCCGTGGACGAACGACAGTTTCGGTCCCGAGCTGCGGCAGACGTGGGTCGGCGCGATCCGCGATGCGACGGCGCAGCCCGGCGTGACGCTGGCGGTGGTTCCCTTGCGCATTCTTGCCGAAAAGGACGGCGTGCTCGACCAGCTCAAGGCGCAGGGCCTGCCGATCGCCGGTCCCGCCTGGTAGGCCGCGGCTTATCGCGGTCTTTGCATGATCCAGCTGAACGCCATCGCGTTGAAGATGGTGTAGAGGCCATAGAGCATCAGCGCCGTGAACCAGTTCCGCGTCGCGATGGCCATCGTGCCGACGAGCAGCAGGAATTCGAAGACGTACGTGATGTTCGGCCCGACCTTGTCCGCGAGCGGCCTTACCATCTGCTGGATCAGCGGGTCGTCGCTTTCCATGAAGGCACGGTGCATTGCGAAATTGCCGACCCCGGCGCAGAAAATGGCGATGAGCGCGATTACCATAGGTTTGCAAATGGGGGACGCGGGGTGGAAATGCCAGCAACATTCGGGTTATAGGGGCGCACCGTTCGCGCACCGGCCCCGCGCGATCGATCGAACGAACCCGGCTTCTGCCCCCAGAGAAGGACGTCTTCGGTGACAGCTCTCCCCCGCCTGGCCGCGCTTTGCCTGCCGTTTGCGCTCGCCGTACCGACGGCGCATGCGATGCAGGATCCGGCAGACTCGCTCCAGCCGAACCCTTTGCTCGTCGATCCGGTGCTGGCGAACCCGATCCCGACGGTGCTTGTGCCGCTCGATCCCGAACTGCCCGTCGCGGTGCGCGCGATGATCGACGCCGCCTTCGCGACCGGCGACAATGACGATGTCGAAGCCGTCGCGAAATTCGCCCGGCGGACCAATCCCGGCAATATCGGCGAGATCGATGCGCTGCTCGCTTATTATCGCAGCGGGCATCCGCCGGAAACGCCGCCCGACCCGGTGGGCAACATGCTCGCGGCCGCGATCGCGAGCGCGAGGGATGCCGATGTCGAGGCGGTCGGCAAGCTCGCAAAGGAAACCAATCCCGAGAATGCAGCGGAGATCGAGGAAAGGCTGATCGCCTATCGCGCCGAGCGCAAGCGGCTGCGCGACGAGGCGGCGGCGGCCGAGCGCGCGAAGCTGGCGGCGGCGAAATTCTGGCAGAACTGGAAGGGCGAGGGGCAGATCGGCGCGTCGCAGAGCAGCGGCAACACCAATTCAGTGGGGCTGAGCGCCGGCGTCGCGCTCGCGCGCAAGGGGATCGACTGGACGTACAGGTTTCGCGCGCAGGCCGATTACCAGCGGACCAACGGCAAGACGTCGGTCGAACGCTATCTGACCGAGCTGGAGCCGCAATACAGGATCGACGACCGCACCTTCGCTTATGGCCTCACGCGCTGGGAACATGACCGGATCCTCGGATATGACACGCGCTGGAACCTGTCGGGTGGGCTTGGGTACAAGGTCGTCGACAGCAAGAAGATGACGCTCAGCCTGAAGGGCGGGCCGGCGTTCCGCCAGACCGATTTCGTCAATGGCGGGGACGATACCGAATTGACCGCGCTTGCAGGGCTGGATTTCGGCTGGCAATTGTCGCCGACGCTGCGGCTGACGCAGGTCGCCTCGACGATCATCGGCGAGGCCAACAGCTCGACCAGTTCGCAGACTGCGCTCAACGCCAAGCTGACCGGCGCGCTGTCCGCGCGCATCGCCTATTCGGCGCAGATCGACACGAGCCCGCCGCCGGGGATCGAAAAGGTCGATACGCAGACGCGCTTCACTTTGGTGTACGGGTTTTAGTCCTCGCGCGAAATCAGCTTCCGTCGAACGCGTCGGCGCTCCCGATTTCCTGTCCGTCGGCGAGCAGGCCGATGCCGGGGACATGGTTGAATTCGATGCGGATACCGTCGGGATCCTCGAACAGGATCGAATAATAGCCGGGTGCCCACGGCTCTTCCTGCGGCGCATGGACGATATGGATGTCGCCGCGTGCTGCGAGGAAGGCGCCGACGGCGTCGACCGCGGCACGGTCGCGCATCCGGAAACAGGCATGATGCAGCCCGGGCGCACCCTGGTCGAAGCGTTTTCCGGCATTTTCCGGGCTGCCCGTGCGGATGCCGATCGCGGTGCGGCCGCCGACGCCATAGAGCATATATTCGCTGTCGAGCACGATTTTGAGATCGAGATAGCCGATCATGTCGCGCCAGAAGGCCGTCGAGCGCGCAAAGTCGCCCGCGGTCAGGATGACGTGCGCGACGCCGTTGAGGTCGCTCATCTGCCGCTCCCTATTTGATCGCCGCCAGCACGTAGAGGAATTCGGCAAAGCCCATCGTCGCGTCGACCAGCCCCGCGACCTTTGGATTGGTCGAATCGATGAGGAAATATTCGTCGGGAGCGTGCGCCCCCGATCCGTGGCCGATGCCGAAATGCGCCGCGGGGATCGACACCGGCGGCGCGGTAAAGGTCGAGCCCGGCCAGCTTCCCGCCATGCGCGGGTTGAGGCTCGTCGTGACGCCGAGCTTCTTGTAGGTTGCGAGTTCGCTGCGAACGAGGCGGCTGTCTTCGGCGACCTCGGTTGGGTCGTAACCGCCCGACACATTGACCTCGACGTCGGTGAAACCATGCTTGTCGAGATGCGCGCGCAGTTTCTTCTCGGCCTCGGCGCGCGTCTGGTTGGGGACGAGGCGCAGGTCGAGCTTGGCGACCGCCTTGCCGGGCAGGATCGTCTTGCCGCCGGGGCCGGTGTAGCCCGCGACGAGTCCTTCGATATTGACCGTCGGCTCCTGCGCGAGGCGGATCAGCGCGTCGTCGTACGAGAGGTTGTCGATCCAGTGGGTGACACCGAGCGCCGCCTTCTGCTGCGCCTCGTCGCCCGCCTTCGCCGCTTCGCGGATCAGCGTCTTTTCGCGTGTCGTGAGCGGGCGGACATTTTCGAACCAGCCCTCGATCGCGGGCTTGTTGCCGCCCTCGGTGACAAGCGTCTGGAGCGCCTGCACCAGCCGCCATGCGGGCGAATCGACCATCGCTTTCAGGCTTGAATGGACGTCGCCCTTCGGCCCGCGGCCCCATTTCTCGCCGCTCGCGATCAGTTCGAGTTCGATGATGCCCTTCGACCCCAGATTGACCGTGACGTTGCCCGTCTTGCCTTGCGATGCGAAGGGGATGAAAATGCCTTCGCACTTCTTCAAGGCGGCGAGGATGTTCGGCTTGGTCGCGATCTGGCGGAAGTGCGGCGAACCGATCTCCTCTTCGCCTTCGCACACGAGCACGATGTTGACGGGCAGCTTGCGCCCTGCGGCGCGGATCGCGTGGAGCGCGGCAAGGAAAGCGGCTTCGGGGCCCTTCTGGTTCACGGCGCCGCGGCCCATGATCGCCTGCCCGAAACCGGGGCGCTCGACCATCTTGCCCTCGAGCGGCGGCGACGACCATTCGGCGGGGTCGAACTGTTTGACGTCGTACATGAAATAGATGCCGAGCGTGCGCGGGGCGCCGACGTCGATCGTGCCGAACACGCCCGGATGGCCATCGGTGGGCACGATCTCGACATTGGTGAAGCCGGCGTCCTTCGCGAGCTCGGCCATATAGGCCGCGCCCTCGGTCATGCTGCGGTTTTCGGCGGCGATCGAGGGGAGGGCGATCCAGTCGCGAATGCGCTTGATCGAAGCCTGCTTGCCAGCTTCGGCCGCCTTGCGGATATCCGTCATCGTCCCCGACTGCGCCCAGAGCGGGAGGGGCTGCATGAACGCCGCGCCTGCCCCCAGCATCGCGGTACCGCGCAGCATGTCGCGGCGGTTCAGTCGGTCAAGCTCACGGAAATCCATCATGCGTCCCCTGTCTGCTTCGTATGCGAAGCAATGTGCCGGAACGGCGGGGAAACGCAAGGCCGTGGCGGGGACTTACCGTTACGTGACGGGGCGGGCGCCGATTTCGCGGTCGAGGAAGGCCAGGATTTCGGCCAGGTCCTCGCTGGCGGGCCGTTGCGAGCGAAAGGCGAGGAGCGCGGCGATCATCATCAGCAACGGAATGCCGGCGAAGATGATCCCGAACAGTTCGGCGCCGGGAAGGAAGAGAAAGGCCGCGCCGCCGCCGATCACGAACAGCGACAGGAACCCGACAAAGGCGCAGGGAAAATAGCGCGCTGCGGGCGGCGCGCCGAAGCTGCCCGTGATCCGCGTCCCGCCGCCGTGCGCTTCCATCATCGCATCGAGCGCGGGCTCGATATTCGTGCGGACGTTGCGGCGCAGGTAGCGCAGCGTCATCTCGCGCTCGCTGCCCTTGCCGAACACGCGCGCCTTCGCGTCCGGCATCGGGTCGTCCATGATCGTCTTGAGCTTGCGCGCGATATCTTCGGGCGAGAGGGGCGAGAAGAGGTCGATTGCCTGTTTGTCCGCCATCGCCCCGGTCCCTTACGCCTTTTCGAGCAGTCCCTCGTCCTTGATCCGCTTCTGCCATAGCATCGGCGCGTTGACGTGGACATTCTGGCCTTCGCTGTCGACCGCGACGGTGACAGGGAAGTCGCTGACCTCGAACTCGTAGATCGCCTCCATGCCGAGGTCGGCGAAGCCGACGACCTTGCTGCCCTTGATAGCGCGCGCGACAAGGTAAGCCGCGCCGCCGACCGCCATCAGATAGGCGCTCTTGTGCTTCGCGATCGCCTGTGTCGCGGCGGGGCCGCGTTCGGCCTTGCCGACGCAGGCGAGCAGGCCCTGATCGAGCATCATGTCCATGAACTTGTCCATGCGGGTCGCGGTCGTCGGGCCGGCGGGACCCACGATTTCTTCGCCGACCGGATCGACCGGGCCGACATAATAGATGACGCGGCCCTTGAACTCGACGGGCAGTTCCTCGCCCTTGGCGAGCATGTCGGCGATGCGTTTGTGCGCGGCGTCGCGGCCGGTGAGCATCTTGCCGTTGAGAAGCAGGCGGTCGCCCTGCTTCCAGCTTGCAACGACCTCGGGGGTCAGATTGTCGAGGTCGACACGGATCGCCGCCTTGTCGGGCGCCCAGTCGATCTGCGGATAGTCGGCGAGTACCGGCGGTTCGAGGAAGGCCGGTCCGCTGCCGTCGAGCGTGACATGCGCGTGGCGGGTCGCGGCGCAGTTCGGGATCATCGCGACGGGTTTCGACGCGGCGTGTGTCGGCCAGTCATTGATCTTGACGTCGAGCACGGTGGCGAGCCCGCCGAGACCCTGCGCGCCGATGCCGAGCGCGTTGACCTTTTCATAAAGCTCGATGCGCAGTTCCTCGGTCGGGTTCGACGGCCCGCGCGCGAGCAGCTCGGTCATGTCGATCGGGTCCATCAGCGACTGTTTGGCGAGCAGCATCGCCTTTTCGGCCGTGCCGCCGATGCCGATGCCGAGCATGCCCGGCGGGCACCAGCCGGCGCCCATCTGCGGCACCATTTCGAGCACCCAGTCGACGATCGAATCCGACGGGTTCATCATCTTGAACTTCGATTTATTCTCGCTGCCGCCGCCCTTCGCGGCGACGTCGATATGGACCTTCGCGCCGGGGACCATTTCGACGTTGAGCACCGAGGGCGTGTTGTCTTTCGTGTTGACGCGGCTGAACGCCGGGTCGGCGAGGATCGAGGCGCGGAGCTTGTTCTCGGGGTGGAGATAGGCCTTGCGCACGCCCTCGTCGACGACCTGTTGCAGGCTGCGGGGTGAGTCGAGGCGGCAGTCCATGCCCCATTTGATGAACACGGTGACGATACCCGTATCCTGGCAGATCGGGCGATGCCCCTCGGCACACATGCGGCTGTTCGAGAGGATCTGCGCCATCGCGTCCTTCGCGGCGGGCGAGACTTCGCGTTCATAGGCGGCGCCCAATGCGCGGATATAGTCCATCGGATGGAAATAGCTGATGTACTGGAGCGCGTCGGCGATCGTTTCGATGAGGTCGTCTTCGCGGATGATCACGGTGTTCATGTGCAGCCTTTCGCCCTTTTTCGGGATTCGCGGCCTCCCTAGACCTCGACGGCCGGGGTGGACAAGGGGTCAGGTGCGGCGGCGGCCGAACACCGGGCGCGCCGGGGCGGCGGTTGGGGCTTCGCCCGGTTCGACGGCGGAGTTCTCCCGATCGACGAGTGGCCGGTTGCGGGCGAATGCTTGCCAGCTTCCGGCGGCCGCAAGCGCGAGCAGCAGGAACCAGCCGCCTGCGGCCGACGGGATCAGCGCCCAGGCGAATGCGGCAGGCGTGATGATCGCCATCACCGTCGGGATCGCGGCGAGGATCGCGATCGTCCCGAACAAGGCCCACCAGCGGCCGAGCCGCATTGCGGCTGCGCCGATCGCGACGTTGGTCGCCGCCAGCAACAGGAATTTCGCCGCGACGGGATAGGGCAGGCTCGCCATCGCTGGCGAATAATCGCCCGCGGTAAAGGCGGCCTGGATATCGAAGAGCAGCCAGTTTTCATACGCGTCGCACAGCGCTGCGGCGACCGGCAGCAGCGCCGCAGCGAGGATCGGGCGGAGGCGAAGCTCGCGCCACAGCGCGATGCAGCCGCTGGCGAGGAAGCCCGCGTAGAGCAGCATATAGAGATAGTCGTGCTCGTTCCCCGTGCGCATCGCGGCGAGGCGCGTCACCTGCTGCGGGTCGGTGAAAAAGCCGAAGATCGCTTCGAGATCGGCCTGGCCGCCGGCGAATTCGAACGCAAGGACGGGCGGGCCATATCCCGGCGCGATGTCATGCCCCGACTGCGGGAAGACCTGCGTCAGGTGAAGGCCGAAGAGGAGGGTCGCGATGCCGAACGCCAGCGTCCCATACCACCAGCGCGTGGGCGCGGGCGGACGCGTCCGCTGCGCCTCGATCCAATGCTGAAGCCCCCCGATCACGCCCTAGCGGTCCGGCGGAGCGCGGCGGCTCACCTTATTGGCACTCGGCGCATTTGCCGCGCACCTCGATCACCGGGCGTTCGGCGGCGAAGCCGGTCTTTTCGGCGGCGGCGCGCACGCCGGTCGACAATTTGTCGTCGTCGACATGCACCGCGGTGCCGCAGGTGTCGCAGATCAGGAAGATGCAGTCGTGGAGGCAGCCCGGATGGCTGTTCGCGACAAAGGCGTTGGCGCTCTCGACGCGGCGGACGAGGTTGTTCGCGACGAACAGGTCGAGGATGCGATAGACGCTGTTCGGCGCGACGCGCTTGCCGCGCTTCTGCGAGACGATGTCGGCGATTTCATAGGCGCTCGCGGGCTTGCCGATTTCGGCAACCGCGTCGAAAATCTGTGCGCGCATGTCGGTCCACGCTTCGCCCGCGCCCTCGAGCGCGGTCTGCGCCGCCTTGGCGAGCGAGGCGCCGCTGGCCTCGACGTGCGGATGGTCATGCTTGCCCATTGGCGTTTCCTCAGGCGTGGGAAATCCCGCGCTAACTAAGACATAATGTAGGCTGTTTATGGGGCGCCCGCAAGTTGCGGACATCTCCGATGCGGTGGGATCAGTGCCGCGCGCGGCGGTTGAGGTCGTGCCCCAGTGCGACGACGGCAACACCGATCATCGTCGCGAGCACTTCGCTGCCGTCGTGCGGCCGCGACAGCGCGCCCGCCATCATGCCGAGTCCGAAGCTGCCGACCGCGAAGGGCATCATATAGCCGTGGCTCAATACGCCCGAAACGAGCGTGATGAGCGCAAAGCCGATCGCGATGATCAACCCGATCTCGTGGAACAGGTGATTGTCGAGAAACACCCCGCCGACTGATGCGATCGAGGCGAAAAACACCGTCGTCGCGAGGCAATGGACGAGGCACAGCCCCGACAGGCCCATGGCGAGCTGGTCGCCGCTCAAGGATGTCAGCGGCCGCGAATCGCGCGCAGCCCGGACCACCGCGCCGAGGCGCGTCAGGACAGGGACATGGCTGGCGACGTGCGTCACCCGATTCTCCGTTCAACGATTGCGACGCCTGATATGGCATAACATGACCAAGGTTACAATATTACATACGCGAATCTTTTTGACTCGGCCCCGCGCACGGAGGCAGTCGGTTTCGCAACAAAACTGGTGGGGAGGGTGCGCATGAGCCTTTTGTCGGAACCGCTGACGCTGCCGTGCGGCGCGACCTTGCCCAACCGGATCGCCAAGGCGGCGATGACCGAAGGGATGGCGACCCCCGACGGCCGCCCGACCCCCGAACTCGACCGGCTTTACGGCCTGTGGTCGGACGGCGGCGCGGGGCTGCTGATTGGCGGCAATCTGGTGATCGACCGCGACCATCTCGAACGGCCGGGCAATGTCGTGATCGATGCGGTGCCCGACGCCGACACGAGGATGCGGCTGGCCCGCTGGGCTGCAGCCGCAACGCGAAGCGGCAATCATTTCTGGGCGCAGATCAGCCACAGCGGACGGCAGACGCCGGCGGTCGTCAATCGCCATCCCAAATCGGCGTCGGACGTCCGGCTGGGGCTTCCCGGCGGACAGTTCGGCGAGCCCGAGCCGCTGACGCGCGCGGAAATCGGCGAACTCGTCGAACGCTGGGCGATCGCGGCGAAGGCATGCCAGGATGCGGGCTTTACCGGGGTGCAGGTGCACGCCGCGCATGGTTATCTGGTGTCGCAGTTCCTGAGCCCGCTCGCGAACCGGCGCACCGACGAATATGGTGGTAGCCTTGAAAATCGCGCGCGCCTGCTGCTCGACGTGATCGCGGCGATCCGCGCGGCGACGGGGCCGGCGTTCCCGATTTCGGTCAAGCTCAACAGCGCCGATTTCCAGAAGGGCGGTTTTGCCTTCGAGGACAGCCTGACGGTCGCGGGGTGGCTGGAGGCCGCAAGCGTCGACCTGATCGAGATTTCGGGCGGCACCTATGAACAGCCGAAGCTGCTCGGGATTGAGGGCATGGAGGAAAGCGCGCCGCAGAATGTCGCGCCGTCGACCCTCGCGCGCGAGGCCTATTTCGTCGATTTCGCGCTTGCGATGCAGGCGCGGGTGTCGGTGCCGCTGATGGTCACCGGCGGGTTCCGTTCGCGCGCCGCGATGGAGCAGGCGCTCGCCGGTGGTGCCGCGGACGTCATCGGGCTGGGCCGGCCGATGTGCCTGATGACCGACGCGCCGAAGCGGCTGCTGGCGGGCGAAGCGACGTTGCCGCGCTATGAGGACGGCCTTGGGCTGGTGCCCGGCTGGCTCGGCTTCCTGAAACGCCTCCAGATGGTCAAGGCGATCGACGGTTTTGCGGGCATCTACTGGTTCTACCAGCAGCTCTGGCTACTCGGTCACAAGGGGCGCCCCGACGAAAGGCTGAGCGTCTTTTCGGCGTTCCGCACGCTCGAGGCGCGCAACAAGGCTATCATGAAGGCGCGGGGCTAGACGGCGCCTTCCTCTGCCCTGAGCGCCTTCCGGTCGAGCTTGCCGATCATCGTCTTGGGCAGGTTCAGCCGCACCTCGACCGCGATTACCCGCTCATGCTTGCCGAGCTGCGGATTGAGCCATGCGGCGAGCGCTTCGCCGCTCACCTGAAAGCCATCCTCCAGTGTCACGAAAGCCTTCGGCGCCTCGCCGCGATAGGCGTCGGGAACGCCGAGCACGATCGCTTCCTTGACCGCGGGGTGTTCGTAGAGATGCGCCTCGATCACGCTCGGATAGACCTTGAACCCGCCGACCGCGATCATGTCCTTCAACCGGTCGACGATGCGGATATAGCCGTCCGCCTCGACCACGGCGACGTCGCCGGTGCGCAGCCAGCCGTCCTCGGTGAAGCTGTCCTTGTCGGCGTCGGGGCGGTTCCAATAGCCCTGCATGATCTGCGGTCCCTTGACCGCGAGCTCGCCGGGCTCGCCGTCGGGCGCATCCTTCGTCGGGTCCTCCTTGTCGAGCAGCCGGATATGCGTCGCGGGGAGCGGCTGGCCGATCGTGCCGGGCATGACCGGGCCCTCATAGGGGTTGGTCGCGACGACCCCCGAGCTTTCGGTGAGGCCATAACCCTCGACGAGCGATGCTCCCGTCGCGGCGATAAATTTCTCGCGCAGCTCGGCGGGCATCGGCGCACCCCCAGAAATACACACGCGCAGCGAAGAAAAGTCGGTCTTCGCGAGGTCGGGATGGTCGAGCAGCGCCTGATACATCGTCGGCACGCCGGGGAGCGCGGTCGTTTTCGTCCGGGTGATCGCTTCGAGCGCCTGTTTGGCATCGAAGCGCGGCAGCATCGTGATCGTCCCGCCGTTGAGCACGGTGCGGTTGAGCACGCAGGTGTTCGCAAAGACATGGAAGAAGGGCAGTACGCCGAGGATGCGGTCGTCGGCATCATGGTCGGGGTCGATCGCGTTCACCTGCCGCGCGTTCGCGGTAAGGTTCTGGTGCGTCAGTTCCGCGCCCTTGGGTGTCCCGGTCGTGCCGCCGGTGTACTGGATCAGCGCAATATCCTTTTCGGCGTCGATCTCTACGGGGTCGGGGCGCCCGTCGTTGTCGGTGAGCGCCGAGAAGCGGACGACGCGCGGGTCGGCGGGCAGCGCCGCGACTTCGCTGCGTTTGAACAGGCGGTAGAGCACCGACTTCGCCGCGGGGAGGCCGCCCGCGACCGAGCCGACGACGAGTGTCTTGAGGCTCGATCCGTCGAGCACCTTGAGCGCAGTGGGGAGCAGGGCCGCTGCGCTGACCGTGAACAACAGCTCGGTGCCCGAATCCTCGACCTGCGCCTTGAGTTCGGCGACGGTGTAGAGTGGCGAGAAATTGACCACCGTCGCCCCGGCGATGAGCGCGCCATAATAGGCGGCGACATAATGGGGGACGTTGGGGAGGAACAGGCCGACGCGGCTGCCTTTGCCGATCCCGCGCTGTTGCAGCCCGCGTGCTACGCGCGCCGCGCCGCGCGCGACCTCGGCATAACCGAACCGGCGGCCGAGGAAATCGAGCATCGGCGCATCGCCGCGCTTCGCGACGCTGGCAGCGAGCATGTCGGGCAGCGACAGCGGTGCGAACTCCTGGTCCCACGCGGTGGGATGGTGATAATCGGTCGACCAGGAAAAGCGGCTGTCCATCGCGGGTTGATATCCTATTGGAAGATGCGGGGTTCCTTACACTAGGGTCAGTAAGCAGTGATTTGCAACCGGGCTCGCTTGCGGCGCGCTGTTGCTACGGCTAGGCAGCGCATATTGTTCTCGCAGGGGTTTTGCCATGTTGCAGCTGTCATCGCGCTTCGCCGCGCCGCTCGTCATTCTTGCCTGCACCCTCTCCATTCCCGCAGCCGCGAGGGACAAATTGCCGTCCGCGCGTCCCGCGCAGATCCAGGAACTCTATGCCTGCCGCGATATCGCCGACGCATCGGCGCGGCTTGCCTGTTTCGACCGCGAGGTCGGCGAGCTGGCGACGGCCGACCAGGCGCGCGAAATCACCTTCACCGACCGCGAGACCGCGAAGAAGGCGCGGCGCGGGCTGTTCGGCTTTTCTTTCCCCAAGCTCGGCGGGATTTTCGGCGGCGACGAGGATGAGGTCAAGGAAATCGAAACGACGATCCGGTCGGTGAGCATGGACCGGTCGGGCAAATATACCCTCGCGATGGAAGACGAGGCGGTGTGGGTGCAGATCGACACGACCAGGTTGCCGCGCCAGCCCAAGCCGGGACAGAAGGTCAAGATCAAGGTCGCGACGATGGGCAGCTATTTCGCGACGATCGACGGCGGCCGCACGATCCGCGTGAAACGCGACCGCTGACCGCCGCCGGCGCGCGAGCGGCATATGTGACATAGATGGCAGACGCCGACGCGATCCCCGTTCCCGGGCCAGACTGCCCGCCCTTCGTGCTGCTCGACGACGCGCGCGCCGAAGGCGCGGCGGCGGCACGGCTGTTCGTGCGCCCGGTCGAAATCCTCGTCGCTCGTTCGGCGGCTGAAGTTCCTGCCTTGTTGTCGGCGTTGGAGGCGGCGCAGGCGCGGGGGTTCTACGCCGCCGGCTATCTCGCCTATGAAGCCGGACAAGGCCTCGCGCCAGCGTGGCGCGGGGCGGTCGAGGCCCGGGCGGGGGATGCGCCAGTCGGCTGGTTCGGGCTGTTCGAGACGGTCGAACGGATCGCCGCCGACCGCGTCGCGGATCTGCTGCCCGATCCCGCATCGGCGTGGGTCGGCAAGGTCGCCCCGCGCATTGCGCGCGCCGACTATCTGATCGCGGTCGAGGCGGTGCTGGGGTTTATTCGCGCGGGCGACATTTATCAGGCCAACCTGACCTTTCGCGCCGACGTGCCGGTGCTCGGTAACCCGCTCGCGGTCCATGCGCGGCTGCGGCGGACGGCGCGTGCGGGCTATGGCGGGGTGATCTGGACCGGGGAGCGGGCGATCGTGTCGCACTCGCCCGAGCTGTTTTTTGCGCTGCGCCGGGGTGAGGTGATGGCGCGGCCGATGAAGGGGACCGCGGCGCGGCTCGCCGACGCCGGAGCCGATGCCGCGGCGGCGCGCGCGCTGGCCGAAGACCTGAAGCAGCGCGCCGAAAACCTGATGATCGTCGACCTGATCCGCAACGACCTGTCGCGCGTCGCGGCGCCGGGGTCGGTGGCGGTTCCCGACCTCTACCGCGTCGAGAGTTTTCCGACGATCCACCAGCTCGTTTCCGACGTCAGCGCGCGCCTGCCCGAAGGGGTCGGCGCGGTCGACGTGCTGCGCGCGGCCTTCCCCTGCGGATCGATCACCGGCGCGCCAAAGGTCCGCGCGATGGAAATCATCGACGCGCTGGAAGGCGATGCGCGAGGTCTTTATACCGGATCGATCGGCTTCATCGAGCCGGGAGGCGATGCGGCGTTCAACGTCGCGATCCGGACTTTGGTGTTACCGCAAAGCGACTTGCACGATCATGTGCCTTGCGCCACGCTGGGATTGGGTTCCGGTATCGTCGCCGACAGCGTTCCGGCCGAAGAGTGGCGCGAATGTCTGGCCAAGGGGGAATTTGTGGGCGCAGCGGGGGAAAGCTTCGACCTTATCGAGACGATGTTCTTCGACCCCGTCGAGGGCGTGCAGCGGCTCGAGGGGCATCTGGCGCGGATGAAGGCGAGCGCCGAGGCATTGGGGTTCACCTTTGACCGGCACGGCGCGCGCAATAGCCTGCAATCGGCGACCTTCCGCGTGCGCAGCGCGGCGCGGGTGCGGATGCGGCTCGCGCCATCGGGCGCGCTCGCGGTCGAGGTGTCGCCGCTGCCGCGGCTCGCCGAGCTGCCGGTGCCCGTTGCGGTGCGTCCCGCCCCGATGGCGGCTGGCGATTTCCGCCTCGCGCACAAGACGAGCCAGCGCGCCGCCTATGATGCCGCGCGCCACGAAAGCGGCGCGCCCGAGGTCGTCTTCGTCGACGAACCGGGTTTCGTTACCGAGGGGAGCTGGAGCAATGTCTTCGTCGAGCGCGAGGGCCAGTTGCTCACCCCGCCGCTCGCGCTCGGGTTGCTCCCCGGCGTGCTCCGCGCCGAGCTGATCGAGAAGGGACGCGCGGTCGAATCGCACCTGCGGCTCGCGGATCTCGACGACGGATTTTTCATCGGCAACTCGCTGCGCGGGCTGATCCCGGCACGGCTCGCGGACGCTGTGGCATCCCCGATAGGCTGACCTGCCTGCTGCATAGGTAAATTATCAAGCTGCGCGCTTGCGAATATGCGTTAGAGGCTTTAGGCGCGGCCGCGCGCAATTTCCTGTCCTTTTGCAGCCCGAACCGCGCAAGCCACGGAAGATATCGTCATGTCGCTGAAGCCCCATGTCTCCGCCGCCCTCAACCGCATCCAGCCCTCGGCGACGCTCGCGATGACCGCGCGCGTCTCGGCGCTGAAGGCCGGGGGTGTCGACGTGATTGGCCTCAGCGCCGGCGAGCCCGATTTCGATACCCCCGACTTCGTCAAGGAAGCGGCGATCGAGGCGATCCGCAACGGGCAGACCAAATATACGCTCGTCGACGGGACCGTCGCGCTGAAGGATGCGATCCGCGGCAAGTTCCGCCGCGACAACGGCCTCGAATTCGGGCTCGACCAGATTTCGGTCAATGTCGGCGGCAAGCACACTTTGTTCAACGCGCTCGTCGCGACCGTCGACAAGGGCGACGAGGTGATCATCCCCGCACCCTATTGGGTCAGCTATCCCGACATCGTTGCCTTCTGCGGCGGCAAGCCGGTGATCGTCGAGGGCAGCGCGGCGCAGAACTACAAGATCACCCCGGCGCAGCTCGACGCCGCGATCACCGACAAGACACGCTGGGTGATGCTCAACTCGCCGTCGAACCCGTCGGGCGCCGCCTATTCGGGCGAGGAACTCGACGCGCTCGGCGAAGTGATCCGCCGCCATCCGCACGTCATGGTGATGACCGACGATATGTACGAGCATGTCTGGTACGCCGATTTCGCGTTCACCACCTTTGCCCAGCGCTGCCCTGACCTGATCGACCGCATCCTGACGGTGAACGGCTGCTCGAAAGCCTATGCGATGACCGGCTGGCGCATCGGTTATGCCGGCGGTCCCGCGTGGATCATCAAGGCGATGGGCAAGCTCCAGTCGCAGTCGACGTCGAACCCCTGCTCGATCGCACAGGCCGCCGCGGCCGCCGCGCTTGGCGGGCCGCAGCAGTTCCTCGACGATCGCAACGCCGCGTTCCGCAAGCGCCGCGACATGGTTGTCGCAATGCTCAACGACGCGCCGGGCCTCAACTGCCCCGTCCCCGACGGCGCCTTCTATGTCTATCCCGACGCGTCGGGCTGCATCGGCAAGAAGACCCCCGACGGCAAGCTGATCGACAGCGACGAAGCGCTGATCGACTATTTCCTCGATTCGGCAAAGGTCGCGGCGGTGCATGGCGGGGCGTTTGGCCTGTCACCCGCGTTCCGCGTCTCTTATGCGACGTCGGAAGCGGTGCTGAAGGAAGCTTGCGTGCGCATCCAGCAGGCGTGCGCCGCGCTCAGCTAAGCGGTATTTCAAGCGCGCAAGATTGTTTTGTACCGATCGGTCTTGTAATCGTGGCGGCGGCGACTATTTGAACCTGAACGGCGGTTAACCGCCCGGTTCACCGGATGGTAAGTCATTCTCGTTAGGGTGACTGCCATCACTGCACGGCTGGTCGGGGCGCTCCATATCGTCGGTGTAACCAAAGCGGTCAAAGCCGCGAATCGACAAGATATGAAAAGAGGCCCATATGCTCTCCATGCTTCGCTCCGACTGGTTCCTGACCATGCTCGCCGGCTTCGCGATTGGCGCGACCTATATCGTGCTCAATCAGCCGGCGCTGCCGATCCCGGCGTGACGCCACTGCGGCGTGCGCTCGCCCTTCGCGCCGCCGCGGCGCTGATGGCCGGCGCGATCGTCGCACAATGCGCGCCTGCGCAAGCCGAAAGCGTCGTCAAGTTGCCCGCGGCGCTGGTCGACCCGGCGGTGAATGCGAAGCGCGCGACCGCGGTGCTTGCCGGCGGCTGTTTCTGGGGCGTCGAAGGCGTCTTTTCCAACGTCAAGGGCGTGATCTCGGTTGAATCGGGCTATCATGGCGGCAGTGCCGCGACCGCCAAATATGAGCTGACACACGATGGCACATCGGGCCACGCCGAGGCGGTCCGCATCGTTTATGACCCGTCGCAGGTCAGCTATGGCACCTTGCTGCGCATCCTGTTTTCCGTAGTCGCCGATCCGACGCTCAAGAATCGCCAAGGGCCCGACACGGGGCCGCAATATCGCGCCGCGATCGTCCCCCTCGACGCGAGTCAGCGGCAGGTCGCGACCGCCTATCTGGCGCAGATCGGCGGCGGCAAATATTTCGCCAAGCCGATCGTCGTTCCGGTCGAAGCGTATAAGCGCTTTTATCCCGCCGAGGCGAACCACCAGGATTTCATGCGCCGCAATCCGAAGAACGGCTATATATTGCGCTGGGACGCGCCCAAGCTCGCGGCGCTGAAGCGGCTGTATCCCGACATGGTGCGGGCGAAGCCGGCACCCTGACGACGGCGTGCGCGCCAACCCCGCGCTCCGGAAATCGGCCGGGTTCCGCCATTGGTCGCGGCAGAAGAATCATTCACCGCAAAACGCTGGTCCGCTGCACGTGCCTGCGGGACGGATGGCGTACCCGAATGGGGTCGGGATACTATATAAGTCGCAAGTGCGGGGTTCGAATGAAGTTCAGGTTATCCGGCAAGCCGCTCCTCGCTGTGTCGATGAGCGCCGCGGTGCTGGCGGGCTGCGTCAGTAGCGCCGCGATCGTGCCGCAGCCGCGCGCGCAGCAGCAGCCAGCGGCGGTACGTGGTCCGGCCGGTGCGGTCACCGTGCCGATCGGGCAGCCCGTACGCTCGCAGATGCCGCGCCCTGCCGGTCCGCTCGACCCCGGTTTCCGCCGGGCGCCTGCCGGTCTTCAGGACCGCATCTATGAACTGTGGCGCGCCTTCCCCGGCAAGACCGGCATCGCGGTCCAGCGCATCGACGGCGAATGGGCGCTGTCGCAGCGTGGCGGCGAACTTTTTCCGCAGCAGAGCGTGTCGAAGCTTTGGGTCGCGCTGACCGTGCTCGATGCGGTCGATCAGGGCCGGTTGACGATGGATCAGCGTGTCCGCATCGGCCCCGAGGATCTGGTGGTCTTTCATCAGCCGCTCGCGGCGCGCGTGCGCGCCGAGGGTTCGGTTACGATGAGTGTTCGCGATCTGATCGAGACCGCGATCACCCACAGCGACAATCTTGCTAACGACAGCCTGCTGCGCACCGTCGGCGGTCCCAACGCCGTGCGCGCCTTCATCTCGAAAAAGGATCTGGGTTCGATCCGCTTCGGGCCGGGCGAACGGTTGTTGCAAAGCGGAACCGCAGGGCTGACCTGGCAGCAAAGCTATTCGGTCGGCCGCAATTTCGAAAGTGCGCGCGCCTTGTTGCCCGCTGCGGCGCGCCAGACCGCGATGAACAATTATCTCGCCAATCCGGTCGACGGTGCGGCTCCCGCCGCCATTGCGAGCGCATTGACGCGACTCGCGCGCGGTACCCTGCTGTCGCCCGAATCGACCGAATATCTGCAAGGCGTGATGAGCCGCACGAAGAGCGGGCCGCGCCGCCTCAAGGCCGGGCTGCCGCCGGGCTGGCAATTCATGCACAAGACCGGGACCGGCCAGAATCTGGGCGGAATGACCGCGGGTTACAACGACATCGGTATCGCGACGGCGCCCGACGGCACCCGCTATGCGATCGTCGTGATGATGGGCAGCACGACATCGGGCATCCCCGCGCGTATGGCGCTGATGCAGTCGGTCTCGTCGGCTGTCGCCGAATATCACGGAAGGTAATCCCCGATGAAGCTTGCTGCCCTGCCGCTGCTTGCGCTGTCGCTCGCGCTCGCCGGATGCGCGACGCCCGAAACGCGGCTGCGCACCGGACTCAACAATGCCGGCCTGTCGAAAGCGATGTCGGCGTGCATGGCCGAACGCATGGTCGACCGGCTCTCGCTGCTCCAGCTCCGCCGCCTGTCGGCGCTCGGCAGCCTCAAGGACAAGCGTGTCACCGACCTCTCGCTCGACCAGTTCTTCCACAAGGTCCGCGCGCTCAAGGACCCCGAAATCCTGACCGTCTCGACCAGCTCGGCGGCGCTCTGCGCGCTGCGCTAGGCGTCAGTCGCCCGGAAAGCGGATGACGAGATTCGGCGGCGGATAGCTGTCGCGCACCGTTTCGGAGCGGTCGGTGGGTGGCCATGTATCGCCGCGGAAGAAATCGCCGATCGCTCCATATTGCCCCAGCCGCGTGAGCGAAGCGAAGACATAGGGCTGGCCTTCCGCGCCGAGGATCGATGCCCGGTCGGCGAGGTGAAAGTGGAGGTGCGGCGCGCTCGCCTGTCCGGTGAAGCCAAGGAAACCGACGACGTGTCCCGCCTTGACGCGATCCCCGACCTTGACCGGGGCGCCCTGCTTCAGATGCTCATAGGTCGCGATGCGCCCGCGGCCGATATCGAGCATGAGATAATTGCCGCTCGCGTCGGCGATCGTGGGGTTCGCCCGTCCCTTGATTGCCGCCGGGTCGGGCACGTCGTCGCGCACCGCGACGACGGTGCCGTCGGCGACCGCGAGCACCTCGGCACCGAAGCCATAATGGTTCGCAGGGATGTTGGCGTCGCCCGCCGCCAGCTTGCCGCCCGTGTCGACCTTCATGAAATCGATGGCGAAGCGACCGGGCAGGGTTGCCGATCCTTCAGTGGCATAGAAGACCCGCCGGTGACCGCGTTCCATGCCGGGGTCGTACACCGCGACCCAAGGCCCGCCGCGCAATGGCGGCGCAAGGCGCGGGAGGGGCGCGGCGGCTGGCAGTGCTGCGCCTCCCGAAATCGTGAAGCTGGCGCCATCGGCGCCAACCTTGCTGAGTTTCAGTTCGTGCGAAATTGCGCCGCGCGCCACGCCGGCCGCGATGGGAGCATTGATGTAGAGGACCGCGCGGCGGCCCGATGGAATTGTCCGCGTGTCGGCCTCGGCCGGCCCGACGAGCCCGATGGCCTTGGCCAGTTCGTCGCCCTCATAGGTCTTGAGCGGCGTTGCCTCGTCACCGGCTCGCACGACAAGCTGGTCCAGCCGCAGGGCAAGGCTCGAAAAATTGGTCAGATGCAGTTCGTAGACGAGCTGATCGGCCGCGCCTATGCGTACGATATCGGGCGCTTTGCCGACCCGGATGTCGAGTGCCTGGTTGGTCTGCGCCGCTACCGCGCCGGGGCCAGCGAACGCCAGAAACGCCAAAACAACAAGCTTTATCCGCATCTTCGGCTCCCTTATCCCGATCCCCCGCGCTGCCCGGTTACCAGCTCGAGGCGGGGGCGTCATCCCGAAGACGGACCGGCGCGCCGACAGCCTTTGCGGTGCGCAAGAATATCTGGGGACCCCGGGGGTAGCCTTGCGCGCGAACTTGTGCTTATGCGGCGCCAAACTTCTCCCCGCTCCAGAGTCGAAAGGCCCGGCAGACCTCATGAACATCCACGAATATCAGGCGAAAGAACTGCTCGCGAAATTTGGCGTCGCTGTCCCCAAGGGCATTGCAGCGATGAGTGTCGAAGAGGCTGTCGCCGCGGCGAAGCAGCTCCCCGGGCCGCTCTATGTCGTGAAGTCGCAGATCCACGCCGGCGGCCGCGGCAAGGGCAAGTTCAAGGAACTCGGCCCCGACGCAAAGGGCGGCGTCCGCCTTGCCAAGAGCGTCGAGGAAGTCGAGGCGCACGCCAAGGACATGCTCGGCAACACGCTTGTGACGATCCAGACCGGCGAAGCCGGTAAGCAGGTCAACCGCCTCTACATCACCGACGGCGCCGACATTAAGCAGGAATTCTACCTCGCTTTGCTCGTCGACCGCGCCACCAGCCGCATCGCGGTGGTCGCCTCGACCGAAGGCGGCATGGACATCGAAACCGTCGCGCATGACACGCCGGAAAAGATCCACACGATCGTCATCGACCCCGCCACCGGGCTCCAGCCGCACCACGGCCGCAGCGTCGCCGCGGCGCTCGGCCTGTCGGGCGACCTCGCCAAGCAGGCCGCCAAGACCCTCGCCGGGCTGTATGATGCGTTCCTCGGCACCGATGCCGAACAGATCGAAATCAACCCGCTCGCCGTGTGCGAAGGCGCCAACGGCGACGAACTGCTCGTGCTCGACGCCAAGGTGGCGTTCGACGGCAATGCGATGTTCCGCCACAAGGATCTCGCCGACCTCCGCGACCTGACCGAGGAAGATCCGGCCGAAGTCGAAGCGTCGGAATATGACCTCGCCTACATCAAGCTCGACGGCAACATCGGCTGCATGGTCAACGGCGCCGGCCTCGCGATGGCGACGATGGACATCATCAAGCTCAATGGCGAATTCCCCGCGAACTTCCTCGACGTCGGCGGCGGCGCTTCGAAGGAAAAGGTGACCGCGGCGTTCAAGATCATCCTCAAGGACCCTGCCGTGAAGGGCATCCTCGTCAACATCTTCGGCGGCATTATGAAGTGCGACATCATCGCCGACGGCATCGTCGCTGCGGCGAAGGAAGTGAACCTGTCGGTCCCGCTCGTCGTCCGCCTCGAAGGCACGAACGTCCAGCAGGGCAAGGACATCCTCGCCAATTCGGGCCTGCCGATCGTGGCGGCAAACGATCTGGGCGATGCGGCCAAGAAGATTGTCGCCGAGGTGAACAAGGCGGCGTGATAATCCAACCCTCCCTCGCATCCGCGGGGGAGGAGTAGGGACTGCTGGTTGACGTTTACGTAAACGCCAATTATGGCGCAGTGCACAATTCTTCGAGAGGAGCTGTTGAAGCTATGAAAATCCTCGTCCCCGTAAAGCGGGTGCTCGATTACAACGTCAAGCCGCGGGTCAAGGCCGACGGCACGGGCGTTGACCTTGCGAATGTCAAAATGTCGATGAACCCGTTCGACGAGATCGGCGTCGAAGAGGCGATCCGCCTCAAGGAAAAGGGCGTCGCGACCGAAGTCGTCGCCGTTTCCGTCGGCCCCGCGAAGGCGCAGGAAACGCTCCGCACCGCGCTCGCCATGGGCGCCGACCGCGCGATCCTCGTCCAGACCGACGATGCCGTCGAGCCGCTCGCACTCGCGAAGATCTTCAAGGCAATTGCCGACGCCGAAGCGCCGGGTCTCGTGATCCTCGGCAAGCAGGCGATCGACGACGACAACAACCAGACCGGCCAGATGCTTGCTGCGCTGACGGGCTGGGCGCAGGGCACCTTCGCCAGCGCCGTGAACGTCGAGGGCGACAGCGTGAGCGTCACCCGCGAAGTCGACGGCGGCCTTGAAACGGTGAAGCTCAAGCTTCCCGCGATCGTCACTACCGACCTTCGCCTCAACGAGCCGCGCTATGCCTCGCTGCCGAACATCATGAAGGCGAAGTCGAAGCCGCTCGATACCAAGTCGCCCGCCGACTACGGCGTCGACACGGCGCCGCGCGTCAAGACGGTCAAGGTTTCGGAACCGCCCGTCCGCTCGGCCGGCGTCAAGGTCGCCGATGTCGATGAACTGGTTGCCAAGCTCAAAGCGCTGGGAGTGCATTCATGAAAACGCTCGTTTGGGTCGAACATGACGGCAGCGCCGTCAAGGACGCGACGCTCGCCGCGGTGACCGCCGCTTCGAAGCTCGGCGAAGTCCATCTCCTCGTCGCCGGTAGCGGCGTCGATGGCGTCGCCAAGGAAGCCGCGCAGATCGCCGGCGTGGGCAAAGTCCACGTCGCCGACAACGCCGCTTTCGGTCATAACCTGCCCGAAAATGTCGCGCCGCTCGTCGCCGACCTCATGGCAAGCCACGACGCGTTTGTCGCGCCCGCGACGACCACCGGCAAGAATATCGCGCCGCGCGTCGCCGCGCTGCTCGACGTGATGCAGATTTCGGAAATCCTGTCGGTCGAGGGTCCGAAGACCTTCACCCGCCCGATCTATGCCGGCAACGCGATCGCGACCGTCGAATCGTCGGACGCGAAGCTGGTCCTGACCGTCCGTGGCACCGCCTTCGACAAGGCCGCCACCTCCGGTGGTTCGGGCACGGTCGAAGCCGTCTCGGCTGGCGGCGACGCCGGCATTTCGAGCTTCGTCGGCGCCGAAATCGCCAAGTCGGAGCGTCCCGAACTGACCTCGGCCAAGGTCATCGTGTCGGGCGGCCGTGCGCTCGGTTCGAGCGAGAAATACGAAGAAGTCATTGTGCCGCTCGCCGACAAGCTCGGCGCTGCGCTCGGTGCTTCGCGCGCCGCGGTCGATGCGGGCTATGTCCCCAACGACTATCAGGTCGGCCAGACCGGCAAGATCGTCGCGCCGCAGGTCTATTTCGCGATCGGCATCTCGGGCGCGATCCAGCATCTCGCCGGGATGAAGGATTCGAAGACGATCGTTGCGATCAACAAGGACGAGGACGCCCCGATCTTCCAGGTCGCCGATTTCGGTCTCGTCGCCGATCTCTTCAACGCCGTTCCCGAACTGACCGGCAAGATCTGACCGGCAGGCGAAGTGGCCGGTAACCATCCCGGAGTGCCCGGACTGGGCGACGCGCCGTTCAATGCCGGCGGTCGCCGGGCGGCGCGAAACGATGATCATCACGATGCGGTCGAGGGCGACGACGCCCTCGACCGCTCGTTGATTCTGGCGAGCGTTGCGCGCGATGCGCGGCTCGACAAGAAATTCCTGCTGCTCATCATCCTCGCGGCGATGATCGCAACGCTCGGCCTGCTGCAAAGCTCGACCGCGGTTGTGATCGGCGCGATGCTCGTATCGCCGCTGATGGGGCCGATCATGGGGATAGGCTTCGGCCTTGCGACGCTGGAAAGCAATCTGATCCGCCGTTCGCTGGTCACGCTCGCCGCGGGCACCGCGGTCGCGATCCTCGTCGCGATGCTGATTATCTGGCTGTCGCCGATCAAGGACGTCACCCCCGAACTGCGCGCACGGACCCAGCCGACCCTGCTCGACCTCGGGGTCGCGGTCGTCGGCGGGATTGCCGGCGTCTATGCGATCATGCGCAAGCTGTCGGGCGTGATGGTCGGCGTCGCAATCGCCACCGCGCTCGTGCCTCCGCTGTCGACCGTCGGCTTCGGCCTCGCCACGGGCCGCTTCGACTTTGCGCTCGGCGCGTCCTTGCTGTTCCTCACCAATACGCTCGCGATTGCCTTTGCTGCGACGATCGTCGCGCGGCTCAATCATTTCGGCCCGTCGCTGACCCCGCAGCACACCGCGATGCAGGTGGTCGGGATTGTGGCGACCCTCGGCATTCTTTCGATCCCGCTCGCGCTGACGCTCAACAGCCTCGCCGGCGAAGTGCGCGCGCGGTCGGTGGTCCAGACCGAACTCCGCGCGCTGCTCGGCGAAAGCGACCGCGTCGACAGCCTCAATGTGCGGATGGAACGTGATGCGGTTGCCGTCGACGGCGTGGTTCTGGTCGATCGCTATGCGGGCCGTCTCGATACGCAGCTCGCGGCGAAGATCGCCGCCGAACTCGACCGCGAGGTGCGCGTCAGTATCGTCCAGCTCCGGCAACAGACCAACGCTGCGGTGCAGGTCGAGGAACAGCTCAATCGCCGTCTCTCGGCGCTCGAACAGCGCCAAGAGGATAGCCGCGCGATCCTTACCGGGCTGACGGTCGGCGCCTTGCTGCCGCGCGACCGGGTGCTGGTCGACGCGCAGGCGCGCCGCGTCGTCGTCCAGCGCGACCGCGAGGCCGAGGGCGTCGAGGTCGCCGCGGCGATCGACCGCATCATGGCGTCGGTGCAGGCGGGCTATCCGCAATGGCTGGTCCAGAACGGCAGCCTGACCGCGGCAAAAGGTCGCGCCGAAGAAACGGCTGCGACCGAATAGCCCCTTGCTGCAGACCTATTCGGGTTGACCTGTCGCGCCCGATCCCATGTGATGGCGCGGAACCCGGCGGATGTCCGGGACGGGGAGTGGCGATATGCGCGGCAAGCGAATGGCACTGGTAATGATGTTGGCGGGCATCGGTTTCGCGGCGGCGGCCGAACCGGTGCGGGCGCAGACCGCGCCGGCCGCGACGCTCAGTATCGACAAGGCGCGGATCGATGCGGCGCTGGGGGCGATGATCGCCGACGGCCGCGCCGCAGGCGTTTCGGCACTGATTTGGCAGGACGGGCGCGAGGTCTATTTCGGCACCGCGGGGATGGCCGACCGCGAAGCGAAGCGCCCGATGCGCCGCGACACGATCGCGCAAATCTATTCGATGACCAAGCCCGTCACCGGCGTCGCGCTGATGCAGCTGTGGGAGGCGGGCAAGTTCCGGCTCGACGACCCGCTCGCCCGATATCTTCCCGAATATGCCGATATGCGCGTCTATGTGGGCAAGGATGCGGCGGGCCAGCCGCGCACTGTGCCTGCCGAACGGTCGATCACGGTACGCGACATAATGCGTCACACCGCTGGCTTCGCTTATGGCGCGGGGCCGACGCCCGCACACGACGCTTATGTTGCTGCCGAGCCGCTTTCGCTCACGATCCCGCTTGCCGAGGCGAGCAAGCGCCTCGCGCGCGTGCCGTTGCTCTACCAGCCGGGAACGCAGTGGGAATATAGTGTCGCGGTCGATGTGCAGGCGGCGCTCGTCGAGAAATTGTCGGGTCAGCGCTTCGCCGATTATGTGCGCACGCATATCTTCGAACCGCTGCAAATGTCCGATACCGCGTGGCGCCAGCCCGATGCACGGCTGCCGCGCTTCGCTGCAATGAACGTGAAGGCCGACGGCAAGCTCACCCAGCAGGACGCGGCGACCGCCCGCAAGCTCAACTTCGAGGATCATGCGCTGACTCCCGGCGGCTTCGGCCTCGCCTCGACGCTCGACGATTATCAGCGCTTCGCGCGGATGTTGCTGAACACGGGCGAGCTCGATGGCGCGCGCATCCTCAAACCCTCGACCGTCAAGCTGATGGCGACCGATCAGCTCGATCCCGCGATCAAGGAGCGCGCGTGGCTCCCCGGCAAGGGCGCGGTCGGGTTCGGCTTCGACTTCGCGGTGCGCAAGGCGCCGCCGCAGACGCCACAGGAAAATCGCGGCGCGGTCGGCGAGTTTTTCTGGGACGGGATGGCCTCGACGCTGTTCTGGGTCGATCCGGCGAACCGTCTGACCGCGGTCTTCTTCGTCCAGACGATCCCCTATGACGGCACGCTCCATCGCGATTTCCGCGGCGCGGTCTATGGCGCCGATTACAAAGGGCCGGCGGGCGACTGATTGTCATCGGAGTGTCATCGACATAGCCTTGGGCGGAGCGAGGAGAATCTGCGATGGCCCAACCCGACAAACGCATCCTGCTTGCCGAAGGTCTCGCGGCGGGCGAGGACGATGCCGTGCTCCACGCGCGCCTCGTCGCTGCGGGTGTCTCGGCGGCGGCGGCGAAATATGAAGTCGACCGGCTGGCGAAGGACCCGATGGCGGCGATGCTGCGGCGGCAGGCCGCGCGGATGGCGAAGCAAGGCTGGCTGCTCACCAATCAGGAGCGGCTGGCGCGCGAGGCCGAGGGAGGCTTTGCGCTCGACACGCTCGACAACCCCGGTCCCGGCGCTTTCTATCGCCATCATTATGAAGCGAACCGGCCCGCGAAGCTGACCGGCCTCATCGATCACTGGCCCGCGCTGTCGCGCTGGTCGCTCGACCATTTCGCGAAGGTTGCGGGCGACGCCGTCGTCGAGGCGCAGGTCGAGCGCGAGCGCGATCCCGATTACGAACTCGCGAAGGACGATCACCGCCGGCTTGTGCGTTTCGGCGAACTGATCGAATGGCTGCGGGGTGACACGCCGAGCAACGACATCTACCTCACCGCCTATAACAGCGGCACCAACGCTGCGGCGCTGGCGCCGCTGTGGGACGATATGGCGCCGATTGCGCTGCTCGACGGGACGCGTCCGCGCGACGGTTTTTTCTGGCTCGGGCCGCGCGGCACGCTGACGCCCTGGCACCACGACCTCACCAACAATCTGCTCGTGCAGGTAATGGGCCGGAAACGCGTACGGATGGCACCGCCATGGGCCTTTGCGCGGATGCGCAACAGCCGCCATTGCTTCTCCGACTGGGGCAATGAAGCGCTGCCCGCGGGTCATGGCGATTCGGCTGTACCGCCCGTCCTCGAAACAGTCATCGGCCCGGGCGAGGCGATTTTTTTGCCGGTCGGCTGGTGGCATCAGATCGAAGCACTGGACCTGTCCGCCAGCATGAGTTTTACGAGCTTCCGCCGGCCCAACGCCCATGTCGAAGACTATGTGTCGTGGGGCGACTTATAGACAATAATCCATATAAAATGTTCTTTATATGCTATTTTTTACTTGCACGATATTTTGACCGGGCCTAACGGCGCCGTCCCCCGGCCAGTCGGCGGGGCGGACATCGACGGATCGGGGTTTCGCGAAGCCCGCCCGCATCGACCGGCCCTGCCGGTTCGCTGTACGGATGCCGCCACGTTGGTCAGGGACCATGACGTCTATAGCTCAGTGGCAAGAGCGCCGGCCCGAAAGCCGGAGGTCGCGGGTTCGATTCCCGTTAGGTGTCCCACTGGATAGCTCAGCGGGTAGAGCACTAGACTTGTAATCTAGGTGTCGGGGGTTCGATTCCCCCTCCACAACGGTCCTGAAAAGACCGCCAGATTTAGGTTCTGGTTCCTTAACATGGGGCTCGGGGATCGGCTTGCGAAAGGGCAATGTCGTCGCCTGCACGCCGCCTTTGGGTGGTGGGCGGGACCGGCTTTTCCCGGACGTCATGCTGAAAGATCCGACAGGCGGTGATGGCCGCGCTGCACCGGAGTCGGGACGCGCTGTTTTCGAACAGCGCATCCCCGCCCTGGCGCCGCAACGCCCGCTCGCGCTCTGTCCATCTTTCGCCATGCCGCCGATCCCCGGACCCTTTGGGCTGCGGGCAATATGTGAAGTGCAAACAAGAAAGGAAATCGGCGTGACGTAGCGCAGATTGAGAATGGTGAATGAAATGATGAAGCAATTGATCGATAGCCTGATGGGCCGCAAGCGCGTGCTCATCGACGAAAATGAACGGGCGATCTGGCTCTACAAGGGCGAGGTCCGTGGCATCCTGGGTGCCGGCGAACATGTGCTCACGAACCGCGACGGTTCGCTGCGCATCGAACGCCAGGCGCTGACCCAGATGCTGTTCAAGTCGGCCTATGAGCAAGCGGTGCTCGACAAGCTGCCGGTCGATGCGGCGACGCATCTGATGGTGGTCCGTACGGCCGAGAATGAGATTGCTGTCATCGAACGCGATGGAATCATCAACACCATTCTCGGTCCCGACGACAAGCTGATCCTGTGGACCGACGCGGGTCCGTGGAAGGCGACGACTGTCGACATCGCGGCGGGTCCGCGGGTCGAGGCGAAGTTCCTTCAGCGGCTGCAGAAGGCCGGCAAGACGCAGCTCGTCACGCGCGTCGAGGTCGACGAGGGCAAGACCGCGCTCGTCAGCATCGACGGGCGGATGACCGAACGGCTCGAGCCGGGCGCCTATGGCTATTGGAACCCGGGCCGGAAGGTTGCCGCGAAGCTGGTCGATCTGACCCGTCAGGCGCTCGACGTCACGGGGCAGGAAGTGTTGACCCGTGACCGGGTGACGCTGCGGATCAACATCAGCGCGGAGTATCGCGTTGTCGATCCGCTGCTTGCGATGTCGAGCGTGAAGGACTTCGCCGATGCGCTCTATCGAGCGCTGCAGCTGGCCTTCCGCAAGACGCTCGGCGCGCTGACGCTCGACCAGATCCTCGAACAGAAGGGGATGGTCGATGCCGACGCGGCGGATAAGGTCCGTGCCGACATGGCGGCGATCGGGGTCGAGGTTTCGGACATTTCGCTCAAGGATGTGATCCTGCCGGGCGAGATGCGCGAGATCCTGAATCAGGTCGTCGCGGTGCAGAAGGAGGCGGAGGCGAATGTCATCCGCCGGCGCGAGGAAACGAACGCCACGCGCTCGCTGCTCAACACGGCGAAGGTCATGGCCGAAAACCCGGTCATGCTTCGTTTGAAGGAGCTCGAAGCGCTGGAAAGCATCGCGGGCAAGGTCGAGCGACTGACGGTGACGAACGGCACCGAAGGCCTGCTCAACGACCTGGTGCACCTGCGCGGCTAAGCCTCGTGCGACGAATGGGAAAGGGGTCGGTGAAAGCCGGCCCCTTTCTTTTGAAGTACTTGCCTTATGTACGCATGTCGGCAAGAAGGCGTGCATGGGGAGAACAGGGCGCGATCGGGCGATCTTCGTTTTGCTGGCGGCGCTGGCGCTGCCCGGCGTGGGCACGGCAAAAGAGCCCTTGCGGCTGAAACCCAGTTCCAAATGGAATGTCCATTATGCCGATGACAGCTGCCGCATGGGGCGCAGCTTCGGCGAGGGCGACCAGAAGGTCGTACTGATGATCGACCGTTACCAGCCCGGCGATGCGCTGCGGCTGAGCTTTATCGGCAAGCCGGCCTATACGCGGATGAACGAGGGTCTTGTACGGCTTCGTTTCGGACCCGCCGAAACCGAGCAGGAGGTGCAATTCTACCCCGGCACGCTTTCCGACAGGACGCCGACCTTGATCATTCGCGGTCCGGTGCGGGTGGTACCGCGCTCGCCCGAAGAAATTGCCGCCTATGAAGCATCGGTCAAGGCCGAGCGATTCGACTTCGAATGGAGCGAGATCACGCCCGAGGAAGAGGCGGCCGTCACCTTTATCGAGGTCAAGCGCGCGGTCCGACACCCTTTCGTCCTCGAAACCGGGTCGCTCGGTCCACCGCTCGCGGCGCTCGAAAAATGCACCGACGAATTGCTCAGCCACTGGGGCATCGACGTCGCGAAACACGCCGCGCTGTCGCGCAAGGTGAAGCCGAAGGGCAATCCGGGAAACTGGGTGACGTCGCGCGATTATCCGACCGATATGTGGATGATGGGGAAGCGCGCGATCGTCCAGTTCCGGCTGAACGTCGGTGCCGACGGCAAGCCGACGGCGTGCCATATCCAGCAATCGACGCGGCCCAAGGCGTTCGACGATGCTGTGTGCAAGGCGATCATGCGCAACGCCAAATTCGAACCCGCGCTCGATGCCGGGGGCAGCCCGATCGCCTCCTATTGGCTGAACTCGGTGACGTTCCACATGTAAGCGGCGGGCTGTCCGCCGACCTTGTCACAGCTTGCCGCGCTTTTGGCATTTTCTTGATCGCCTGCCCTGCTGGCGCGTTTGCCGGGTTGCGCTCGCGCCGGATCGCCCGCACGATCCGCGCATGACGTCATTTTCTGATTTATTGAGTGCCTTGATGTCGCGAGTAGCGGGTTCCGGGGAGCTGTCGGGGCTGTGTCGCTTGTCCGGGGGCGCGAACATGGAGAGTTTTGCGTTCGCGTGGGGTGGGGAGGCTTATGTGCTGCGGCGTGCGCCGTCGGCGGCGTATATGGCGGACCGCCCGTTCGGGCATGTCGACGAGGCGGCGCTGGT
>NZ_DASYHG010000008.1:0-3121 GCF_035998905.1 Sphingopyxis sp. | reverse complement strand
GAGCAACTCCGGTCGACAAACAGGCTCCCGAGCCACTCCAGTGTAGGTGTCCAGTGCGCTCGCAAGGCTGTCGTCATCCATACAGCCCATCATCTGACGCGATCACCCCACGACGCAAGGTGGCCCGGAAACAGCGCTTACACCGCGTCCCAACCTGAAGATCAAATATGCCGTTTACTCGCGCTGCTTCCTCGGGCGAAAAGGAACTCCACAGACAGCGTTTCATGTGCTTCCGACCGATCGGGAGACGCGCGAGCGCATCGATGCTTTAACAAGCCGCCAGAGGCTTCAAAGTCAGCCGAAGCTCAGACGAAAAGCCGCAATCACGCAGTTGCGGCAGACGTCTGTTCTTGGTCCACGATCCGTATGGACTCTCGCATGCGACCTACGTCGGGGATTAGCAATTCTTCTTCTTTCCGATCGTTCAGAAATGCAGCGACATCTTCCGATTCAATTGTCATCGACAAGATCAATGGCTGACCCAAATTTCCCCATGATTTTGGCCACGTGGTTGCATAGAATGAAGCGATTTCGAAATTTAAGGTCCAGCTTACGCCGTCCGCGAGCTCGTCGAAGTCGCCCGCGCCGCCGCGGTATACTGTTAGGGGGAATTCCATCGCGTTGAGCTGATCATGTTCGTCCGCCGTCATGAGATCCGGACCCCAGTCTTCCACGAAATCCTGCATCGTCCATTCTTCTCCGCCAGGACAATGTGCAACAGCACTGACATATGATCCAAGCCGGCCGCCATTTATGTAAGGCTCGCTGTCCCAAGCATGGCGCAACGCTCCACTGATCATCGGCCTGTTCAAGGGCAGATAGCATGCCCAAGCTTCGATCATTGAAGCGATAAGATCCAAACGCTCGCGATCGTTGAGCCGCAAGAAGATCGCCGCGCCTTCTTGACGATCTTTGACCCGCCCTTCTTCGTCGAGACTGTGAAGGCGGGAGAATTTTTTAGCTTGTTCAGCGAGGAATTCAGACGGCATGCTCAAGCTCTCTCCCGTTGGTGCCTATATGGGATGCATCAACAATCTTGAGAAATGGTTGCCGTAGTTACAGACGTCGAGGACAACCGAGAAACAGGACGCGATCGGCGACTAGGATTGTTCGCCATCGGACAATCGTTTTGCGGCGCGCCCTCCCGCATTCCCATGAACTGCAGTCTCCAGAGATCTCGGTTAACAGAAATTAACATTCAATCATTCGCGAACTATTGAATTATCTATCTAAGTTTCCATATGGTCATTTGCCGGCGGTGTCGCCCCGCCTCTGCACTTGCAAAATTGCCACTTTGGCGACCAGGAGACGTTCAATGGACCTGATGACCATTGCCCCCAAAAGCATTCCCGGCAGCGCTGCGTCGATCAAGGCGGATCCGATCGTGCTCGATCCTCTCGCGGAAGACTGCCTTCACGACGACGCCGCCATCATCACCACGCGGCGCGCAATCACACGCGTTGCTTTGGTTGCAGTCGAGACCGGAAGCAGGTTTCAGCGCGAGGGTATTGAGTATGACCCTATGTCATGGATGCTCGCTCCGCGACGGCTGTTCAACGGTCGCGCGGCG
Source organism: Sphingopyxis sp. (assembly GCF_035998905.1). GTDB lineage: Bacteria > Pseudomonadota > Alphaproteobacteria > Sphingomonadales > Sphingomonadaceae > Sphingopyxis. The sequence continues at coordinate 1,551 of NZ_DASYHG010000008.1, read as the reverse complement.
ATCGATGCTTGCCTCGAGCGCGAGCACTGCCTGCGAAGCATTCTCGTCCACGGACTGTCCTTGGGGCTCGATCTTGCGCCCACAGCGGTCGATACTCTTCTATCGGAGGATGATGAGGACAAGCGCCGGCGATCACGGCAACATATGTCGTCCAAACGGAAGGCGGGAAAAAGGGATCACCTCTCCGGCAGTCTTCCTTTGGCAGCGCCCCGATTGTTCACGGCGACCATCATCTATTCTAACCGAAAACTGATGCTTCAGGCATTCCATGCCTCCATCGCGCATGAGCCGTCCGAGATCTCGGCCCGTTTGTGTGAACGCTTCGGGCACTCCGCCGCTGATGTCGCCGACATTCGTGAGGGTTTTCATCAATCAACACCAGTGGCGATGGCGTTGGTCCAAGAGCCTGTCGCGGAACTTATCCGCCGTGTAGCGCCTGAAGCAGATCATCCATTGCACCATGATTTCGCCGTGACCATCGAGCAGCGCATCGACGTCTGATCTTAGAATATGATGATCGACGCCGAGCCTATGTCGCCGCTTGCCGCCGACTTGGCCGTTGGCATCGAGAAGCACTTTCGGGCCTGACAATATCGTGGACCGCGCTCGCTCTCGGGCCCGGGCACGGACCCGGACTCGAACACCGGCGCATTTGGCTCGGGCGAAGTTCTTTCAAGCATCGGAGACACAATGAAGGACGAGATTCCTGATCCGGCTGCGCTGTGCGTGCCGGACGGCGACGATGATGTGCGCCTGCTGCGCCGGCTCGATGTCCGCGAGGGCGAGACTGGCGTTGGCGGCCGCGTCGATACTTTTATCGGCGTCGCTGTCGACTGCGAGACGACTGGTATCGGTGACGACGACGCAATCATCGAACTCGCCTTGCGTCGCTTCCGCGTCGATCCATCTGGCGTGATCGTCAAGATTGACCGGCCATATTCGTGGCTAGAGGATCCGGGAAGCGATCTGCCAGAGGACATCGTGCGCCTGACCGGCATTACCGACGCCGACGTAGCCGGCAAGGCCATCGACGAGACGGCGGCAATGCGGCTTCTCAAATCAGCTACGTTCGTCTGCGCGCATAATGCTGCTTTCGACCGTCGGCATATTGAGAGCCGGCTACCGGAGGCTGCGGGGCTCGCCTGGTGCTGCAGCTGCAACGACATCGACTGGCGCGCCAATGGTTTCGACGGCCGGTCGTTGGGGTGGCTTCTTGCGCAGAGCGGATACTTCCACGGTGCGCACCGCGCCGTGGACGATGTCGACGCGGTGATTCAAATTCTACGACAGAATATGCCTGATGGCACGACTGCGCTCGCGCAGATGCTGACCACCGCCCGCGCGCCCAGCTGGCGATTCCGCGCGGTCGGCGCCTCCTTCGAGGTGAAGGACTTGCTGCGACTGCGGGGTTACCGCTGGGACGCTGCGAGCAATCCGAAATGCTGGTGGCGAGAAGTGCCCGACGCCCGTCGCGCCGAGGAGGAATGGTGGCTCGCCAGTCATGTCTACTCGATGGAGGCCAATCCCCGAGCTCTTGGACCGATCATCGAG
>NZ_DASYHG010000007.1:0-143717 GCF_035998905.1 Sphingopyxis sp. | reverse complement strand
ACCACTGTCTCCACGATCAACATCCCGTTCTCGCCAACTGATCAAAACCAGTCGGCCGACTAAATCCCCGGGATGAAGGGGTCCTTTTTGCACGCCGATCACCCCACGAAGGGGGTGCCTATTGCACGCTGATCCTCACTCGCGTTCAAGGGACTTGAGGCGATCAGCCATCTCGGTCGGCACACCGGCGCGCTTGCCGCTATCGACCTCGACCTTCTTCACCCACTCATGAAGCGTCTGCGGAACGCAGCCGATCTTCGCTGCGATCGATACGATGGCTGCCCACCGTGATGGATGATCGCCTTCGTGATCTAGGACCATCCGGACCGCACGTGCGCGAACCTCAGGTGCAAATTTGTTCGTTGTCTTACTCATCGTAGGCCCTTCCTCTCAGGAGTTAGGGCCTCCGGCAATCCCGGGGCGGTTCACAACCGTCTTGGTTGCCCATCGAGTAGAAGCTCCTTAGCCTCCTGCCCTCCAGCCGATAATGGGGTGGGAGGCTCGACCTATAGAGTGCTAGATGTGGCGGAAATTCGAGGTGGACTGAGATAGCGCCTATGAAGCCAGCATGCGCGAACAGAGCCTTGCTTAAAGTCTCCGCAAGCGCCGTCGGCATGTTCTCGAAGACCATTCCGAACACTGTCGGAAAGCCATCGAGGAGACGTTCTTCATGGACGTAACCCCATTTGCTGTTGCCAAAGGCCGCCATGAAAAGAGCTTCAGCATCCTGGCCACGCTCGAGCCCTACCAAGACGTCGCCAATCGAGAGCTTCATGTGACGGCCGGAACTTTGAATGATGTCCATTGAGAAAACCGCATCGCGGATTTCGTGCCAATAGTTCCCGGACTCCGGGTAGGCACGCCAATTGAAGAGTAACGCAATAATCATACCGACCTTTGAAAGTCGGCTCATCGTCATAGTCAATATCCCAAACGCAGAAATTGCCCTAAATCGACAATCCTGGTTCTCAATTCACCGACGGGTATCCTAGTGGCTCCTGCCAATCCATATTACGACGGCAAGGGCAGCTATAGCGTTCGGCCGCTCCAAAACCTGCCCTGTCTGCCATCGGCCATTGGCCGCCCAGATCAACAGAGTTGTAAGGCTCATGCGAAAGTGGCTCAAGGTGAGGCCAAGATGTCCGTTAACATAACCTTCGGTGCATATATGTTCGTCGTGATGGCCCCGCACGGGACACAAGGCAACGCGCCACGATCGGAAATTTCGCGCAAGATGGAAGATAACCGTTGGTTTTGAAGAAAGTATCGATGAAGCATTGCGATGTTCGGCGGGGATGTCGCAGATGGTGATCCGCCTCGCTCAGGCGAAGCGTGTCCGCTTTGCGCGATTTTCGTCAGCCCGTTACCAGCAGCTCAATGGGACCCATGTCCCCGTTGCGTCGCATGCGGATATTGTCAATTCGATGCTCAAGGTGGGCTACGCGAGTCGTCTCGACGCGATGCTGACCGTTGGGCCTTGGCGCTCAGACCTCCTCACCGCGCTTGTCGAGGGCTATCTGCGTCCGGATCTGCGTCCCACCGACTATTTCCTCGCGCTTGAACCTTCCGAACGCGTCTCGATGACTTTTTTACTTGCGCAGGCCTTCACTCATTGGGCGGCAAGCCACCATCTTTCGGTGCCCATCCTCCTCCATGTTGTTGGTGCGGCGCCGAACTGGACGCTCGCCGCCATGCCGGCGACTGCCAAGCTCGGGGCGGGCCCCGTCAAGGACAAGAGCCGGCCCGATTTCATCGGGGTCGAACCCGGCGGCTACCATGTGTTCGAATCGAAGGGACGAAGCTATCAACCCGGAGCGCCGATCAAATCGGCGACCGCCGCGGCGAGGTGTACCAAGGATGCACTCGCCCAGGTGTCACGAATCGCGACCATAAACGGCGCAGCACCAATCACGCGGACCGCCGCAGTCTGGATATTGCGACCGCATGAACTGCGCGGCTATCTCACCGACCCTCCGCGGGCGGCGTTTGCTTATGACCTCAGCTTTGATCTGAGGCTCGCTCTCCTGAAATACTACCGCCTTATCCTCGATGCGCGGACGGGGCTGGGCTCTGTCTATCGCGGCAGTTTCGTTAGACTGCCTTTTGGCAAGCGGCTGCTTCTTGTCGTCGACGCGAAGCTTTTGTCCCTACTCGAGGCGCTCGAAAAGCCGAGCGGCGATCCTAGACCCATCCTCGATCATCTCGAGCGCCGCGCACATGTCTACGTGCGATTACGGAGACTTGCCTACCGGCGGCCCGATTTGTCATTCGGTCTCGATGGGACGGGAATCCAACTGCTGCCCTGATCCAGCGTCAGAGCCCGTGATCACGATTGGTCCAGCGGCGTGCCGCGCATGATCCTTATGACGCCATCCTATCAGCGCGTTGCAATGCCCACGTCCGGTGCTCTCATCTTAGGCCGTCGGCTTTCACCCGCTCGGTCTCAACAGCTGCCTGGCCGCAACCTACCATTAGCGCGGATTATGCGAACCGCGCCTTCCGTCAAATTTCGTCGGCTCAGCGAACGTTTTGCGAGGGAGGATGAAAAGGCTTCAAATTGCCCGGCAAATCGGGCTATGTCCCCATCATAAAGGAGCGGAAGATAAGGCCTGGACCTTTCCTGCGCAAGAACATAAATAGAACAAACTGACTGACTGCGAGCAAAAAAAGGGGAAGCATGAGCCGTCGCCGCGCTGTTGCGCCGCCCCCTTCGGGTGCCGATTGCACACTTGTTGAAGCCCGCATCCGCTGTTCGGCGATGCGACATATGGCGCGTGCCTGGGCAGAGACGCTTCCGTGGGATGGCCGCGATGCTGCCGTCGCGCTCTTCACACTCGAAGCGATGACGGCCTATGAAAGCTATCGTAACGCCGACGACGCGGACACCGGTCTTCTGGATCAGCCTGAAGCCGAACTCGCTCGCTCCGCCGGTATCGCCGCCGCAGGGCTGCCGCTGCTTGAAGCCCTGCATTGGCTCACCAGTCTCTACAGCGGCCTTCTGGATCCCGATGTCCGGAGCCGGCTCGGCGCCTTCTACACGCCTCCGGCGCTAGCCGCTCGGCTGCTCGACCAAGCCGAGGAGGCGGGCGCCAATTGGACGACCGCCCGTGTACTCGACCCGGCAGCGGGCGGTGCGGCCTTCCTCGCCGACGCAGCGCTACGGATGCGCATGGCGCTCACACATTGTGCGCCGGCCATCGCGCTCGCGCAGATCGGTGCGCGTCTGCGCGGCATCGAACTCGACCCCCATGCCGCGCGCGTCGGGCAGCGGGCACTGGACATTGTGCTTGCCGATCTCGCAGCCGCGGCGAAGCGCCCGGTCCCGCAGATCATCATTGCGGCCGACAGCCTCGCCAGTGAGGCGCAGCCCGACTATGATCTCGTCGTCGGGAATCCGCCCTACGGGCGGATCAAGCTGACCGAGACACAAAGAGTGAAGTTTGCGCGCAGCCTGTATGGCCACGCAAATCTTTACGGCCTCTTCACTGACATGGCGCTGCGCTGGACCAAGCCCGGCGGGCTGATCGCCTTCCTGACCCCGACGAGCGTGTTGTCGGGGCAATATTATAGCACGCTTCGCGGGTTGCTCGCGCGCGAAGCGCCGCCGGTCGCGATCGATTTCGTGCATGCCAGGCGCGGCGTGTTCGATGATGTGCAACAGGAAACGATGCTTGCCGTCTACCGTAAGGACGCGGCGGCCGGACGCGCGCAAATTCACTACATATATGTCGACGGCGCTGCCGAAACTCGGATCGTCCGTAACGGGACGGTCGGCGTGCCCTCATGGGCGGAAGGACCTTGGCTCGCGCCGAGGCAGGCGACCGACAGTACCCTCATCGCGGTAACTGAAACCATGCCTGGCCGCCTCGCCGATCTCGGTTACCGCGTCGCGACCGGTCCGCTGGTATGGAACCGTTTCAAGTCGCAGCTTCGCGACACGCCGGGCAGAGACAATGTCTATCCCTTGATATGGTCCGAGGCAGTCTGCACCGACGGCCGCTTCAGGTTCCGGGCGGAGAAGAAGAACCACAGTCTCTTTTTTGAATTGGAGCCCGGCGACGATTTCCTGCTGGTGCGAGAAGGCGCTGTGCTCGTCCAGCGCACGACGGCGAAGGAGCAGCGACGACGGATCATCGCAGCCGAACTTCCTGCCGCCTTCGTTGATCTGCACGGCGGGGTGGTCGTCGAAAACCATCTCAACATGCTTGTCCCGTCGGGCGAGCCCAAGATTTCGCTCAATGTCCTCGCAGCACTGCTCAACAGTGCGATTATCGACCAGCTGTTCCGCTGCATCAGCGGTAGTGTTGCCGTCTCAGCTTTCGAACTCGAGGCAGTCCCTTTGCCACCTGCCGGGGCGCTGGCGCCTCTAGCCGCGCTCGTCGCGAAAGGCGCCGATCGTGATACTCTCGATCGCGCATGCGCCGCGCTTTACCGGACGACAGCATGAGCCTGCCGCCCTTTGTTCCCCTCGCTACGATTGGCGAGAGACTACCGCTCGTCTTTCCCGAAGGGACGCCGAACCGGAACTATTGCATTCGCGATCTGGCGGCGCGGACGATCTTCGTCGCGCTCTATATCGGTGCGATCGAAGGCGCCGGACGGGAGTTTGGCCCAGTTCATGTCTATCGCATGACCGACGAACAGTCGGCATTGACCGCACCCGCTGATCGCACCGGCTATGGACCTGCGGTCAATCGCAAGCAGGCCATTGTGGGGCGGCGCTGGTATGCCGACAACACGCGGGAGCCGATCCGCGATGAGACGTTGCGCGACGGGCTTGTCGCGATTGGCGCGGTTACCCGCCGTGAGGACTTACCGACTACCTCGGGCCTACCACGCTACGCTCTGATTGCCGATTTTGCTGCGTTGTTCGATCCCGATCTCCAGGGTGATGCGCTCGCTGCGGCGATCACAGCCTTCCAGAAGGCGTATCTCAGCAAGAGCGCGCTGGCGCGCGTGTCGATCATGCAGGCTGGTGCGGCAGCGAGCGAGAGCGGCCTTCTCGTGACCTTCCCGAACAAGGAAACGCGGCCGCTCGCGCCCGGACCAAGTTCGGTGATCTCGAAGGCAGTCGTCGAGATATTCGCGCCGGCCTTTCTTGCCGAACCCGCGGTGCTCTGGCTGAGCGAGAGCGGCAACAAGGTCGTGCTACGCGACGACAGGATCGCAACCCGGCTCGGTCTCAACATCGAAGCCGACAAGAATTTGCCCGACCTCATTCTTGCCGATCTTGGCGGTGGCGAAGCACGTCTTCTGTTCGTCGAAGTCGTAGCAACCGATGGAGCGATGACCGAACGTCGCCGCATGGCGCTGCTCGAACTCACGCGTGCGGCCGGCTTTGCTGACGAGCAGATCGCCTTTCTCACAGCCTATAAGGATCGCGAGAGCGCGGGTTTCCGCAAGACGGTTTCACAGCTCGCTTGGGGCAGCTGCGCTTGGTTCATGTCAGAACCAGAGCAACTCGTTGCGATGATCGATGAACGCGGCGACACGGCACGCCCACAATGGCTGCTGGGCGGGGGCGCTCGCGAATAGTTGGTCCCCACCGCTGCCCCTCGGGCGCGGCTCCCTTCTAAGAGACACTCGGCCCGCTGCGCTGGCGTCCGAAGGTCCAGCTTATGCCGCCCTCGCGCATGATGCCGCGCAATATGATGCGCGGCATAGAGCCCGGTCGCGGCGGAACGCCGCGAGGCGCCCATTGCGCTGCAAACCGCTCCTTTACCTCTACCAAGTTACACCAGCAGCAATGAAATCTCGTCGCTATACTCTTCGACCGCCCGGTCTTTCGCGACATCGTCGCTATCGCGCGCGGCGAAGCTTATCTGTGAGCGGCACGCTCACAGCTGCTGCGTTGCTCGGCGCAGCAGCCGGCGTCGGCTGGGGAAGTGCAAGCCCCGAACAGAAGGCCGCCTTTCTCGATCGCACCCAAAATGCCGCTGTCGCCGCGGGGTTTGCACGCGAGCGCGCGCCGCAGACTGGCGATTATTGGCGGCGCTGCGACGATGCCCGCGCCGCAGGCACGGCTCCCATCTATCGTGGTGAGCCAGGTTATCGCGAGGGACTGGATCGCGACAATGATGGGATCGCATGCGAGCCTTATCCCTATTAGTCTTTCGGGCGGCGGTGGGCGGCTGTTCGCTCCATTCTGGCAGCGATTTTGGCCAAAGCTTTGGGCCTTTCTTTCATTCTTCTATAGGAAGACCTAATTCTTGGGGGAGGATCTGATGAAAATGTCGGTGCGCGCTGTCGCATGTCTGATTGCGGCTTTGACGCTGAGCACGCCTGCTATGGCGAAATATGTATCTGCCGAGGTGCTCAACTGCCGTGCCGGACTCAATGCGTCCGAGACGGTCATTACCAAACTCAATCGAGGTCAGAGCGTCGAGGTGCGCGAGACCAGTGGAACCTGGTCGCGCCTCAGCGCTCCGAGCTGCTGGGTACTGACCCGCTACTTATCCGACTCCTATGTGTCGTCGTCGGTGCGCTCAACCTCGTCGAGCCTGTATGGATCGACGCGCGCATCCAGCGCAAAGAAACCCAAAGCGTCAAAGCGCAGCAGCAGTTTTCAGTCTGGCTGTCCGTGCAGTGGAAGCAAGGTCTGCATCGGTCCGCGCGGCGGACGCTATTGCATCACGAGCGGCGGTAACAAGCGCTACGGCGTCTAAACGCCGAGCGATGTCTCCAAGCTAAGGGTGCGGGCGAGTTCGTTTGCCGGGAGCCGGCAAGCTCGTGCCCGTCGCACCATCATCACTTGCTATGGCAACACGCTTGAGCGGCGTTGCGCCGATCTCAAGCGCTCGCTCGATCGCAAACTCGTCGCCTGCTTCGGCAAGCCGATCGCGCAGACGGCTGATATCGCCGCACCATAAGGTTTCAGCGTCGCGGTCGCGCCCGCGATCGGGCCCAGCGCCATTCGCTTCAAACGCCACCGCGCGCATCTGGATCCGCTCGGCCGATTGTCCGCCACCGCGAACCTCCATCCCATAGCCGGGACGCGCAGGGTTGGAGAGCAGCAAGGCTCCATCGGCCGCCCAGGCTGCCGACATCTCCTCGCGCACTTCATATCCCAGCCCGGCCAGTGCTTCGAGCACGGCGGCACGCCGGTCCTCGGCGGCACGTGTGGCGCGCCATTCGTCCAGTGCCGTCCGAACCTCCATCGCACGCCGCTCCGCACCGGCAGCGTCGAGCTGCTCGATATCATTGCGCCACTGCGCGATGGCGAGTCCGGCGGCCTCTGCTTCGGCGAGGAGCCCCGAAAGATCAACGATAGCGCGGCGATGCTTTCTCGCTGTCCCAAGCGTGCGCCGCACGTCGCCGGTGAGTGCGTCGAGAAGCAGCGAACGCCGACCGTCTTCGGCTGTCGCCGCTGCGTCGAGCCGTGCCCGCCAATCATCGATCGACGCGCTGGGCGTGAGCAGCGCGATCTCCGAAATATGCGCGTCGAGCCGTTCGATCTCCGGGTCTTTCTCGTTCGTCTCTGTCGCTGCAAGCCAGTCAGCGAAGTTTTGCCGGATGACGCCTTCGCCGAGACGCACAGCTTGCTCACGATCAGCGGCGCCTCTCTCGCTCTTGTCGCCAAGGGCTTCGAAGGCCGCCGCGATCGCAGCCGTGTCGCCGGCTTCGAGACCTTTGCGTAGAGCGACATCGATCGGCTGCCCCGCTGCCCCAATCGCGGCGAGCAGGCTCTGGCCAGCCTCTTTCTGGCGGCGCCCACGTGATCTTCCGGCTGCTTCGCGTGCAGCAATATCAGCGAGGCGTTTGTCGATATCGTCCCGTAAGAATGCCTCTTCGAGCGGCGCTTCCTTTTGCAGCTCGAGGAAGCGATCGGCGGCGATATGCGCCGCGAGCGCGTCGCGTCGACGCAGCGCCGCAGCGAGCGCCGGTTCATCGAGACAGTCGTTGCGCTCGCCAATCCGCCGCCAGGCGGCGAGCGCCGCGTCGACGCGCGCCAACTGGCCCTCGCAAATCGCGAGAATCTCCTCGCGTGTCACGATGCGAACAACCTTGGGGCCGCTCATGCCGCGTTCCCCATCGCATGGGTGATGGCTCGGCGGAGCCGCCCGCGCTCAAAGTCTGGCTCGTCGAACCAGCGGTGCGACGAGATCCGGTGGATGACCGGAATGGAGCGCTTGAGAATTTGCGATCGCCAGATTTCGCGGGCGCGGGCGGTTTCGAGGAGCGCGTGCCGCGGGGCGTCGCATTCGATCGCGATCCCATAAAGGCCAGTTCTCGGATCCTCGATCGCGAAGTCGAGGCCAAAGGCGCCAATGTCGTGTACGCGAACCGGCTCCCAGCCGAGCGCGCGAATTTCCTCGGCAACCAGCGTTTCGAGCCCCTCTTGCCCGAAATGGCGTGTCCGATCCTCCGCGCTTCCATCCGGCGTCAGTCGCCGGAGAAGCGCCTCAGCGCCTGGTTGGTCACCGTCGGAGAGCAAGCCAGCGCCCCGGGGACATGCGCGGGCCGCTGACGCGGATGGTGATTGGCAAAACGACCTCGCGGCTCGACCTTGTCGAAGTCGATAGCGAACGGCGGACCGCCGCATCGATCCTCGACCATCTTCTGCTACGCAATGAGCAGCCGATCAGCCTCGACCCGGCGCCCTTCATGGCCGAGCCGCGCATCGAACGGCGACTTCGTACGCTCCACAGCCATGCGACCCTCTATCGCCGCGACACCGGCATCGACGGATTGTACATGGGCTTTCCCTTTCTCGTCATGCAGGAAGCGAAGCCGAATGTTCGTCCGCGCATCGCGCCTGTGCTTCTCTGGCCGGTACGCCTCAATCCTGCGGTGGGGGCGCGAGCGACCGTCAGCCTGCAGTTCGATCGCGACCGCGAAGAAGTCCGGCTCAACCCAGCGTTCGATACGCTCCTCGGCGTCGATACCGCGCAGAGCTGGAAAGAAGCAGCCGACGCGCTGCTTGGCCGCGCTTCGGTAACCACTGCCGAGGTGATGGAAGCTTTCGCCGCATTCGGCACCGTCGAAAGCGAAATGCTGCAACCCTTGCCATCGAAGGACATTCGGGCGGTGGCGGGGGAAGACCGGCTCTTCTGCTCGGCCGCGCTATTCCATCTCGGCTTCTTTGGTCAGGCGGTGATGGAAGATTTGCGCCAGCTAAAAGCCGTGCCGCCGTCTGGCACCGGCCTCGAAACAGCCCTGCGTGTCGGAGAGGAAGTTGTCCGACCCGAAAGCGTGCGCCCCCGCGAGGCTGAACGCTATTTTACCTCCGATAGCGATCCGTCGCAGGAAACCGCGGTGCTCGAAGCGCGGCTCGGGCGCGGGCTCGTGGTCGAGGGACCGCCGGGCACCGGCAAAAGCCAGACGATCGTCAATATGGTCGCTGATGCGATCGGCACCGGGCGCAGCCTGCTTGTCGTGTGCCAGAAGCAGACCGCACTCGAGGTGGTTCACAAACGCCTTGAAGCCGCCGGCCTCGGCAAGCGCATCGTCATGATCAATGACGTCAATCGCGACCGGGAAAATGTCATCCGGATGATCCGCGAACAGATTGAGGATCTCTACGCCCGTCCGCCCTGGTTGACGCTCCCGACCCAGCAGCGAACGCAGGTCGCGGCGCGGATCGAGAGTCTCGAAGGTGAACTTGATCGCCATCATCGCGCGCTCCACCGGACCGACGAAGCGACCGGTCTCAGCTTCCGGGCGATCCTTGGCCAGCTCATCGCTATCGCCGCCGAAGGTCAGCTTTTTTCTTTGCCTTCCTTGCGTCACCTGTTGGCGCCTCTCGATCCCGGCGCGGTTGCAACGATCGAGGAGATTTGCGGTCCGCTTGCGCGAATCTGGCTCCCCGCGCGTTATGAAGACAGTCCGCTGGCGATCACTCGGCCTTTTGCGCACGATGATGCGACCGTGGGGTCTTTTCAGTCTGATCTTGAGGCGTTTGCCGAGATAGATGACGAGCGCCTCGCCGTGATCGAGCGCACGCCCAATGCCCTGCTGATTGTCGACCCTGAACCCTATCGCGACTGGTCGCGCGAGCATGGCGCCGCCTTGCTCGGTCTCGACGACGCCGATCGCGTTCGCCTTGCCCGCTGGCTCGCCCCGCTCGGCGGCGTGTCAACCCGAGACCCCGGTACGACACCGTGGCAGCGCGAGCTTGCCGAACTCGAAGCAGCATTGCTCTCGCTCGCGCCCGACGACGCGCCCACCGAGGCTTTGCGTCCGGTGCTCGATCTCGACGATGAGGATCTGGCAGAATGGCGCGCCCTCGCTGACCGTCTCGCCGCGCGGCCAGGCTTTTGGGAACGGCTGATCGCCCCGGTGATCCGCCGCGCATAAAATTCGAGCAGCGTCGCGACATATTGCTGGCGTGCAGGCTTTTGCCATGCCTCCTCCGGCACCGACATTAGCGCGAGTGCCTGGACGATCGGCAGGCGACGCTCGATCCGGAAACGATCCGCCCACTCATCGACGCGCTCGAGATCGCAGCGCGCAAAGCCTTCGAGGCGGGCCTCGATCGCGGCATTCAAATCCCGCCGGCTGCGGCCAAGCCATTGTTCGGCGCCAGCACGGTCGAATGGAATGACCGCAGCGCGGAACGCGACCTTGGATGCTTCGTCGATAATCGCCTCGGCGGTACGGAACTGATGCACCGAAGCGCTCAGCAGAAGAATATAGTCTTCCTCGGCGGTGATGCGCCGTTCGATGATAGCCAGCAGCCCGGGATGTTCGGTGTCGGCGAGGATCCTACGTCGTTCCTCCCATATGGCGGCAAGCCGACTCTTCGAGGTGGATAGGATGTTGGCGCGCAACAGGCTTTCATCGAGCTCGACCTCAAGCTGGCGCGCGCGCTCGCGCACTTGCGTTTCGCGGGTTTTGAGCCGTGCGAGCCAGAGCTCGCTGTCCTCGCGCTCGAGAAGATCCGGGATTGGTCCGGTGATCAGCGCATAGCCTTCGTCGGGATGATCGAGAAGCCAGCCAGGCGTCACAATCTCGCCGCGTATGACGAGCGGCATCGCCGGATTGAGCGCCTTGAGCGTCAGCGCAAGTCGCATATCCTCGCTTGCTCCCTCAAGCTCGGCATAGGCGCGCACCTGTCGGCGGAGTTCGACCGCGAGGCCGGCATCTTCCATCCAGGTCAGAAGTTCGCCACCACGCAGCAGACGCGAGGCTTCGTCCCAATCACCTGGCTGCGCCGCGGCAAGCGCAAAGCGCGGTGCGCTCGCGTAGCGCGCATTGCCGAGCGCGATCATCCGCCGCCCGGTGGTCGGCTCAGGGCCCATCTCAATTTCCGGCGCCGGCGGCATGTCGCCGTCGAGCCAGCGACGCACTTCGTCCCACCCCCAGCGCTGTCGGCGATCGACAGCGAGCAACCCGCGCAGAAGGCGTTCGATGTCCGGCGCGACATCGGCAGGAATCGGCGCACCATTGGTAAGGATGTTGATCAGGAAAGTCTGGTCATCGGCGCCGGCGAAGCAGTCCCCTCGCGTGACTTGCTCGAGCAGAATCATGCCGAGGCTCCACCAGTCGCTGGCGGCGGCGACGCCGCCCGCAACGGCTTCGGGCGCAGTGTACCTGGTAATCTCGAGCGGCGAGACAATATCGAGGTCGTAATCCGATAGCCGTGCCGATCCAAAGCCTGTGATGACAAGGTCTAGGGGCTCGCGCGCACGCACGAGGATGGCACCGGGATGCAGGTCGCGGTGCCGGAGTCCGCATTCAGCAAGGGCTTGCAGAGCACTGCCTAGCTCCTCGACAATGGTCCGCAATGTCGCGCGGTCATCGGGCAACAGCCCTATCTCGGCGAGCGTGCCGCCAAGCAGATCCTCGCGGACTTCATAAGCGTGGCCGCTCCAGCGCCCGGTCGCCATGATCTCGGGGACATGGCTGCGATCGATCTGGCGAAGCGCATCATAGACGTCGGGGTCGGGTTCGCTCGCTTCGTCGTAGAGAATGAGAAGCGCCGCCCGGCCATCCTCCGCCCGCTGCGTCGCGAAACATTGTTCGATGGCATCGACCGCGGGCAAACGCTCGAGGAGCGGCCAGCCGTCGATCGAGGTTGGGCTTTCGCCGCCGGCGCCGTCGGCTTCGGTGTCGTCGGCACCATTCGGCCCAGATGCATCGGCGATATCCTCACCGCAGATGCCGCACAGCAGATCGCCAGGTTCGGCGAGATGACCGTTGGCGCAATGCCGCGCTGCGGGAAGCGGCGCTGCTACGGCAGCGGGGGGACGCCAGCCTTCGGGGCGGAGCGGCTCGCCCGTCAGCATCCAGCCACATGGCGCATCATCGACAAGTCCGGTGCAGAAGGATTCGTGCGATGGGCGCTCGGTTTTGCAATTGGGGCAGAAGCGGATCATGCGGCTTCCCCGCGTGGCATGCGATCAGAGGTCTCGGCGATATGGCCCGCTGCACCGAGCGCCCGTCGCAGGCGGGCAAGATCGCCGCGCGCGGGAATCCCCGCAAACCAGGCGTGCCCTTCATCATCGAACATGACGTCGAGCCGGCGATCGGTGGCATCGGCCTGTCGTTCATAGGCGAGAAATTCAGAGCCAGCCTCGGTGAGAATATGGAGCGCCTGATTGTCACTGCCGCGCAAGGCGCGCGTCTGCGGGAGATCTGAGCGGAATGGTCCGGTCATCACCGCATCGATGAGCTTCGGATGCGCTGCAAGCCAGGGCGAAATTTGTGCATAGTCATAGCCTGTGAATAGGAAGATCGAACGCGACGAATGCGTCCGCCATATGCTCAGAATCTCGGCGAGCGGTTCGGGTTGGTCGAACGGTTCGCCACCCGACACCGTGAGCCCATCGGCGCCGGGCGCGAGGCGTATAAGCGCATCGGCGATCGCGCCAAAGGTGACATATCCTGCGCTCGGATCCCAGGTGTCGGCGGATATGCAGCCCGGACATTTGATAGAGCAGCCTTGGAACCAGAGGCCCACACGTTGCCCGGGACCGAGCGTCGTCACCGGAAAATGAAGCCGCGATAGTGCAATGCGGGTCATGCCGGCTCCAGTGTCAGTTTGGTCACCGCGCCCGCGTCAAGGCTTGCGATCGCAACCGGCCCTACCGGTGGCGCATCGAACAGCGCGCGCGCCAGCGGATTGACGAGATGCGCTTCGATCTTGTTGCGGATACCGCGGCCGCCGTTTGCCAAATCGGCGATGCAAAGCGTGCGCAGCTCGCCGCGCACCGCCTCGCTCATTCGCACATCATAGCCTGCACTCTTTGTATCGCTCAGTACGGCATCGACCATCGCTTCGAAGATTTCGGCAGCGACCTCGGGGCGGATGAAGTCGAAGACGATGATATTCTCGCCAAAGCGGTTGAGGATTTCGGGGCGATTGAGGACGAGCTTGAAGTGATTCTCGATTTCGCCGCGCACACGCCGGCGCACCTCCTCAAACGGCTGGTCGGGCGTGACGACCGCGCTGCGGCTGCCATCGGGGGCGGTCGCATAAATGCCCAGATTCGAGGTGAAGATAATCAGCGCTTCGGAAAAATAGACTCGGTCGCCGCGCCCCGAGGTGAGCACGCCATCGTCGAGGATTTGAAGAAATTTGTCGAGAATACGCGGATGCGCCTTTTCGATCTCGTCGAACAGGACAACGCTGAACGGCCGCTCGCGCACGGCGTTGGTGAGCTCGCCGCCGACATCATAGCCGACATAGCCTGGCGGCGCGCCAATTAACCGCTGATCGGCATGTTCGGCGCTGAACTCGGACATGTCGAAGCGGATATAGGCACTCTCATCGCCGAACAGCAATTCGGTCACGGTCTTGGCGAGCTCGGTCTTACCGACCCCCGTCGGCCCGGCGAGAAAAGCGATGCCGCGCGGGCGCCCACCGCGCTTCGACGAACCGACGCCGGTCGCCGCCCGTTTGATGATATCGAGCATATGGACCGCGGCGTGCGTCTGTCCTTTGACGCGCTTCGCGATAGTCGCGGCGCCGTCGCGGATGCGGCCTTGCTCGATTTTTCGCCACGCATCCTCGGTCACGCCGACCTTATAGCGACGGACAGCTTCGCCGATGTCGGCGATATCGACCGCTTCGGCCCGTGCAAGTTGCGTGATCGCGTTGAGATCGACAAGCAACAGGCCTTCGGTTGCATCGACGAGGGTGTCGGCGGCGGCCGCGAGTTCATCCGGCGATCCACCATTGGCGCCAGGCAAGCCGCGGACGAGCGAGCGCGCTATGGCGCGCCGTGCCATGCGGTCAGGCGGCGCGAGGGGAATGTGCCGCAGCCGCGGATTGTCGATGAGCAGCCAATCGGGAAGATCGCCTTCTTTCTCGACGACCCAGATGATCGTGTTGAATCGCGGTGCGCGATCGGGCCCGACGGGACGGGCCGTTGCCGCCTGGCTGGCGACAAGGGCGCGCGTGAAGAGCTGCTGTTCGGCGGGGAGTAGCGCATCGCTGCGAACGATCAGCCGCGACGCGAAATCGACGACGAGCGCAATCGGCGCGCCGTCACGCGCGCTGATGCGATCGATTGTCTGCGCAAGAAGGTCGGGACCCGCGACGGCGCGGCCATCGACCGCCGTGAGGCCGAGACCCGCAAGCAGGCCGGGGTCACCGGGCGAGCCATTGGGATGCGGCAAGAGCTCGAAGCCGGCAACGGGATCATAGCGGATGACATCGCTACAACCAGCGTCGTGCAGCGTTTCGGCAAGGACGTCGCTGAGCGGTGCGGCCGTGATGGATTCGCCGACCCGGCGGATATGGAGATCGCGCACATTTCCGGTGAGGACGAACTGGCTTTTGAGCGGAAGGAAGCGGGAAAAATCGCGCACCCAGCGCGGCCGTACATCGTCCATTTCAACTCCCCCCGCGCACCGCTTACCCCGTCGGCTCGTTGCGCGTCTCTTCAATACCGCTCAAATGCCCGCCCGACCAGTCAAGCGAACCGAAGAATTCGCACCAATGCGGACAGCAACGGGTCTCTCATGCTCCCAAATCGCAAATATTCTCTTGCCCGCGCACCCAGCGCGGCTGGAATTTCTACTGCTCGACTTTGATTGCCGGGCATGACGAATGGTTGTGGTGCCTTTGGCCCAATAATCATGAGAACTGACAAAGTCGCGGCTTGCATCAGCAGCGAAGACCGGCAATCTCAGCGCGTGGTCAATATGTTCATCGCCATAACCGACCGGCGTTGGTTCGAGCTGCTGTCGCAAATGCAGCCCGATGAGGTCAATTTTTGGCAACCGAGCGGCGGCCGCAACTTTCGCGCTGTCTCGATCGGTGAGCTCTTCCTGTTCAAGCTTCATGCGCCGGACGATTTTATCGTCGGTGGAGGCGTTTTCAGCCATGCCACGAATGTGCCGCTGTCGCTGGCTTGGGAAGCCTTCGACGTTAAGAATGGGGTGCCGTCGCTCGCTGCGATGCGGCAGCGGATCGCACATTACCGGCGCGATGAGGGCGTGCTCGACCCACGTGTCGATCCAACAATCGGATGCCGCATACTCACCCGGCCTTTTTTCTGGCCGCGCGAGAAGTGGCTACCCGTGCCGCAAAGCTTTGCACGCAATATCGTGACCGGAAAACGCTACGACAGCGGCGACGCCGAGGGGCGCTATCTCTGGGATGCGGTTATCGATCGCACCGACATTGGTCGTAGCGATGCAGCGCAGCCGCGCGCACGCTTCGGCGCGCCGCACATTGTGCGACCGCGCCTTGGGCAAGGCGCGTTTCGCTTGGCTGTCACCGATGCCTATGAGCGGCGTTGCGCCGTGTCGGGCGAGAAGACCTTGCCGATCCTCGATGCCGCTCATATCCGCAGCTATGGCGAAGGCGGCGACCATGATGCGGCCAACGGCCTCTTGCTGCGCACCGACATCCACCGGTTGTTCGATCTTGGCTATGTGACGGTGTCGAACGATCACCGTTTCGAGGTCAGTAATCGGCTCAAAGCCGATTTCGACAACGGCCGGCATTATTATGATCTCCACGGCCAGCGCATTCGGTCGCCGCTACCAGGCTATGCCACGCCCGCTGCCGACGCGCTGCGCTGGCATCGCGAAAACCGGTATCTGGGATGAACGACGCCAAATCTCTCGACGCCGCGATGCGCGCCGCCGCGGTGGCCCATCTGGATCGGCTCGCGGCTGGTCGGCCGCTGACCTCGGACGATCTTGCGGGCGGGTTTCTATTCCGGGGCGAGCGCATCCCGCTCGTCAACCCCCAGCGCGGTATCTTCAAGCCGCGCGTGATGCCCTATCTTCTCAGCATTAGGACAGTCTTTCCGCGGACCGGCGCGCGCGTGTGGTACGACGATCAGCGCCGCGTCCACGAGCAAATTCACCGCGGCGAGGAACAAGTCGACTATGCTTTCATGGGACGTGATCCTGAAGCGGCGGACAATCGCTGGCTCCGCGAGGCGATGCAGGCGCAGATTCCGATCCTCTATTTTCTTGGCATCGCCCCGGGGCGTTATACAGCCATCTACCCGACCTTTGTTGTCGATTGGTCGGCAAGCGAACTCGCTGCAAAGCTGAGCTTCGGTATGCCGCTCGCGATCTCCGCCGCTGCATTGCCGCCCGAGCCTGAGCGCCGCTATGCCCTCCGCCTCGTCAGTCAGCGGTTGCACCAGGCGACCTTCCGCGAAGCCGTTCTGACTGCCTATGATGGGCGCTGTGCGATCTCACGCCTGCCCGAACGCCGACTGCTCGACGCGGCGCATATCGTGGCCGATCGCGATGAGCAGCTCGGCCAACCGATCGTCTGCAACGGCCTGCCGCTGTCTAAAGTCCATCACGCGGCCTTCGACGCCAATCTGATTGGCATCGACGCCGATTATCGCATCCATATATCTGAGCAGCTGCTGGCGATGAACGATGGCCCGATGCTCGAGCAAGGCATCAAGGCGATGCGCGGCAAGACTTTGCTCATGCCCGATAGGCGCGTTGACCGGCCCGACCGGGACAGGCTGGCGGCGCGTTTCGAGCTTTATCAGGCCGCAAACTGACCGCCCGGCTCAGCCGCAAAGGATGAACAGAGTCGGTCAATGGCCATCGCCAATTTCAGGCGAAGATTCGAATCCACACGGCATAGGCGATGTTGCCAAGCAACCAGATTATGAAACTGATCGCGATCAGTCCGATCACCCAATCCTTGGCGCGGGCGCTCATTCGCACCGATGTCCTTGCCAATAACGATCCCAGCGCGCGGCATAGCCATCGCGAACCATGGCACAGGACAGATCTCCCGATTTGGGCGACACACAGAAGGCCGCGGTACGATTGCCCCCGGCGCCGCCAGCCGACCGGCAACGCATCGTTGGCCCGGTCACTTTGACATGACCCGTTCGCAAAACACCTTGCCGGGTTCCCACTAGCGTCACCAGATGATCGCGCGCCGCCACCGCGTCGGCGGCCGGACATGGATGGCCGATGCTGCACGAGCCGTCCATTTCACGCGCAGCAATCCCTGACAGCCTGATATGTGGCCCTTCGGCGCACCAGATGGGGCCATCACCGTCCCATACCGCTGTCGGGGTGCAGTTGAAGGACTGGCCCGCGGGAACGATCGAAGCGAGAAGCAGTGCGATCATTGATATTTGGTGGTCATGATTGGTTCGGCGGTGAAGACATTGACGATCTGGCCCGGAACCATGGTTGCCGATTTGCCGGTAATGATCGCAGCCCCAAGCAGCGCGCCCGCGGTGTTGCCGCGACCTTCCTGCCGGTGCATTCCGCGCAGCTTGTAATTGGCCTGATTAACGCGAACCCAATCGAAGGACAGCTCGAACTTCGCTGATTTTCCTACGATTCCTTTGCCCGTCCGCCATGTCACTTGGGCCTCGACCGGCGAACCGCGCGGAATGACGACGACGCCTTGATATTCGACATCATTGACGACGAGAAATTCGCGCTTGGTCCCTTCCTTCATCTCCTTGGAGGTGATTTCATTGGCCGGCGTCACCTGGACCAACGTGTTGACCGGCAGCGTGATCGTACGCGATGCAGGCTGGATCACTGCGGGCACGTCGCCAGTCGACTGCGCGATCGCCGGTACGGCGGCAAGCGCAGCGGCCGCGCCGATAGAAATCAAGATTTTCATGAACTACTCCCCCTCAACCGCGACGGCGCGATCGTTCTGCTACAGCCCGAATAGGGAAAGCTTCTTATCATATTGTCAATTGGCAGAAGATGTCATTATGGAGACAAAAGCATTCACAAATTATTATTGAATTATAATCATTTATAATTCGAACTTCGTGTAAATAATATATATCGCTTTCGCATCGGCGGCAGAGGCCTACCTAAGGAGCGTCCAGCCTCCGCATGGCAGGCTGACCAGCAAGCCGCTGCTTATAGTGGCAGCGCCGGTTGGTCTGCGGACGTCGTACCAGGATCATGTTTCTCGATCGCCGCAACGACCGCGCGCGCCAACTCCTGAGCGGCATCGGACCGGATATGAGGCGCTGGCGCCGTGATGCCGACGCGCGCCCAACCTGGCGCGGCAAGGATCGTTTCTGCGACTCGGTTCATATCGATCTGTTCCATGAACTTGATAAGAACATAAATAGAACATTGACGCAAGACGATCGCAGAAGCGAAGGCGGAAGCAGCCGAAAGACAGGATCGAAAAGCGCTGGAAACCGGCCCAATTCAGCGGCGAATGAAGAAAATAGGTTGCGTAGCTGCACGCTCCTCAGTCACCTGTTCGCGACGCTCGATCAAGTCCCCATAAGATCCGGTGATCGGCAACGGCACGTGTCTATCGGTGACAGTTGCCATATAGCTGCGTGTCTCACCGGGCAGGCTCGAGCGTCCCGCCAAATAGGCCGAATAACGCGCAGGCCCGGCGTTATAGGCCCCGAACAATCCCGGATAGCCGAAGCGATCATACATGAGCCGCAGATAATAGGCTCCGGCAAGGATATTATCACGGGGATGGTGCGGGTCGTTTCCGAGGTGAAGCCGTGCACGCATGTCGCCCCATGTCCCCGGCATGAGCTGCATCAGACCCATCGCCCCGGCTGAACTGACGATCGGGCGGCCGTTCAACGTCGTGCGCCCGCCGCTTTCGGCGCGCATCACGCGCTCGATCCATTCGACCGGGACGCCGGTGCGCGCCGACGCTTCCGCAATATAGGGGCGCCAGCGATCGACGGATTCCGCCTTGGCGGGCGTTGCCGCGAGCAGCACGAGCGCCGCGAGCGCGATCTTCACCGCCGCCACAGGAGCCGCGCCTTGCCGACAATATCGCCGTCCTCGCTCACGCCGAAATAGCGTCCGTCAAACGACGCGGTGCTGTCGGCCATCAACAGGAAATACTCGCCCGATCGAAGTTCGGCGCAGCCCGACCACCACGGCATCGGCCGACCGGCGCCGTCACGATCGAGCCGCCGCGCGACAAGCCTTCCGTTGACCATGACGCGCGCGCCAACGGCGCAAACCTCATCGCCCGCCGCGGCAGCAACGCGCTTCACCAATGGAACATTCGCCGGAAGATAGTGGCGGCGCGCCGCGAACATCCGAAACTCGCCCGGCACCCGCGCAATCGCCATGTCGCCACGCACGAGGGCCGCGCCGTCGCCGACCGCATATAGGCCGACCGGCGCGCTGGCGCTGGCGTTCCAGACAAGGCGCGGGCGTGGATCGACCAGCAGCGTCGCGGCGAGTGAGGCCGCGAGACCGCCGCAGCCGATCGCCCATCGGCCGAACCGCCGCAGTTTGGCCGGTGCCGGGTCAGTCATTGCTCGACGCTCCGTGCTGCCCGATCGACCAGCTATCGAGGTCGTCGATATGGTAGCGGATGCGCCGGCAATGTCGGCGAAAGCGCGGCCCGGTGCCGCGCGTGCGATGCACCTGCAAGGTCCGCAGCGAGACGCCGAGATAATGGGCGGCCTGCTTGGGACTCAGGAAGGGCGAGCCGCGCTTCGCCTCCTTTGCCCGCGCAATGCTGTCGTCATCCTCCATGCGGCCTCTCGCTCCCTCGCGCCGTGTCGGCGGAAGCGTGAGGATGGGGCACGGCGCGTGTCCGCAAACGTGTCGGATTCGGCGAAGCGCAAATCCGACACCCGTGATTGAGGTGAGGAAATCCCAGGTCGGGCCGCTTCATCGGTGAGCGGGCGACGGCTAAGTGGCAAAGCCCCCGTTCACCAGCCAATGCGCGCGGTCGAGGTGCGATTGCCAGCAAATCTTCGCGCCGCTGGGATCGGCGGCAACGTCGAGGTCCAGCACCTCTATTGCCACATCGGTCCAGTCGTAATCATCGCGTTCAGCATCGAGCAGCCGCGCATAAGTCAGCACATGGGCGCGGTCGTAGTCGGTCATTACGGATGCGTCCGGCGCCTGCGGACATATTCCGGCTCGGCAACGATTAAGGTAGTCCATCGCCATGATTCTAAATCGGTTTCGACCTGTTCCCATCGAGTAGCGCGATGTCCAACCCGTTTTACATCAAGTTGGTGTAAACACAACCGCAGTTCACGATCTTCACATCATTTCGATGTGAGGACGTGTGGCAAGGGGCATTCACGATAACCGCTATCGCTGGATGGTCGATCAACTCGTCCGAGCGCGCAAGGAACGAGGGTGGAGCCAAGAGGTCGTTGCGACCCAGCTTGGCAAACCGCAACAGTATGTGTCGCGCTACGAAGTCGGGGAACGGCGGCTCGATATGGTCGAATTTCTCGATGCGGCTAAGGCTTTGGGCGTGGATGGCCTCGGCATTGCTGCCGAGGGCATGGCGATCCTTCACGACTGATTTCGGCTAATCCCAATGTGAAGATGCACCCGATCTTCACGACCGAATACATGCTTCGGCCCCGCGGCCCATAGCTGCCGCGCGAAAAGCGCAAGTCGCCGCGCGGCGGATTTAGTCGATTCTCCACGGCCGGGCCAGTCGCCCGCGCGAACGAAGGCTTCGCCGATCGTTCGCAGCGACGCCCCTTCGCCCAAGGCGTCGATGACGCGCAGCGCGAGAATGATGCGATAATGGCGGGATGTTCCGGCTCGCTCCGCGAGCGACCGACAGCGCGCGAAAGCAACCAGGCGCCGGAACTCGGCAAGCTGCCTCGGCCCGATGGCAACGGTGAAAGGGAATATCAGCCGATCGAGCGGCAGCGCCGCACGGCTTCCCGCAACGTCAATCCGAACGCCGTGGTGAACGCCGCCGATGACGGCATGAAGCTGTCGGGCGCCGGCGACCGCCAGTGAGGTTGCGAGCGAAGGCGAAGGCGCGCCGACCGGCCCGCTAGCCGGCCGCGCGCGCAGCACCGATGGGTCGAAAGCCGCCGACCATAGGAGCCGTGCGGCGGACGCAGGCCGGCCCGGTTCCTCGGCGAAAGTGCAGCCCCCAACGCGCGGTGAACGCAGCATCGGTGGCGATCAGCGGGCCATTGTCCGCCGCGCCCTGACCGGGATAGTCGGGATAACGACGCAGCAGCTCCCATGCGAGGCCGCGCGCGCCCGTGGCGGCAAGTGCCACATAGGCGCGCGCGTCGCGCCAGCTACCGGGCGGCAGCACCGCGCGCGTTTCAATCGCCGGCATGGTCGCTATCCGTCGCCGCGCTGCGTCTGGACATAGGCGCGAAGCGCGTCGGCCTGATCGGGCCGCAGCGCATCGACGGCGGCGACATGATCGGGCTTCTCGCCCGCGAGCAAATAGGATGGACAGCGTCCTTCGACATTGCCGAGATTGGGCCGGTGCTGGGCGTAGCCGACCAGCGCCGCGAGATCGGAGTCGAAATGCTGCGCGACCTCCGGCGGATAGACCAGCCATTGCAGTTCGAACGGCTTGAGCCAGCCAAGGCAATAGCTGACGATGATCCCGCGTCGAAGGTCATCGCTGACATTGGCGCCCGCGCCGTGGAGCGTCCCGCCAAGCCATAACAGCGCATCGCCAGGTTCGCAGGTCGCCGCGACCGCCCCGCTTTCGCTGGTGTCGCCATCATAGGTAAGCCGGTGACTGCCCGGCCATAGCCGGGTTGCGCCGTTCTCCTTCGTGAAGGACGACAGCGGCCACATGACATTCACCTGAAACTGATGCCCACCCTTGATCGCGGGCCAAAGGTCATGGTCGCGGTGCGGAAATTGGGCGAGCGCGCCGGGATGGATTTCAACGGCTTGGGTGAGATTGAGCGCGATATGGTCGCAGTTCGGCGACAGAACGCTTTGGGCAAGCGCCAGAATCGTGTCGTGCATCACCAGCGCGCGGGTCGCCGGGGCGCGGGTGAGCAGGCGCCCGAAACGCTTGGTCCGCTCGCCGAAGAAGTCGCCGACGCAATAGGGCGTCGCCGCGAAATCATAGTCGAGCGAGGAATCCAGCGCGTCGATCTGGTTGGTCGGGACCAGATTGCGAATGACGCAAAAGCCGTCGCGGTCGAGCCGAACGGGAGCGCTGTCGGGAGAGAAATCCTCGGTCATGCTGCCGATCCCGCTGCGATCGTTCCCACCGGCAAGGCGGGGAGCGCATGGAGGCCGTTCGATTCGAGATGGGCGGGCGTCGCCGCCTCGATCGTCACGGCGAAGGCGCCAAGCCGACCGCCGCCCAAATCCTGCCCCGGCCCCAGCGCCTCGCCTTGCCAGCCCATACCGAGGATCTGTTCGCGAAAGCGCGCGGTGACGACACCGGTGAAGCGGTTGATGCCGCGATCCAGCGCATGATCGACCATCGCGCGGATAAGCCCGTCGCGCAGCCGCAGCCGTTCGGGCCGCAGCAGGTTCGGAGGCAGGCAGAGCCGAGTGATCTCGAAAATGTCGGGGCCGACCGGAACGCCGTCGGTGCAAAGCCGCTCGAACAGCGTGCCGAGCAGATGCGGCCGCGTCGAGGGTAGCAGCCGCATCGACGCGAGATGACGGCCGGCGCGGTCGGCGGCGATGATATAGGTGGCATAGGCGTCGTCGAAGCGGTCGACCTCAAGCCGGTCGTCAACGACGGTCAAATCCCAGTCGAGCAGGTCGATGAACAGCCGCTTGCGGTCCTCGAACATGGATTCGAGCAAAGGCTGATCGGCGGGCGTGCCGAGCCCTTCGACGATATGGATCATTGGTGTCGCTCCATTGCGTGTGGTCACGCGAGGAAAGCGAAACTCGCCGCCGAATATCAGGTCGCCAGGTGGCGATGTTGACGGGGAGCGATTTCGTGGATTCCGATCTCGCCGTCGAGGACGGCGGCCAGCACGAGCTGGGTGCGGTTGCCGACATCGTAGCTGGCGCAGGCGCCTTCGATATAGGTCTTGATGGTCGCCGGGGTCAGGCCGAGGATGGTCGCGATGTCGGTATTGCTCTTGCCTTGCCCGGCCAGGACGACGCAATCGCGCCAGCGCGGACGGAGGCGCGCGACGCGGACTTGCCGCAAGCGTCCGCCGTTCACGATCCGCCGCGCCTTCTGGAACGCGAAGCCGCCGATCGAATGAACGGCGTCGAGCTGGTGCCGGAAGCCTCCCGGCTTGCGCGGGCTACAGAAGTTGCATGACCCGCTGCGCTCGCCCAACACAAAGGCCGGCACGGTGATACCGTTGGTGACGCCATGATATTCTCCGCGTTCGAGAAAGGCCCGGTGCCGCGGCCCAAGTTCGATCAGGCTGGCGATCTCGCACCATGTAAAGCAGGCGTTGGCGGCGATGCAGGCGTGAACGACCGGATCGTCACGATGATAGAGGCCGGCGAAATATTCAACGGCATAGTCGGGCAGATAGTTGTTCATGTTGATCAGGCCGGTCGAGCCGACGCGGTGATCGTCGTGATGGATCATCGCATAGTAGCGATAGCCCATCTCGTGCGCGACCGCTTCGAGCGCACCGTCGATCGCGGGCAGGTCGTCCGCCTTCTGGATTTCAACAAGAAATTCCGCCGCGAGGCTCAGCGCACGCGCGTCCAGACCTTCGTTCTGCAGAAGATTGCCGCCTTGCAACCCTTCACCTCCAGTTTGCCGTCCCCCCGGAGTGTCAGATAGCCCTTCGCCGCGCCTTCGCCCGTTTCCGGGTCATAGAGTGGCCCGCCTGTCCATTCGTGCGGCCCGCCCGTGAATCTCCGCAACACGACCAGCCCCTTCAATCGCCGGGCGCGCAATGTGCGGTCGGGGTTCTTCATGTCGCGCTGGTCGGGATTGGCACGCAGGGGAGCGGCGTCGTCCACCTTGCCGCAGATGGCCGCGCCGCAGCGATAAAGCTCGACCCGTCCCCCTTGGCTTCCGGTCGACCACAGACCGGCGATGGCGTCACTCCCCTGCGATGCTGCGGCCGCCGACCCTCCCCCGGCGACCGCAACGACTACGGCAGCGAGCATCATACTCATTGCGACAGTCGATCTCATCTCGGCAGCGGCGTGACCAACGGCGGCGTCAGCGTCGCCAGCGCACGCGCCGCCAGGGCGCGGTCGTCGTGCTGCCACGGGTGAAAGCCGGGCCGGAAATATCCGAACATCTTCATCGCGAGCATCCGCATCAGACCCGGATCGCCATAGAGATAGCGGAGCAGCCGCCACCAATTGCGCGGGTTGTTCTTGCGGTCCTGCGCGAGCAGCTCGGCGGTGTTGCGATAGACGACATAATGGAAGCGCACCGCCGCCGCGAGCATCGCGAAGGATCGCAGCGCCCAGCGTTTCCAGCCCGGCATCTCCCGTGTCGCGTGGAGCCAGGTATCATAGGCGACGGCCTTATGCTCGATCTCCTCGATCGCGTGCCAGCGCCACATGCGCTGCGCTTCGACGTCGGCGCCCGCAAGGTGCGCGGGGTCTGCCAACACCGCATTGGCGAGGATCGCGGTGAAATGCTCGAGCGCGCAGGTCGCGGCGAGCTGCATGATCGGCGGGCGCCGTTTCGCCCAGGCGATCGTGCGCGCGGCGCGATCCTCGGATGAGGTCATGTCGTAACCCGCATCGCGGGCCTGCCGGTTGAAGAAGATATGCTCGCGCGAATGGGTCGATTCCTGAAAGATGAAATCGTCGATCTGTTCGCGGAGCGGTTCGGGCGCGCCGTCGCGATAATGGCGCACCGCCGACATGAAGAATTTTTCGCCGACCGGGAAAGTCGAGGACAGGGCATTATAGAAAGCGGTCCGGGCGGGATCGCCGCCGTGCCACCAGCGGCGCGGCAGCATGTCGCGGCCGAATTTCCAATTGCGCTTCTCGATGACGAGTCCGGCCGGCGTTTGCGACATATCGCTCATCATGGTCTCCTTATCATCGTCGGAAGATGGCCGTCGCCCTTGCCGGGGTGACAGAACGACGGCCGAGGTTCCCTCCGGATTGAGGGGAGTGCCCGAGAAAGCGGCTACCTGATCCTTGTTCTGAAAAACCGGGCCGATGTTTGCTCGGGAGCAAACAGACATCGGGCCCGAAGTTATCCCCCAGTGGAGTGGGCGAAGAGTTCTTAGAAGCCGATTGCGAATTTCACGAACGGACCATGAACGGTGCGGTCATAGGATTTTGCATCTTCGTATCCTCCATCGATCGCGTTAAAGAAGCGGTCGTAGGAATAGCCGGTCGAAAGTTTCAATCTGCCGACATCGTAGGACAGCCCCAAGCTCAGCGAGATGTTCGGGACCGTCGCCGTCGACCCCGATACCCGTTCGCGGGACACCACGTCGTCAATGAGATCAGCCGGGGGCGTGAGGCTCGAAGCCACGTAGCCTTTGCCGAGACGGGTTTCTTCGCTGGTCATTCGCTGCTTGCCGAACAGCACCGCACCTCCAATGCTCCAGTCCAGATTGACGCGACCCGTGTCCTCGCTACCGAGCAATCGCATCGAAGCGTCCCAGCCCAACCACGGCCCGGTTCCCTTGAAGCTGGAGGTGCTATCCAACGTCGTCGTAAACTGTTCCCAGCTTCTGAACGGCAGGTCGGCATAAGGAGCATAAACGATCTGAGCCAAGGGCGTCGTCCATTCCTCCGGCGAAATTCGGTTGGGGATGCCGTCGAAGGCTGCGGTAGTGGTCGAACGCAATTTTGCATAACGCAGACCGCCGCTAATCGTCGATTTTACACTCGAGGCTTCGGAATCAAGCACCCTGCCGACTTTGAAGTCGATAATCTCATGCTTCTCAGAGTCCCGCACGGCACCGCGGAAATGATTGTCCGGGGACTCGAAGAACTCCCTGAAGACTGGTGGTGGGAAAAACAGAGAATAGCCATTGAGGAAGCCGCCCGGCACAGCTTCCAAGCCCTCGCCGCGAATCTCGCCGCTTCTGGCGCTGCCGGCGCGATAGGCGCCCGACACCAGCCAGCCCGCGGTCGGCGAGACAGTGAGCTTCGCCGATCGCGTATCGTTCCATTTGAGCTTGCGATCCTGTATCGATGGCATCGGGAAGGACGGGCTATATTCGTCCATCCAGTCGGGTGCGTAATTTTCCCGCCCGCTGCTGCTACGGGCAAGGCCCCCGCCGATTTCGAGCGTGATGGGGAGATGCCCCCGCGCTGCGCCAAAACCACCCAGCCAGCCGCTACCGCCGAACTCCTTGGTGACGCGCATGCCGTATAGGCGCGGTTCGGTCAAAAAGACGTTAGTGGTCAGACCGGTGTCGTCGCTGTTGAGAAACGCGCCGGTCAGCGCAGTCTTGTTGAATACATTTTTGACATAGGCCATCACTTTCCAGCCAGCATCGTCGTTGATGAAGGTGGTTGCTAGGTTGACCGTCGAAAAGCTCCGCAGGCGATTATATTCGTGGTCGTTGAATATCCGCCACCAACTCTTCGATTGCCAGCGCCAGTCGGCGTGCAGATTCATCAGCCAGCTATCCGAAAGCGGCACGGTGAAGTCTGCCGTGACCGTGGTCGTATAGCGGGGCGCATTGGGCAGTTCGTTGCCTCCCAAGTCCTTAGAAAAACCGGCACCTCCGTTGGGCGCTGTGCTGGGATCGAAGCCCATATAATCTGCAAACGCCGGGCCCAGAGGGATACCAAATGATCCGCCCGGAGCTGTGCTGTAATCGGTGATCGTCGGATCGTAGGGTCGGCCCGTCACCGGATCCAAGCCCATGAGATAGGCCGTAACGCAGGCGCCATTGAAGTCTACGTTATTAGTTCCCGGCACGATATTGAAGCGCCCTCCGGCCGTGATCACATCCACAGGCAAGATGCAGCTTGAAGGGATGGTCGGAAACGGACGAATGACCATCCAGTCCGGATTGCCCGCTGTGCGATCCATCAAGTCGATGGCGCTCTGGCCGTCGCCGATGCGCGTGCGGTTGTAACCACCCTTGAAGCCGAGCCGCAGATTGCGGGTCACCCGCCAGTCGGCTTCCAGTTCGAGACCCCAGATTTCGGCGTCATAGTTTGAATTCACAGCCGCGCGATTGCGAATCTCCGAAATCTGGTATCCTTCATAGTCATAGTAAAAGCCAGCGAGGTTCAGGGTCAGCGCGCCGTTCAGAAGAGTATTTTTTATACCGATCTCGAATGCGTCAACATATTCGGCATCGAAGGTATCTGGCAATATCTCCGGAGCTAGTAGCGGACCATAAGTGGCAAACACCGGTGGCGGCGGGTTGGCGCCGCCCGCCTTGTAGCCGCGGGCGTAGGATCCATAGATAAGTGTCTCGTCAGTGAAACCGAGTTCCGGTTTCCAGTCGAGCGTCACTCGCCACGTCGGTTCCCGCCATTTCTGTTCCGCGACCGACGACACAGGATAGGGTCCGGCAACGTCCGACGCCAGCAACCAACTGCGAACCTGCGGCGACTTCTTCTGATCGACCGTCCAACGTAGCCCGCCCGTCAACTTAAGGTTCGGCGTGACATTATAGTAAAGCTCACCGAACGCGGCATAGGAGGTCAGTTCGTATGGATTCTTGCTCAGGAAATATTGACGTCCCTGATCGTTGAGGCTGCCGATCGGGTTCGGGTCCATATATGTGCATTGAGCGATGAGATAGTTAACTGTAGGATCAAAATAGGGCGCAGTGCCACCGACTACTCCTTGGGGCAGACACCCGGAATTATCCGACACGCCGGGGATATATTCCGGGGTAAACACATTATTCCAAGCATTGAACAGAGACAGAGTGTTGACGAAAACATAGTATTTGTCGATCGCCTTATGCTTCAGATAATTCGCGCCGAGACTAAAATTCATCGGCCCATCGAAGTCAGAAGCTAGACGCAATTCCTGACTAAACTGAGTCGATTCCGACGTTGAGAGATCGACCATCAACAGCCGGTCTGTGCAGCCAAGTTGATGATCGCAGAACACGCCGTCTTCGCTGACCGCGCCACTATAACGGCCGTCAGGTATATATTGGAACGCGCCCGGACGGGACGCAAAACGGTTATAGTCTTGGAGCGACCATACCGAGTCCATGCTGTAAGCGGTTTCGGATGTCAGGTTGAGGCTGTCCGAAAGACCAACGTTCAATTGAAGCTGAAAGAGGTCCGCATTTGCACGATAGTCAGGTTCAACGCTCGATTCGATCACTCGCAGATCGTGCGACTGGTCAGAGTTCAGATACGGGTCAAAGCCCTGTGTCAGCGGATTTCCGAGATTCATGGTTGGCCCAAAGAACGGCAAAGCGGCTCCATTCGGCGTCTGAAAGGCATCTTGGCTGTAGAGGGACACTCGCTCACAGCCCTGGCTCACATATGATGCAGGCTGGAAAGTGCCACCTCCGCCAGCGTAGGGCGGGACAGGAAGGCCGCCCACCTCATCCACCACATTTTTTTTGCAAAGCTGCTTTCCGGAACGAAGGCGGTCGTCCTTTTCCTCGAAATGTTCCCAGATCAGGTTGGCGCTGACCCTCTCGGATGGCTCGACACGCAACGACACGCGGGTCGACCACAGGTCGCGGCCGTCGATCTGCTTCCCCGTCAAATCATTGGTGGCAAAGCCGCCGCGCTTGGTCCATGCGCCAGCCACACGCAGGGCCGCCAGGTCATCGACCACCGGAATATTGACCATTCCTTCGAGGCGTCGCGATTTGTAATTGGCAAGATCGAAGGACGCCTTCGCCCCGAAATCGAAATCGGGCTTGGTCGAAATCAGGTTGACGACGCCGCCCGTCGCATTGCGGCCGTAGAGCGTCCCCTGCGGCCCACGCAGAACTTCGAGGCGTTCCAGATCGTAAAATTCCTGCTCGAAGAAGCGATTGCGAATGAATGAGGTGTTGTTGAAC
The DNA here is from genome assembly GCF_035998905.1 of Sphingopyxis sp. GTDB lineage: Bacteria > Pseudomonadota > Alphaproteobacteria > Sphingomonadales > Sphingomonadaceae > Sphingopyxis. The sequence goes on along the minus strand of NZ_DASYHG010000007.1, from coordinate 114,702 downwards.
GAGATCGCGACCGCCGGGTCGGTCGTCACCGAGATTGCCTGCGTCCCGATGCCGCGAATTTGAATCGAATAGGATGTGAAATTGGTCTTGGTGAAGGTCATGTTGGGAACCTGCGTGATCAGGTCAGGACCACCGGCCACCTGACTGCGTTCAAGGTTCTCCTGCGTGAAGGCCGAAACCGAGATCGGCACATCCTGCACCGACTCCGCGCGCTTCTGCGCGGTGACGACGATTTCGTTCCCGTAGGTGTCGGCGGCGGGGCTGTCGTTCGCAGCGGACGTGACAGGAGCCAGCGTGTAAGTGCGCCCGTCGGTCGACGCGACATGCAGCCCCGCATCGGCCGCCACGCGACGGATGGCTTGATCGACGGTCATCGAACCCCGAATGGCACGAATGGTCTTGCCGCGCACCGCTTCTTCGCTCACGAGAATCTGAACGTCCGCCTGCGTTGCCAATGCAGTGATGCCGCTCGCCGCCGACTGTGCTGGGATGTTGAAGCTCTTGGTCTGAGCCATCGCCGGCGACGCGACCGCCACCGCATAGATTGCCACCGAAGATGCGAGAACGCCGCGAAGATCGCGATACCGCATAAATCCCTCCCCATGTTAGCCGGCCCGATTATTCAGGCTCACATGGACACGATGCGCGGGAGAGAGTTTTCCGTTTTTCCGGTGCGATTTTATTTCAGTTCTGCGACAGGACGATCCGGTCGGAGCCGATTTTCACCTGTGCATTCAATAGCGTGGCGGCCGCGCGTGCAAAAGCGTCGGGCTCGTTGGTCCGGAAGCGGCCAATCATCTTTTGCCCGCCAAGCGTTGCGCCCGTCACCACGATCTTGCGGACATTGTAGCGGTTGAACTCGGCAACCGCTTCGGCGACCGTATCGCCGTCGAACACAAGTTGCCCAGTGCGCCACGCAAGCGCCTTGTCGATTTCCTCGTTCGCCGCGACGACCGGCACGATCGCCTTGTCGGGGGCGACGAAAACGCGGCTGCCCGCCGCAACACGCTGAATATGGCTCTCGTCGCCGACGCGCCACATCTCGACAACGCCTTCGGTCACCTGCACATCGACACCGCCCGCCGTCTGGCGGACCCCAAAGGCGGTCCCGATGGCGCGCACCCGAAGGTCGCCAACCTCGACGACGAAGGGCCGGGAGCGGTCCTTAGCGACCTGGAACCAGGCTTCACCGGACTTGAGCGCGATCTGCCGCACCTTGGGTTTCATGGTGACATCGAGCGAGGTCTGCGTGTTCACCGCGGCGAGCGAGCCATCACTCAGTGGAACCCGCCTGATTTCCCCGACCGCCGTCTGGATCTGCTGATCGGGAACAGCAAAGAAATCCAGCCCCGTAACACTGACCACCAGCGCGGCGGCGGCGGCAGCGGCACCGCCGCCCCATAAAAGGCGCCGCCGTGAAAACCAGGGGCCGCCGGCGGCGGCCACCTCGTAGGACTGGGGTCCCCCGGCACCGAGGACGCTGGCGCGATCGAGCATGTTCCACGCCGCCTTTGCGCGGAAATAGGCGCCGCGGCGGCGATCATTGCCCGCGAGCCACGCCTTGAGCTCCGCGCGCACGGCGGGGTCATGGCCCTCGCGGTCCATGCGGGCGACCCACGCGGCCGCGCGATCACTGATCGCTTGTGCTGTTTCGCGCTCGCTCATCTCGTTCCGTTCTTGCCATTGCCTGCTCGGCCTTTTGCTCGCCGTCAGCGATGGCCTGTAGAATCAATTTCAAACCCTTGACCACGTCATTCTCAACAACGTGTTCCGTGACCCCCAGCCGTTCTGCAACCTCCCTTTGGGGCAGCCCTTCGACCTTGCGAAGCTCGATTATCCTTCGGCATCGGTCGGGTAATCCCTCTATCAGTCGGCGCACTCGATCCAGTTCGCGACGGCCCGCCGCAATCCGTTCGGGCGACGGTTCATCTCCAACGATGTTCAGGCTCTCGATTTCCGTAACGGATTCGATGCTGACGATGCGGGCACGCCGCAGCCGCATGAGGACGATCGTGCGGGCGGCGGTAAAGAAATAGGCGCGACCGCATCGGATATGGCCGACATCCTTGAGGCCGGCGATCTGGCAGTAGGTTTCCTGAATGACGTCCTCAAGGTCGTCGGGATCGAGCGTGCGACGGAGCCACGCGCGCACGTCGGCCTCGTGCGGCAGGATTTCCCGCCCCACCCAGGCCATGATCTGTGCACGCTTCTCCCGGTTCACGTCGTCTTCGCGGCTCCCATTCAGAAGTACGATGCACGAGGGGAGATTTTCCGTTTTTTTCCGCGATTTTTTTCGCTGGGTCAGGCCAGCATAGCATGATTGCGTTGGTCGCGGATTATTTGACGGCAGCAAAAGCACCGGTGGAACGCGGTCTTCTCGGCTCGCCCATGAGCGTTGGTCGGTGCAGCGCTGTATTAAAGTGGCTCGACGAACATGATCGTCATTATGCGCAACGTGGACGCTGGGTCGGCTGCATCAACCTTGCCGTTTTCGCGTCGTCCGGGCGTGTAATAATTGATCTTCCAACATATCCGAAATTCGCCGATCTTCAGAGTTGCACCGTCATGCTCACCATGCGGATCATTCTCCGGCGTGAAATCGTCGAACAGTCGGATCGCGCGGATGACATCTTCCTGAATGGCGGTCGGCAATTTGGAAACGCCACGCGACAAATAGGTCCATCCATCTTCGCCAGTGGAGCGAAGGCGGTCATTTAGGCGAGCAATGGTTGCCCGCCTATTTTCCTCATCGGTCATGCCGTGGTCCTCTTCAGTTCAGTTTTGACGTTGGCACGGCGTCGTCGTCAGGTTGCGCCAACAAAAAAGGGCGGGAAAATCCCGCCCTTTCCCTGCGTCGGAGACGCCTAGCGGCTCGGATCAGTCGCAGGTTCTTCGCTGGCTGGTTCGGCAGCAGGTTCTGCTGCCGGCTCGGACGCAGGCTCGGCGGCGGGTTCCGCCGCCGGTTCCGCAGCGGGTTCAGCCTGTTCCGTATCCGCCGGTTCTTCGGTTTGCGCAGCGACGACCGGCGACATAGCAAAACCGGCAGCGGCGACGATCGGATAAGCAATTTTACGCATTTCAGGATGACCCTTTGTGATTGTTGCGACTAGCGCATGAGAGGCGAATTTCGAATTTGTAATCATGTGAACGGGCCATCTGTCATACGCGTCGTCCAGTTCTTGTCGTCTTCGCGGCTCCCGTTCGAAATTACGATGCACACGGGGCAATTTTCCGTTTTGTCCCAGCGACTTTTTTGCAGCGTCCCCGGCCAAATCAGGATGACGCTGGCGTCGCGGGGCGACAAAGCGAAGGAAATTGCGCGCTCGCGCATCGTAAATGTATGAAAGAAGATGCAAGAACGATGGAACCGGGAACGGCAATCACACGGCAAGTTCTCTACGATCTTGTCTGGAAGGAGCCGCTGACTCACCTCGCCAGGAAATGTGGTCTGTCCGATCAAGGGATCGCCAAGCTGTGCAAGCGTGAGCAAATTCCGCGCCCGCCCCAAGGTTATTGGAATAAGCTCGCCGCGGGCAAACCTACCGGCACGAAGCCTACGCTCCCCGTCGATGCGCGGGGCGCCGATGCCGTGGTCTTTCGCATTGCCGCGGCGTCGCAGTCGCCCACGACACCGAGGGCGGAAGTCGATCAGCTCAAGGCCGATTTCCCCCAAGTCAGAGTGGGCGAACGACTGGCAAACCCACATCCGGTGGTTGCCGAGCGCGTAGCCTTCCGCGATGCCGAAGTTCGGGAAGGCAAGAAGCGCTACGACTACAGTGCTGAGGTCTGGAAACAGATCCCACCGCTCGACAGCGCGGAGCGCCGCCTTCTCCGTATTCTGGACGCCATATGCAAAGGTTTAGAAACGCGCGGTGCGGCGGTCGGAGAGAATGACCGGGGCGAGCTGGTCGCAACCATCGGTGAGGACAAGATCGCTTTCCAACTCCGGTATCGGATGAAACAGGTCAAAATCCCCATTGATCCGGCCGACTGGCGCTCGAAACTCAGAGGCAAGGACGCGTTTCGACGGGGGCTTGAGCTAACCGACGAACTCATATTCGAGATCAAGACGTGGATGCCTGGGGGCTTCCGCCGCAATTGGCGTGAGGGGTCCACACATCGACTCGAAGAACAGGCCGGAGACGTTGTGGCAACGATGCTCGTGGCATTTCCTGTTCTTGCCGCGCGCCGCGAGGAAAGGGAGGAGCAAGGGCGACAGTTTAAGATCAGAGAGGAACAACGGCGCCAAAACGAGGAAAGGCAGCGCCTCAATCGAAATCGCTTCCGACGCCTCGCCGAACTTGCCGAAGCGTCGCGCGAAGCTGCGTTAGTCCGAGATTTTGTAGCAACGCTACGCGATGCCGACCTCGATCGGGAAAAGATGATCGACGACATGACGGTCGAACAATGGCTGGATTGGATCGATGCAGCGATCGCAGATCATGATCCGCTTTCGCGCCCGGCAAGCGTATTCGAGTCCATCGCCGCCGTCCACCACCGGACCTATCCCAACTGACAGGCGGTTAGCGCCAATGCCGTTCGCCAACGACCAGCTTCGTCGGCTCACGAGTTTCCCGCAAGCGATCCAACTCATCCGACCAGAATTGCATCATCTGAACCCGCTCGTCCCAATACTCGCCTCTGGCATAGGCGCGGCGCACCGCGTTGCCTTCTGCATGGGCGAGCTGCCGTTCGATCGCGTCGGGATTCCAGCGGCCCATTTCGTTAAGCAAAGTGCTTGCCATCGCACGGAACCCGTGCCCCGTCATTTCATCCTTGGCGTAGCCGAGACGACGCAGCGCACCATTGATGGTGTTTTCCGACATGGGGCGACTGGCCGAACGCAGCGACGGAAAAAGGAACCGGCTCAAGCTGGCGTCATGTTCCAGCATGGCGATGATTTCCAATGCCTGACGGGAAAGCGGAACCTTGTGGACCCGGCGCATCTTCATCTTGCTCTCGGGAATGGTCCAGACCGCGTTTTCGAGGTCAAACTCCTTCCATTCGGCATAGCGCAATTCGCCCGGCCGAACGAAAACATGGGGCAAGAGGCGCAGCGCGACGAACGTGGTCGGATGACCCTCATAGCCTTCGATCGCGCGCAGCAATGCTCCGACCTCCGTTGGTGTCGTAATGGCTGCGCGATGTGTGACCTTCGGCGTGATCAACGCCCCTCTCAAATCGGCGGCTACATCGCGGTTCGCCCGAACGGTGGCGATCGCGTAACGGAAAACTTGGCCGCATATGCTTCGCAGCCGATGGGCGGTTTCGTGTTTTCCCTTCGTTTCAAATTTGCGCAGCAAGGTCAGCAGTTCAAACGGCTTGATTTCAGCTATCGGCCGATGGCCGATCGATTGATAGGAAAAGTCGAGGAGCCAGCGGTTCTTCTTGAGCGTAGCGGGCGCGAGACCCTCTTTTCCGACCTTGGCTAGCCACTCCTCTGCGACTGCCCGGAATGTGTTGGCCGCCGCAACGCTTGCGGCCGCCTTCTCCAACCGCGCCTCCTCGGCAGGATCGCGACCGGTGGCCAGCAATTGTCGAGCCTCGTCGCGTTTCGCCCTTGCGCCGGCGAGACTTACGTCGGGCCAAATGCCGAAAGCCAGGGTCCTTTGCTTCCCGAGAAATCGATAATTCATTCGCCAGTATCGCTGGCCCGTAGGCGTCACGAGCAGATATAGCCCACCCGAATCGCCTAGCTTGTATGGTTTATCGCGACCCTTTGCCGCCTTGATCGCCACCGCAGTGAGGCTCATGATGGTATCTCTCCATGACCGCTCCGGACATACCATCAAATATACCCCCAAATTTTCGGGGTACGGGGAGATACGTCCGCATCAACAGGGACGATTATAGCAGAAAAAATGGGAGAAATCAGCCGTTTTTTGGACGTTGCCGGACGTTCTCGGAAGGAGCCTTGGAGCGGGTAGCGGGAATCGAACCCGCCTAGCTAGCTTGGAAGGCTAGAGCATTACCACTATGCTATACCCGCATTCCCAAGGTCGGCGGCGATTGCCAGTTTGCCCGCTCGCCGTCAAGCGCATCATTGAGAACATCTTGGCAACATGCTAAAGATGCGCCGTGCACGACGGCGACGACCATGGAACCGATGACGGCGCGGACGCTCCCGTCCGCAAGATCATCCATGTCGACATGGATGCCTTCTACGCCTCGGTCGAGCAGCGCGACGACCCGGCGCTGCGCGGGCATCCCGTCGCGGTCGGCGGCTCGTCGCGCCGCGGCGTCGTCGCGGCCGCCAGTTACGAGGCACGCAAGTTCGGCGTCCGCTCGGCGATGCCGAGCATCACCGCGAAACGCCAGTGCCCCGGGCTTATCTTCGTACCACCGCGCTTCGAGGTCTATCGTGACATCTCGCACCAGATCCGCGCGATCTTTCGCGACTATGCCGACGAGGTCGAGCCGCTCTCGCTCGACGAGGCCTATCTCGACGTCAGCGCCGACAAGGCGGGGCTCGGCAGCGCGACCGCGACCGCGCGGCTGATCCGCCGCCGCATCCGCGAGGAAACTGGCCTCACCGCCTCCGCCGGGGTTTCGTACAACAAGTTCATCGCCAAGCTCGCGTCCGACCAGAACAAGCCCGACGGGCTCACCGTCATCCCGCCCGGAAAGGGCGCCGCCTTCGTCCAGACGCTGTCGATCCGCCGCTTCCACGGCATCGGCCCGGTGACCGCGGCAAAGATGGAAGGGCTCGGCGTCTTTTCGGGCGCCGACCTCGCGGGCAAGGATCCGATGTGGCTCGCGACCCATTTCGGCAACAGCGCCGAATGGCTCCATAACCTCGCGCGCGGGATCGACCATCGCCGCGTCAAGTCGAACCGGCCGCTGAAATCGCTGGGCGGCGAACGCACCTTCTTCAACGACCTCGTCACCGACACCGAAATCCGCGAGGCGCTCGCGCATGTCTGCACCGTCGTGTGGGACCGCGCGGCGAAAAAGGGCGCGCGCGGCCGCACGGTGACGCTGAAATTGCGTTACGCCGATTTCCGAACGATCACGCGCGCGAAATCGGTGCCGTCGCCGATCCTCGACGGCGCTTCGCTGCTCGCCGCGGGCGAAGCGATCCTCGCGCCCCTGCTTCCCACCGAACAGGGCATCCGCCTGCTCGGCGTCACCTTGAGCAAGTTCGAGGGGGAGGAAGATGACGAAGAGGAGGCCGCGGCGCCGGCCGATCTCCTCAGCCTGATTTGACCGGCTCGAACGCGCCGGCCGCGCTTATTTTTTCGCGGTGACGAACGCGGGCGCGTGACTCTTCACGGCCTTCTGCATCTTCTTCGACAGCTTCGAATAGTCGCACAGATAGAGCGTCTCGTTCTTCACGACGAATCCCGCCGCAGTCGGACCTCCCGTCCGATAGATCATGCCATCGCGGCGGAACGGTTTGATGTGGATATAGGAGGCGCCCCCCGAAAAGCCGAAGCGCATTTCGGTAAAATCATGAGCCGCCGGGCGCGTTTCAACGATATCGTCGAACGCCGCCTCCGGCCCCTGATCGTTCTTGTCGCCATAATAATAGACGCTGCCCCAGCGCTTGCCGTCATAGACGTTCAGATGCGTCGTGCTGTGGCACGGGTCGATCGCCGCGGTCCATAAGCCCTGCGGTATCGGCAGGCTGATTTCCTTTTGCGCCATGGCCGGCGACGCCATCACGCCGATCCCGACAACAAGCAGCAATCCCGGTCCGCGCATCGACACCCTCCCCTTCGAAATCCGGGCGACGGTAGAAAAATCGCAGAGCGCGATCAATCCCTTGGCATCGGATCGGGGACGCGTGCGCCGATCCGCCCAGTCCTATTTGACGACTGCGGGAGCGAAACGTTTCATCGCCGCCTTCATCTTCGGCGACAGCGAAGCGAGGCTGCAACGGACCAGCGTCTCGTCGGTCTCCTGGATTTCGTCGCGGAACGGCGCGCCCAGCCGGTACAGCGCCCGGTCGGTGCCGAGCGACTTGATCCGCAGATAGCCCACGCCGTCATAACCGCCGAACTGCATCTGGGTGAAGCCGCCCGCCACGACCCGCGCCTGCGTGATCGGTTCGAGCTCTGCAGACGGTCCCATCGAACCGCCCGGCCCGTAATAATAGAGCGCGCCCCAACGCTTTCCGTCGAAGACGTAACCGTGATGGACGGTCGCGCATGTCTCCTTGTCGTTCGTCCAGAAGCCCGGCGCGACCGGAAGCGCTACCCCTTGCGCCGCCGCCGGCGCACTGCCCGCGATCACCGCGAGTGCCAAAATCCATCTGCGCATCGATACCCCCACCCTGATCGACCCGGCGGTCATGGTGACGGAGATCGCCGATGCGATCAACCCGCGTCGGCGAACCGGCGCTCCTTGGTCGCGGTAAAGCGGATCGCCGGGTGGCGCTGGGTCACATAACCGACTTCCCACGCGTCCTTCGCCATGAACACCGGCGCGCCGTCGCGATCGGTCGCGCTCGCGCCGCGGTGATCGGCCTGGAACGCCTTCAGCGCCGCCGGATCGTCGCTCGCGATCCAGCGCGCGGTATCCCACGGCGACTGTTCGAGCTTCGCCTCGACCTTATATTCGGCATCGAGCCGGCTGATCAGCACCTCAAGCTGGAGCTGGCCGACGACGCCGACGATCATGTTCGACCCGATTTCGGGATAGAAGACCTGGATAATCCCTTCCTCGGCCATGTCGTCGAGTGCTTTGCGGAGCTGCTTGGTCTTGGTCGGATCGACAAGCGCGACGCGGCGCAGCAGTTCGGGGGCGAAGTTCGGGAGGCCCGTGATCGTGATGTCGGTGCGTTCGGACAGCGTGTCGCCGACGCGCAACGTGCCATGGTTCGGGATGCCGATGATATCGCCGGGCCAGGCCTCCTCGGCCATTTCGCGGTCCTGCGCGAGGAACAGCATCGGGCGGCTGATCGCGATCGCCTTGCCCGTCCCGCCCTGCATCAGGCGCATCCCGCGCTCGAACTTGCCCGAGCAGAGACGCATGAAGGCGATGCGGTCGCGGTGCGCGGGGTTCATATTCGCCTGTACCTTGAACACGAAGCCGGTCACCGCCTCGTCGTCGGGCTGCACCGGCGCGGGCTCCGCCGGCTGCGGCTGCGGGCCGGGGGCGTGGCTGGCGAGCGCCGCGAGCAGATCGATGACGCCGAATTCCTTAAGCGCCGATCCGAAATAGACGGGGGTCAGGTCGCCATTGCGGTATGCCGCAGCGTCAAACGGCGCGTAACAGGCCGACGCGAGTTCGGTCTCTTCCTTGAGGTGCGCGAGCCCGCCGGCGCTGAGTTCGGTGGCGAGCGCCGGATCGCCCAGCCCGCTAACCTTCGCGCGGTGGCCTTCGTACATGCGCGACGCATCGGCACCCGGGCGCATGATCGCCGGATCGACAAGGTCGTAGATTCCCTCGAACTGCCCGCCCATGCCCGCGGGCCAGTTCATCGGGCACACGTCGAGCGCGAGCCGGTCGGCGACCTCGTCGAGCAGTTCGAACGGCGGCAGCCCCTCGCGGTCGACCTTGTTGATGAAGGTGATGATCGGCACCGAACGCAGGCGGCACACCTCAAACAGCTTGAGCGTCTGCGGCTCGATGCCCTTTGCGGCGTCGATCACCATCACCGCGCTGTCGACGGCGGTGAGGGTACGATAGGTATCCTCGCTGAAATCCTCGTGCCCCGGTGTGTCGAGCAGGTTGAAGGTCAGCCCGGCGTGTTCGAACGTCATCACCGACGAGGTGACCGAAATCCCACGCTGCTGCTCGATCTTCATCCAGTCGGAACGCGCGCGCCGCGCGGCACCGCGCGCCTTGACCTCGCCCGCGATATGGATCGCGCCGCCCGCGACGAGCAATTTCTCGGTCAGCGTCGTCTTGCCCGCGTCAGGATGCGAGATGATGGCGAAGGTACGGCGGTCGGGGCGGTTCTGGGACATGGCGCGGGCGGTTAGCAGGTGGCAGGGCAAGTGGAAAGGGCTGGCATCGCGGCGCTGGCGGACGCATGATCGGCGCCATGCGCATCCTGCTCCCCTTCGCTGCCCTGATCGCCATCCCTGCCGCCGCGCAGGACGCACCCTTCGTCGGCGAATATAGCCTCGCCGAAGGCCCCGACGTCGGCGGCGGGTTGCTGATCCGCAATGACGGCCGCTTCCAATATATACTCGCCGCGGGCGCGCTCGACGAGCGCGCCGAGGGCCGCTGGGAAACACGCGGCGACATGGTCTGCCTGACCACCGATCCGAAACCGGTGCCGCCGACGATGGAAAAAGGCCCGCTCGGCGAGATCGACGGATTGGTGCCCACGATCGCGGTCACCTGGCCGAACGGACGCGCGATCGCCGGGGTCGATTTCACCATCTGGTTCGACAGCGGCGACCCTCTCGACGGTTACACGCAGGCCGACGGCTGGACGATGCCCGACGACGACAAGCGGATCCCGCGCCGGATCGAGGTGCGCGAACCCATTTACGACATCACCGCCCCGCCCTTCGAACTGACCGAAGTCGACGGCGGCAAGCTGCACGTGATCATCAAACCCAACGATATCGGCGTCGTCGATTTCGACGGCGCCTGCGCGGAGAAGACCGAGCGCGGACTCACGCTCCACCGCGCCGAGGGCCGGATGCGCTTCGTGCGGCTGGGGAAGGAATAGGACCACCACAGCTTCCGTTTGACGCGTCCGCGGATTCGGTTAACCTCCCGGAATGCTGCCCTTCCTCCTGTGGATGTTCTTCTCGCCGGACGCGGTTCAACTCCATTGTCGCGCAGAGGGCGCGGACCGGCTCCAGACACATGAGTTCACACTCTTCGAGAGTGAACGAAAGGTGCAATATCCGGATGCGTCGGGCATTATTCGGGTCGACGCCACCTTCGGCGCGAGCGAGATCGGATTTCCCGACAGCTGGCCAAAACCCGTCGAAGGCGCCTTCTCGATCGATCGGAAAGCGCTCACCTTCCGGCGCGTGGTGACATACAAGGACTCTGTCGTTCTCGACGAGCGCGGCCGTTGCAGCATTTACATCGCCCCCCCGTCGCCGCCCGATGACGGGAGAGGCGAACGGCCGCCTGCGGGATAGGCCTTTCAAAGAACAGGATCCTCGTGCCGGACGGTCGCCGCACCGCCCTTCCCCCTTGCGCTCGCTCGTCGAATGCGTCACAACTTTACGTGAACGTAAAGGTAAAGACCAACGAGAGCGCAGAGGATTCTTCCCCATGACCGATGTTCCCAGCTTCGACACGATCAAGTTCGAGGTCGCCGACCATGTCGCGACGATCACGCTCAACCGTCCCGACCGGCTCAATTCGATGCCGCCCGCGATGGCCGACGATATCCGCACTGCGCTCGACTATCTGCCGGTGCTGGGTGCGCGCGCGCTGCTGATCACCGGCGAGGGGCGCGGCTTCTGTTCGGGTGCGGACCTTGCGGGCGATCGCAGCGGGTCGGCGGTCGGCGGCGGCGCCAACAGCCGTAAGGCGCTGCGCAACCATTATAACCCGATGCTGCTCGCGCTCGCGAACCTCGACATCCCGGTCGTCACCGCGGTCAACGGCCCCGCGGCGGGCGTCGGGTGCAGCTTCGGCCTGTCGGGCGATTTCACCATCGCGGGCAAGAGCGCCTATTTCCTCCAGGCGTTCGTCAACATCGGCCTCGTCCCCGACGGCGGATCGTCGTGGCTGCTGCCGCGCCTCATTGGCCTGCCACGCGCGACGCAGATGATGATGCTGGGCGAAAAGATCGGCGCCGAACAGGCCGCCGACTGGGGCCTCATCTACAAATGCGTCGAGGATGCCGACCTGATGACCGAGGCGAAGGCGCTCGCGGCGCGCCTCGCGAACGGCCCGACCCTCGCGCTCGGCACGATGCGCAAGGTCCTGCGCGACGGCCTGTCGCAAAGCTATTCGGACACGCTCGACGCCGAGGCGAAGGGCCAGTTCATCGCGGGCAACAGCGCCGACGCAATGGAAGGCATCATGGCGTTCCAGCAGAAGCGCAAGACCGAGTTCAAGGGCAAGTAAGGCCCCGAAATGCGAACCCCGGCGCGAGGCCGGGGTCCTGAACAGCGAATTGGACAGCCCCGGCCTCTCGCCGGGGCTTTTTTCGCCTATTCCGCCGCTTCCTCGACCATCACCTTCTTGTAGATGCTCGTGCGCGGATAGGAGCAGAGGCGCATCACCATCGGCTCGAAAAATTCGAGGGGTTCGCTCTCATAATCGGGGTCGAACGCCGGCGCGTCATATTTCTCGCAGAATTCGGCGCACGCCGCATAGTGCGGGCTATCGCGGAACTGGTCGCGCATGTCGCGGTCGAGCCCCAGATAATGGAAGAAATAATGACCCTGGAAGATGCCGTGATGCTGCACGATCCACAGATTTTCCTCTGACAGGAAGGGTTTCAGGATCGCTGCCGCGACATCGGGATGGTTGAACGCGCCCAATGTGTCGCCGATGTCGTGGAGCAGCGCCATCACGACATATTCCTCGTCGCGCCCGTCGCGGTGCGCGCGCGTCGCCGTCTGCAGGCAATGTTCGAGCCGGTCGACGGGAAAGCCGCCATAATCGCCGCCGAGCAGCTTCAGATGGTCGAGGATGCGCTTGCCATTGTTCGGCGCGAACTCCTTTTGCTCGCGCGCGATAATGTCCCAATCTTCCTGCGTTCCGTCGATCATCGACCGGAACGTCGCATGGTCGTGCGTCATCTCGTTCATGGCAGCCTCTCCTGTATTTTAAGGAGAGCCTATCCTATTCGTTGTTATTTGCAACGTTATAGGTTTTGACCTCGGCCTGCGTCAGGCAGCGCCGCGTCGATTTGTCCTCGGAATTGGCGAGCGCCTTTTGCTGGTACATGACCTCGGTCAAGAGCTTGCGCGACACGCCCATGCGGATCAGGAAATCATTGTCCTCGCTCGCGAGCAGCGCGGCATCCTGTTCGATATCGCCGATCAATTCCTTGGTCGCGTCGGTTCCCATCGCAACGCTCATGTCGATCGCGCTGCGGTCGCCGGTGCGCGTAAACATATGGACGATGAACAGCCCGCCGGGATCGATCACGCGCGGCTGGCCGCCCATGAAGATGAAATTGCACGCGCTGAAGCAGGCCCAGCCCGCGGGGATGCGCGTGACGAGACCAAAGTTCGATCGGATGACCCGCCCCGCCGCATTACCCGCACGCGCGTCGCCACCCGGCGAGCGCAGCCAGATTTCGCTGATGTCGGGGTTGGCGGCGAGCGCGGCTTTCAGCCGGTCGGGCAGCCCCGCATCGATCCGCCCCTCGGCGAGGAGCACCTTGCCGCCCTTCTTGGCGACCGGCGTCAGCTTCATCGTCGGATTGGCCGACCAGTCGGGATTGAGCGGACAGGTCGGGTTCGCGGGGTCGACCGTGGGCTTCGCCGCGCCGGTCAGGCAGGCGATCAGCCCCGCCGCGACGCCGATGCGGACAAGCTTATGCCGCAAGGACATAGCGCGCCTGACCCGGCCCCTTGCACATCCGCTTCGACACGCGCGTTTCCTCGCCCTCGACGATAACGATGTCGGTGACGTTCATGCACTGGGTGCCGTCGGCGAGTTCGTTCTTCGCCGCGACGGTCGACGACCCGCTGACATTCGCGCGTGTTTCGCTTGTCCAGTTCGCGGTCGCGCCGACCTCTTCGCCGCGCGTCACTTCTTCGGTCGCCGCCGCGGCCTGAACCTGTTCGGCGGGATCGAGCCGGCACGCAATCGCGTCGGTCAGCGTCCCGCTGACCTCCGAAATCGGCACATAGCTGTAAACGCCCGCCTTGCTCGCGGCGTCGCCGACCGCGTCGTTGATCACATTGCCGAGGATGTTCCGGCCGATGCTGCTGCCCTTCTTGCCCTTGGGACAGCCGCCATTGCCTTCTTCGCTCGGTTTCGGAGCCGGGGTCGTCACCTTGCGGAGCAGACTTCCGAACTGCGCCTGCGCGGGAGCCACCGCGAGCAGGCAGGCGGCCAGAACGGCCGGGGTCGCCAAAATTTTACGCATCATCATATCCACCCTTGTCGCGCCCGAAACCGGGCTGGCCTGCGACCCATTTTATGCGCGGTTCATGCCACCCGCTGTGATTTTCATCAACCGTGCAACTTATGTCATCCAGACAGGTTGAATTAAGGCTGAATATGTCTCACTAACGCCGCCATGCTATCGCAGAAAACCCGCTATACGATCCGTGCGTTCCAGCATCTTGCCGACCATTGGGGCAAGGGGCAGGTCCAGCTCGCGGATATTGCGGATGCGCAGAATATCCCGCCCAAATTTCTGACCGTGATCCTGTCGGAAATGGCGCGCGAAGGCCTGCTCATCTCGCAGCGCGGGCGCGACGGCGGCTACCAGCTCGCGCTGCCCCCGATCGACATCAGCTATGGCGACCTCGTCCGCCTGACGCGCGGCTCGCTCGCGCTCGTCCCCTGCGCCGCGCGCAACGCACACGAGCATTGCAAGAATTGCCTTCCCGAAGCCGAATGCCGGATGCGCAGCCTGATGCTGAAAGTCCGCGACGATACCGCGGCGATCCTCGATCGCATCACGCTCGCCGACCCGATCGAAATGCAGCCGCTGTTCGAAAAGGACGAGGCGGCCGAATAGCCAACCTCAATGGCAGCAAAGGCTTCGCGCAACAAAAAAGGCCCGCTTTCGCGGGCCTTTTTGTGAAATGGTGGAGCCTAGCGGGATCGAACCGCTGACCTCCTGCATGCCATGCAGGCGCTCTCCCAGCTGAGCTAAGGCCCCGTGCCATTTCGGTGTCGCTCTCGCCAATTGCCTTGGCTGCTGCGACCGGGACGCCGCCTTTAGCAGCGCCACCCAGTGATGCAAGGGGCCAAATCATCTTTCGATGCTTTTTTGGCCCCCCGCAGGAAAATCAGCCCTCGTCGTCCTCGTCGTCGCCGGTCGCGACGCCCAGATCGTCGTCGCCGCCCAGGTCGACATCGTTGTCCGGCGAATCGCTGTCCTCGTCGACATCGACGTCCAGATCCAGATCCTCGTCGGCGACGACCTCTTCCTTGGCGACCTTGCCCGGCTTTTCGGCTTCCTCGAACGGCATCGGCTGCTTCGATTTCAGCACCGATTCCGGGATCCAGTTATAGCCGCAATTGATGCAGCTGATCGGATCGTCCTTGGTCAAATCATAGAATCGGGTTGCGCATTTCGGGCAGCTACGCTTCGTGCCCCATTCAGCCTTGATCATATATGCCTCGTAACCCTTTGGAAACAGGATAAGAATATCGGAAAAGCGACGGGAGCTGAATAGCTATCCGTCAAATCGGCGTGCGCCTTGCCAGATTGCAAGGCCGCTGTCAAAAGCCGCACGCCATGACCGATCAAACCGCCACGCCGCGCAGCTTTTCCGCTTCCGTTCCGCTCAAAGGTGGGATCGCGATCCCCGGAGACAAGAGCATCTCGCACCGTTCGCTGATGCTCTCCGCCCTCGCCGTCGGCGAAAGCCGCGTCACGGGGCTGCTCGAAGGGCACGACGTCCTCGCGACCGCCGCCGTCATGCGCGCGATGGGCGCTACGATCGAGCGCCGGGACGACGGCGAATGGCGCATCCACGGCGTCGGCGTCGGCGGACTGCTCCAGCCGCGCGAAGCGCTCGACATGGGCAACAGCGGCACCTCGACACGCCTCCTCATGGGCCTCGTCGCGAGCCACCCGATCACCGCGACCTTCACCGGCGACGCCAGCCTGTCGGGCCGCCCGATGGGCCGCGTCATCGACCCGCTATCGCAGATGGGCGCCGACATTTCGGCCTCGCCCGGCGGCCGCCTTCCCCTCATGGTCCGCGGCCTCGCCCCCGCCATCCCCCTGTCCTACCGCCTGCCGATGGCGTCGGCGCAGGTGAAGAGCGCGGTGCTGCTCGCCGGGCTCAACACGCCGGGCATCACCGAAGTGATCGAGCCGGTGCCAACGCGCGACCATAGCGAACGGATGCTCCGCGGCTTCGGCGCCGACCTCCGCGTCGAGACCGACAGCGACGGCACGCGCCATATCCGCCTTGCCGGCGAGGCCGAGCTGAAGCCGCAAACAATTGTCGTCCCCGGCGATCCGTCGTCGGCCGCTTTCTTCATCGTCGCGGCGCTGATCGTGCCCGGCTCGGACATCACCATCGCCAATGTCGGACTCAACCCGACACGCGCCGGCCTGGTCGAGGTGCTGCAACAGATGGGCGGCAGCATCGAACTGCTCGATACGCGCGAAGTCGGCGGCGAACCCGTCGCCGACCTTCGCGTCCGCCACAGCGCGCTCAAGGGCATCGACGTCGACCCCGCCGTCGTACCGAGCATGGTCGACGAGTTCCCGATCCTCTTCGTCGCCGCCGCGCTCGCCGAGGGACGCACGACGACGACCGGACTCGACGAACTGCGCGTCAAGGAAAGCGACCGCATCGCGGTGATGGCGACCGGCCTCGAGGCGATCGGCGCGCGCGTCGAAGAAAGCGAAGACGGCCTGGTCATTGACGGCACCGGCGGCGACCCGCTGCCCGGCGGCGCCACCGTCGCCGGCCACCTCGACCACCGCATCTGCATGAGCTTTGCGGTCGCCGGCCTCGTCAGCAAGGCGCCGGTGACGATCGACGACATCGCCCCCGTCGCGACGAGCTTTCCCAATTTCGAAGCGCTTCTGGATGGGCTGACCCGTTGAGCAACATTGAATACTTAGACGAGTTGCAACGCGCGCGCGGACGCTCCGACGTCGACGCACTCCAACGGGTGCTCGCAGAATATTATGAGTGGCATGGCGCTTTCGCTCGAAAGCGGGCGGGCGAAGAGGTCGATGACTCCGACTTGGTCATCGATCCCATCCTCCACGACGCGAGCGATGCGGACCGCAGCCTCGCGCTCGTCGTGCTCGCGATGGCGACATATGACGACCCGCTATTTCTGGGACTGATCGCTGCCGGCCCCCTGGAAGATATTCTCAGTGTGCACGGCGACGATATTCTCGCTAGAATTGTAACCGAAGCGCGCCACACCCCTCGTTTCCGTTGGATGCTGAGCGGCGTTTCGCTTCACTCCATCAAGCCGGAAAATGTCGATGCCGTGGCACAAGCCGTCAGAACTATGACGATAGATGGCGACGCTTTGCCGCCGAGGCCTTCGATATGATCATCGCGGTCGACGGCCCCACCGCGTCGGGCAAGGGCACGATCGCAAAGGCGCTCGCGGCGCATTTCGGCCTGCCCGTGCTCGACACCGGCCTCCTCTATCGCGCGGTCGGCTACCAGACCCAGCTCAACCATGGCGACCCCGACAATGCCGCCGACGCGCTCGCGGCGTGCGATTTCCCCGACAACCTGCTGGGCGATCCGGCACTGCGCTTCGAAAGCACCGGCAGCCTCGCCAGCCGCGCCTCGGTCCATCCCGCGGTGCGCAAGGCGCTGTTCCAGCGGCAGGTCGATTTCGCGAACCAGCCCGGCGGCGCGGTGCTCGACGGGCGCGACATCGGGACGGTCATCGCGCCGCACGCCGACGCCAAGCTGTTCGTGACCGCCAGCCCCGAAGAGCGCGCCCGCCGCCGCCATGCCGAAATGCTCGGCCGCGGCGTCGAAATCAGCTACGACGCCGTGCTCGCCGACGTCCACGCTCGCGATGCGCGCGATACCGGCCGCGCCGATGCGCCGCTGCTCCGTGCACCCGACGCGATGCTGCTCGACAATACGGACATGGACAAGGCCGCCGCGCTCGCCGCCGCGATCGCCTTCGTCGAGGAAAAGGTCAGGCGACCCGGCTGACCGCGGTCAGATCCGCCACCCCTGCCGCCGGCGCGGCGTGATAGACGCAGGTTTCGCCGACGCCCTTCAACATCTCGTCATGCGGCGGCCCGAACGCCGCTCGGTCGGTCGTGCGCAGCCAGGTGCTTTCCGAAATCGCGATGCCGTTGACGGGCGCGGTGCTTTCCAGCCGCGCCGCCATATTCACCGTCTCGCCCCAATAGTCATACGCCATGCGCGTCGCGCCGATCACCCCGCCGACCACCGGCCCGCTGTGGATGCCGACGCGCAGCCCGACATCGGTCCCGGCGATACGCTGCAACTCGCCCACACCGTCGAGCACGGCGCGTGCAAAGGCGATCGCTGCGTCGGCGCTGTTGCCGCTCACGACATTACCGCCCGCGATCGCCAGATAGGCGTCGCCGATCGTCTTGACCTTCTCCACCCCATGTTCGGCGGCGCAGCGGTCGGCGTGGTTGAAGAAATTGTTGAGCAGCTCGACCAGATGCCCCGGCGACACACGCTGTGCCAGCCGGGTAAAGCCGACCATATCGATAAAGATCACGCTTGCGTCGGCATAGCTGTCGGCGACAACGCGCCCATCGCGGATGCGTTCGACCGCGGCATGGGGCAGCATGTTATAGACGAGCGCCTCATTCTTCGCGCGCTCGGCCTCCAACGCTTCGGCCAGCGCAAAAGCGCCGCGGCTCGACCGGTCGATCGCGAAATTGATCGCAATCATGATCATCGCGCCGCTCATATAGCTGAGCAGCGCGTACCAGAGGCCCGCGCCATGACTCTGCACCGCGAGCACGGTCGAGAGAAAAACGACGACGTCGAGCGCAAGCCACAGCAGGAACAACCGCGGACGGCTGGCTAGCGCGACCGCGGCGAAAGCGCTGACCGACAGGCGATTCATCACCCCTACCGCGTGCATTTCCTCCTGCAGATCGATCAGCTCATCGAACAGCACGAGGTTGATGTGGCCGAGCAGGAAGACGATTCCGAGCAACGCAGCAAAATCGACCCCCGGCCGCGACACATAGCCGGGCCAGAAGGTCGCGCCGATATAGGTACCCGCAAGGATAAGCATGCAGCCGAAATAGATCGCCAGCTTCGCCGTATCCTCATGGCTGACGAACATCGGGTTCGCGATCGTATAGGCCAGCGCAACGAGCATGAAGAGCACGCCGTAAACGCGGACGAAGGGCAGCCGCAGCGTGCGCGCCGTTTCCTGGAAACGCGCCTCGACCGCCGGGTCGGCGAACTGGCCGTGCGACATCACTTGCATGGAGCCCCCTCTCGATTGCGTGGGAGAATCTATAAGCAAGGTCTTACCACGCGGTTTACCGCGGTTTCCGGCTTGCTTCGGCCGGGCTTCGCGACTATATGCGCGCCGTCCGACGGGCTTTTTGCCGGTCGAGGCATGGACAAACCGCCGCCCCGAACCGGGCGTCGGGCGTGACGGGACACACCCGCCGCGCCCATTTTGCTTTGCCCATGCCTTGCCCCGTGAAGCGTCCGGAGGATGTCTTGCTCCGCATCCGGCGGGCAGGACGGATCGGCCACAAGACCAGCGGAACCAACCGCTTGGCCGGAACAAATGAAGTAAGGAAACTCTCTATGGCCTCTACGGCTTTTCCGTCGCGCGACGATTTCGCCGCGATGCTCGACGAATCGCTGGGTGGTGCTGATGGCGGCTTTGAAGGCCGCGTCGTCAAGGGCACCGTGACCGCGATCGAAAACGACCTGGCAGTGATCGACATTGGTTTGAAGAGCGAAGGCCGCGTGCCGCTTCGCGAATTCGCCATGCCGGGCCAGAAGGCCGACATCAACGTCGGTGACGAAGTCGAAGTCTATGTCGACCGCGTCGAAAACGCCAATGGCGAAACCATGCTGTCGCGCGACCGTGCTCGCCGCGAAGCCGCGTGGGACCGCCTCGAAGAAGAATTCAACAAGGAAGCCCGCGTCGAAGGCGTCATCTTCGGCCGCGTCAAGGGCGGCTTCACCGTCGACCTCGGCGGCGCCGTGGCGTTCCTTCCCGGTTCGCAGGTCGACATCCGCCCCGTGCGCGACGTCGGTCCGCTCATGGACCTGCCGCAGCCCTTCCAGATCCTCAAGATGGATCGCCGCCGCGGCAACATCGTCGTGTCGCGCCGCGCCATCCTCGAGGAAACGCGCGCCGAACAGCGCTCGGGCCTGATCCAGAACCTGGAAGAAGGTCAGATCATCGAGGGCGCCGTCAAGAACATCACCGATTACGGTGCGTTCGTCGACCTCGGCGGCATCGACGGCCTGCTCCATGTCACCGACATGAGCTACAAGCGCGTCAACCACCCGAGCGAAGTCATCAACATCGGTGACAATGTCCGCGTCCAGATCATCCGCATCAACCGCGACACGCAGCGCATCAGCCTCGGCATGAAGCAGCTCGAAAGCGATCCGTGGGAAGGCGTCGCCGCCAAGTACCCCGTCGGTGCGAAGCTGTCGGGTACCGTCACGAACATCACCGATTACGGTGCGTTCGTCGAACTCGAACCCGGCATCGAAGGCCTGGTCCACGTCAGCGAAATGTCGTGGGTCAAGAAGAACGTCCACCCCGGCAAGATCGTTTCGACGAGCCAGGAAGTCGACGTCATCGTCCTCGAAGTCGACAGCGACAAGCGCCGCATCAGCCTCGGCCTCAAGCAGGCCCAGTCGAACCCCTGGGGCGCGTTCGCCGAAACCCACCCGGTGGGCTCGGTCGTCGAAGGCGAAGTCAAGAACGCGACCGAATTCGGTCTGTTCGTCGGCCTCCCGGGCGACGTCGACGGCATGGTTCACATGTCGGACATCGCATGGGGCATCTCGGGCGAAGAAGCGCTGCACCTCCACCGCAAGGGCGAGGCCGTGCAGGTCGTCGTTCTCGACGTCGACGTCGAGAAGGAACGCATCAGCCTCGGCATCAAGCAGCTTGAAAAGGGTGCTCCGGCCGTTGGCGGCGGCGCCGCTGCTGCGGGTTCGCTGAAGAAGAACGACGTCGTCACCGTCTCGGTCCTCGAAGTCCGCGACAATGGCCTCGAAGTTCAGGCTGGCGACGATGGCGCCACCGGCTTCATCAAGCGCGCCGACCTTGGCCGCGACCGCGACGAACAGCGCGCCGAACGTTACCAGGTCGGCCAGAAGTTCGATGCGATGGTCATCGGCTTCGACCGCTCGAAAAAGCCGAACTTCTCGGTCAAGGCGATGCAGATCGCCGAAGAGAAGCAGGCTGTTGCGCAGTACGGCTCGTCGGACTCGGGCGCCTCGCTCGGCGACATCCTCGGCGAAGCGCTGAAGGCCGGCAAGAAGGACTGATAATTTCATCCTTCCGCCGCAAGGCAAATGAAAAGGCCCGCAGAGTGTCCCTCTGCGGGCCTTTTTCTTGTCGTGATATATTTTGACCGAAAAGTGATTCATGATACCTTCTCCGCGCGTTGGGAGGGGTCTCACGCAAAGGGCCGGCAACGACCGGATGCCCGCTTCGGCGGGAATGGCGTGATTGTACATAATTAGGGGAAGCACATGATCCGGTCAGAACTGGTTCAGAAGATCGCGAGTGAAAACAGCGATTTGCGGCTCGAGGAAGTCGAGCGCATCGTCGACACTTTCTTCAATTCGATTGTCGACCAGCTCGCCTCGGGCGGCCGCGTCGAACTTCGGGGCTTCGGCGCCTTCTCGACCCGGTCGCGCGACTCGCGCACCGGCCGCAACCCGCGGACGGGCGCGGCGGTCGACGTGAAGGCCAAAAATGTCCCCTATTTCAAACCGGGCAAGGAAATGCGCGAGCGTCTGAACGACTGACACCGCGCACCTTGACCGTCACGGCCCGCGATACCGGCCTCAGTTCTTGAGCCGGTATCCGGTCCGGAACATCCAGAAAATCACGCCGAGGCAGAGCGCGAGGAAGAGTGCGACCGCGCCCATGCTGACCTCGATGCCGACATCGCCCTTGCCGAAGAAGGTCCAGCGGAACCCGCTGATCAGATAGACGACGGGGTTGAACAGCGTGACCGTCCGCCACGCGGCGGGCAACATGTCGAGCGAGTAAAAGGCGCCGCCGAGGAAGGTCAGCGGATAGACGACGAGCAGCGGGATCACCTGCAACTGCTCGAAGCTCTGCGCCCAGATGCCGATGATGAAGCCGAACAGGCAGAAGGTCACCGCCATCAGGATCATGAACGCGACCATCAGGAGCGGGTGCGCGACCTGCACGTCGACGAACAGGTGCGCGGTGGCGAAGATGATCGTCCCGATGATCACCGATTTGGTCGCCGCGGCGCCGACATAGGCGATCACCGTTTCGAGCGGCGACAGCGGCGCCGACAGCATCTCGTAAATCGTCCCCGTCCATTTGGGCATATAGATGCCGAACGACGCGTTGCTGATGCTCTCGGTGAACATCGTCAACATCATCAGCCCCGGGACGATAAACGCGCCATAGGGGACGTCGCTCACCTCGCTCATCCGGCTGCCGATCGCCGATCCGAAGACAACGAAATAGAGCGCCGTCGTGATCACGGGCAACATCAGGCTGGTCCAGAAGGTGCGCCCGAAGCGCGCCAGTTCGAAAGCGTAGATTGCGCGCACACCGCGCCAGTTCGCGGTCATGCCGCCTCTTCCTTCTTTTCATGCACCAACCCGACGAAAATATCCTCGAGCGAACTCTGCTTCGTATGCAGGTCCTTGAAGCCGACGCCGATGTCGCTCATCCGCCGCAACAGCGACGGCACCCCGGTCGCCTCGGCCTGACTGTCGAATTCATAGACGAGTTCGTGTCCGTCACCCGCGAGTTCGAGCTTCCAGTCGCCGAGTTCGGCGGGCACCGCCTGCAATGGTTCGGCAAGGTTGAGCGTCAGCGTCTTGCGCCCCAGCTTCTTGATCAGCGCATGTTTCTCTTCGACCAGGATGAGCTGGCCCTTGCTGATCACCCCGACGCGGTCAGCCATTTCCTCGGCCTCCTCGATATAATGGGTCGTGAGGATGATCGTCACCCCGCGCTCGCGAAGCCCATGCACCATCTGCCACATGTCGCGGCGCAGCTCGACGTCGACCCCTGCGGTCGGCTCGTCGAGGAACAGGATTTCGGGCTCGTGGCTCAGCGCCTTGGCGATCATCACGCGGCGCTTCATGCCGCCCGACAATTCCATGATCTTCGATGTGCGCTTGTCCCACAGCGACAGATCGCGCAGCAATCGCTCGATAAAGGCCGGATTGCGCGGCTTGCCGAACAGCCCGCGCGAGAAGCTGACTGTCGCCAGCACCGTCTCGAACGCGTCGGTGTGCAGTTCCTGCGGCACCAGCCCGATCAGCGAGCGCGCCGCGCGATAATCGCGCGCATGGTCGTGCCCGGCGACGGTCACCGTCCCGGCGCTCGCCGTCACGATCCCGCAGACGATGCTGATCATCGTCGTCTTGCCCGCGCCGTTCGGCCCGAGCAGCGCGAAAATTTCGCCCTTGTTGATGGTGAGGTCGACGTCGCTCAACGCCTTGTGACCGCTCTTGTACGTTTTTCCGAGGCCGGAAATCTCGAGGACTGGAGTCATGACGCGGGTCTAGCCGAGGCGCCCGACCGCGTGAAGCGGCAAACATCGCTTGACCTCCATCGGCCCATCGGCTTGACCGACACCGCGCGTGCGGACGTGGCGAAATCGGTAGACGCAGCAGACTTAAAATCTGCCGGCCTAGTGTCATGCGGGTTCAAGTCCCGCCGTCCGCACCAGCAAATGCCTCAACGCCGGATGAGCGCTTTTACCCCCGCCCGCAGGCCCATCCGGTCGAGCGCGCCCTTCCCCCACGCCGCCAGCGCGTCGATTCCGCGCATCACCGCGAGCGCAGCGCGATTGCGCAAGGTCGGGCGCAGCAGCAGGACGTCGACGCAAGCCACCGACGCGCGGCCGAATTGCGCCTTGTGTGCGCCGTCACCCTCGGTGAAATCGAACGCGCGAAAACCGCCTTCTTCATAGAGCGCGCGCATCGCCTCGACGTGCAGGACATTGCCCGGCGACAGATCGGCAAAATCGGGATCATAGCCGAGATGCGCATAGACGAGCATGCCGCGCTCGACCGGCAGGTAGAGATAGGCGATCGCTCGCCCGCCCGCGAGCAGCAGGAACGCACGAACCTTGTCCGCCGCGGCCGCGGCCACGGCCTCCGCCACATCCGCCCCGCCGGTGGGCAGCCCCGCCTGCATCAGCCGCGCCTGGTAGGTGCGCTCGGACAGTGCGCCGGCAATCGCCATGAACTCGGCCACCTCGTCGGCGGTTCGATAGGAGCGCACCGAAAACCCGCCCTCGAACCGGTCGGCCAGCCGCCGCGCCTTGCGCGACAGGGTCGAACGCGTCTTCGACGAAAAGCCCTGCCACCAATCGTCGAACCCCTCGCCCTCCATCGAGATATAGTGGCGCGGATAGGCCTGCCGCACGGTGACCAGCCAGCCCGCCATCGGCGCGGCAACCGCGCCGAGCCGCGCCGCGGGCAGCGAGCGGAGCAGCCACCCGTCCTGCCCCGCGGGCGGCAGGTCGCCGGGCGAACCCGCCAGCACGGCATCGAGACCATGCGGCACGACGCGCAGCCGCCGCCGCACATGCCCGAGCGTCCGCCCTGCCACCTCGACGCGCAGCGCAACGCTTTCGTCCGCCTGCCCTTCCCCCCGATCCCGCATTCGCTCCCCTTTGTTGCGATAGCCCTATTCCGGTTTCGCAGCACATGGTTATGATTGGCTTACGGAATTGGGAGGCAAGACGCGGAATGACGGGACAAGGCAGATACGGACGCACCGCCAAGGTCGTGGCGGCGGCGGCAGGCCTTGCGCTCACCGTGTCGAGCTGCGGCCTGTTCGGCGAGCGCGGGCCGGTGAAAATTGCCGCCATGGGGTCGCTCAACCCCGCCGCGACCCCGCTCGATGGCGAACTCTCCGCCGTCAACGCCGCCCTGCTCGACGCCACGTCGCAAGGGCTCGTCAGCTATGACGGCGAGGGACAGATCGACACCGGCCTTGCCGATCGCTGGACCGTGACCACCGACGGGCGCAGCTATATCTTCCGCCTACGCGAGGCCAAATGGTCGAACGGGCGCAAGGTCGCCGCCGAAGAGGTCGCCGCGATCCTGCGATCCTATCTCGCGCCCGCCAGCCGCCATGTGCTGAAGGACGATTTCCCCGAGGTCGAGACGATCAAGGCGATGACCGACACCGTCATCGAAATCCGCCTCGCGGTGCCGCAACCCGCGCTCCTCGAGCTGCTCGCGCAGCCGTCGATGGCGATCGTCAACAAGGGCATGGGCTGGGGTCCGATGCGCGCGCGCAAAATCGGCCGCGCCGTGCTGCTCTCCCCCGTTCCCGACCCGCTCGCCGAGGATCCCGAAGCCGCGGAGGCGTCCGCGCACGACCCCGCCTCGTCGATCGAGCTCACCGGCACGTCGCCCGCAGGCGCGCTCGCGCGCTTCAAGAACGGCTATGCCGACGGCGTGATCGGCGGCCGCTTTTCGACCCTGCCCTATTTCGTCGCATCGAACATCGGCCGCTCGCGGCTCGTCGTCGACCCGGTCCCCGGGCTGTTCGGTCTGTCCTTCGTCCGCGCCGAGGGTTTTCTGGCCACCGACACCAATCGTGAGGCGCTCGTCCGCGCGATCCGGCGCGAGCGGCTGGTCGACGCCTTCGGACTCGCCGAATGGCAGCCGCAGGTGACGCTCCGCCCCGTGCTCTACGCGCGCGATGGCGGCCCCGCCCCGCTGGTCCCCATATGGGCCGACTATGACGAGGCGTCGCGGGTCGCGCAGGCGAAGCGCGCCGTCGATGCCTGGCGCGGCGCGGGGCGCGCGATCGAGCCGCTGCGTATCGCCGTCCCCGACACGCCGGGCGGCCGCATCCTCTTCGCCTATGTTTCGGCCGATTTCGCGGCAATCGGCGTGCCCAGCCGCCGGGTCGCGATGGCCTCGGCCGCCGACCTTCGCCTGATCGACGAGGTCGCACCCAATGACGACGCCTTATGGGCCCTACGCCGCCTGTCGTGTCGCCGCGATACGCTCTGCAACCGCGACGCGCAGGACCTGATCGACCAGGCGACGCACAACATCGACCCGGGCCAGCGCGCGCAACAAGTCGGCGAGGCCGAAGCCGTGCTCGCCCGCTACGCTCCCTTCATCCCGCTCGCGACGCCGCTGCGCTGGTCGGTCGCGTCGCAGCGGCTGACGGGCCTGCGCGCCAACGGCCGTGCGCAGCACCCATTGAAACATCTCATCGCCTTACCTAACTAATACAGTGGCGCTTCAAGTTCGGGCGCTTTTGAAAGGACCCCGATTGCCCCTTCGACCCCCAATCCCGATGCGATTTTCGATGCGTTGATCCAGAACCGGACCGATCCCGCAGCGCTGCGCAAGCGCGTCGAGACGATGGAAATCCTGCTCGAACGCAGCTTTGTCATCCCCGGCATCAACCGCCCGGTGGGCCTCGACGCGATCGTCGGCCTCGTTCCCGTCGTCGGCGACGTGATCGCCGCGACGATGGGCGCGTACCTGATCTGGGAAGCGCGCAACCTCGGCATGCCGAAATGGAAAATCTGGCGCATGGTCGGCAACCTCGGCGTCGACACCGCGCTCGGCGCGGTCCCGCTCGTCGGCGACGCGTTCGACTTCTTCTTCCGCTCGAACACGCGCAATCTCAAGATCATCAAGAAGCATCTCGACAAGCATCATCCCGGCACGATGATCATCGACCAATAGGCGCTTCGCCTCCTTCCCCTCGGGTGTGCAATGCTGCTAGCACAGCGTCACCACACCCCAGGGGAGACTTTCCGAATGATCCGCGCCAGCCTCGCCGCGCTTGCCCTCAGCTGTTCCTTCGCCGCCGTCGCGGCGGCCGCGCAGGGTGCCAAAGACCCCTGGCTTTGGCTCGAGGATATCGAGGGCGCGAAGGCGCTCGACTGGGTCAAAAAGGAAAATGCGGCCACCGACAAGCTGGTCACCACCCGCCCGGGGTTCGAGGCCGACCGCAAGCGCGCGCGCGAAATTCTCGACGACGACCGCCAGATCGCCGAACCCGGCGAGGTCATGGGCGACACGATCACCAATTTCTGGCGCGACGCGGCCAATCCGCGCGGCCTGTGGCGCCAAAGCCCGCTCGACGCCTGGCTCGCGGGCAAGCCCGTCTGGACGACGCTGATCGACGTCGACGCGCTCGGCAAGGCAGAGAAACAGAGCTGGGTCTGGCACGGCGCCGACTGCCTCGCTCCCGACTATAAACGCTGCCTCGTTTCGCTGAGCCCCGGCGGCACCGACGCCGACGTCGTGCGCGAATGGGACCGCACGACGAAGAGCTTTATCGATGGCGGCTTCGCCCTGCCGCAGGCGAAGAGCAGCGTGACGTGGGAGGACGCCGACACTTTGCTCGTCGCGACCGATTATGGCGCGGGCAGCATGACCGCGTCGGGCTATCCGCGCATCGTCAAGCGCTGGAAGCGCGGCACGCCGCTCGCCGCGGCCGAAACGGTTGCCGAGGGCGAGCAGGACGATGTCGGGATGAACGTCTTCGCCTTCACCGACGGCGATACGCGCTGGCCGATGATCAGCCGCGGCAAGACCTTCTACACCGCCGACGTCAAGCTGCCGAATATCGACCGATCGCGCTATATCTCGTCGATCGTCCCCGACACCGCGAGCGTGCGCGACGTCGTCGACGGACAGTTGGTCATCTTCCTCAATCAGGACTGGGCAAACATCCCCGCCGGCTCGCTCGTCTCGCTCTCGCTTGCCGACATGTCGGCCGACCGGCAGGTGCCGATCGTCACCGCGATGACCCCGACGAAGGCGCAGGCCATCGAAAATGTCTCCGCCACCGATAATGTCCTCTGGGTCAAGGCGCTCGACGATGTCGAAGGCAAGCTGTTCGCGCTGCGCCGCGATCCCGCAACCGGCCGCTGGAGCCAGAAGGAAGTGCCGCTCGCCGACAAGGCGACCGTCACCATCGCGGGGACGATCGGCAAGCGCGATATCGTCCTCGCGACCGCCGAGACAATGCTGATGCCGCCGACGCTCTACGCTGTCACCGAAACCGGCGCGCCGCAAACGGTGCAGAGCCTGCCCGCAACCTTCGACGCGAGCAACATGCTCGTCGAAAAGCGTTTCGCGACGTCGAAGGACGGCACGCGGGTACCCTATTTTCTCGTCCGCAAGAAATCGGACAGCGAAGCGCCCGTCCCCGCTCTGATCCACGCCTATGGCGGCTTCCGCGCCGCGCAGACGCCGGGCTATCTCACCGGCCAGCCGTACCGCGCTGGCCCGCTCGGGCTGTTCTGGGTCGAGGACGGCAATGCCTACGTGCTCGCCAACATCCGCGGCGGCGGCGAATATGGTCCCGCCTGGCATCAGGCGGCGCTGCGCGAGAAGCGCCAGAACAGCTTCGACGATCTTCACGCCGTCGCCGAGGATCTGGTGAAGACGGGGGTCAGCGCGAAAGGCAAGATCGCGATCTCGGGCCGCTCGAACGGCGGCGTGCTCGTCGGCGCCGCGATGACGCAGCGCCCCGACCTCTACGGCGCGGTGATCTCGGGTTCGCCGATCAAGGATATGTGGCGCTACGACAAGATGCTCGCGGGCGCTTCATGGGTCGCCGAATATGGCGATCCCGATATGCCCGCTGACTGGGCGTTCCTGTCGAAATATTCGCCCTATCACAACATCCGCAAGGGCGTGAAATACCCGCCGATCTTCCTCTATCTTTCGACGAAGGACGACCGCGTCCACCCCGGCCATGCGCGCAAATTTGCCGCGCGGCTGATGGAGAACGGCAACCGCGTCTATTATCACGAATATCTGGAGGGCGGCCATTCGGTCGGCGCCGACCATGCCGAGGATGCGGTGCGCGCGGCGATGCTCCACGCCTTCCTGACGCGCGAGCTCGTCGAGAAGAAATAGCGGTATGGCAGACAGGATCG
Source organism: Sphingopyxis sp. (assembly GCF_035998905.1). Lineage (GTDB taxonomy): Bacteria > Pseudomonadota > Alphaproteobacteria > Sphingomonadales > Sphingomonadaceae > Sphingopyxis. Next base: position 86,054 of record NZ_DASYHG010000007.1, on the reverse strand, counting down.
CGCTGATCGAGGCGGGCGGTACCAAGTTCGTCGTCGGCGTTGGCGACGCGACGCGCCAGATCCTCGCGCGGACACGGATCGACACGGCGCGCCCCGCCGAAACGATCGCTGCGGCGATCGGCTGGCTGCGCGCGCAGGGCACCGATTATGTGGCGGTGGGCATCGCCAGCTTCGGCCCGCTCGACCTCGACCCGTCATCGCCGGCATGGGGACATATCCGGCGGACCGCGAAGCCGCACTGGAGCGGCGCGGACATCGCCGGGCCGTTCGGCCGCGCGCTCGCCTGCCCGGTCGCGATCGATACCGACGTCAACGGCGCCGCGCTCGCCGAAGCGATGTGGGGTGCCGGTGCGGGAACGAAGTCGGCGCTTTACCTGACGGTGGGCACCGGGATCGGCGGCGGCGCGGTCGTCGACGGACGGCTGATCCACGGCGTCGGCCACCCCGAGATGGGGCATATCCGTATGCCGCGCCACCCCGACGATCGGGCGTTCGCAGGCAATTGCCCCTTTCACGGCGACTGCCTCGAAGGCCTTGCGGCGGGTCCGTCGATCAAGGCGCGGTGGGGCGCCTCACTATCCGAACTCCCCGCCGGTCATGCCGCGCACCGCATCATCGCCTGGTATCTTGCGCAGGCCGTCGCCACCTTCCAGGCGATCCTCGAGCCCGCGCGCATTATCCTCGGCGGCGGCGTCATGGCCACGCCCGGACTGATCGAACGCGTCCGCGCCGAAGCGATGGCCGCATCGAACGGCTATTTCAGCGGCGATCCCGAAACGCTCATCGTGCGCCCCGGCCTCGGCGATGACGCCGGCCTGCTCGGCGCGCTCGCGCTGACCCGCCTCGACGGCCACCTCCGCCGCGTCGCGGGCGGCTGAGCCAGCGCTCAGCGGATCTGCCGCTTCTCCAGCTTGCGCGCCAGGGTACGGCGATGCATCCCCAGCCGGCGCGCGGTTTCCGATATGTTGAAATCGGTCTCGACCAGGGTCTGGTGGATATGCTCCCACTCGACGGTCTTGATCGACGTCGGTCGCGCATCGAGCGGCGCGTCGGCATTGCCCTCCGACCGCTCGAACGCCGCCTCGATATCGTCGGTGTTCGACGGCTTGGCGAGATAATAGGAGGCGCCGAGCTTGATCGCCTCGACCGCGGTCGCGATGCTTGCAAAGCCCGTCAGAACGACGATCCGCATCGCCGGATCGAGCGCGCGCAACGTCTGGACGCAAGCGAGCCCCGACGCCCCGCCGAGCTTCAGGTCGACGACCGCATAGCCGGGGCGCCAGTCCGCCAGCAGGCCATCGAGCGCCTCGGGGCTGTGCGCAACGCGCACATCATAGCCGCGCCGTTCGAACGAGCGCTTGAGCGTCCGTGCGAAGGCTTCGTCATCCTCGACGATCAGCAATTGCCGCCGCTCGCTCATACCGTTTCTCCGTCGCCGCGCGCGAGCGCCGAGATGGGCAGGAATATCCGCACCAGCGCGCCGCCCGCGTCGCGATTTGACACGCTGGCGCCGCCGCCGAGCTTGCGCAGCACGTTGACGAGCAGGAACAGCCCCAGCCCGCCGCCGGGGCGCCCCTTGGTCGAGCGATAGGGCTGGCCGAAATTCTCCAGCATCTCCGCGCTGAAACCCGGACCGCGATCGGCGATCTCCATCACCAGCATGTCGCCGTCGCGCGATGTCGTGATGCTCGTCCAGTCGGGCGACACCTCGGCCGCATTGTCGAGGATGTTGCCGATCACCTGCCGCAGCGCGGGGTCCGACACGATCGCGACATCGGCGCCGAAGCGGTCATTGAATTCGACCGTGCCGGGGCGGCGCACCGCGCGCGTGTGCGCGACGATCTCGTTGAACGAAGCGCGCATCGTCGTGAGCTGCGGTCCCTCGCCGCGCGCCTCGCCCGCCGACATCAATATGCCGCTGACGATCGCCTTGCAGCGCTGCACCGCCACGTCCATGTCGGCGAGGTCCTCCTGCAACTCGCGGTCGTCCTTCAGCCGCGGCGCCGCTTTCCAGTCGCCGATCAGCACCGACAGCGTCGACAGCGGGGTCCCCAGCTCGTGCGCTGCGCCCGATGCGAGCAGGCCCATGCGCACGATATGATCCTCCTCCGCCGCGCGCTGGCGGCTCGTCGCGAGCGCCGCGTCGCTGTCGCGCAGATTGCGGCTGATCCGCGTGACGAAGGCGACGAGCAGCACCGCGATGAGCAGGAAGCAGACGAAGCTGCCCTGCAGATAGAGCTTCATCGGGTCGGCGGCATAGGGCGGCGGCAGCACGAGCGGCGTCGGATCGACGCGCAGCGCGGCGAGCGCGGCGAGCGCCGCCGCGACGATCGCCCATGACGAGCGCGGGGTGAGCAGGATCGCGCCGATCACGACTTGCAGCAGGAAAAGCGAGGCAAAGGGGTTTTCGAGGCCGCCGCTGTGATGAAGCTGCCAGCCGAGCGCCGCAACGTCGAACAGCAGCACGGCGGTGAGTTCGGCGTTGGTTACCGCGCGGCCGCGGCGCAGCGCCGCGAGGCTGGCGAAGTTGATCGCGATCAGCACGAGGATCGCCGTCAGCAAGGGCGCGCGCGGCAGCGAAATGCCCATCGGGCCGCTGACGATGCCGATCGTCGCCAGCTGTCCGCCGACCGCCAGCCAGCGCAGCTGGATCAGCAGCGTCATGTTGCGGCGGCCCGCGGGAGCGCGGGCGGGCGTCGCCGGCAGGATCGTCGGGTGGGTCATCAATCCCGGATACGCCACAGACGCCAGGCAAAAAAGAGGCTGAGCGCGCATAGCGCAAACCAGGTCAGCGCATAGACGAGATGATTGTCGGGAAAGCGGACGACGGTGAGCCCGCCGACCGGATAGCCGCCGGGGTTCACCCGGGCATCGGCATCGACGAAATAAGGCGCCGTGCGGCCCAGCCCGCGCGCCTTGGCGATCGCCGCGACGTCGCGCGAAAACCAGCGATCGGTCGCCGGATCGTTCGCACGGAGGAAGGCGCCGCCGGGTTCGGTGACGCGGAGGAGGCCGGTGACGGTTACCCTGCCCACTTCATTGCCCCCCGCGCGCGCTTTCGCTTCGCGCCGGTCCTTGGGCACGAAGCCGCGATTGACGAGCAAGGTGAAACCGGGCGTTTCGAACGGTGTGACCACCCAATAGCCCGGCCCGCGATCGGTCACCGCCTGCACCAGCGTCTCGCGGTCGTGGCGGAAGAGGCCGGTCGCGGTTACCCGGCGATAGGCATCGCGCCTTGCGCCGATCCGTTTCCAGCTTTCCGGTCCCGGCGCGGCGACGGGTTCGGCCTCGATCCGCGCCGCGACCGCCGCGACCAGTTCATGCTTCCACACGCGCCGTTCGAGTTGCCAGACGCCGAGCGCCGCGAGCGCCGCGGCCGCAACCAGCGCCGCGGCGGCGAAGGCCGCGCGGCGGGCGCGTGTCACGGAATCTGGCTCGTCGTCTGACTCGTCGGTTCGTGCGGCATCGGCATCATGTTGGTGTTGAGGTGGTGCATCACCCACAGCGACCCCGCGAGCATGATCACCACGACGATCACGGTGAAGATCAGCGAGGTCAGCGACCAGCCGCCCTCGGCCTTTGGCGTCATATGGAGGAAAAAGACCATGTGGACGACGATCTGGACCACGGCGAAACCCATGATGATCGCGCCGGTCGCCCCGGCGCTCAGCGGCATCGTCATCACGAGCCAGAAGGGAATCGCAGTCAGGATCACCGACAGCACGAAGCCGATGACATAATCGCGCATCGACGCGTGCGGCATCTCGATCTCGTGATGGCCGTCGGCGGCGTGGTGGGTATCGTGGCTCACCGCAGCACTCCCATCAGATAGACAAAGGTGAAGACGCCGATCCACACGACGTCGAGGAAGTGCCAGAACATGCTGAGGCACATCACGCGGCGCTTGTTCGCCGCGATCAGCCCATGCTTCGACAGCTGGAACATCAGGGTGACGAGCCAGACGATGCCGAAGGTGACGTGCAGCCCGTGCGTGCCGACGAGGGTGAAGAAGCTCGAAAGGAAGGCGCTGCGCTGCGGCGTCGCGCCGATCTCGATCAGGTGGTGGAATTCGTAAAGTTCGATCCCGAGGAAAGCGAGCCCGAACAGGCCGGTGATCGCGAGCCAGAGCTGCACGCCCTTCACCTTGCCCTGCTGCATCTGGAGCACCGCAAAGCCGTAGGTGATCGACGAGAAGAGCAGCATCGCGGTGTTGAGCGCGATCAGTTTCAGGTCGAACAGATCCTTCGGCGCCGGCCCCGCAGCATAGCTGCCGCCGAGCACGGCATAGCAGGCGAAGAGGATCGCGAAGATGAGGCAGTCGCTCATCAGATAGATCCAGAAGCCCAGCATCGTGCTGTGCCCCTCGGGATGCGCATGCTCGTCGAGGTCGTAGAATTGCACGGGCGTGTCGGCGGCTATTGCTTTTGCGCTCATCGGATCAGGCTCCGGCCGCCAGCTGGCGGGTGCGCGCGTCCTCGACCACGGCGACCGTGGCCGCAGGGATGTCGAAATCGCGCTTGTAGTTGAAGGTGTGGATGATCGCGCCGGCGATCGTCGCGGCGAAGCTCACGGCAACGAGCCACCATATGTGCCAGACGAGCGCGAAGCCCATGACGAGGCAGAAGCCCGACAGGATCATCCCCGCCCCGGTATTGCTGGGCATATGGATGTCGCGATAGCCGTCAACCGGACGCTGGTGCCCGCGCTTTTTCATGTCGTACCAGGCGTCGAGGTCGTGGATCACCGGCGTGAAGGCGAAGTTGTAATCCGGCGGCGGCGAGCTGGTCGCCCATTCGAGCGTGCGGCCGTCCCACGGATCGCCGCCGGTTTCGTCGCGCAGCTCCTTGCGGCGCCAGATGCTCACCGCGAACTGGACCAGCATCGCACCGATGCCCGCCGCCACGATCAGCGCGCCGATGCCCGCGATCACGAACCAGATTTGCAGGCTCGGGTCGTCGAACACGCGCATCCGGCGGGTCACGCCCATCAGGCCGAGGATATAGAGCGGCGTGAACGCGACCCAGAAACCGACAACCCAGCACCAGAAGCTGACCTTGCCCCAGAAGACGTCGAGCTTGTAGCCGAACGCCTTGGGCCACCAGTAATTGATCGCAGCGAACAGGCCGAACAATACGCCGCCGATGATCACATTATGGAAGTGCGCGATCAGGAACAGCGAGTTGTGCAGCACGAAGTCGGCGGGCGGCACCGCGAGCAGCACCCCGGTCATGCCCCCGATGACAAAGGTCAGCATGAAGGCGACCGTCCACATCATCGGCAATTCGAAACGGATGCGGCCGCGGTACATGGTGAACAGCCAGTTGAAGAGCTTCGCCCCTGTCGGGATCGAAATCACCATCGTCGTAATGCCGAAGAAGCTGTTGACGCTCGCCCCCGACCCCATGGTGAAGAAGTGGTGCAGCCAGACGAGATACGACAGGATCGTGATACAGATCGTCGCATAGACCATCGACGTATAGCCGAAGAGCCTTTTGCCCGAGAAGGTCGAGGTGACTTCGGAGAAGACGCCGAACAGCGGCAGCACGAGGATGTAAACCTCGGGATGACCCCAGATCCAGATCAGGTTCACATACATCATCGGCGATCCGCCGAGGTCGTTGGTGAAGAAGTTCGTACCGACATAACGGTCGAGCGTGAGCAGCACGAGCGTTGCGGTCAGGATCGGGAATGACGCGACGATCAGGATGTTCGCGCAAAGGCTCGTCCAGGTGAAGACGGGCATCTTCATCAGGCCCATGCCCGGCGCGCGCAGCTTCAGGATCGTGACGATCAGGTTGATGCCCGACAGCGTCGTTCCGACCCCGGCTATCTGGAGGCCCCAGATATAATAATCGACGCCGACATTGGGGCTGTAGGATATTCCCGACAGCGGCGGATAGGCCAGCCAGCCGGTCTGCGCATATTCGCCGACGAACAGCGAAATCATCGTCAGCACCGCGCCCGCGGTCGTCATCCAGAAACTGAAATTGTTGAGGAAGGGGAAGCTGACGTCGCGCGCGCCGATCTGCAACGGCACGACATAGTTCATCAACCCGGTGATGAACGGCATCGCGACGAAGAAGATCATGATCACGCCGTGCGCGGTGAACACCTGGTCATAATGGTGCGGGGTCAGATAGCCTTCGGACCCGCCGAACGCCATCGCCTGCTGGATGCGCATCATGATCGCGTCGGCAAAGCCGCGCAGGAACATGATCAGGCCGAGGATCATGTACATGATCCCGATGCGCTTGTGGTCGACGGTGGTGAACCATTCCTTCCACAGATAGCCCCAGAGGCGGAATTTGGTGATCAGCCCGAGCACGGCGATGCCGCCGAGGACGACACCGATGAAGGTGACGACGAGGATCGGCTCGTGCAGCGGCAGCGCCTCGAGCGACAGCTTGCCGAGGATCGGACCGGTTTCGGGAGCGGGATGCGGAATGGTCATGGGGATCTCGGCTCGGTTCAGGACATCGGGCGGGTGGCGGCGGGGGCGTTCAGCGCCGTGCGCTCAGGCTTCGCCGGGACCGGCAGCCCCTCGCCCTTCAGCTTTGCGGGGGCGACGGGCTTCGCGTCCGGACGGTCGTTCGACATCACCGGCGAGCTGCAATAAGCCGCGACATAGCGCATGCTCCACCGCGCCGCCTCCGCGGTGCCGCGCGCCGCGAACTTGTCATAGGTGACCTGCCGGACATTCTGGATGCCCGCGATCCCCGCGCCGCCCGCAGCGTCGACCGACATCATGTCGTGCATGCACATCTTGCCGGGCTCGACGCACATGTTGACGACCGCGTCGAACAGCTGCGGATCGCTCGCGGCGAAACGGCGAACGGGTTCCTTGTGCGTTGGCTTTTCCAGCTTCAGATAGGCGGCGCGGCTGAGGTCGCCTTCGGCCGAGGCTTTGGCGGTCGCGACCCATTTGTCGAACTCGCCGGCGGGCAGGCTCTTCACCGCGAAGCGCATATTCGAAAAGCCCCAGCCCGAATAATTGGCCGAAAAGCCTTCAAACTCGCCGGTCTTGTCGAAGACACCGTGCAGCTTGGTTTCCATGCCGGGCATCGCATAAATCTGCCCGGCGAGCGCGGGCACATAGAAGCTGTTCATCACCGACGACGACGAGATACGGAAACGGATTGGACGATCGACCGGCAGCGCCAGCTCGTTCACCGTCGCAACACCCTGTTCGGGATAGATGAACAGCCATTTCCAGTCGAGCGCAACGACCTGCACGTCGAGCGGCTTCACCTCGGCCGCAACGGGCTTGCCCGGCGCGGTGCGCGCGAGCGGGCGATAGGGATCGAGCAGGTGCGTCGCGACCCACGTCACCGCGCCAAGGCAGATGATGATCAACAGCGGCGCCGACCAGATCACGAGCTCAAGCTGCGTCGAATGATCCCAGTCGGGCTTGTACGTCGCCTCCTTGTTCGACGCGCGATATTTCCACGCGAAGAAGATCGTCAGCGCCATCACCGGCACGATGATCAGCAGCATCAGCACGGTCGACAGGACGATCAGGTCGCCCTGCTGGCGCGCAACGTCGCCGGCCGGATCGAGCACAATCAGCCCGCAGCCCGACAACAGAGGCAGCGCGGCGAGCAGCGGCAAGAGCCGCAATCGGGCGGAAAAACGAGGGAGATTGCTTGGCATGATGCGCGCCTAGGCCTCCTTTGTTGCACTGCACATAGGACATTTTGTCCAATCCCGCGACCGTTCATCATCGCGCAGGGGCATTTTCATTCCGGGCAATTTTGCCCTATGACCGACTCGTGCCGCCGCATCTTGTCTTGCGGAGGGCGCCAGCTCAAGGATTGTTGCCATGGCTGCCGATACCGTCCCCACCACCGAGGTCGAACGCGACGCGCGCGCCCTCCACGAAGACGGCGGCCACCGCATCGACCCCGCCGAAATCGCGATCGGCGTCATCATCGGCCGGACATCCGAATTCTTCGACTTCTTCGTCTATGCGATCGCATCGGTGCTCGTGTTCCCGAAGCTCGTTTTCCCGCACCTCGACCCGCTGACGGGCACGCTCTGGTCGTTCGCGATCTTCGCGCTCGCCTTCGTCGCGCGCCCCGTGGGGACGATCATCTTCACCGCGATCGACCGCGCCTATGGCCGCGGCGCCAAGCTCACCATCGCGCTCTTCCTCCTCGGCGGCTCGACCGCGGCGATCGCCTTCCTGCCCGGCTATCAGTCGATCGGCATCGGCGCCGCATTGCTCCTCGCGCTGTTCCGCATGGGACAGGGCGTCGCGCTCGGCGGTTCGTGGGACGGCCTCGCCTCGTTGCTCGCGCTCAACGCGCCCGAAAACAAGCGCGGCTGGTACGCGATGATCCCGCAGCTCGGCGCGCCGCTCGGCCTGATCGTCGCCAGCCTGCTCTTCATGTTCCTGATCTCGGCGCTGCCGGCGGAGGATTTCCTCGCGTGGGGCTGGCGCTATCCCTTCTTCGTCGCCTTCGCGATCAACGTCGTCGCGCTCTTCGCGCGGCTGCGCATCGTCGTCACCCCCGAATATGCCGAACTGTTCGAGAACCGCGCGCTCCAGCCCGCGCCGCTGCTCGAAACGGTGCGGTCGGAATGGAAGACGATCGTCATCGGCACCTTCGCGCCGCTCGCCAGCTTCGCGATGTTCCACATGGTCACCGTCTATCCGCTGTCGTGGGTATTCCTGTTCACCGACGAAACCCCGGTGCGCTTCCTGATGATCGAGGCGATCGCCGCCGTCGTCGGGATCGGGACGATCGTCGCGTCGGGCTATCTCGCCGACCGCATCGGGCGCCGCACCCTGCTCGCCGGCACCGCCGCGGCCATCGCGGTGTTCAGCGGCTTCGCGCCGCAGCTCCTCGACGCGGGCGAGATCGGCGAGGCGGCGTTCATGATTCTCGGCTTCGCATTGCTCGGCCTCTCGTTCGGCCAGTCGTCGGGCGCGCTCTCGTCGAACTTCCATCCGCGCCACCGCTACACGGGCTCGGCCTTCACCTCCGACCTTGCCTGGCTGTTCGGCGCCGGCTTCGCGCCGATGGTCGCGCTCTGGCTGTCGAGCCAGTTCGGGCTGATCGCCGCGGGCGCCTATCTGCTCTCGGGCGCGATCGGCACGCTCGTCGCGCTGTGGCTCAACCGCGAACTCGCCAGCACGATCGGCTGACCCCGCCCCGATGCAATTCAGGGCGAAGATCGAACGGAGGGGGATCAATCCCTTTGTGATGGTCAGCGCTGCGCGGGCACGGCGGATCAAGCCCGACTGGAAAAAGCCCCTGCCCGTGCTGGTGCAGGTGAACGGACAGCCGGAGCCCGCGTGGCGGGTCAACATGATGCCGGCGGGCGACGGACGCTTTTATCTCTATCTCGACGGGGTCGTCCGCAAGGCATCGGGCACCGATGTCGGCGACACCGTCGACGTCTCGGTCCTTTTCGATCCCGACTACCGCAGCGGTCCGCAGGACGACATACCTCCGGAATTCGCGGCACGGCTCGATGAAGACGCCGGGGCCAGGGACCGCTGGGACAGCCTCCAGCCCAGCCTCCGCAAAGAAATCCTGCGCTACCTCGCCAATCTGAAATCGGATGCGGCGAGAGAGCGCAACATCGACCGCGCCATCGCCGTCCTCGGCGGCGCAAAGGCGCGTTTTCTCGCGCGCGACTGGAACTGAGAGCGGACGCCCCTCTCGGTGTAAACGAGATGCTCGGTCATGCGACCGGGCCACCTCAGCGAGCGCCTTCCCCCAGCATATAGTCCGCCACGCTATAGGAGTGGCTGGCCTGATAGGCGTTCCTGCCGCGGTTCATGTGCGTCAGGTTGAATCGCCGGATGATGCGCACAGCAGGATCGGCCGCGAGGAAATCCCCGATGGACGCCATGCCGCGTATCTTGACGATCGAGAGGTCGGGTCCTTCCGGAGAGGACCAGCTCACATCCCCGGGCTCGCGGACGCACTGCTCCAGCAGCGCCGCGTCGACCGCCTCGGGCACGAGCACGCCGCCGGGTGTCAGGTCCGAAAGATGCACGATGAACCGCGCGCGCAGGTCATCGCCGTCGGCGTAAAGGGTGAACAGCTCCATCCAGCTTGCGTTGACGCGAACGAGCGGCTTGTCCGACGTCGATGGCAGGCAGGAAACCGACCAGTAGGCGCGCTCCGTCGCGCGGGGGATGGGAATGCACGACCGGCCATATAGCTCGAGTATCTCGAACAGCCCGGACGCCTGCGGCCGGCGAAGCAGTTTCTGGAAGCGAGGCGCGTATTTCATCCGCTGCTCGATCGAATCGTGCCGCTCCTCGACGTCGGCGGGTTCCGCCCGCCCCTCCAGCCACGCGGCCTGCTGTTCGATATCGAGGAACTGGCGCAGCCCCTTGAGGCTCTGGCTAGATTTGCTCATGCGCCGAGAATGCGGGACGCGCGGCCAATCATCAAGAGCCACGAAAGATTGTAAGCCTGTGCTTTCAGGGGTTTGCAGCGCCCTTGAGGGCGGTGGTGGCAGGGCTTGTATCGAACCAACGCCCTAAATATTGAAATAATTATATTAATTTCCAAATTCTGTTTATCTCCCCCCACACTTCTCCCCACATTTTTGATGATCTAACGGTTGTTCGATTAACCGAGGCCGCCATAAATCGGGTTCAAAATGACGCCTTTTTTCCGCTGGAGGACCGAACTCTCAGACCCGTGCGTGGCAAAAGCGAATTACCGTTTCAGGCGACGGGATATGGCGCCAGGGTACTGCGATTTTGATCGACGGATACAGCCCGACCAATCGGGGGAAAAGCCCGTTGCGAGCAATTCGTCCGCTCGCAGACCTTGCACCCCGCCCCGATCGGAACCGCCGACGAGGGATCGGCAAGATCAAGGCCGCGCGAGAAAATGAGCCGGCTCGCATGGCGAATGTCGCAGCCGAGACCGACCGCGAAGGTCTTCCCGGGTTCGCCATAGCCGGCATTGGCCGTCCCGACCGTGCGCGCAATCCACATATACGTTCGGCCGTCGGGCATCTGCGCAATCTGCGTCAGCACCTTCCCCGGCTGCGCGAACGCCTCATAGACATTCCAGAGCGGGCATGAGCCGCCGACGCGAGAGCGGCATGACCGAATATCCAGCCGAGGTTTTGATCAGGACGATAATCGTCATCATCGTGCGGGCGAGATTCCAGCCGAGCGATTGGGCGGTTGAAAGCGGCATATCGAGGCTCCTGTCGGGGAAGCGGGACCATCCCGCTCGACAGTCGCCCCGCCGGACGGGGGCCGGCCGCAATCACCGCGTGCGAAGCAGCGGCCGCACGCGAAGCGTAGCTGACCCCAAGCGGATTGATTGAAGGAGGCCGGGCCTCGGCCAAGGGACAGCGGCTATCCGAGAGCGGGGGTATCGCTTTCCGCCAGGAGGCGCCACCCGCCTTCACCTAGGGAAGCAGAAATCCCTCCCCCGCGATGCCCCTGTCAGCTCTCGGTCCAGGGGTCGAACAGCTCGATACCGCAATGTTCGAAATCCCGGCTGTTTCGCGTCGCCAGAATAGCTCCCCGCGAACGGGCGATCGCGGCGATCTGGGCGTCAAACTGGCTTATCGGGCGCCCCATGCCACGGCGTGCCGCTGCGATTTCGGCAAATGCCGTCGCTGCGTCGCCGTCGAATGCCAGGAGGCGACCGGAAAAATCCTCGGAGAACATCAAGAGTGCGGCGGCTGCCAGTTCGTCGCGCCGCCGACCTTTGTCAAGAATTGCGATACCGTAGAGAATTTCCGCCTGGGTGACCGTCGTCACGAAGAGCGACGAAGCAGCTTGCCGCCCGATCCAGTCGAGAACCCGCGGCTCAGGCGCGGCCCGCAAGACTTCGGATAATATATTGGTGTCGAGGAGGATCATGAGAGATCGATGGGCTCGCGCGTGTCCTCGCGTGGCGCAATGTCGAGTTCGATGCCGCCGAGCGGCGCGAAGCGCGCGCGAATGGCCGCCGCGAGATTGCCCATCGGCGCATCGTCGGTAGAAAGCGCCGAGCGGAGGATGTCGCGCACCTCTTCTTCCATCGAACGGCCATGCGCTGCCGCCTGCAGCCGCAGCCGGCGCTTCAGCGCGTCGTCGATGCCCCTGATCGTCATGCTGCCCATGTCGCGTCTCCTTGAGCGTAGATATTAGTCATTGACTGCAAAACAATCAATGACTGCAAAGAAAAGTGCGGCCCCGCTCGAAGGCGGAGCCGCAATGCTGTCAGTTGCCGGGGGCGTTCCAGATCAGCACCTTCTTCGAGGGATCGTCGCCCGGCGCGTTCGCGACATTGCAGAAGATCTCGCCGAGTTCGGGGGCCGACAGCGACACCGAGATATATTCGGCGCCGGTCGAGCGCGCGGTTTTCGTCCAGCCGCCGCCGAGTTCGAAGCCGTTCCGGCGGCTGACGACGCCGAAGTCGGGCTCGCTTTCCTTCATCTTGCGGCCGTTCGGAACGATCGCGATCGGCACGGTGACCATCAAGGTCGCGAGCGTGCCCTCGTAGCTTCCGTCGTCCTTGAGGGTCAGATTTCCAATGGTGGTACCCATGTTCAGTCTCCTTTGATGCTCGGGGACCATCCCCGATGGCGCCAGAAGGAGGGGCCGTGAGCCGCCGTCACCGAGCGCATGCGAGGGCGAACCCCCGCAGGGGGTTGACGGCATTAGGCGAGCCGAGCCCCGCAATCAGGCAGCCAATGCGGGAAAGGTCCCATGCAACGGGAGACAATGGGCCTCAGCGGAATCATGACTCCGGACGCGAAAGCCAGGCTCGCGGCCGTCGCGATTGCCCCGCTCCGCGCTCCGTTGCCGCATCCCGGCGCAAGGGCCCGAACCTTCAGTATGCCCCGCCGCCGGCTCGTACCTCCCTCCGGCCGGCGGCGCCCCCGGCACCCTCGCTTTCCGGTCTTTCATCCACAGCGATGACACCGCTTCGCCGCAGCGCGCCTTGACGAACAGCGGGCAATGAGAACAAAGAAGGAACACAAAACCAGCTTACCGAGTTATCCGCACCTATGCGCCAGTCCGTCGTTCTTGAAGATATTCGCGCCAAAATTGCGCAAATCGAAGGCGTTGGCGCGCGTCATGACGTCATCCCGTTCGGGATCGATGATCTCGACTCGCGAATCCCGGCGCGCGGAATCGCGACGGGCGCGCTCCACGAGCTCGCCGGCAGCCCCGAACTGGCCGACGATGCGAGCGCCACGATCTTCCTCGCCGGCATCCTCGCGCGGAGCGACGGCCCGGTTTTCTGGTGCCTGCGCTGGCGCGATCTCTTCGCCCCCGCGCTTCATCTAGCCGGACTGCATCCCGACCGGCTCATTCATGTCGAAGCGGGCAGCGACACCAACGTCCTCCTCGCGATGGAGGAGTGCCTCCGCCATCCGGGGCTCGCCGGGGTCGTCGGCGAGGTCAAGAAGTACAGCACCACCGCGTCGAAGCGGCTGCAGCTCGCCGCCGAAGCCTCGGGCGTCCCCGCCTTCATCTTCCGCCGGGCCTGCAAGGCCGGCGAGCCTGCCGAAGGCAGCGCCGCTTTGACCCGCTGGCGCATCACCGCGAGTCCGACCGAGGATCTCGGCATCCCCGCGATCGGACGCGCGCGCTGGCGCGTCGCGCTCGAGCGCGCGCGCGGGGGCAATCCCTACAACTGGATCGTGGAGGGCTGCGATGCGACGGGTCGTATCGCTCTTCCTGCCGCACTGGTCGACCGACCGGCTGCGCAGGAAGATGCGCAAGCCGCAGCCTGACGGCAGCGCCCCGCCCCGCCCGCTCGTTACCGCGATTCCCGACCATGGCCGGCGTATCGTCGCGGCGACGTGCCGCGAGGCGCAAATGCTTGGCATCCAGACAGGCATGACGATCACGAAAGCGCGGGCTTTCGCGCCCGAGCTGGATGTCGTCGACGCCGAGCCCGAGGCTGATCTCGACGGGTTGCGTCGCCTCGCCCTCTGGGCAGGTGCACGCTATTCGCCGGTTGTCGCGCCTGATCCGCCCGACGGGCTCTGGCTCGACATCACGGGCTGCGCGGCCATCTTCAGCAGCGAGCGAGCCTTGCTCAAGGATCTTCACCGCCGCGTCGCGGCCTTTGGTCTCAGCCTGCAAATTGCGGTCGCGGACACGGCCGGCTGCGCGCATGCGGCCGCCCGCCATGTCCCCGCCGGGCGGCCTGTCACGGTTGAACCCGGAGCGCACCGTAAGGCGATCGCGCTCCTACCCGTCTCAGCGCTCCGCCTGCCGTCCGCCGATGTCGAAGGCCTTCGCAAATTGGGCTTCGAGCGGATCGAGCAGCTGATCGGGAGCCCACGCGGTCCGCTCGCGAAACGGTTCGGGCGCGAACTGCATCGCCGGCTCGACCAGGCACTCGGCACGCTGCCGGAGCCGATCGAACCGCTCTTCCCCGAAGAGCTGCCGCAGGCGAGGCGCGGCTTCATGGAGCCGCTCGCGACGGCGGACGCCTTGGCGCAGGTGATCGGCGACCTTGCGCACGATATCGCGGGCCAGCTCAACCGCGCGGGAACGGTCGCGCGGCGCCTCGACTGCTATTTCCACCGCGTCGACGGGCAGACGCAGGCCATCCGTATCGGAACCGCCTCGCCCTCGCGCGATCCCCGGCATCTTGCGAAGCTGCTCGCCGCGCGGATCGAGAGCATCGATCCCGGTCTCGGGATCGAGGCGATGACCCTCGTCGCCGCGCTCGCCGAGCGGCAGCCAGGGAGCCAGGCCGACGCGCTCGAAAATATCGGACGGCGCGGACCCGATCTTCCCGCGCTGGTCGACACGCTCGCCAATCGCTTCGGGCAGCGCGCGCTCCAGCGCGCGGCGCCGCGACCGAGCGCGATGCCCGAGCGCTCGGTTGCTGCCCTCCCCGCGCTCGCGCCCGAGACAGGCGAGAGCTGGAGCGACTGGCCGCGGCCGTCGCGCATGCTAGCGCGGCCCGAACCAGTCGATGTCGTCGCCTTGCTCCCCGACGATGCGCCGCGCCTCTTCATCTGGCGCCGTAAACGCTACCGGGTCACCCAAGGCGATGGACCCGAGCGGCTCCAAGGCGAATGGTGGCGCGAGGGCGGGATCGAAGGCGAAACCCACCTCACCGTCCGCGACTATTATCAGGTCGAGACCAAGACGGGCGGCCGTTACTGGCTCTTCCGCCTCGGCGACGGGGTCAATCCCGCAACCGGTTCGATGCGCTGGTTTATTCACGGAGCATTCGCTTGAGAATGCGACCGGTATTGAACCGCATTCGCTTGAGAATGCGACCGGTAGCGAACCGCATTCGCTTGAGACTGCCACCGGTGTTTAACTGCATTTGCGTGATGCGGCCATCAAGCAGCGTTGCTTTCGCATGACCGATGACGGGGCGGCCTATATCGAGCTGCAGGTCACGACGCATTTCAGCTTCCTGCGCGGGGCCTCGTCGCCCGAGGAGCTCTTCACCGCCGCTGCCATGCTCGGACTGCCCGCGCTCGGCGTCGCCGACCGGCACAGCGTCGCCGGGATCGTGCGCGCGTGGGACGCCGAGAAGGTTACCGGCGTTCGCGCGTTGACCGGCACGCGCCTCAATCTTGCCGATGGCACGGCACTTCTCGTCTATCCAACCGACAAGATGGCCTATGGGCGGATGTGCCGGCTGCTCAGCGTCGGAAAGACGCGCGCCGGCAAGGGCGCCTGCCATCTCGACTGGCCCGATCTCGAGGACTGGAACGAGGGTCTGCTTGCGATCCTGCTTCCCGACCGCGCCGATGGCGCAGCCGAGGCGGCGATCGCCCGCGCCAGTCGCATCTTCGGCGATCGCCTCTATCTCGCACTCACGATCCGGCGCCGCCCCGGCGACGCGATCAGGCTGCGCGATCTCGCAGCCTTGGCCGCCAAAGCGAAAGTGCCGACGCTCGCAACGGGCGACGTCCTCTATCACATGCCCGACCGGCGCCTGCTGCAGGATGTCGTCACCTGCATCCGGGAGAAATGCACGATCGACGAGCTTGGTGATCGCCGCGAGCGCTTCGCCGACCGCCACATCAAGACGGCGGCCGAGATGGAGCGCCTGTTCCGCCGCTACCTCAAGGACAGCTCGCCGGTCGCCCGCACGGTCGATTTCGCGGCGCGCTGCACCTTCAGTCTCGAAGAACTGCGCTACCAATATCCCGACGAGATCCAGGTTCCTGGACGCACCCCGCAGGAGGAGCTTGAGCGGCTGACATGGGAGAAGGCTCCCGTCCGCTACCCCGAAGGCGTCAGCACCGAGGTCCGCACGCAGCTCGAGCATGAGCTGCGATTGATCGGAGAACTCGATTACGCTCCCTATTTCCTGACGGTTCACTCGATCGTCGCCGAAGCCCGCCGCCGCGAGATCCTCTGCCAGGGCCGCGGCAGCGCGGCGAACAGCGCGGTCTGTTACGTCCTTGGTATCACTTCGATCGATCCGGTGCGGTCCGAACTCCTGTTCGAACGTTTCGTCAGCGCCGAGCGCCGGGAGCCGCCCGATATCGATGTCGACTTCGAGCATGAGCGGCGCGAGGAAATCATCCAGTGGATCTACGAGACCTATGGCCGGACCCGCAGCGCGCTGACCGCAGTCGTCACGCGTTATCGTTCGCGCGGCGCCGTCCGCGAAGTCGGCAAGGCGCTCGGGCTTAGCGAAGACATCACCGCGGGGCTCGCCGGCGCGGTCTGGGGTTACAGCCGCGAGGGCGTCGAGGAAAAGCATGCCGAAGCGCTGAACCTCGACCTCGGGGACAAGCGCCTCGCGCTGACGCTCGAGCTCGCACGCACGCTCATCAACACGCCCCGCCACCTTTCGCAGCACCCCGGCGGCTTCGTGCTGACGCGCGACCGGCTAGACGAACTCGTGCCAATCGAGCCCGCCGCGATGGAAGACCGGCAGGTCATCGAATGGGACAAGGACGACATCGACGCCCTCGGTTTCATGAAGGTCGACATCCTTGCTTTGGGGATGCTGAGCTGCATGCGCCGTGCCTTCGAATTCCTGCAGGATCACAAGGGACTGAAGCACGATCTTTCCACCATTCCCGCGGAAGATCCCGCGACCTATGCGATGATCCGCAAAGCCGACACGCTGGGCGTTTTCCAGATCGAGAGCCGCGCCCAGATGGCGTCGATCCCGCTCATGGCGCCGCGCACCTTCTACGATCTCGTCATTCAGGTCGCGATCGTCCGGCCGGGCCCGATCCAGGGCGACATGGTCCATCCCTATCGCCGCCGCCGAAACGGACAGGAGGAGGTCACGTATCCGACGCCCGAGCTACGGCGCGTGCTCGAGAAGACGCTGGGGGTCCCGCTCTTCCAGGAGCAGGCGATGCGCGTCGCGATCGAATGCGCCGGCTTCACGGCGAGCGAGGCCGATCTCCTCCGCCGCGCGATGGCGACCTTCAAGCTCACCGGCGGGGTCAGCCATTTCCGCGACAAGCTGATCGATGGCATGGTCGGCCGCGGCTACGACCGCGAGTTTGCCGAAAAGACCTTCAAGCAGATCGAGGGTTTCGGCTCCTACGGCTTTCCCGAAAGCCACGCCGCGAGCTTCGCGCTCATCGCCTATGCCTCGTCGTGGATGAAATGCCATCATCCCGACGCATTCTGCGCCGCGCTGCTCAACGCCCAGCCGATGGGTTTTTACGCGCCCGCGCAGATCGTCCGCTATGCCCGCAATCATGGCGTCGAGATCAGGCCCATCGATGTCAATCACAGCCGCTGGGACTGCACGCTCGAAGAGACTGCCGACGGCAAATATCATGCGGTACGCCTGGGTCTGCGCATGGTCCGCGGTCTCGCCAATGAGGATGGCGCCGCGGTCGCCACGGCCCGTGCCGGCGAGCCCTATAGCAGCGCCGAGGAAATCCAGCGCCGCGCCGGGGTCGGGCGCGGCGCGCTCGACCGGATCGGCGACGCGGACGGCTTCGCCTCGCTCGGAAGCTCGCGCCGGGAAGGGCTATGGGAAGTGAAGGGCCTCGGACCTGCCGCCCTTCCCCTCTTTCAGGCTGCCGACGAACGCGCCGGACGTCTCCAGCGCGAAGCGCTGGAACCCGAAACGCTGCTCGCGCCGATGGGCGAAGGCGCCGAGGTCGTCGAGGACTATAGAGCCTCAGGTCTTTCACTGAGGGCCCATCCCCTCGCCTTCCTGCGCGACGAGCTTCGCTCGCGAAAGATCATCACGTGCCGGGAGCTTCACGGCATCAAGGACGGCCGCTGGGTCAACCTCGCCGGGGTCGTTCTCGTCCGCCAGAAGCCGGGCTCGGCAAAGGGCGTCATGTTCATCACCCTCGAAGACGAGACCGAGGTCGCGAACCTCGTCGTGTGGACCAATGTCTTCGAGAAATATCGCCGCGTCGTCCTCGGCGCCGCGATGATGAGTGTGCGCGGTCAGGTTCAGCGCGAGGGCGAGGTCATCCATATCGTCGCGCAAAGGCTCGACGACCTCTCCCCGCTGCTCGCGAGCGTCGGGCAACGCAAGGATATCGCCGATATCTACAGGGTCGGCCGCGCCGACGTCGTCAAGAGTCCCGTTGGCCCCGACCCGCGCGATCCGGAGACGAAGCCGCTCGGCCGCAATCCGCGCGACATCTATATCCCCGACCTCCGCCTCGGGTCCGGTATCATTCCCGGCCAACCCACCGAGGGCATCAAGATCAAGCCACGGGATTTCCGTTAGCTTTCAAACGGCAGGCGGCGGAACTCGACATGGTTTCAGGGGTCTAGATCATGAGGGGCCAGCGCATGCCCCGCCAAGGTCGGCCAGGCACGCAACCAAATGGAGTGATGCCGATGAACCGCCTGATGATCCTTCCCCTCGCAGCCGCAACCGCCATGGTAAGTGCCTGCGCCTCCACGGGCAGCAGCTACGCCTATGACGACGGCGGCTATGGCTATTATGATCGTGCCTATTACGACCAATATGGCCGCTACGACTATGACCGCCCCGATCCGCGCTACAGCGGCTATTATGCGGAGAATTACTATCGCAACGACCGGAGGTATCGCGAACGCCGCCTCAACGACAACGACCGGATCTATCGCGGCCGCGACAATAAATATTACTGCCGCCGTAACGACGGGTCGACCGGACTGATCGTCGGCGGGATCGCCGGCGGCGTACTCGGCAACGTCATCGCCGACGGCAGGTCGGAAACGCTGGGCACCGTGATCGGTGCCATCGGCGGCGCAGCCGTCGGGCGCGAAATCGATCGCAGCAATGTGCGCTGCCGATAGTCGCAAAATAATCGACGGCGGTTGGAACGATCTGGCGGTCAGCGCGTATCTACTTTGCAAGCTCGGGTCTCAGGACCCGACTTCAGGAAAGCCCCGCAGCCTTGTGCAGCGGGGCTTTACCTTTTTGGGCGTCGAATGTGCCCCACTTCCAACTTTGTTAACGCTCGGGGTCTAGGCTGAAGCGTGCGGGATTTCAGGAGGTTCGGCCGTCCGCAGGCGGAACCGGTCCTCCCGGTGGGCGGTAATTCTCGGCAAGGAGCTGAGCGATGTCGACCCCGGTCAAATATTCCCCCGATGCGATCGAGATCGAGCTGATCCGCAGTCTTTACGATGGCCTGCTGCCATCGCTCGTGATGTCGCTCGGATTCTTCCTCTGCGGGGCGCTGATTATCGAGCAATCCGGCGATATGCTGATCGCTGGCCCCTATGCGATCGGCGTCCTTGCCTCGATCGCCCGGCTCCTGATTGCATGGCGCGATGCGCCGAGCGCGGATCGTGCCGGCATCACGCTCGGCGAGGCCCGCCGGCTCGAGCGCCGCTACGCGGCGAGCTACCTCATATTTGCAACCATGCTCGGACTCTTCGCAGCGCGGAGCCTCGCCCTGCCCGATCCAGCCATCGACAAGCTCGCGATCTGTCTCGTGATCGGCTATGCAGCAGGGGTCGCGGCGGGGACGAGCCTCCGCCCACGCATCGCCATCGCCTCGCTCCTTCTCGCTGTCATACCGCCGGTCGTCACGATGCTCGTCGCCGGAAAGCCGCTCCACATCGCGACCGGACTGATGACCGCCGCTTTTCTCGCGGGCGGTATCTTCAGCTTGCGAAAACGGCACGCTCGCGCCCTCGACGACATCGGTCGCCGGCTCACCTTCGCTTCGCTCGCGCGAAGCGACGGGCTCACGGACCTGCCGAACCGGCTGGCGCTTCGCGAGTGGTTCGACCGTAATGTGCGCACCGCAAAGCTCCATCCTATCGCGCTTCATTGTCTCGATCTCAACGGCTTCAAACCGGTGAACGACAGCTTCGGCCATCCTGTCGGCGACGAGTTGCTCACCGCTGTCGCGCGAAGAATTTCGGGAACCTTGCGCGAGGGCGACATTGCCGCGCGTCTCGGCGGCGACGAGTTCGTGATCGTCCAGCTTCAGATCGGCAATCAAGACGAGGCCTATATGCTAGCGGAACGTGTCGCAGCCTCGATCGCGCGACCCTTTGCCATCGGGAGCCACGATATCCGCGTTTCGACCTCGATAGGCTATATCGTCTGCGACGACATATCGCGCGACCTTGAGCAACTGATCAGCCTCGCCGACGAGGCACTCTATACCGCAAAGCGGAGTGGCCGGAGTATCTGCCGATATCAGGATGCTGCCGATGTGCAGGCCGCGGCCTGAAAACCTCGCAGGAGCAGCAACATTCGCTCGCGCCGCGCGTTGGTGGTGCGAGGGGGATCGAGGATGACTGATGCCCCGTATTCTTATGCTGTTGACCTCCGTTTTAGCTATCGGCGCCGCCACCCTCTCGCTCCAGTCCTGCGGCAGCGAACGGGTCGAGGCCGCGCCGCCAGAAGGAGCCACGAGCGCGCTCGTCACGCTGCCCGATGGCTCGACCATGGCGGCGGCGTCAGGATCGCTAACGCGCGAAATGGCGGATTGGCTTGCATCGCGCGATGGCCAAAGCAGGACATTTGACTTTCATGGTTTCGACGAGGACAGAGCGAAATTGACAAGCGTCGGTCTTGGGCGGGCCGCAGACCTCGCCACCGTCCTGCGCGCGGCTCCTGCCACCACGATAGAAATAGCTGGGGACGAAGCTCAGATCCGGCTCCTGACCCATTTGCTCGAGGATCGGGGCATCGCACCCGAGCGAATGAAAATTGTTCCGGCCGCCGGGATCGGAACCGCGATGCTAACCATCCATCGCGGTTCGAGGTCTCCGCTAATGACGGCAAAATCCTGAAACGCTTCCAGGCGAAGCAACGCCGCCTTTAGCGGGCCAAGTCCTCTAACCAGAGGGCATAGGGCGTGTTGACTGCCATGCGCCGATTGAAGTCCGGAGCTCCATCATCCCACCACACCGGTCCGCGCTCGCCAAGCGCGCGCTTGGATCGATCTACCGCCGAGCGAGCCCGTCGCAGAGCCACGCCGTTCCTAGCCGCGAGCGCGGCTTTTACATCCCGTCGGGCAGCCATCAATTCGGAAACCAGCCGCTCGCGCCTGACAGGGTCCAGCGCGGGGTCCGACATGCGCCAAAGGCGGCCGCGAACAACGAAGTAGCGGCCATCGGGCGTTACATCCAGCGTGTCGGACCGCTCGTCAGACATGATCGGTATCGGGTGAGAATTTAGTCGTGTGCCGGCGACCGAGGGGGTCTTGATCGCCGGCACCCGTGAGGATGGCAAAGCGCGAAACTTCAGCCATCCCGGAAACTCAGGGCAATGTGCGGCGTCCGCGCCCGAATACAAAGGCGACGATGAAGAGGACGACGCCGATCACGAGCAAGATCTTGGCGAAGTCGGCCGAAAGACCGGCGATGCCGCCAAAGCCGAGGAGCGCCGCGACGAGCGCGACGACGGCAAAGATGATAGCCCATCTGAACATGATAATTCTCCCGTCTGGACGCAGTCCGCCACTCGCCCGACCGCGCTTGCGGAGGACGGTGAAAGCTGCGCCAATTCATCCGTGGTGGATGAGCGGGTAACGCTGACTCGCCGCGAAAGTTCCGCGGCAGGCGAGCATCCGCGCTCCCAGAATAACCTGTGTTAATCTGAAAATTTTCTCGGGAACGCTTGCCGCCATCGGCGCGTCATTCGGGGTTGAGAGCCACTCCGCTGAACGAGCGAAGACGTATTGAAGGCAAGGTACCGACAGAATCGCGGCACAGACGGGCGCAGATCATCTGCGCCTTCTGGGCCGGGCCGCAGCTCCCGCGCGGCCCGGCTTCGCGAGCCCGACACAGGAGACGATGATGGCGGGCGACAAGAAGCTGACGGGCGCTCCCGACCGCAACCGGATCAGCCTTTCCGAAGACTATGAGATCCGCGATTGGACCGAGAGCCTCGGCGTGGGCGAGGATGAACTTCGCGAGGCCGTCGATGCTGTCGGAAACAGCGCGGACGCCGTGCGCGCCTATCTGAACCACGGCCGATGACCTGGGACGCTGCCGCAACGGCTCCTGTCGAGCGGATAGCCAGGGTCCTTGCCGGACATGAGCTCAGCCGGAACGGCGAAGGCGAACTGCGGTCGGCGGCCGATGCCGTCGACATGCTCTGGCCGGAGTATACCGCCGCGGCGCTCGCTATCCTCAAGACGATGCGGGAGCCGAGCGGACGCATGCTGGCAGTCGGGGATGCCGGGGTGTGGGAAAGAATGATCACCGCGGCGATCGAGGACGAGACGATCTCCGAGAGCTGATCGTTCAGCCACGCGACACGAGGCCGGTGGTAATGCCGCCGATATGCCTCTCACCACCGATCTCCCTTGGGAGCAACTCGCGATCTATGCGGCTGGCGCCGCGCTCGTCTTGATCCTGCTGTTCAAGATCCCCTATGTCGGCCGCGTGCTGCGCGGCCTCTTCTCCTTCGCGCTTCTCGCCTTCGCGATCTTCCTCATTCTTCAGCACGCCCCCTTCGATCCGAACCTCGGCCGCCTCACCGCGGCGATCGGTCTCGATCGACAGCAGGTCATCGGCAGCGAGGTGCGCATTCCCATGGCGCGCGACGGACATTTCTGGGTCGATGCCGAAATCAACGGCGTCAAACGAAAGATGCTCGTCGACAGCGGCGCCACCGTGACGGCGCTATCGCAGGAGACCGCCCGCGCAGCCGGGGTCGAGGCCGATGCAACGCTGCTGCCGCTCCTGATGCAGACCGCGAACGGGACGGTGCGGGCCGAGGCCGGAACGGTCGATGCGCTCGCGGTCGGCGCCATCGAGGCACAGCGGCTGAAGGTCGTGATCTCACCCGCGCTCGGCAATACGGACGTGCTCGGCATGAATTTCCTGTCCCAGCTCGCCGCCTGGCGCGTGGAGGGCCGCACGCTCTTCCTTGTTCCTCAACCCGCCGACGTCGACCCCTGATCGACACGGCACAGATTCGCCTTTGTTCCATTTTTGTTCTATGATCCACGACCGACTCGCAACGAAAGACCGGCCATGGGCGACGTAATCCAGTTCGACAGATCCGAAGGTGACGACCGCATCCGCGGCCATGCTGCCGCCAATGATTTTTTCGCACCCGGCGGTTTTCTCGCGGCGATCAACGCGGTCCATATCACCGGCGCGCATCTCGCGCGCGCGATCGAGACGATCCGGCATCTTGTGGTGAAGAGCCCGAGCGACGTTGCGGAGCATGGCCGTCTGCTTGAGCGTTTCGCGCGCGAGCACGGACTTGGTGATCATGGCGGCGCCGCGCTCCATGCGCGCGCAATCGCCCTCGATCGCTGGGCGCAGGAATTCGACCCGTTCGGCGAAAGCGACATCAGCGGCTTTTATGCCGCCGGCGGCAGCGCCCCGCTCGTCGAAACCGAGATCGGTCTCGGATTCGAGCCGGCGAGCTTTGCGGAACAAGTCCAAAAATGGACGAAGATTTTCGCCTGAAGCCGAGAGATGAGCCGCCTCTACACCCTTGCCGCCACGGCTTCGGACGTCGCCGATTATTTCGGCGCCGGCGGCTTTACCGATATTGCCGTTCCCTCGGAGACGATCGAGGCCCTCCCCGGCCTCGTCGTCCACGAAACGAACGGCCGGCGGCACCTTCGCCAGATGCTCTGGGGCTTCCCGCGCCTCACCCGCGAGATGCGGCTGCGCGGCGATCCGCCGGGCCGCATCGGCCTCGTCGCCGATCTCACCAACCCGATGTGGGAAGGTCTCGTCGTCGAGCCCAGATATCGCTGCCTCATTCCGCTGACGCACTTCGCGAACCCCAACGACTCTCCCGGCGAGAAAACCCGCAGCTGGTTCTCGGCCGAAGGCCAGCCGATCATGGCCTGGGCCGGCTTCGCCAAGAACACCCCCGAAATGGGTCCCGTTTACGCCGGCATGACGATGGACGCGAACGAACTCGTCCATCCCACGAACGACCGCATGCCCGTGCTCCTCATGCCCCATGAATATGAGCGCTGGCTCCACGGCTCGATCAAGGATGTCATCGGCTTCCAGTTTCGCCCACCCCCGCCCGCGGAAAACTTCGTTGTCGAACATACCGACGATCTCTGGCGCAGCGGGAAATTGCCCCCGAGCGCGCGGCCCCAGCAAGCGCTGCTCTAGCAGAGCGCCATTGCCGCCGCGCCCTTCCTTCCCGGCCCGATGCTGATAGACTGACGTCCATGTGCAATCTCTACACCGAGCGCAAAAGCGCGGCCGAGGTTGCGGCGCATTTCGGCGTCGACCTCCCCGTACCGGCGTTCAACAGCGCCGAGGATGTGTATCCCGGCTATTCGGGCATGGTCGTCCGCGAAGAGCAGGGAAAGCGCGTCCTGCGCTCGATGACCTGGGGTTTTCCGCGCCACTCCAAAAGCAAGAAGACAGGTCTGCCCAACAAGCCGATCCCGACGAACAACGCACGCGACGATCAGCTCTTCAATCCTTATGGCATGTGGAGCGAATGGTTCGCCCGGCCGGCGCATCGCTGCCTGATCCCCTTCACCGCCTTTGCCGAGGCCGTCGGTGAAAAAGGCGCAATGTCGAAGACCTGGATCAGCGTCAGCGATCAGCCGCTCGCAGCCTGGGCGGGACTCTGGCGCCCCACCGACGAATGGGGCGACGCCTATACCGGCGTCATGGTGGACGCGACCGAGGAACTGCTCGATATCCACGACCGCATGCCGGTGATCCTCCGTCCCGAGGATCATGAGACCTGGCTGCACGCGCCCGCCGAGAAAGCGTTCGAACTCGTGCGCAAATATCCTGGCGACCGCCTTATCGCCCAGCATAGCCGCGACCCATGGAGCAACCGCAGCAAGACCTTGCCTCAACCGCCCGTGATGCCGACCCTGCTCTGATGTTCACCGAGGAGCGCCATCTCTGGGCCTGCGCGCTCGCGGTCGAGAAGCAGCATGGAGCGGGCGCGCCGCGCTTCGTCGCAGCGCGCATCGGCGCGCTCGCACTCGTGGGCGATAGTGCGGGCGTCGAGCGCTGGAAAGCGATCGCGGCGAAACTCGACGCACTTGCAAGGGCATGAAACACGGCCCTGTCAGCAAAAGTGCCGCGGCGCAGCCCGATCTGTTCGGCCGCGCACTGCTTCCCGATCTCGAAGCGGCCGAAGCCTTCATCACGGAAGCCGAGGAAGCGGCGCTCATAGCTCATATCGCACATGCAGGGCTCGAGGCATTCAAATTCCAGCAATGGGAGGGCAAACGCCTCACCCGCTCGTTCGGATGGAGCTATGATTTTCAAACGGGTGTTTTCGCGCGCGCGGCGCCGATCCCCGACTGGCTCTTGCCCATGGCTGCTCGCGCCGAGCGTTTTGCAGGACTTCCGCCGGCCGCCCTCGCGCAGGCGTTGCTGATTTCATACGGCCCCGGGGCCGGCATCGGCTGGCACAAGGACCGGCCGGTCTTCGAACATGTCGTCGGTATTTCGCTGGGAGCAGAGGCGACGATGCGTTTCCGGCGCCGCAGGCACGACAAGTTTGACCGCTTCTCATTGCCGCTCGCGCCGCGCTCGATCTATCGTCTCGCTGGCGAAGCGCGGCACGATTGGGAGCATAGCATCGCGCCGATCGAGGAGGCGCGCTGGTCGATCACCTTCCGCAGCCTCGCGAGATGATCGCGATAGCGGAGGACGATGTTCGCTCCTATAGAAGCCGCCCGGTCGGCGAGGGGCCGACCGAATAAGGGAGATATTGAATGAACCATGCCGACCTTTCGGACGCAGTTGCGACGATGCTCGGAACCAGCAAGGCCGACGGCAAAAAGGCGGTCGACGCCGTGTTCGCCGCGATCGCCGACGCCGCCGCAAAGGGCGAAGAAGTTTCGGTGAACGGCTTCGGCAAGTTCAAGGTCAAGGAAAGCGCAGCCCGCGAGGGCCGCAACCCTTCAACCGGTGAGACCATCCAGATCGCAGCCTCGAAAAAGCTCGGCTTCGGAGCGGCTAAGGCCGTCAAGGATCGCCTCAACGGCTAAGACCCGACGTCAGGCGCCGAAGGTCACATGGCCTTCGGCGTCGATCGGCCAAGCCGGATTCCACGCGATTTCCCAAGCATGATCGTCGGGATCCGCGACATAGCCCCGATAGCCGCCATGCGGCGGCGCGTCGCCTGGCCGCAGCACCCGGCCGCCTGCAGCTTCCAACGCCGCGATCACCGCATCGACCTCTTCCGCCGTCCCGACATTATGCGCGAGCGCGAAGGCCCCCGGGCCGCCGAACGAGGTCCGCGTCATGTCTTCGGCGAGCTTTGCTTCAAGCCATGTGCCGAGGATGAGGCCATTCATCTGATAGAAGGCGATTTCCTCGTTCGCGAACACCGGCGTCCAGCCGAAGCCTTCGCTATAGAAGCGGCGGGACCGGACGAGATCCGCGATCCCGAGCGTCACGACTGCAATCTGCTGCTGCATGCATCGGTCTCCGATATAGGCTCTTTAACAACGGCAAGGGAGCCAGCCTTGTTCCCGCGATCGCGAAGTCCCTATGAATCGCCGAAGCCAGACATCAGCTCGCGCCGAACAATGGATCGCGAACCAACTTGTTGGAAAGTCGAGGACCCGACAGCAAGTCGGGCAAAGTTGATCGAGATCAATATCATATCACACGTCATTCGGAACAATTCCTTATAGGCGCGCGTTCGTTTACTGCCTCGTCTCTCCCCCTGGGTTCCCGGGAGACGAGGTTCCCTCCCCAGATAATATTGCTGCCAACGAAGAGGTTGAAAGCGCCCCGCGTCGCGGCCAGAAGCGCCCGATGAACCAGCGCCTCCTCTTTATAGCTGCTACTCTCCTTTCGCTCAGCGCTTGCGCGGGGGCCGAGCAAGCTTCTCAGCCCTTGTCGCCCTCTGTCCTGCAAGACCGGCCGCTCACCATTGCGAGCTGGAACCTCGAATTTCTTGCCGAGCGGAACGGCGACGGGTGTCAGCCGCGAACCGACGCCGACTATGCCGCCATGCGACAAATTGCCGACGGCCTCGACGCAGACGTGATCGCGTTTCAGGAAGCGGAGAGTGTTGCGGCGGCAGAGCGTGTGTTTGATCCCGCCCGCTATGCCATCGTCATGGAAGAGCGCGCCGGCGCACCGAGCGGGACCTGCGGCGGCGAGCACAAGTCGCAGCGCGTCATTCGCCAGGCAGTCGGTTTCGCGATCCGCAAGACTATCGCGTTCGACCGCCACGCCGATGTGACCAGCCTGATGCTCGGCAATCCGCAGCTGCGCTCGGGGGTCGACATAACCCTTCGACCGGTGGGCGCGAGACCCCTTCGCCTGCTTTCGATTCACCTCAAGTCGGGCTGCTTTGCCGGAGACACAGCCAAGGCGTGCCCGATCCTCGCAGAGCAGGTTCCCGCGCTCGAGGCGTGGATCGATGCGGCTGCCGAAGCGCCCGTGCGCTTCGCCGTGCTCGGCGACTGGAACCGCAGGCTTGGCCTTGAAGGCGACCGCGTCTGGTCCGAGATCGACGACGGTACACCGGCGAACGCAGACCTCCGGCTCGCCGATGCCGGGACGCGGCCGAAGTGCGATCCGCGCTACGACAGCTTCATCGATCATATCCTGCTCGACCGGCGCGCCGGCGCGGACATGCTAAGCTTTGCCGAGACGCTCTACGGGAAAGACGTTAAACATTATTCCGACCATTGTCCTGTATCGGTGGCGCTGGCGCGATGACGGGAAGAACCACCATGGACGAGGAACTTGTCGAAGCGCTTGAATTTCTGCTCGGCCGCGATGACGACGGAGCCTTGTTCGATCGCGAAGCGCCGGAAGGCGGATATCGCTCGCAAGGTCTCGAAAACGCGCTGAGGACGGTCCGCCGCAAGCTTCGCGCCCGAACGGATTGACCTTGGCCGCAATGCCGCTGGCCCGGAGGGCCGAAAACCGCACTCTTGCCGGAGCCGCAGCCGGGGCGGCGTGCGCGCGGGAGCGGCGGGCCGGACGGGGCGGAGCCGCGGCCGGAGCCGCGCGCAGCGCGGCTTGCCCGCCGTGACAGCGCGCGCCCGCACCGGCAAGAAGCGAGGCAAGTGTGCAGGCGCGGCCGGACATCCGTGCGCCCCCTGGCCGAGCCTGCGAGGCCAGAGCGCGCTCGACAGATGCCGCGCTCAACCTCGGCCGAAGCAATCTCCGATCACAGCTCTGACGATGGACAAGCGGTGCATTGAGCGAGAATGATCTGCCAGCGGTCACCCTGCTGCTTCCAGAGACGAAGATAGGAGAAGGTCCCGAAGAAGGCCGTGCCGCCATAGGTTCCGGCGACATCGGTCGTCACGACGACGCTCGCCAGGTCACCATAGGGCCGAACGAGACGGTCGCCCCGAAAATCGAGTGAACTCAAGTCGAGCAGTCCCGAACGATGCGCCGCGATATCGTCGTCACGCGATCGCCTCACACCCTGTTGGTCGACGAAGATCATATCGTCCGCAAGCAGCTGCTCCAGCGCTTCGGCATCGCCGGCCAGCATCGCCGTACGAAGCGCTTCCTCGCATGCCGCTATCGCTTCGATCACCTGCATCCATTTCGCTCCCTCGGGCCGAACCGCCGTCCTATCGATCGACGAGCAGGACTGGCAAATATTGAAAGACGATTCCGAGCCCGCCGAACGTCAGCGCCAGCATCGCGGCACGCCGCCGCCACCGGGCAAAGGGATCGCCGGGAGCTTCACGCGAAACCGCTATGAACATCCACGCCACAGCGCCGAGAAGGACCAAGGTACAAAGCGATGCCGCGAGGCGCACGCCGGTGCCGCTGCCCCCGAACTCGGCAAGGAGGTAGAGAAGGAAGAAATGCACGGTCCACAGGATGAGACCGCCCATGATGATGAGCCAGCTCTTCATCCGCCAACGCCGACCAGTCGCGAAACGAGAGCACCCGTCGCTCCTTGGGCCGCGGTGTAGACGAGAAAGAGCATAGTGAGGTCGATGCTGTTGTTTCTCGGCTGCGCGACAAGCCCCCGCACACCGCGCGCGGCGCAGTAGAGCGCCATCAGCATTGCGATCGCCGCCGCACAGGCCTGGAGAGCCAGCAGCGCATAGGCGACGGCCCCCTGCCCGCTCGCGGTCGGATCGAGCCCGGTGCCGGACCAGCTTGCGTAATCCAGACCGAGCGCCGCACTTGATGCCGCTGCGGAGAACAGAAGCGCCATCACCGACCAGAATGGCGAGCGTCGAAGGACCGAGCGCGCTGCGAGCGCGAACCCGATCGCTGCAGCGTAGAGCATGAGCATCAATATCGCCCCGCCAAGGGGCGGCGGCGGCCGCCAGAAGCCAGGCTGGTTCGAGGACAGGAAGGCAAGGCTGAACAGCGCCATGAGAAAGATCATGCCCATCACGACCAGCAGGATGATCATGGCCCACCAGCCATGGCTCGAGGGCCCGGTCACATAGGTCGGGACGCGAATGTCGGCGCCAATGTCGACGCCCTCGATTTCGATTGGCCGATCGGTTTCCCAAAGCCATCGCAGCACCGAGATCACCGCCAGCACGCCGCTGACCCATGCAAACAGATAGGCCTGCACCGTCAGCGCGAGAAAAAAGCCCGCGGTAAAGATCGCGGCGGCGAACGGCCATGGCGACGGCCCCGGCATGATTTGAAGATATTGGGGCTCGGCGAGCAGCGGGCTGGTGACGATTGTCTCGCGAAGGCCCGTCGCCGAGCGCGGCAGGAAATAGCGCCCCTTCTCGACCTCGTCGGCGAGCGCCGGATCGTCCCACAAGGGCTCGCGGCTCGTCACGACCGGGATCGTGCGCGTCGAGTATAGCTCGCTTGGGAGCCATTCGAGCGTGCCGCCGCCATAGACATTCCCGGCATTGCCCTCACCCGGCGCGAGCCGGAAATTGCGTGCCAGGTCGACAAGAAACAGGAGCACACCGAGCCCGAGCATGAAGGCGCCGACCGTCGAAATGAGATTGGGAAGTTCGAGACCCTGCCCCGGCAAATAGGTGTAGACGCGCCGCGGCATGCCCTGCAGCCCCGCCAGATGCATCGGCAGGAAGGCGACATTCATGCCGGTGAACATGAGGCCGAACACCCATTTGGCGAGCCGCTCCGACAGCGCGCGCCGGCTCACCATCGGGATCCAGTAATAGAAGGCGGCAAACAGCGGAAAGACCATGCCGCCGATCAGGACATAATGGAGGTGCGCGACGATGAAGTAGCTGTCGTGCGCCTGCCAGTCGAAAGGCACCATTGCCACCATCACCCCGGTCAATCCCCCGGTGACGAAAATGACGATGCTCCCCATCACGAAGAGGCCCGGAGCATTGAACTTCGGCTTCCCGATCGCGAGCGTTGCGATCCACGAAAAGACCTGGATGCCCGCCGGCACGCTGACGGCCATCGAAGCGGCGGAGAAGAAGCCCGTTGTCATCGGCGGCATGCCGGTGGTGAACATATGATGCGCCCATACGCCGAAGCTGATGAAACCCGTCGCGATCATCGCGAGCACGATCAGCCGGTAGCCGACGAGCCTCTCGCCCGCGACGGTCGCGACGATCATGCTCATCATCCCGGCCGCGGGAAGGAAGATGATATAGACTTCCGGGTGTCCGAAGAACCAGAAGAGATGCTGCCAGAGCAGAGGATCTCCGCCGCGCGTCGCGTCAAAAAAAGGCCAGTTGAACGCGCGCTCGATCTCGAGAAGCAGCGTGCCGAGAATGATGCTCGGAAAGGCGATCACGATCATCACTGCGAAGACGAGCATCGCCCAGGCGAAGATCGGCATCTTGTCGAGGCGCATGCCCGGCGCGCGCGTCCGCAGCACGCCGACGATGATCTCGATCGCCCCCGCGATCGCGCTGATCTCGATGAAGCCGATACCGAGCAGCCAGAAATCGGTGTTAATCCCCGGCGAATAGGCTTTGGACGTCAGCGGCGGATACATGAACCAGCCGCCGTCGGGCGCGAGCCCGACGAAGATCGAGGCGAAAAAGCAAAGTCCGCCGACGGCGTAGGCCCAGAAGGCATAGGCGGAAAGCCGCGGGAACGGCAGATCGCGCGCCGCGAGCATCTGCGGGAGCAGCAGCACGCCCGCCGCCTCGACCGCGGGCACCGCGAAGAGGAACATCATCACCGTGCCGTGCATGGTGAAGACCTGATTGTAGGTGCCCTGCGGCAATATTTCGAGCATCGGCGCGGCGAGCTGCGCGCGCATGAGCAGCGCGAGCACCCCCGCCATCAGGAAGAACAGGAAAGCGGTTCCGAGATAATAGATGCCGATATAATTATTGTTGACCGCGAACAGATATTCCCAGCCCTTGGGCTTGCACCAGATCCGGCGGAGTTCTTCCTCCTCTTCCTTCGGCCGCTCGTCCCTGGTCGGAAAGCGCTCATAAAGCGCGGGATCGAAACCCGTTTCCGATCTCATTTGAGCGCGACCAGATAGGCGGTGAGCGCCTGCAGCTCCTCGCCGCTGAACTGGTGATAGGCGGGCATGCGGTTCGCGGGCTTGATCGCCTGGCTGTCGGCGACCCAACCCGCCATCGTCCCCGGATTATTGGGCAATATGCCCGCACCAAGCGTCTTGCGCGAGCCGACATGGGTCAGATCGGGACCGGCTAGTCCGCGCGCCGACGTGCCGCGGATCGTGTGACAGGCGGCGCAGCCGCTCGACAGAAAAAGCGCGAGCCCCTCGTCGCCGGCGCCGCCAGCGGGGCGGCGCGAAGCCTGCCACCGCGCAAAGTCCGCCGGGCTGTGCGCCACGACCACAAACCCCATCAGCGCGTGCGGGCCGCCGCAATATTCGGCGCATTGCCCCTTGTAGACACCCGGCGCATCGGCCTCGATCAGCAGGCGATTGGTGCGCCCCGGGATCATGTCCATCTTGCCCCCGAGCCGCGGCACCCAGAAACTGTGGATGACGTCAGCTGCTTCGAGTTCGAGCAGCACGGGCTGCCCTACCGGAATGTGGAGCTCGTTCGCATCGCGCAGCGTCTCGCGGCCCTGCCCATCCTGATAATGGACGCGCCACCACCACATCTCACCGATGATCTTGACGCGCATGGCGCCCTCGGGAACGCGGGCCGCCGAAAGCGAACTGGTGAGCAACAGGCCCCATACGAGCAGACCCGTGAGCACGACCGAGGGGAAGGCAAATCCCAGGATCCAGATCGCCTTCTCGCCGCCGAGCCGGGTCTTGAGCCGTGGCGATCCGCGCATCGCAACCCAGAGCGCGGCAAGCACGATCGCCAAGATGACGGTGCCCCCGACAAGCAGTACCCAAGCAAGGAGGGTCACAGGCTCCGAATAGGGTCCGGCAGGATCGAGGACGGCTGGCGGCCACCCTTCGGAAGGCAGCGCTGGCTCAGTCATCGAGGCTCAGCAGCCAGGCGGCGATGTCGTCGGCCTCGGCTCTCTTCATCGGTATCGCGGGCATCGCGGTCCCCGGCACCATTGCCGGCGCGTCGGTGACGAAGGCGGCAAGTTGGGGCGCGCGATTGGGGAGGCGGCCAGCGATCAGCGGGCGGGCGCCGAAGCCCGCGAGCGGTGGTCCCACCCGCCCTTTCGGCCACGCGATCCCGGGCATATCATGGCAGGCGCCGCAACCGAGGCGCGCCGCTGCGTCGCGGCCGCGCGCGACGGCGTCCGTGTCGGCGGGCGCCGTTTCGACCGGCGCGGGCGCGCAGGCACCAAGCAGCATCAAGACCGAAATCGCAGCGCCCCCTTTCATAGCCGTTCACCGTCCTCGTTTCACTTTGGGAACCACCTCGCGCAGCCATTGGTTCCCGATGCGTGCGCAAAGCCCCGTTTCTCCTCCTCTTGCTTCTGCCAGCATGCCATGCGCCGGCACCGCCCGATCGGTTTCGCGCGACCGGAGAGACGATCGCCATGAGCGGCAGCGACGCGGGCGCCGAGGCGGCATGCTTCACCTGTCACGGACTGAAAGGCGAAGGCGACGGGCGCGACACACCGCGCCTCGCCGGGCTCGATGCGGGCTATCTCCACCGCCAGCTCGACGATTATGCGAACGGTCGCCGCGAGCATCCGGCGATGCGCGCAATCGCCCGCAAGCTCAGCGACAACGACCGCTCGAAAGTGTCGGCATTCTACGCAGCGCGGCAGCCGGTAGCCTGGCTTGTCGAAGCCGCATCTCCGGCGGGCGCCCGCCTCTACGACGAGGGCGATCCCGCGCGCGGGCTCCCGTCCTGCGCCTCGTGCCACGGTATTATCGGCGGGGGCGATGCCGCCAACCCGCCGCTTGCCGGTCAGCCCCCCGCCTATATCGCCGGTCAACTTCGCGCCTGGCGCGAGGCAAAACGCTACAATGACCCGCTGGGCGAGATGCGCCGCGTCAGCCGCCTGCTCTCGCCCGCCGAGCTTGCGGCGGTGTCCCGTCATGCGGCGTCGTTTCCGCTCCGTCCTCCGGAAGCTCGGGCAGCATCCCCCGCAATACATCGTGCCGATCCCAGAAATGATGTTTCAGAGCCGCGCCGACGTGCAACGGGATCATCGCGACAAGAAGAATGATCAGCAGCGCGTGGATGCCTTCCGCCCAGTCGAGAATCCACCATTGGAATCCCTTATCCAGACTGTCGAAGGGCATGTGCGGCCAGGGAAGGATCCCCGCGACTTCGAGCGGCTCGCCGCCGACCACCGACCACATCGCCCAGCCGGAGAGCGGAAGACCGAAAAAGCAGACGTAGAAGAGGATGTGCGTGACATAAGCCGCGACCGTCTGCCAGCCGAGGCGGTCGGCATCGTTGACCGGTCCCGGCACGATCATCCGCCAGATCGCGCGGAGCACGGCCAGCACGAGCATCAGCAGGCCGAGTTCGGCATGAACCCGAAACGCCTCCAGCTTGTCGCCGCCCGCATCGATGCGGCTCATTCGCCAGCCCCAGCCGAGCTGGAACAGGATGAGCGCAGCCATCGTCCAATGGAATATCTGACCCACAGGCGAATAGCGTCCGTCAGCGGCATAACGCGCCGCCCACGCCTTGATCGCCTCGATCACCCTGCCACCCGCGGAGGCTCGCCGAGGAGGTGCCAGCCCGTCCACAGCGCCGCGCCGAGGTAGAGAAGTGCGGCGGGCGCCCACATGATGAGACCCGCGAGTTGCTGATCTTCGAGCGGTCCCAAGCCCCATGCCATCGTCGTCGCAAGATGGGGCGCGTAAAGCGGTGTCCCCGCGAAGGTGATGAGCGCCCCGAGCAGACCCATCTGCACCATCATCGCAAGCAGGAGGCCGATCACGAGCGGCGGCGACGATGATCGGAGCGAAGCCCAGAATCCGATCGCGGTCGCGAGCAACGAAAGCTGCATCAACCAGAAGGCGCCGTCGCTCGCCAAAGCGAGAGCATAGGGCGCCGGCGCATGCCAAACCCAGAAGGCGAGGATGTGCGCGGCCGCCCATAGCAATGCACCGCCGCGCGGCGGAAGCCGCGGCAGGCCGAAGGCAAACAGCGGAGCCGCGACTGCGGTCAGGATGATATGATGCGCGACGCGCACCGAGAAGAGCGCGGACGAAAGAGCGCACAGCGGCGACACGAACAGCAGGACGATCAGGGCGAACCCGGCCCAGAAAGGGCCGCGGGCCTGCTGCCGCATCGCGATCAGCGCCGCAGCGACCAGCGCCGCCAGCAGCCAGGGATCGAGATTCGAGCGCGTCACCCAGTCTCCCGGGATCGGCGCGGGACCGCAATAGGGTATCGAGGCAGGATCCATCGAATTGCCAACGTCGCGCCCTGCGCGCGGGTTCCGGGAAACCATTGGGCGGTCGGCGCATTATCCAGACGGGGGCCTGCATGGAGATCAATATGGCAACGGCCCCATCGCCCCGCATCGACCCGCCTTATCGCCGACACGCCCCTCATCCGCTGCACACCATCCTCCTCGCATTCCCGGTCGCCCTGTTCAGCAGCGCGCTCCTTTCCGACATCACCTATCTCAACAGCGCCGAGATGCAGTGGAGCAATTTCTCGGCCTGGTTGATCACGGGCGGGCTGATATTCGGGGCTCCGGTGCTTCTGTGGTCCGCCATAGCCCTCTTCCGTGGCCGGAAGCGGCCCACGCGGACGCCCGCTTTCGCCTATTTCCTCCTGATCCTCGTCATGTGGATCGCGGGCCTCGTCAACGCCTTCAAGCATAGCCAGGATGCCTGGAGTTCGGTCGGCACGACCGGCGTGACACTCTCGGTCCTATCCACGCTTGCAGCGATCGCCGCCGCCTGGCTTCTCCACGCCGTAAAGGAGCCGCGCGCATGAACCGCCAGACCTCCCTCGGCCTCGTCGCCGCCGCGGCGCTAACGGCTGCGCTCTCCGGCTGCGGCAAAGGCGATGAAAAGCTCGACCAGACGGGTGCCAGCCCGAACCTGCCGAAGATCGACGAGACGCTCGTCCCGCCGATGAAGATCGCCAAGCCTGCAGGCTGGAACGGCGAGCTTCCGACCGTTCCAGCAGGTTTCACGATCACGCCAGTCGCCACCGACCTCAAGATTCCGCGCCAGATCCTCATCCTCCCCAATGGCGACATTCTCGTCGCCGAAGGGTCGGGCGGCCATGCACCGAAGCTCCGCCCGAAGGACGTGATTGCGGGTTATATCAAGAGCCTTGGCAAATCCTCGGTTAAGGGCGGCGACCGCATCACCTTGCTTCGCGATACGAACGGCGACGGCAAACCCGAACTGCGCACGAGCTTCATCGAGGATCTCGACGCGCCCTATGGCCTCGCGCTGGTCGGGAACAACCTCTACGTCGCCAACCAGGGCGCGCTGCTGCGCTTCGCCTATACGCCGGGCGCGACGAATATCGCCGGCAAGGGCGAGGAAGTGACCAAGCTCCCGGCAGCAATCAATCATCACTGGACGAAATCGCTCGCCGCGAGCGCGGACGGGACAAAGCTTTATGTCGGCATCGGCTCGAACAGCAACATCGGCGAGCGGGGGATGAGCGTTGAGGAAGATCGCGCGGTCGTCTGGGAAGTCGATGCCGCCACCGGCGCGAGCCGCATCTTCGTCTCGGGCATCCGCAACCCGACCGCCCTCGCCTTCGAGCCATCGTCGGACATCCTCTGGGCAGTAGTGAACGAACGCGACGAGCTTGGCGCCGAGCTGGTGCCCGATTATCTCACCTCGGTGCGCGAGGGTGCATTCTATGGCTGGCCCTACAGCTATTGGGGACGCCATCCCGACCCGCGCGTCCATCCGCAAAAGCCCGAGCTCGTCAAAACGGCAGTCACTCCCGATTATGCGCTCGGTTCGCATGTGGCGCCGCTCGGGCTGAGCTTTGCGACCGAAGGGGGTCTCCCGGGATATGAGACGGGCGCATTCGTCGGAGAACATGGCAGCTGGAACCGCCAGACTCTCGCCGGCTACAAGGTCAGCTTCGTCCCCTTCGCGAACGGTCGTCCTGCCGGCAAGCCGAAGGATTTCGTGACCGGCTTCATCAAGGACGGCAGGGCGCGCGGACGCCCGGTCGGCGTCACCTGGGACCCGGCGCGCGGTGCCCTCTGGATCGCCGACGACCTTTCCAACACGGTGTGGCGCGTCACCGGCCCCCGCGCACTCGCGATGCGATCGCCGGTCTCGTCGGCGGCGGGTCAGAAATGATCAGTTGGCGCCGCCAGGCTTGAAGCGGATCACGCGCCAGACATAATAAGCGAAGAGGGCTGCCATGATCGCGGTGCTCACCGGGCCGACCCACGTCTCGACGCCCTCGAAGCGCTCGGCGAGCAGATAGCCCGCGATCGCGAGCGCCGCGGTCCAGACGCCTGCGCCGAGCGCCGACAGCAAAAGGAAGCGCGTCGGCGGCATCGCGAAGATGCCGGCCGGAATCGAAATGAGGGTACGAAGTCCGGGAATGAGATGGGCGAGCGGCACCGCCCATGTGCCGTGGCGGCAGAACCAGCGTTCGATGCGCGCGACATCGTCGCCGCTGAGCGTGATCCAGCGCCCGTGACGATCGGCCCAGCGGCGAAGCCGCTCGTCGCCGATCCTGCGCGCGATCATGTACCAGAAGAGCGCTCCCAGAAGGGTCCCGGCCAGCCCTGCGGCGATCACCAGCGGCAGGCTGTAGCGCCCATCGGCGGCGCCGAAGCCCGCGAGCGGCATGATGACCTCCGAGGGGATCGGCGGGAAGACATTTTCGAGAAACATGAGAAGGACAATGCCGGCATAGCCCATCGTCTCGACGAGGTCCGTTATCCAGTCGGTCATGCGGCGGCTCCCCCATCGCAATTCCCTCGGACGATCCGCACCGGCACCGATTTGGCGGCGGGCACATGGCTCTCCTCGGCATGATGATCGAGCGGCATCAGCAGATTGCATTCGGGATAATAGGCGCCGAGGCAGCCGCGCGGGATCCCATAGGGGGTCGCGATCAGACCATAGCGCCGGCGTCGCCTGCCATCACCGGCGTCGCTCTCGAGCGCGACGATCTCGCCTTCGGCGATCCCGGCCTCCGCCATGTCCTCGGCGTTGATGAACACTATGTCGCGCGTCCCCTTCACGCCGCGAAAACGGTCGTGATAGCCGTAGATGGTGGTATTGAACTGGTCGTTCGACCGCAGCGTCGTCAGCCGGTACCGGCCCGGGACATCGGCAAAGCCTGCCGCGGACAGCCCGGAAGGCGCGTGGAATTCGGCCTTGCCGCTCTTCGTTTCCCAGACGCGT
The DNA here is from genome assembly GCF_035998905.1 of Sphingopyxis sp. Taxonomy (GTDB): domain Bacteria; phylum Pseudomonadota; class Alphaproteobacteria; order Sphingomonadales; family Sphingomonadaceae; genus Sphingopyxis. Next base: position 48,126 of record NZ_DASYHG010000007.1, on the reverse strand, counting down.
TCGGCGGCCTTGTTGCCCTTCCAGAAGCCGCCGCGAGTGAAGAGCCGCTTCTCATAATCGCCGAAAATGTCGGGATAGGTCTCCGAGATCGCCGCGCGGATGCGGCTGTAGTCCGCCACCCACGCGTCCCAGTCCAGCCGGGGATTGGGGGGCAGGATGCGCTTCGCGATTCCCGCGACGATCGCGGGTTCTGACAGGAGATGCGGGCTTGCGGGCGGCACCTTGCCCCGCGACCCATGAATGCAGCTCGTCGAATCCTCGACCGAGACGGCCTGTGGTCCGCTCGCCTGCAGGTCGCGCTCGATCCGGCCGAGGCACGGCAGCAGGAAAGCCTGCCTGCCCGGGAAGAGATGGTTGCGGTTGAGCTTCGTCGCAATCTGGACCGAGAGGTCGAGGCTGGGCCAGGCAGCTTCCATCGCTTCGGTTTCGGGTACGGCCCGCAGGAAATTGCCTCCCAGCCCGACAAAGGCCCGCACCGACCCGTCGATGATCCCGCGGCAGGTACCGACCGTATCGAGCCCCTTCTTGCGCGGCGCGGTGAAGCCATATTGCGCCTCGAGCCGCTCGACAGGCACGAGTTCGGTTTTTTCGGTGATGCCGACGGTGCGCTGCCCCTGCACGTTCGAATGTCCGCGCACCGGCGTCGGGCCGGCGCCGGGCTTTCCGATGTTGCCGCGCAGCAGCAGGAGATTGACGACCATGCGGACATTCTCGACGCCCTTCACATGCTGCGTCAGTCCCATGCCGTAGATCGCCATGACCGCGCCCGCGCCTGCATAGACACGCGCCGCCGCCTCGAGGTCGGCGCGCGGCAGACCGGTTTCGGCCTCGATGTCGCCCCACTCGGCTGCCCGCACCGCATCGGCGAATTCATCGAAGCCGACCGTATGGCCGGCAAGAAATGCATGATCGAGCACTTCGGGCTTGCCGGCGGCGCGTGCCTCTTCGTCCCACAACAATAGATACTTCGCGATCCCGATCATCGCCGCAATATCGCTGCCCGCGCGCAGCTGGTGATATTGGGTCGAGATGGACGTTTCCGTGAGGGTCAGCATCTCGAGAGGATTCTGCGGATCGGTGAAGCGCTCGAGGCCGCGCTCGCGCAAGGGGTTGAAGGTCACGATCTCGACCCCGCGCTTTCGGCAGGCGCGCAAATTATGGAGCATGCGCGGCGCATTCGAGCCGACATTCTGACCGAAGAAGAAGATCGCGTCGGTCTTATCGAAATCCTCGATCCGCGTCGTGCCGACCGGCACGCCAAGCGCTGCCTTCAACCCGACCGACGTCGATTCATGGCACATGTTCGAGCTGTCGGGCAGATTCTGGTTCCCGTACATCCGCGCCATGAGGCCATACATATAGGATGCTTCGAGACTGGTCCGGCCCGAGGAATAAAAGGCGACCGCGGCAGGGTCGAGCGGGCGCAGCGCGGCGCCAATCGCGTCGAAGGCCTCGTCCCAGCTGCAGGCTACATATTTGTCGGTTGCCGCATCATAGCGAAGCGGGTGCGTGAGCCGCCCCTGCTGCTCGAGATCGTAATCCGTCCAGCCGCGCAGCTCCGACAGGCTGTGCTTCTCGAAAAAGTCCGGCGTCGTGCGGCGTCGCGTCAGTTCCCAGGCGGTGGCTTTCGCGCCTTCTTCGCAGAATTCGGCGGGATGATGATCGGCGGGCTTGGGCCAGGCGCAGCTCACGCACATGAAGCCTTGCGGCTTGTTCTGGCGCAGCAGCTCCCGGTACCCGCGTGCGTCGATCCGCTCGCGGGTCAGGATATCGGCGAGCGAGCGGACCGATCCCCAGCCACCCGCGGGCCCGCCGAAGCTGTAGATATGAGGCCGGTCGCCGCGTTGCCCCATCGTCAGACCGTGACCCGCGATGGCTCATGATAGGGGCAGGCGTTGAACGCGGCGCGGAAGTCGGCGCTGTGCCGGTAGGTATCGCGCCGCGCGCGGTTGATGTTGCCGAGCGGACGGTGCGCCTCGAGCCCGGTCCAGACCGAGAAGCGCATCGCCTCGTCGACATGTGAAAGGCGGCCCGCCTCCCAGCTGTCCTGCGCACGGGCGCGAAGCAGCGCGACGCGGCGGAACGGAAAGGCCTCCTCGTCCCATTCGACCGACGCATCCTCGACCGGCTGCTTGGCCAGGTCATGGCAGAGCTGGACCCGAAATTCCCAGAGCGCCTCGAACTCCGAAAGTTCTCGGCGCAGTTCTTCGCGGATCGCATCCTCGCGCCCCGCGACGTCGATCGTCCGGCCGGTCAGCGCCGTCATTTCGGGCGCGAGCGGCGCGAGACTGAACTTTGCGATATAATCGCCGAAGCGGAAGGCGGTCGCCGAATAATAGGTTTCGCCGAGCGGCTCGCTATTGGGCGCACCCCCGAGCGTATCGACCGCGGCGGGTGCATCGAGACCGACCGCCGCATAGGCGTGATGCACGCCGCGGAGCGCCGCCGATACGACCTTCTTCGTTCCCTCAAGCCGGTCGGTGGTCTTGGCGAGCAGCCTGAGGTTCGCGAGGAATTTATCGGCGGTTTTCGCCTGGAAGATCGGGCCGTTGACGAGAATGAAATCCTGCGCACCGCCCTCGGCGCCGGCGAGCCGCGCGCCCTCGGCATCCTCGACCTTGATGGCGATACCGCGCGGCAGGCTGATCGCGTCGGGCAGGATATCGCCGGCATTGGTCGAGATACGGATCCAGGCGCGGTGCGAGCCCGGTGCTGCGAAGAGGCCTTGCGCCAGCTCCTCTGGAAGGCCTTCGTCAACGACGAACTCGGCTTCGAGGACCGCGTGGGCCTTCGCATGAACCGCGCGCACGGCGTGGCCATAATCTTCCGACGTCTTCTCGAGGATCGTATCGAAGGCCGCGTTGATGTCGGCGACCGTCTCTGCCTCGTCTGGTAAAGGGGTCTCCATAGCGGGGGTGTAACGCACAGGGCTGGACATTGTCGTTCTCCATATCCCCGCTCCGGCCGGCTGGCCGCCTGCAGTCAACGAGCGGTAAGCCGGATGGATGCCAGAGGTCCAAAAAAGGCCCGGACACCGGCCCTTCCCTCGCTTCGCTCGGATGCCCGCCGGCTGGCCGGGCGGGTGCCAGCGATGCGCGAGAGGCAACCGCCGGGCCAGCCGACCGTTTGCAGCCCATGGCCAAGTCCCTTGCCGTTCCCGCAGCCCGAAAAGGCATGCCCAGCCCCAAGCTGCGCAAGGCCGAGTTTCTCGCCCGTTATCTCGAACAGTTTCGCGACCAAGGCTTCGACGCGGTTCGCGGCGAACTCGACGGCATCGCGGCCATCGCCTGGGAGGCCTATCGCTGCGAGCGGAAGAGCCCGCAAACGCGAAAGGCCGGCAAGGGCTTTGCCGATCCCGACTATGATCTTTCGGTCGACTGGCTCGCAGCGCACGCCGCGGTCGAGGAAGCGCGCAAGACGCACGCCCGGAAAGATGGCCCGTGCCGCATCCTGATCGTCAACGGATCGGCGTGATCGGAGCATACATGTCCCGGAGAAATGTCGAAGAGCTGGCGGATTGCAGAGATCGCGAAACGCGTGCTGGATCAGAAGGACACCGAGGTCGAGATGCTCGACCTCAGCCGGCTGAATTCCGAATATGGCCGCAACATCCACCCCTGCAAGGCCTGTTACTCCACCGCCGCGGCGCTCTGCCATTTCCCGTGCAGCTGCTATCCCAATCATTCGCTCGGCCAGACGCAGGACTGGATGAACGATATTTATCCGATGTGGATGCGCGCGCACGGCGTCTTCCTGATCTCACCGGTCAACTGGTTCATGGCGAGCTCGCCGATCAAGCTGATGATGGACCGGATGGTGTGCATGGACGGCGCCAACCCCGACCCCTCGTCGACCCATGGCAAGGAGGCGGGGGAAGCGAAGGCACTCGAACTCGCCGGCTGGGACTATCACCGCGAACTGGAAGGGCGACTGTTCGCCGTCGTCGTGCACGGCGATGTCGAGGGCGCCGAGAATGTCCGCCGTTCGCTCTCCGACTGGATGACGTCGATCCATATGGTGCCCGCGGGACCGCGCGCCGAGCTCGATCGCTACATCGGCTATTTCGAATCCTATGCGACGAGCCACGAGGCTTTCGACAAGGACAAGGCGGTGCAGGCCGAGGTCCGGAATGCCGCGCTGACGCTGATCGAGGCGGTGCGCGCCAAGCGAGCCGGCACGCAGGTTGCGGCAGGAACAAAGCTGAAGCAGCCGCGCGACAAGTGAAGCGGCGCCCCGGCGCCCTGCGCCGGATCTGCCCCTCTCGGCACGGCCCCTTTCCGGCCCTTCCCGCACCGCGCTGCAACCAGCCGCCAACGCAGGTGTTTGTTTCGCATAAGAAACAAGGAGCATGTTCCCATGTCGCACAAGAAAATCTCCCTTCTCGCTGCAAGCGCGATGCTCGCGCTATCGCTTCCCGCCGCTGCGCAAACGGGCAGCGAGCAATCGCAGGATGCGCAGGAAAATCGCGTTGGTGCGATCATCGGCGCGCTGTTCGGCGACCGCCTCGGCGCCTCGACTTCAATCGAGCGGCAATGGGCCGCGGGACGCAAGCCGCTTGCTACCCAGCAGAGCCAGTTCAACAGCCGCATCGACGCCGACGTCCGGTCGGGCGCGCTAACCAGCAGCAACGGCTCGCGCATGAAGAGCGAATATGGCGAGCTCGTCGCGCTCGAGGCGCGTTTCGCGGCCGATGGCCGTTTCACGACGCAGGAACGCACCGAGCTCGGCGATCGATACGGCGCGCTGACACAGGCGTTGTCTGAAGGCGGTTATGGTGACGATGAGCAAGATAACCGCAGCGTCGCCGATGGACGCGCCGAATTCGAACGCCGCGTCGATGCGGCCGTTTCGGCGCGGCGCCTCAGCCGAACGCAGGCGAGCACGCTCAAGCGCGACTATGCCGCGCTGATCCAGACCGAAGCCAGCTACGCGCGCGACGGCCTCAGCAGCCGCGAACGCGACGATCTCGATGCGCGCCTCGATGCGCTCGACGCGCGCGTCGGAGATACAGCCTATGGCGGCAATCCGGTCCTCGACAACCGCACGCGGCTCGCGAACGTCGAGCGCGCGCTCTCGGGCAGCGGTATCGGGTCGGCGGCGCAAGCGCAGATCCGCGTCGAGCTCGGCGATCTCACGCGGCTGGAGGCGGCTTATGCGAGGACATCGCCGAGCAGCGACGACCGGGCCTATATCGAGCGGCGTATATCCGACCTCGAAACGCGCGCTCGCGTACGGCGCTAGTCGCGCCGCGCCGAGGCGGCCATGGACGATGGGAACGCGTCCCGGGAACGTGAGACTTCGCCGGGCGTAGCTGTTCCATGACGCCTCGCATCGCCCGCCCATCGACCTGTAATGCAACTGCCTTCGGTTGTGCAGTCAGCGCGATCGTCGGCCGATGGTAGGCCAACCGCAGGCCGGAGAATCTCGCTCGCCGGCGCATCACATCAAGGCGAACATCGTGCTCTACGGAGCGCTTTTCGCCAATCTCGGTATTGCCGTCGCCAAATTCGTCGCGGCGGCGATCAGCGGCTCCTCGTCGATGCTATCGGAAGGGGTACATTCGCTCGTCGACAGCGGCAACCAGATGTTACTTCTCTACGGCCAGGCGAAGGCGAAGCGCCCGGCCGACAATCGCCATCCCTTCGGTTACGGCCGCGAGCTCTATTTCTGGGCGTTCGTGGTCGCGATCCTCATCTTCGCCGTCGGCGCCGGAATTTCGATTTATGAGGGCTGGATCCACTACCGCGATCCCGAGCCGCTGCGCGATCCCACGATCAACTATGTCGTGCTCGCCATTGCCTTCCTGCTCGAGGGAGCGTCGTGGACGATCGCGGTGCGCGAATTCAACGCCGGGCGGCGCGGCCTCGGCTGGTGGACCGCCGTGCGACGATCGAAGGATCCGGCAGGCTTCATCGTGTTGTTCGAGGACAGCGCCGCGCTCGCCGGGCTCGCGATCGCCGCGGGCGGCATCTGGCTGAGCCATGCGACCGGCGACCCCCGGATCGACGGGATCGCCTCGATGGCGATCGGCGCAATCCTCGCGGCGGTCGCGATCCTTCTCGCCCGGGAAGCGAAGGAGCTGCTGATCGGCGAAGCGGCGGATCCCGAACTGATCACGCGCATCTGGGCAATCGTCGAGCGGCACCCTGAAATTACCGCCGTCAATCATGTGCGGACGATCCACACCGCGCCCAATTCGATCTTCGTTGCGGTGAGCGCCGACTTCGAGGATCATCTCGCCATGGGCGAGGCCGAGACGCTGGTCGAGGCCATCGAGACCGAGCTCAAGGCGGCGTCGAGCGATATCAGCTCGATCTATATCCGGCCTGAAAAGCAGTGCGATGCGCTCGTCCAGCCTCGCCCGTCTGCGGCGCCCGATCCCGCGTCGCGGCCTCCCGGCAAAAGCTAGGCTTTCAGCTCGCCGGGTCGCAACTGGATCCTGATGACCGCGCTTGTTCCCGGCATGTCGCGCGAGGCATCGACCGCGCCGTAAGTCACGCCGGCCTTGTGGGTCCGCGCCAGCGCTTCGATGAGGCGCGTGCCGAGACCTGTGCCGCGCGCCGTCCCGTCCGCCGGCATCCCGGCGCCGTCGTCGACAACCGCGAGTTCGAGCGATGTCTCGTCGGCCCGGCGAAGCGATATCCGGATCTCGCCATCATGGCTGTCGCCATAGGCATATTTGCAGGCGTTGCTAACCCATTCATTGGCAATCATGCCAAGCGCCACCGCCTTGTCGGTGGCGACACGCATGGGCTCCACGTTCGCGATCACGCGCCGCGCCGCGACCCCCGTCGACCAGGTCGCCGTGAGATCTTCGGCGAGGCCTCCGAGATAATCGTCCATGGCCACATATTCGACATCGTCGGTCGTATAGAGGCGCCGGTTGACTTGCGCGACCGTTGCGATCCGTTGCTGCGTCTTCTGCAGCGCCTCGCGGGCTGCGGGATCGGCGAGCGTCTTCGTCTGGAGGGCCACGAAAGACATCACCATCTGGAGATTGTTCGCGACGCGGTGGTTCACTTCCTTGAGCAGCGCCTCGAGCCGGGCATTGGTCGCGCGAAGCTCGGTTTCCGCCTCCGCCCGAGCGCGGCGAAGCTGCGCGCGTTCGAGCACCTGCTCGAAACTGGAAGCCAAGAGATCGAAGAAATCCTCGCCGACCGACTTCACCACATAATCGTCGGCGCCCGACTTCAGCGCCGCAACGGCGATGCGGCTTTCCTCGGAACCTGTCACATAGACGACGGGCGGGCAGTCACTGAGTGCGCGAAGGGCCTCGAGCGTCGCAAGGCCGTCCTGACCGGGCATATAATGATCGACGGCAATAAGATCGAAGACAGTGACCTTCGCCATATCGACGCCCTCGGCGCCGCTCGCCGCGAGGCTGACCTCATAGCCTTTTCGGCCAAGCGCGCGCGACGCAAGCCGCCGCATGCCATCGTCGTCATCGATATAAAGGATGTGGGCCAGGGCGGATCTCAAACCGGATCCGGATCGGGAACCTGGATCACCGACAGGAAGAGACCGAGCTGGCGGATGGCGTCTGCGAAATTCTCGTAATTCACCGGCTTGGTGATGTAGACGTTGCAGCCGAGATCATAGCAGCGCTGGATCTCGACCTTGTCGTCGGTGGTCGTGAGCACGACGACGGGGGTGCGGCGGAGCGGACTGCTGTCGGCCTTCAGCTTGGCGAGAATGTCGGTCCCGCTCATGTCGGGCAGATTGAGGTCGAGCAGCACGAGCGCGGGGCCGTTGCGTACCGGGCCGTCCGCTGCATCGTAGAGGAAGTCGAGCGCCGAGGTACCGTCGAGGAAGTGATGGATCTTGTTCGAGATGCCGGCGCGCCGGATATTCTTCTCGATGAGGCGCGCATGCCCCTCGTCGTCCTCGATCATCACGATGTTGACGGGCAGTTGGTCAGGCATCTTCTTCTCCGTTTTGCCACACGAGGGGCAGGATCAGCCGAAAGGTGGAACCCGTGCCGAGTTCGGACTGGATTTCGATATTACCGCCGAGGCGATAGGCAAGCGCGCGGGCGTGGGCAAGGCCGATCCCCTCGCCCTGCTGGTCCTGGACACCGGACCTCCGGAAGAGGTCGAACACGCGTTCGTGATCGCGGGGCTCGATGCCCCGACCATTGTCGGCGACCGAGACCCATGCGCGCCCGAGATCCGTTCCGCCGTCGACCCGGATGATACCGGCCCGCCCCGGCTGCAGATATTTGAGGGCATTCTCGATGAGGTTCGAGAGGATCTGCTCGACCGCGACCCGGTCGTTGATCACGGTCGGCAGGTCAGACACCTCGACCGTCGTACCGGTCTCGTCGATGCGGTGCTGGAGGCTGCCGACGATCGCGCCTACGACGTCGCCGAGCGCAAGCGTTTCGGGTGCGAGCGTACGGCGTCCCTGGCGCGAGAGATTGAGGATCGCGTTGATCAGCCGGTCCATCTTCTGCGTCGACGTACGGATGAAGCCGATCGATTCCGGCAGATCTTCCTTGATCGCGAGCCGGGTCGCGGCGTCGGGTGCCTGCCAGCCGTGCGTGTCCCCCTGATCGAGATAGCCCGAGATCGCCTTGCGCGCGGTTTCGAGTTCGGCGGTGAAGCCCATCACATTGACCAGCGGCGAGCGCAGATCGTGCGACACGATATAGGCGAAGCGCTGGATCTCGGCGTTGGCGCGCTTGAGCTCGCCCGTCCGCGCATCGACCAGCTCCTCGAGCCCTTCGTTGAGGCGGCGCAGTTCCGCCCGCGAGACCCGGAGCTCGACGAGATTGTTGCGGACGAGCAGCAATGTCGCGGCGGCGACAACCAGCAGGAGAATGCCGGTGCCGATCAGCGTCAGGGTGAACAGCGATTGCGTGCGCTGCTGCCGCGCTTCGCGATCCTTGAGGAGGGCGAGTTCGCCCTCGAGCATCGTCTCGACGAGCGCGCGCGCGGCACGCACCTCGAGCACCCCCTTGTCGTTCGCGAAGTCGGCGATCAGCGCCGCGCGGTCTGCGCCGCGCAGGCCGAGTGTCGCCCGGTAATGGCGGCCATAGGCGTCGAGATGCGCGCGAAGCCTGGCGGCGCGGCCGCGCTGGTTCGGATTGTCGCTGATCAGCGCCTCAAGCGATGCGAGCTGGGCGCGCGACCGGCCCTCTGCTTCGTCCATGATCGTCGCGAACGCCGGGTTCTGCGTCAGGATCAGCCCGCGGCGCGCCGTCTCCATCCGTTCGGTCGCGCTTGCGAAGGCCCCGAGATTGGCTTCGACCGCGAGCGTATGCGCGACCATGCGGGCGTCGGCCTCATTCTGGCGTTGCACATAAAATGCTGTCGATGCCGCAGCGAGCAGCGCAGCAAATCCGATCGTCAGGAGAATGATGATCAGGCGGCTCGCCCGCGTGTCGCGGCCGAGCGACGAGATCCTGGCCGATTCCATGTAAATGCCCCTCGGCCGGTCGATCTGTGTCCGCTGTGCATGCACTGCAGAGCCCGTCGTGGCAAGCAGCAGCGCCGGCTCATCGAGCCCTTAACGCGCCGCGTTCGATCACGGATTAACATGGATCAATATGATTCTGGATGAGTGTCGCAGATACGGGCGCGTAGGTGCGACACAGCAACGCCGATCACCGGAATGCCCCGGACAGTCGAACGTTCTTAGCCGCGCCACGGGTGCCTCGAAGCTGTTGACAGGGAATATATGCCCAAGAGGATATTGGTCGTCGAAGATGATCCACTTGTCGCCATGATGCTCGAAGATGCGTTGGAGGCGCTGGGGCACGATATCGTCGGCGACGCTGGCGATATCGCATCGGCGCTCGGGCATATCGCGAAGGGCGAATTCGACGCCGCGATCGTCGACGTATACCTCGAATCCGGCTTGCCGTGCGATGCGGTAGCAGAGGCTCTTGCGGCGCGGTCGATCCCTTTCCTCGTCGCGACGGGCGGTTTCGTCGGTCAGCCAGGCCCCTGTTGGAGCGGCAGGCCGATCCTTGCGAAGCCTTTCACGATCGATAGCCTCGAAGCCGCGCTCGCCAGCCTCGCACAAGAATAAGGCGAGCGCGCGCCGCCGATCAGAGTCCGGCCTTCTCAAGGGCGGCGGCGACCTCATGGTCGAGCCCATCATACCCTTTTGGAGACATGCGGTTGAGCAATGTCTGTATCCGCTTCAGGGCGACCTGCAGGGCCTTGTGGCGCACCTCGCGCTCGCGGTTCGTCCGCCAGGATCGGCTCTCGCCAAGCAGCGCGGCCCATTTCGCCTCTTCAGCGGCAAGTAGGGCGAGGGCAAGCCGCAGACCGTCGCGTTGTCCGCGGGCATTATCGTCACTCATCGAAGCCTCCCCACGTCACCGGCAATCGCAACGAAAGGGCTTGCGCCAGACGTCTTCCCGCTCGCGGCTCCATCTCCGGGAGGAACCTTTGCCGCGCACGCGGGCTGTTTTGCGGAAAGGAGAGAGATCATGAAGGAAGAACCCAAGAAAGGCGACGAGGTGACCTGGAAGAGCCACGGCGGACGCGCCGAGTGCAAGGTCGTGAAAAAAGTGACGAAAGCGATGGACATCAACGGTCATCATGTCGCGGCATCGCCGGAAAACCCCGAATATCTCGTAGAAACGGCCGAAGGCAAGCGAGCGGCCCACCTAGCCGGCGCCTTGAAACGAAAAGAGCCGCGTTAAGGGCGGCTGCCGAACTCGGCCCCGCCCCGGCCTCTGGTCTCGCCCGCCGAAGCGCCTGCGATCCTCGTTCACGAGGCCGCATCGATCATGATCTGCAGTGCTGCGGCGACCGCCTGATCGAGAACATTGCGGCGGCCGATATCGCCGAAATGAAAATTCTCGACATGTACCGCGTCGGCAGTGGCCACACCGATGTAGACCAGTCCGACTTCCTCACGACCTTCGCGAGGCCCGCAAAACCCCGTGATCGCAACGGCGATATCAGCGCAGCTTTTGCCGAGGGCGCCCGTCGCCATCGCGGCCGCGACCTCGGGATTGACCGCCCCGCCCCGTTCGGCGTCTTTCCGAAGGACACCGAGCATCTCGCATTTGGCGTCGATCGAATAAGCGACGAAGCCGCGCTCGAGATGGGCGCCGAGCGCGGCGTCGGCGGCGAAGATGGCTGCGAGCTGGCCGCCGGTGCAGCTTTCGGCTGTCACGAACCGCAGCGACTTCCCGGCGAGATGCCGGGCCAGCTTGCGCGTCCGCCGTTCGATCAGCGTCGCCGCGCTCACCCTACATGGTGGCGAGTTCGGCGGGCGGCAGCCCTGCAGTCTCGGCCTGGCGCTTCAGCTCTTCCTTCCGGGCGAGCATCCTCTCGCCGAGCGCGTCGAGGTCGACATCGGCGGCACGCGCCTGCTGGAACATATTGTCGTGCTGCTTTTCCTCTTCTTTCACATGGTGCTTGATCTCTTCAGATAGCACCGCGACCTTTGCCTCGAAAAATTCGTCGGCGGGTCCCGAGGCGACGATGTCGTTGATCAGGATCTTGGCGCCGTCATGCTCGACATAGGCTTCCTTCAGCAGGTCGTCGTCGATCTTTCCCTTGAGCGCCGGGTAGAAGACCTCTTCCTCGATCTGCGCGTGAATCTTGAGCTCGGTGCAGATCCGGTCGGCGATCTTCGCCTTGCGGTCGCTCCCGCGGGCTTTCTCGAATTCCTCGAACAGGGCTTCGACCGCCCGGTGATCGGCTGCAAGGATATGGGTGGCGTCGGTGTCGATTTCGGTCGGTTTCATGGCAGTCTCCATCGTCATGCCCCGCGCCTGTTCAGCGCGCGGCGGACCCGAAAGTTGCGATCGACTGATTCACACCGCGCCATCCTCGGCATCGCGCTGTCGGGCTGTGCCGTCCGAGCGCTTGATGAAGCTGATCTTGCCTTGCGGTTCGAGGATCGCCCATTCGACGTCGGAGAGGTGGGCGATGCCTGCAAGCCGCATCTCGGATTCTATTTCGTCGGTGGTGAGCCGGTCGCGGCGAAGATTGTCGCGGATGATGTCGCCCTGCTTCACAACGACGCGCGGGTGGCCCTCGAGCAGATTCTTGAGCCGCGGAAAGAGATAGGTCGTCCAGCTCAGCGTAAGCGCCCAGAAGGCGAAGGTCACGATCGCGAGCAACGCGCCGGTCAGGCTGAAATCATTATGGGTGACGCCTTGCTGAATGAGGTCGCCCATGACGACGAGCAGAACCAGTTCGAACGGCGTCATCTGTCCGAGTTCGCGTTTTCCCATGAGACGGAGCAGCGCATAGAGCAGGAAAAACATCACACTCGCGCGAAGGACGATATCCATCAGGGCAGGACCTTGATCTGGAGCGGCATGCTGCCAAGCCGCCGTTCGCCGTCGAACAGCGCAATATCGCCCTTGGTTCCTGCGAAGAGCGGCGGGTTGATTTGCCCGTCGATCTTGACGACGAGCGTCTCGCCGGCGCGAAGCTCCCCATAGGAGAAACGATAGGCGCCGTCCTTGTAGCTTTCCTCGGCGGCGGCGGGGATCATCGTGTTGATCGTCATGTCGGTCCAGAGCGGCGGCGAGACCGCAACCACGGCGTCGGAAACGTCGCGGGTCGCCTCGATACGAATGCGCGTTTCAAAAAATTCGCCGTTGCGAATGACCGAGGGCGTCTTCACCTCGAGCCGCGCTGCTCCAAAATCTTTGCTGCGTAGCGGACTCGGCTGTCCGCCGACGAGGCCCGACAGCGCGACGGCGACGACGGCTGCCAGCAGGACGAAGGAGACGGGGCTAGCGTGGCGGTGCCAGCGCTGTCCGGAGATCATCTTCTCGCTGATTCCGTCGGGGCGACGGCTGTGGGCGGTAGCCGCGTCGCCCCCCGACCCACCTGAACCCGCCGTCAAGCTAGGGGCTCCGGCCACGGCCGCGCGAGATAGGTACGAACCGCATCGGCGCGATCGCCGACTGCCGCGACCGCGATCAATATCTCGGACTGACTGACGCCCACTATGCGCGCCCAGGCGAGCATCGCGTCGGGCGCGCTTCGATCGATGCGGCCACATTCGAACTGTTGGTGAGGCATGACCGTCTCCCGTCGATGATGACGGGCGAACGCTTACACGGTACGAAAGTTGCGGACGCGGCGACGTTCGCCGCGGGGCGAACGAAGGTTCGCAGGCGATGTTTAGTCGATCGCCGAAGATCCCCCTCCTTCTCTATCACGTCCTCTACCACGCGCGCCGCGAAACGCCGCGATGCGGCCAAAGTTGCGCACGGCGATGAAGATAAATCCGGGCGATCGCAGGCAACTTTCGTCTACGCCCAAGGGTTTCTCGAGCCAGAACCCACAGCCAATGGAGATGATCATGAGCGTCAAGGGACAGATCAAGGAAGCTGCCGGCTATGTGAAGGAAGAAGCCTTCGAAAACGGCGACAGCCCCGAGGCCAAGCGCAAGGCGCAGGAAGGCCGCGACCTTCGCAACGAAGGCCGCATCGAAGACGGCAAGCCGCCGAAGACGGGTACTCCCGGCACCGAAGACTAATCCTCCCAGCCAGTTGATGGCCCCCTTCGGGTCCGCGCATGCGGACCCCTTTTTTTGCCCGGCGTCCTCGATCACCTCCCGGAGGAGAATTCGCATTGACCCAGAGCAAGTCGGCCGAACTTCTGCGCGGCCGGGGCATTGTCGCAATATGACACCCCGCATAGCCTTTGTCGGTGCCGGCCCGACCACGCTCTACACTTTGCATGCGCTTCTCGCCCAGAACCCCCCGCCCTTCCGTCTTGCCGTGTATGAAGCGCAAGCGAGCGCGGGGCGCGGAACACCCTATCGGCCGGGCTGGAACGACCCTGCCATGTTGGCGAATATCGCCAGCATCGAAATTCCGCCGCTTGCCGAGACGCTCTGCGACTGGCTGATACGCCAGCCACCGGAGCGCCTAGCCGATCTCGGCATCGATCCTGATGCGATCGGCGAGCGGACTTTCTATCCGCGCGTCGCGCTCGGCGAATATTTCCGCGACCAGTTCGAAGCCGTTATCGACCTGGCACGCGCGCGCGGGATCGAGGTCGAGCTGCGTACGCGCTGCCGCGTCGAGGACGCCGTCAGCACACCCGGCGCGATGGTACTCAAGATCCGCACGCGATCGGGCGAACTCGCCGACGAGGCTTTCGACCATGTCGTCCTCGCGACGGGCCACCAATGGCCCGCCGAGCCCGAGGTTCGCCCGGGCTATTTCCTCAGCCCCTGGCCCGCCTCGGCTCTGGCCGCGGTGCCGCCCTGCGACATCGGCATTCGCGGCAGCTCGCTCACGGCCATCGACGCCTGTATCGCGCTCGCCGGCATCCATGGCTCGTTCGACGAGACCGAGGACGGCGAGACGCACTATCGTCCGGCACCCGCCACCGACGCGTTCCACATGACGATGATGTCGAGGAAGGGTCTGCTCCCCGAAGCCGATTTTTATGCGCCGCTGCCCTACGAGCCGCTCGCAATCTGTACCGAGGAGGCAATCACGCGTCTTGTCGCGAGCCAAGACGACCAGCTGCTCGACGCTGCCTTCGAACTGTTCAAGGCGGAGCTTGCCGCTGCCGATCCGGCCTATGCCGCGGGCATCGGCTTGCAAGGCCTCGACCTCGAGGGCTTCTGCGAGGCCTATTTCGCGCGGCGCGCGGCGACCGGCCCGTTCGAGTGGGCCGAGGCCAACCTTGCCGAAGCGAAGCGTCATTATGCCGCGAGGCACACCGTCGCCTGGCGCTACGCAATCCTGCGCATGCACGAAACTCTCGCGCTTCTCGCGCCGCATCTCGATGCCGCCGACTACCGCCGCTTCGTCCGCCATTTCAAGCCGGTGTTCGTCGACGATTATGCCACCGTTCCCCACAAATCGATCCGGCGATTGATCGCGCTCCACCGTGCCGGGAAGCTCGATGTCACGGCGATCGGCGACGACTACCGCATCGACACGAGCGGCAAAGAGGCAGGCGCGACGCTGGTCCTGGACGGAGAGCACCGGCACTTTCCGGTTTTCATCGAGGCGATGGGTCAGCGCCCGCTCGGCGCCGCCGCCTTCCCATTCCCCTCGCTCCGCCGACAGGGGATCGTGAGCGATGCAGCGCCTGGTGCCGGCAAGGGGGACGTGCGCGGCATCGCGATCGACGAAGCGTTCCACCCGCTTGCGGACGATATCCCGGAAGCCCGCCTCTTCTGCCTCAGCTTGCCTTTTCTCCTCGGCCGCCACCCTTTCATCCAGGGAATCACTAGCTCGCACGAAATGGGCCTGATCGTCGGCGAACAGCTTGCCGCGGCGATTGGTGGAGCGAGTGCTGAAGAGAAAGCGGCATGAAGCTCTTCGCCATCTATATCGGCGGCGAGATGGCTGGCGCTAATATCGAACTGCACGACATGCGCTTCGTCGCCGCGCCCACGATCACCGACACTTATGACGCGCTCCGCCGCCAATGGTGGGGCACGCCGGGCAGCCTCCATATCGACTGTTGGGCCGAGATCGATCACGCCGATGGCTATGACATCGTCCTGAAGCCCGAGCCTTTCGAGGGTCCGGAACGGCTCTATTATGTCAATCTCGGCGGCTACGTACCGGGCGAATTTCTCGACCGCCACCGCAATCTCTTCATCGTCGCGGACAGGCTCGCGCGGGCGAAGTCACGCGCGCTCGCCTCGGTGCGGCAGTGGCTGCAGCCGCACCGCGACGAGATGTACGAGGCCGAGCAGGCCTTTGCGCTCGATGCGGTCGCCGCCGAAGCCCAGCTCCACATCCATCTCGTTCCCGCCCCGCGGCGCGAGCTCGCGATCACCTGCGAATATCGTCCGATCCGCGCGCCGCAGCGGCAAAGCCGGACCGCCGCGTCCGGTCCCTGACCCGAGGCACAAGGCGCAGCGCCCCGCCGCAACTCCCTCCTTCGCGGCGCATTGATGCAGACATAACGCTCAAGAGAAAAGGCTCCTCCCATGACCATGACGATCGAACAGCTCTCCGAAAAGATGAAGGATATCGACTTCGCGATGCTCGCGACGCATACTGCGGGCGGCGCCATCGGGACGCGGCCGATGAGCAACAATCGCGAGGTCGATTATGACGGCGATGCGTGGTTCTTTACCGACGAGACGGCGCTTATGGTGGCCGATATCGCCGCCAACCCGAACGTCAATCTGAGCTACCAGGGCAAGTCCGGGCTACTCGGCATGCGTCCCTTCTTTCTCGCGGTCGAGGGTCATGCCGCGCTGATCCGCGACAAGGCCCAGTTCGCCGAACATTGGACGAAGGGCCTCGAACGCTGGTGGCCGGACGGGATCGAGACGCCCGGAATCGTCCTCATCAAGGTGTCGGGCACCCGCGCGCATTATTGGGACGGCGAGGACGAGGGCGAACTGTCGCTGTGACATGGCGCGGGAAGCGGTCCCGCGCCGCTTCCCCCTCCCCGGTCGGGCAGCCGGCGCCACTACGCCGCTGAGCCGTCCGCACCGTCCCCGCCAATCGCGCCCCGAGAAAGGCTCGTCCATGCCGAATCTGTCCGATAGCGACCCTGCAACCCCCGAAGACTTTGCTCTCGAAGGGGGCTGTGCTTGCGGGGCGGTTCGATACCGCCTCGAAGAGAGGCCCTATGACACCGGATGGTGCCACTGCCGCGTCTGCCAGCATGTCTCGGGTTCGGGAGGCATGGTCTTCACGACGGTGCATCTGGACCGGTACCGTATCCTCGCTGGCGAGGAGCATATCGGACACTTCGCATCGACGAGCTTCGGGACGCGCAGCTTCTGCCGGATGTGCGGCTCGCCGCTGACGATCCATGTGCGCCATCAGGCCGACGAGATCGATATCGCCGCGGGCACGCTCGACGATCCCGAAGAAATTGCGCCAGCCTTCCATCTCTATACTGCCGAGGCGCCGAGCTGGATGCCGATGGTGGCATTCCTTCCGCGCTACAAGGCCCTCCGGCCGAAGACGCGCGGGCTCGACGAGGGCGTGACGGAGGCGGGCTGAAGCACCTTGGAAAATCGAGGTGAACGCGATCGCGTGAGTGCTCCGCCTCGAACCAAGAGAGCGATAAACGGCAAAAGGGCTCCGCCGATCGGCGAAGCCCTTCGTCGCTCTCTAATCCGGACCGGCGGGAGCCCCCCCGCTCCCGGCCCGGACGAGAATCAGGCATGCGCCTTAGGCGAGCAGAATCTGGCCGACCTTGATCCATGTTTCCCAAGTTGGCGATTGCCGAGACGAGCCGTTCGCTCTTCCCCACGCAGACAGTTACGTCACCGCGCAGGTGAGGGATCGGCTCGACAGCTGCCCGCCGCGTCGGGGTCGGGCGCAACCGCTTGTCGAGCGGAGCGTTTCCGAACCAGATCGCGACGAAACCGAGCGTCGAACGGACGCTTGCTCCATCATTGAAAGGACCGATCATGCGCATCCTTCTGCTAGCTGCCTGCTCCGCACTTCTTCTCGCAGCCTGCGACAGCAAGCAAGAAGCGGCCGAAGACAAGATGGAACGCGCGGCCGAGACGAGCGCCACTGTGGCCGGTCCGGTCCCCGCGGCGCTCGGGCTCAGCGAGGCACAGCTTCTCGACGCCGACATCGTCGGTGCGGACGGGAAGGATCTGGGCGACGTATCGCAGGTACTGCGCGGCGCGGACGAAAAGGTCGACCGTCTTCTCGTCGAACTCGATGGCATCGGTCCGGACCGCTATGTTCATGTGCCGGTGCAGGGCCTCAAGGTCGTCGTGCGCGGCGACGACACCGATCTTCAGACGAGCATGACCAAGGCCGACCTCGACGCGCTGCCCGAAGTCAAGCTGCCGGCACCTTGAGATCATGAGGGATGTGAGCGGTGACGGTAGAAATCTTCCACCGGCGCATCGATGTCGGCGGCGTCGGGATCTTCTACCGCGAGGCGGGCGCGCCCGACGCCCCGGTACTATTGTTGCCGCATGGCTATCCCTGCTCGTCGTTCGAGTTTCGCAATCTCCTGCCGCGGCTTGGCGATCGGTGGCGGCTGCTTGCACCCGACTATCCCGGCATGGGCTACAGCGATACGCCCGAGCATTTCGATTATAGCTTCGATGGCTATGCGAAGCTTCTCGACGGGTTCGTGCGCGCGCTCGGCATCGAGCGTTTCGCGATCTATCTTCACGATTTCGGATCGCCGATCGGCGCGCGTCTCGCAATCATGCAGCCCGAGCGCATTCTCGCGCAGATCATTCAGAATGGCGATATTCCGTACGAGGATGCGCTTGGCGATAAATATGCCGAGATCGAGAAGAGCTGGTCGCTTCCCGAGCCCGAGATGCGTGCTGAAATCGGCACGGCCATCAGCGAAGAGGTTTTTCGCGAGGAGTTTCTGAACGACGTGCGGCCCGAGCTCGCCCCGCGCATTCCGCCCGATCTCTGGAAACTTCACTGGTCGCTGATCACCCCGAGGCGGCGCGAGATCGCCATCGACCTCATCGCCGGTCTCAAGGCCAACCGGACCTGGTTCAAGGAACATCGGCGCTATCTGCGCGACCACCGCCCGCCGACGCTCATCGTCTGGGGGCCGCAAGACTTTTATATGCCGGAGAAGTCCGCGCGCGCCTTTCTGCGCGACCTTCCGGGCGCCGAGCTGCATCTGCTCGATGGCGGCCATTGGCTGCTCGAGACCAATCTCGAAGAAGTTGTGCTGCTGATCCGGGACTTCCTGGACCGGACGCTGAGCTGACGCCAGCCGGCGCCAAGATTTCTTTCGCGCCGCCGGACCCGATCCGAGGCTCCGAAACGATAAAGGGCGCCGGAACCGGCGCCCTTCAGGCAGTCTTATTTCTTTTGGGTGTCGCCGACGCCGGTCTCGGACGGAGCGATCTCGCCATTGTCGTCCATCGCATTGGCTTTTTCTTCGCCCTGCTCTTCGACGACATCGGCCTTCTGCTCCATCGCTTCCTTGGCGGGGCCTTCGGGCATCGCGTCGGCCTGATCGTCGATCGCCTCGGCTTTCGCTTCGGCCTGGTCCTCGACCTTGTCGGCGGCGGGGCTCTGGCACGCACCGAGCGCGAGGGCCGAGGTTGCGGCGAGGGTTACGAACAGCTTCTTCATCGAAAGTCTCCCTGTTGATGACTGCCCTTGCTAACGCAGCGAGGGCCACGGGGTTCCGCAAGGCCGCCCAGTGAAAATCGTGAAGCCATGATCCGAGCGATCATGTCCTCGTCGCGAAGCCGCCGCCAACGCGCCTCGACGAAGCTGTGGACGCCGAAGAGGAAGAGGCCGGCGGCGACGAGCAGATAGAGAGGCGGATTGTCGGTCAGCGCCGAGAGCGCGTCGCCGAGACCCTTGACCTCTCCCGCGGCGCCGAACCAGCCGCCACGGATGAGCGAGGCGCCGATCACCGCGAACACGACCGCGCGCGCCGCAAGTCCCGCCCGTCCCACGGGCACTGCCCACCCCGGCGCGGCGGCATCGAGATGCTTTGCAAATTCGGTGGTCCAGGCCTTGACGGCTTGCTGCACGGCCGCCGCGAGGAAACCGGCGCCGACGAGCCCGAGCAGGAGGCCGCCAAGCGGCAAATCGAGCAGCATGCCCGCCGCTTCTTTTTCGCGCCCTTCTTCGGCGCCGCCGCCCGAGGCGAGGCGAAGCGCCGCCCAAGCCAGGATGAAATGGGCGATACCGCTCGCCGCATAACCAACGCGCACCGCGACACCCTTTGCGCCCGCCCCCTTATTCTCGCTGTCGAGCGCCGCCCCGTAGAGGCGGTATGCGCCGTAGAGCGCCAGCCCCATCGCGAGGAGGGCGAGAAGGATCGAACCGGCAGGCATGTCGCGGACCGAGCGGAACACAGCCTGCGGACGGGCGTCGTTGGCAGACGAACCGGTGAGCGCAATCCATGCGAGCAGGCAATAGACGACCCCGCGCGCGAACCATCCCGTCCGCGCAAATGTCTCGAGCCGCCGCAGCCTGTCCATGGTGCCTGTCCTGATGGTTGAACCATCAAGCCAACGCAGGCTGGACCCGGCAGTTCCTCGCCCCTCCCCAGCCGCAGGGGATCACCCCCTCCCGGCCACTCCATTTCGCTCACCACCGCCGCACCGCCCGTGCCGCCGCAGCAACCTCAGCTTCTCAGCCGGAAGATTTCGCGAAGGCCCCGGCCACGAAATTACGGCCTGTCCGCAGGCCGACCGGATCGACGCTGTGCCCGACGCCGTAGGAGACATGCGTCTCGACCTCGACGCCGAGCCGCTTCAACTGGCTCTCTGACATATGCAGCGCCGCGATCGGCACGACGGGATCGGCCGTGCCGTGCACCAGCAGCACCGGCGGTTTCGACGGAACATGATGCGCAAGATCCGCTGCCCCGGCGAGCATGCCCGAATAGCCGACGATCGCCGCGACGGCGCGCGGGCGGCGAAGTCCGATCTGAAGCGCCATCATCGTGCCCTGACTGAAGCCGACCAGCGCAAGATCGGACTCGCTGAGGCCATATTGCGCGAGCTTCCGGTCGATGAATGTGTCGATCGCAGGCGCTGCCGATGCAGCACCCGCGGCCAGCGCGGCCGGCGCAAAGCCCGACAGCCCCCACCATTGGTAGCCCGCGCCCATCATCGAACATCGCTGCGGCGCGTGTGGCGCCAGAAACAGTGTGTCCGGCAGGGCCTCCTGCCACTGCGGCGCAAGCGAAATCATGTCGGCGCCGCTCGACCCGAAGCCATGGAGCAGCAGCACGATGTTTTTGGGTGCGCCTCCCGAGCGAGGTTGCAGGCTGGCACCGTTCACGATCTTCGACAAACTTCTTCTCTCAGCTTCGACGCCGTCAGCCGCCGGCAGGCGGCAAGGCTGCATAGGTAGAAAGTCGGCCGCGCATTTCCACCCCTTGGCTATGCCCGGTGCATTCCTTTCTCTGCACTCGCCCCCACCGGCAAACGCCTCCGCACCAGCGCGTCATTGAACGCTCATGGCAAGGCAACGCGCGCTGTTTTCAAGCGTAATTCCAGTGGCTCGCCGTTTCGCAGCCCCCAAGGAGACAGCCATGCCGCTGTTCAAATTCGGTATGCGGCGGCGCAACGTGACCGAAACCGACGACACCGGTCTCGACCTGCCCGACCTGCATCATGCCTATCTTGAGGCACATCGCGCCATCCCGGACATAGCGCGCGACATGCTGATCGAAGGCAGGGATCCGCTCGAATGCGTATTCATCATCGCCGACAGGAAGGGCCGGCGGCTTATGGAAGTGCCGTTCGAGGAAATCCTTCCGCCCTCCGAGTGGCGCATGCGAAAAGCGCTGCGGGGCCCGTTGACCGGCGTTCGATCGGCCCCCGTCCGCGATGCGCTCGCCGGGGCAGCCTTTCAGCGCATCTTCGCGTCGGTCGATGTCGGCTGCGTGCTGCTGACGCCGGACCTGCAGGTGAAGGAGATCAACGAATTCGGCGCGCGGCACAGCCATGTCGACCGTGAGGCGATCCGCGACACGTCGATTCTCGATGCCTTCGATCTCGACGGCAAACCGAAAGAGGACTTCGCCAAATTCTGGGCCTTGTCGCAGTACGGCGTCGTCTCGGAGCTGATCGACATGCCTTATCTTGTTCTCGACGATGAGGGCAGGACGGCGAACGGTTGGTGGCGCGCGAGGACCTGGCCGCTCTTCGACGACAATGACCATCTCATCGGACACGTGGAATGGGCCGAACCCTTCACGTCGCCGACCGCGGGTGCAGGTACGCTGGTTCGTATCTCTCCCGGCTCCAGCCGTTAGCCGCTCCCGCTCGCGCGCGGCCTTGCCCAAAAGCAGCTCGGCTCGCGCAACCGCGCTGCAACCAACAGCAGGAGCAGCCGGTTTGTCGATGACGGACAGACGAAGAGGAGTTGGCAATGGCGCGCAAATCAGAGGCCGGAAAAGTCGGAGAAACCGCATCCGAAAAGCGCGGGAAGCAGACTGCTGCAAGGAAACTCCGCAAAGAGGTCGGCGACGCGAAGACGATCCGCACCCCGCCGAAAGACCGCGAGTCCGACCTCGACCGCGCGCCGAAATGGGAGCCGCGCTTTGCCGGCTCCGACCGGCTCAAGAACAAGGTCGCGATCGTGACTGGTGGCGACAGCGGCATCGGCCGCGCGGTATCTGTGCTGTTCGCCCGCGAGGGCGCGGACGTGGCCATCGTCTACAAGAGCAACAAGGCCGATGCCGAGGAAACGGCGGCGATGGTGAGCGCCGAAGGGCGCACCGCGATCCTCGTCAAGGCCGACGTCGGCAAGACCAGTGCCGGAAAGACAATCGTGGATAAGGTCATGAGCAAATTCAAGCGGATCGATGTCCTTGTCAACAATGCGGGCGAGCAGCATCCGGCGGGCGATATCCGCGACATCAGCGCGGAGCAGCTGCAACGCACCTTCGCCACCAATATCTTCGGCATGTTCTATCTTGTGCAGGCGGCGCTGCCGCACCTCAAGAAGGGTGCGGCGATCATCAACTGCACCAGCGTGACCATGTATCAGGGGAGCGGCGGCCTGCTCGATTATAGCGCGACCAAGGGCGCAATTACCGCCTTCACGCGCTCGCTCAGCGAGAATCTGATCGAGAAGGGCATCAGGGTCAATGCGGTCGCACCCGGTCCGATCTGGACCCCGCTCAATCCCCGCGGCGGAGCGCCCGCCGAAAAAGTCGCAAGCTTCGGCGAGACCACGCCGATGAAGCGGCCGGGCGAACCCAATGAGGTCGCACCGAGCTTTCTCTTTCTCGCCTGCGACGACAGCAGCTACATGTCGGGCCAGGTGCTCCACCCGAACGGAGGCACGGTCGTAAACGGCTAAAGCGCGACCGGGACGAATATCGAGACTGCGCCATCGGGGCGAACGGTTCGCCGGGCATTGCGCACGATGCGGCGCGTTCGTCCCTGCGCCCCACTGCGACGTCTTAAATGTCGCGGACCTTGTGCCTATATCGCCGCCATGACCACGCCACCGCTTGAACTTGGCAGGCGGACGCTCTTCGTGTCCGGCGCTGCCGCGCTTGTTGGCGCGCTCGCGGGATCGACGGTACGCCGGGTCGCGGCGCCGCCGCGCCTCGCCGCCCTATCCCAGCCTCCACCAGCACCTGCACGACCGATCAGCAACCCGGACGGCGCGCTTGACCCGCGGCTTTTGCGACGGGCGCTGGCAGCGCTCGACGAGCATGCAGGGACGATCCGGCATCGCGACCGGATCGCTATCGTCGATTTTTCGGCCCCGTCTTCGGAAGCCCGCTTCCATTTCCTCGACGTCGCAAGCGGCCGCGTCTCACGGCAGCTCGTTGCGCACGGCAGCGGCTCGGATCCCGGCCACACGGGCTTTCTGCACAGATTCTCGAACCTCTCCGGTTCCAATGCATCGAGCGAGGGCGCCTTCCGCACCGGCGACTATTATGTCGGGAAGCACGGCCGCTCGCAGCGGCTCGCGGGTCTCGATGCCACGAACAACAATGCTATGGAGCGTGCGATCGTCATTCACGGCGCCTGGTATGCCAATGAGGATATGATCGGGGCGCACGGAAAGCTCGGGCGAAGCCAGGGATGCCTTGCCGTCGGTGAGCAGTGCCTCGATGACACGTTCGCGCATCTCGGGGTCGGACGGCTCATCTACGCCGCGCGAGCCTGAAACGGTCGCGCACGTTTTCCTTCGCGACAAGGAAGGTCGGAACGGCACACCCACAAACGCGTTACGTCTCCAGTTTTCGAGGAGATAACTGTGCGTTATGGTGTGATTGCGTGTTCGTTGCTTGCCTTGTCCTTCACGCTCTCCGGCTGCGATAGCTCCAGAAATTCCTCACAATCCAGCGTCACCGCCGAAGAGGCGCGATGGACCGACAAGACCGTCGAACAGCTTCGCGAAGCAATCGACCGCCGTGCAGCGCACGGTCTGGACCGCATGGGTTTCGCGATCGAGGGCAAGCCCGGAAGCGTGCAAGGCGATGCGGCGCTGACAAAAAGCGCGCTCCGCTAGCGGCGTCCGCCTGTATCGATTCATGAGGCTCGCATTGCAGCGGCGAACGGGGCCCGCCGACGTCCCGATCACTCCCACGCAGAGCCGAGCAGGTGACCGGGCAGCCACCCGCCCACCTTCGTAGAGAAATCCGTATAACCTGCGTTAATCGGGCCGCGATTTCCGCAGCTTTGCGGCAAGCAGGGGCAACTCGGCCGGTTCCACCGCGTTCGTGCGGACATGACACATCGGCTCTCGACGTTCGGAAAGACGGACCGTTACCGCCCGTCGGCTCGCGGCAACAAGCGCGGCTGCTCGCCCACTCCGTTCCGGAGCCAGTGCCTCACGACCGCCGAATTTCGGCTGCTCGCAGCCGGCGCTGCGATCTGTGCGTCGCATAAACCCGACGCTCCCCAAATCAATAAGGCGATCAACGGCTCCGGATGCCGCCAGCGCGCCGCGAGAAGGTTGAACCCATGACTGCGACAATCCAGCCCGTCATTCTTTGCGGCGGCGCGGGAACGCGTCTCTGGCCCGCCTCGCGCGGCGCGCGAGCAAAGCAGTTTCTCGACATCATCGGAAAAGAGAGCCTGTTCGCCCGGACGCTCGATCGGGCAAGCGGTCCCGGCTTTTCGGCGCCGCTCATCGTGTGCGGAGCCGAGCATGTCGCGATGGTGCGCGAGCAGTCGGAGGGGCGCGACCTTCGGCTGATCGTCGAGCCCGCGGCCCGCAACACCGCTGCCGCGATCGCGCTCGCGGTCGCATCGTCGGCGGATGACGCGCTGCTGCTCGTGATGCCGAGCGACCATGTCATCAACGATGTTGCCGCATTTCGGAGCGCGATCGCGAAAGCGGCCGACCTCGCGCGCGACGACTGGCTCGTCACCTTCGGTATCGCGCCCGACCGGCCCGACACGGGTTTCGGCTATATTGCGAGCGGGCCGCCGCTCGGAGATGACGGATTCGCCGTCGCCCGCTTTGTCGAGAAGCCGCCGCTCGCCGACGCCGAAGCGATGCTTCGCGAGGGTGGCTACAGCTGGAACGCCGGCATTTTCCTTTTCCGGGCGGGCCGCATGCGCGTGGCGATGCTCAGCCATTGTCCCGCCATCTATCGCGCGGCGGAAGCCGCGGTCGCCAATGCGCTGCACAATGGCGATGCCCTCCATGCGGCGCGGGCGCCGTTCGAACAGGCGCCCTCGGAATCGATCGACTATGCTGTGATGGAGAAGGACGCCCGCGTCGCGGTCGTCCCCGTTTCGATGGGCTGGTCCGACCTCGGGAGCTGGCAGGCGGTGCACGCACTCGCCGGCGCCGACGCCGCGGGCAATGCTTGCGGCGACGATCTCTTTGCGCACGACAGCCATAATTGCCTCGTGCGCGCTCCGGGCAAGCGCGTCTCGCTCGTCGGCATGGACAATGTCGCCGTCATCGTCGACGGCGACGATATTCTCGTCATCGCGCTCGACCGATCGCAGGAGGTTCGGGCCGCCGCCCGGGCGCGCAGCTGACGTCGTTCTACCGTTCGAACTCACGCCGGTCAGCGCAGCTGACTATCCTTGCTTCCTCGGCGATTGAACCCCGCGGGGCGGCGCTCGGCGTCGCGAAGCGTCTGGCATCCGACGCAGGTGCGGCTTGCGGGGAGGGCCTTGCGCCGCGCGGCCGGAATGCGCTCGCCGCAGTCGTCGCAATAGTCCGCGCCCGTGCCGGACAGAAGCCGCAGGCGCGCTTCCTTCACGGCGTCGCTCACCGTGTCGTCGATCTGCTCCTGAACGGCGCCGTCACGCGCCCAGCCATTGGCCATTTTCAAGCTCCTTGTCCCGCCCGGGACGCCGGCAATACGCCGTCCGGACAAAGTGGGAACGCGCGGGCGCCTGGTCAAGTTGCCCATGGGGCGGGGAACGAATGCGCAGCCGGATGGTCTTGAGTCCATGGCCAGAAGGACCGCCAGCGACAGCCCAGCGAACCGCGCCCCCTCGTCGCCGCGCAGCGATCGGCGGGATGCGTCTCCCCCACCCTTCCGGGCCGTCCAGCTGGCGACGCTCGTCGACAGCATTCCCGCCGGCAGCGGCTGGGTGCATGAGATGAAATATGACGGCTACCGGTTGCTGATCGCAGTCGGCGGCGGCGAAGCGCGCGCCTATACACGCTCGGGTCTCGACTGGTCGGACCGCTTCGCGCCGCTGCTCGCCGAGGCCGCAAAGCTGAAGGTTCACGCCGCGCTGATCGACGGTGAAGCGGTCGTGCTCGATGCCGAAGGCCGCTCGAGCTTCCAGTCGCTGCAAAATGCCCTCAAGTCCGCCCCTGAAAGCATCGACTATTTCGCGTTCGATCTGCTCGAGCTGGACGGCGAGGATTTGACGGCCCTCCCCCTCCTCGACCGCAAGGCGCGTCTCGCCAAAATCCTCGCCAAGGCTTCGAAGCATATCCGCTACTCGGACCATCTCGAGGGCAGCGGCGAGAAAATGCTCGAGAGCTTCTGCGCCGCGGGTCTCGAAGGCGTCATCTCGAAGAGGGCCGACGCGCGCTACATCGGCTCGCGCGCCGGAAGCTGGCTCAAGGCCAAGTGCATCAAGCGGCAGGAGTTCGTCATCGTCGGCTGGACGCCTTCCGACAAATCGCGTGCGTTCCGCTCACTCATGCTCGGCGTCCATGAGAAGGGCGTGCTGCGCTACGCCGGGAAGGTCGGGACAGGCTTCGATACCGCGGAGCTCTTCCGCCTCCAGGCGATGATGAAACCGCTCGCACGGAAGGAGGCGACGGTGAAGGCGCCCCGCGCCGAGACCCGCGGCGCGCACTGGATCGAGCCGAAGCTCGTTGCCGAAATCGCTTTTACCGAGATGACGAACGAGGGCACGCTCCGCCACCCGAGCTATCTCGGGCTGCGCGAAGACAAAAAGGCGGAGGCGGTCGTCATCGAAAACGAAGCGCCGGTCGCCGAGGTGGCGCACGCCTCGCCCGTTCCGATCAGCAATCCCGACCGGGTCATCTATCCCGAAGCCGGGCTCACCAAGGGCGAGCTCGCAGCCTATTATGCCGCGGTCGCCCCGATCATGCTGCCCTGGGCGGGTTCGCGTCCGATCAGCCTCGTCCGCTGTCCGCAGGGCCGCGCCAAGAAATGCTTTTTCCAGAAACATGATGCCGGAAGCTTCGGCGATGCGGTCAAGCAGGTCGCGATCGAAGAGAAGGATGGCGACGACCAGCCCTATCTCTACATGGATACGGCCGAGGGCCTGATGACCTGCGTCCAGATGGGGACGATCGAGTTCCATGGATGGGGCGCGCGCATCGAGGATGTCGAGAAAGCCGACCGGCTCGTGTTCGATCTCGATCCCGACGTCGGCCTCGATTTCGAGTCGGTCCGCAGCGCCGCCTTCCAGTTCCGTGACATCCTCGAGCAGATGGGCCTTAAGACCTTCCCGATGCTCACGGGCGGCAAGGGCGTCCATGTGATCGCCCCGCTCGTGCCGCGCGCCGAATGGGGCGAGGTCAAGGACTTCGCGAGCCGGCTCGCCCGCGCCGTCGCGCAAATGGATCCCGACCGCTTCACCGCTGCCCTCCCCAAGGCGCAGCGCAAGGGCCGGATCTTCGTCGACTATTTGCGCAACCAGCGCGGCGCGACGGCGGTCATGCCCTATTCGGCGCGGGCCCGCGAAGGCGCGCCGGTCGCCGCCCCCATCAGCTGGAAAGAGATGGAGACGATCGACAAGCCGTCGCATTTCCGCATCACCGACGCGAAGGAGCTGCTGAAGCGCGCCGGCCTCAAGGCGCTGCAAGACTGGGGCCGCGCCGACCAGATATTGCCCGACCTGTGAAGATCGCCACCTATAATGTGAACGGCATCGGCGGCCGCCTCGACATTTTGCTCGGCTGGCTCGCGCAGGCCGAGCCCGACATCGTCTGTCTGCAGGAATTGAAAGCCCCTCAGGAGAAATTCCCCGAAAAGGCGATCCGCGACGCGGGCTATGACGTGATCTGGCACGGCCAGAGCCGCTGGAACGGCGTCGCGATGCTGAGCCGCGTCGGCGAGATCCACGAGACGCGCCGCGGGCTCCCGGGCGATCCCGGCGACGAACAAAGCCGCTATATCGAAGCCGCTGTCGGCGGCATCCTCGTCGCCGGCCTCTATCTTCCCAACGGCAATCCCTGGCCCGGTCCGAAGTTCGATTACAAGATGCAGTGGATAGCGCGCCTCGACGCGCATCTGGCGACGCTCTTCGACCTCGATGCGCCCGTCGTCGTCTGCGGCGACTTCAACGTCATCCCCACCGATCTCGACGTCTACAAGCCCGAGAATTGGAAGAAGGACGCGCTCTTCGCGCCCGAAGCGAAGGCCGCCTATCGGCGCATCCTCGACCAAGGCTGGATCGACGCGATCCGTCACCTGCATCCCGACGAGCGCATTTACAGCTTTTGGGCCTATTGGCGGCAATCGTTCGAACGCAATGCCGGCATCCGCATCGACCATTTGCTGCTCAACAAGCCCGCGGCGAAGCGGCTCGCGGCCGCCGGGGTCGACACGCGCCCGCGAGCGCTCGACAAGACGAGCGACCATGCCCCCGCGTGGATCGAGCTCGCCGAAAGTGCCGCAAAGCGAAAGCGCAAGGCGTCATGACGCGGACCGTCGCCGGCTGGAAGCTACCGCCCGGCGAGCGCGACCGGCTGCTCGAACGGTTCGAGCCGCGCTATGCCGAGCTGATTGCCGACCATGTGACGCTCCGCTTCGGGACCGCCGAGGACACTCCCCTACCCGCCGCACGGTCGGGCGAGATCGTCGGCGAAGTCGATGACGGCGCAGGCGTCCAGGCGCTCATCGTCCGCATCGGCGGAACCACCGATCGCGGCGACGGCAGCCATTATCACATCACCTGGTCGCTTGCGGCAGGCCGCGAGGCGAAGGAGAGCAACGACGTGCTCGCGGCGACGAAATGGCAGCGGGCGCATCCTCCCATCGCCATCGCGCTCGCGCCGGCGCGCTGGGCCGTCTGACGGGGACCGGCAGAGGTGTCGCGGGCTGACGCCGTAGGCGCGCGCGTCGTCGAAGCTGATCGGCCATTGCGGAGGCCGCCGCCTCGATCCCGTCGCCGCCGGTCCTGTCCCCATCGCTATCGCGGAACGCTCGGCGACTGCGCGCATTGAAGGATAATTGGCAAAGGAGTGAGTGACGATGGCTGCGCGCCCTTATTGGAAAGGCCAGATCCGCCTGGCGCTCGTGTCGATCCCGGTCGAGATCTATTCGGCGACGAAGAGCGGGGCGACGATCGCGTTCAACCAGATCCACGAGCCGACGGGCAAGCGCATCAAATATGAGAAGGTCGTGCCCGGCGTCGGCCCGGTCGATGTCGACGAGATCGTCAAGGGCTTCCAATATGCGAAGGACCAATATGTCCTGCTCGACGACGAGGAGATCGAGGGGGTCAAGCTCGAGAGCAAGAAGACGCTCGAACTCACGCAGTTCGTCGAGTCAGAGGATATCGACGAGATATATTTCGAGAAGCCCTATTATGTCGTGCCTGCCGATGATCTTGCCGAGGAAGCGTTCATCGTACTGCGCGAAGCGCTCCGCCGCACGGGCAAGGTCGGTCTCGGCCAGCTCGCGATGCGCGGCCGCGAATATGTCGTGAGCATCAAGGCATGCGGCCGCGGCCTCGTCATGGAGACGCTGCGCTATGCCGACGAGGTCAACAAGGCGGCGAGCTATTTCCGCGACATCGCCGACAGCGATCCCGACGAAGACCTGCTCGATCTCGCGACGACGCTCATCGACAAGAAGACGGGCAAGTTCGACGCGAGCGATTTTCATGATCGCTATGTCGAGGCGCTGAGGGAGCTCATCGAGCGCAAGAAGAAGGGCAAGACGCTCAATCTCGACGACGGGAAGGACGAGAAGGCGCCGAGCGGATCGAATGTCGTCGACCTGATGGCAGCGCTCAAGAAGTCGATCGGCGACGGCGGCGGCAAGGCGAAGGCCGCCAGCGCGAGGAAGGCGCCCGCAAAAAGGGCCCCGGCGAAAAAAGCGCCCGCCAAGTCCGCCGCGCGCAAGCGCGCATGAGCGGCGCCTTCGCAGTGACGAGGGTCGCCGGAGTGTCAGGCGCCGGGCCCGAACCGCCTGCGCGACGGGTCGCGCTCACACCTGAAATTTTCCTTGATATGCGCGTTGAAGAAGGCGCCGGGCGATTCTGCGGCGCAGAGCCCGTCGTAGATCGCGCGCGGGACGTCATGATAGAGATATTTGCCGCTGTCCCGGAAGGTGATGCAGAGGACCGACGCCGCCTCGTCATAGGCGACATGTTCGATCATGCTCGATCGGGTGAAACGGCGCGCGCGCATGAAGGCAGAGCGCGCCGCAGCCGCGCCGGTTCCCGGCGAGGCGCTGGCGAGGGCGCGCGGCGGGGAGAAACGGGCCACTCCCCACAGCCCGGCCCCGCCATCCCTTTCCGGCGCTGATCGATGGCGACCGAGCCGACAGCCGACGAGCTTCGCGCCATTGCCGAACATCGCGGGATGAAACTCGTGCGGTCGAGAAAGCGCACGCCGGGCGTCGGCGACTATGGAAAGTTCGGCCTCACCGATGCGGCGGGCAAGCCGCTCCTCGGGATCGGCAAGCAAGGGCTCACGGCGAGCGCTGCAGAAATCGCAGAGTATCTTCGCGGCGGTGCGGCCGACAGCTGGAAGCTCTCGGCCGAACGCGAGCCCGCAGCGAAGCCCGCAAAGAAGGCAGCCAAACCCGCCGAACCCATCGAGGAGCATTCGCCCATCCGCCGACGCGGAAAAGCGCGCACGTCGCCGCCGCCGGCGCGAAGGCGACAGGATCCGCCGCCGCCCCCGAAGGCCAGGCCGGTGCTCCGGATCGTCAAGCCCGACGCCTTGCCCGAACCCGAACTCGGCTTGCGGCCTGCGACGGCCAAGGACAGGAAGGCTCTCGGCCGACTCCTCGCCGAGCTTGCGGATCCGCCAAGGCGCATCTCGCTCGACGCGAACCTCGATGCGATCGGCAAGGCGAACGCCGGCCTTCTCGTCGCCGAAGCCGGCGGGCTGGTCGGATGCTGCGCCTGGGCCGCCGTTCCGACGTTGCAGCACGGCCTAGTCGGCCGCGTCACGCTGCTGCTCGTCGACGGCGATCATCGCCGCCGCGGCATCGGGACAACGCTCCTGACCGCCGCCGAGACGGCCCTCGCCAAGGCCGGATGCGGAACGATCGAGATCATGAGCGACATCATGATCAACAACGCCCACAATTTCCTTCGTACGCTGAAATTCGAGCAGAAGAGCTACCGGTTTGTGCGTCCGGCGGCAGCGCCGTCAAAGGCCCGGCGAAGCTGAGCGCGCCAGCATCAAAGCAGCCATGACGGACGCGAGGCGGCGCTCTTCACTTGCCCCGCCCCATGCCGATAAGGCATCACCGCCGGAACGGAGCAGCGGGCGCCGACGACCTTTCCCTATGCGGCCCGCAGGGTCTGCACATGATCGACCAATGGATGTAATATGTTCGAGCGCCTGAAAATCCTTGCCCAGCATGCGATGCCGAAGCGGCGCCTGACCGAATTCGCCGGCCGTGTCGCCGCGTCGTCGGGTCGGTGGACCCCGAGCCTGATCCGATGGTTCGTCGCCCGATATGGCGTCGACTTGAGCGAGGCCGAGAATTCCGATATTCGCAGCTATGCCAGCTTCAACGACTTCTTCACGCGCCCGCTGAAAGCCGGTGCCCGCCCGCTCGCCGAGGCCGATTTCATCTGTCCGGTCGACGGTGCCATCAGCCGGTTCGGCGCGATCGACGATCATCACATCGTCCAAGCCAAGGGTCACCACTTCACCACTGCCGCAATATTGGGCGGCGACGAAACACTCGCCGCGACATTTCGCGACGGCAGCTTCGCCAATCTCTATCTTTCGCCCAGGGATTATCACCGGCTGCACATGCCCTGCGACGGCGAGCTCTTCCGCATGATCTACGTTCCGGGCGCGCTCTTCTCCGTCAACCCGACAACGGCCCGCGGGGTGCCCGGTCTCTTCGCGCGCAACGAACGCGTCATATGCCTGTTCAAATCGGCAACCCACGGCCATTGCGCGATGATCCTCGTGGGCGCCACGATCGTCGGCAGCATAGCGACGGTGTGGCATGGCGTGGTGAACGCAAAGCGATCCGGAGCCATCTCCGAGTGGTCCTACGCTCCCGATCAAGTCGTGCTGCGAATGGGCGAGGAAATGGGACGCTTTCTTCTGGGCTCGACAATTGTCATGCTGTTCGAGAAGCAGACGATCGCGTTCAACCCCGAGTGGTTTCCCGAACGGCCGGTGCGCCTTGGAGAGGCGATGGGAACAGCCATGCAGAAAAAGGCGGCCGAATAACGATCACCACCTCTGATGGACCAGGCGGCAGCCGGCGTGCCTCGCAGAGCGTCTCGGTCGGCAAGACTGGAGAGTGCCAGCTGGCACAATCATATTGGCCGGCAACGGTCGCGCCGACTTCTCGCCGAGAGTCAGGGCTTGTGCCAGCCAGCCAGAATCCGGGCGCCGGGTTCGGCCTCGATGGTTCCGACGTCCTCGACCCAAAGGCATTCGCCCGCCCGCGCGGTCACCCCGTCTGCGGCGATCGTAGCGCCTAACGGAGTGATCATTGCCCCGTCCTTCGCACCGGCGAGTAGTGACAGGTCATCGCCCCTCAGATGGGCAACGGCAAGATGACGGCTGTCGAGCAACATCGCGCTCACCGCATCGTCGACCTCGCGGCAAAGATGGCTGGGTATAGGTGCGGCAGTCGCTACCGCCGCGCCATCGACGAGGTGCAGCTCGCGCGGGCGGCCGTAGTCGTAGAGACGATAGGTGACATCGACGTTCTGCTGGATTTCGACGAGCGTGACCCCCGCACCGATCGCGTGGACGGTTCCGGGCGGAATATGAAAGAACATGTTCGCGCGCACCGGATGCCACTCCATAAGCGCCTCTATAGCACCCGAGCGAGCGGCATCGGCGAGTTCGCGCTCGCTGAGCGAATGACGCGTTCCGATCCCGAGGACGGCGCCGGGTTCGGCGCCCAGAATATACCAGCATTCCTCCTTGCCTGCGGGAAGTCCGCGTGCCTGCGCTTGCCGGTCGTCGGGATGGACCTGGATCGACAGGCGCTCGCTGGTGAAGATATATTTCACGAGCAGCGGATTGGATTCCGGCGGACGAAACCAGATTTCGCCGACGCGGCCATCGGTCCGTGCGTCGAAGGGCGGAGGGAGCCGATCGACGCCCCACGGCTTCTCAACCCAGATCGTATCAAGCTTCTGCGCTTTCATGGTCTCGTGCATCATTTCCATCCTGGAGCATATGCCGGTTCACTGTGGCGGAGCGCGTCTTCCCAAGAGCGGCCGCGAATGCCGACAGCGCAAATGGCGTCGGCGAACCCCTGAAAAAGCGGGTGAAACTGTTCCTCGCGAGTCGGCATGATATCGAAACAATGGTCGCCCTGTCCGGGTTGCAGCGACTAACCCATGTTGTGACGATTTGGCCGTAGCGCCCCCTGCCTGCACAATCTGTGTCTCCAAGGCTGAAAGTCCTACCCTACGCCCGGGGGCGCAGCGCAAAACTCTTCGCTGCTTTCGGCAGAGTTTTCTCGCACAGGCGACGCTTCAACCCCTTGAAATCTTGACCAGACCTTTCCTACATCCGCGCCGCAGCCGTTCGGGCTGCAACATCCTCAACTTGGCATGGAGAAGAAGATGTCCAGCAAACATATCGATTATCTGCGGCGCGAGCATGCCCGCCTCTGTGGCGCCGCACGGCGCCACAGACCCACCTTATAAAAAATCGTTCGGAGTGCAGTGATGCCCAAGGTCAAGATCATTTCCCTTCTCCTCGCAACGCTCGTTGCGACTCCCGCCCAGGCGATCGACGTCGCCAAGGTAAGGGAAATCATATCCGACCCGAAGGGCCTCGCTGCGCCCGGATGCGCGGCCGGCGCTTTTCGCGGAGGGAAGACTCTCTTCGTCACTGCGGCCGGCTCCGGCGACATAGAGAAGGGCAAACCGCTCGATGGCGACACTCTCTTTTATGCGGCCTCGGTCTCGAAGCAGTTTACCGCGCTCGCCGCGGCCAAGCTGATCGAGCAGAAAAAGCTGTCGCTCGACGACGATGTCCGCAAGTACCTCCCGGAACTCCCTGAATATGAAGTTCCGGTCACCGTTCGGATGCTCATGCTGCACACCGCAGGCATCCGCGATTCGCTCGAGCTGATCCGCCTCGCCGGAATCGACAGCGCAGCCGATACCGACAAGGCCACCGCGCTCAAGCTGTTGTTCGCGCAGAAGAGCACCAACTTCACGCCCGGAATCGCCTACACCTACTCGAACGGCGGCTATTTGCTCCTCGCCGAAATCGTCGAGCGCGTCTCCGGCATGCCGTTCGCAGACTACGCCAAGAAGGCCATCCTTCGGCCGCTCGGAATGAAGCGCAGCTTCTTCATGAACGACGCAAAGCCCGGCGGAACTAACATCGCCCACGGCTACGTCCCGGTGGGCGAGGGGTTCGAGATTCGCGATACCTATCCGACCTTCAGCGGCTCCGGCGGGCTCATGGTCACCATCAACGATCTCGCCCGTTTCGACCGCGACATTGAGGTCGGCCACAAGGTCTGGACGCCAGCGGTCGCGAAGATCATGACGACGCCCGGCACCTTCACCAACGGTGAGCCCGCCCTCGAGGAGCGGACGGGGCTCGTCTATGGCGGCGGCCTGATGATCGGCAGCCGCAACGGCCAGTATTTCGTCCAGCACGGCGGCGGCGCCGAAGCGTTCAAGAACATGTACGCCCGCCTCCCCGAGCGGAAGCTCGGCGTAGCCGTGTTCTGCAACCGCGGTGACTGGGTGTCTCAGGATAAGGCCGACGAGATCATCGAAGTGATCGAGGGCGACATCCTGACGGCCGCGGATGCGTCCGCTGCTGCAAAGCCGGCCCTTGATGACCGCTATCTCTCGGATGAGCTCCAGGCAACCTACGACGTCAGCATCGTCGGCGATGAGCTGAAGGCCGTGGTCACGTCGCCCTACGCCCGCGCGCCAGGTGAGCCGCTCACCCTGAAGCGCAATCCAGACGGCTCGTTCGGCGGGCTCGGCACGCGGTTGATCTTCGACGAGGACGGTCAGGGCTTCACGATCAAATCCTCCCGAGTCCACGCGCTCCGTTTCCGCCGCGCCGACTGATCAAAAGACATCGGGGAGAACCCACTATGACTCTTTCCTCCACCACCTTCCGCGACCGCGGCGCGACGATGGCGAGCGCCCTCGGCTTGGCCGCGGCAATGGTGTCCCTCGCCGCAGCGCAGCCGGCGCAGGCCCAGGCTGTGCGAAACGCCGACTTGGTGATCCAGGGCGGCACCATTTACGATGGTTCGTCCCAGACGCCCATAATCGGCGACCTCGCAATCTCGGGCGATAAAATCGTCTATGTCGGTGCCGCCGCAAAGAACCCGTACAAGGGTGCGAAGGTGATCGACGCGCGCGGCCTGGTCGTCGCGCCGGGCTTCATCGATCCGCACACCCATGCCGACACCTTCCTGACCGGCACCGAAGCAACCACCCGCCTCAACCTGCCGTGGATGATGCAGGGCGTGACGACAATCTTCACCGGCGTCGATGGCCACGGCCAGCCCGGGGGCAAGGTCGACATCGCCGGATTGTTCGACGGCATCGACCGGAACAAGTTCGGCGTCAACGTCGCCGCTTATGTCGGCTTCGGTGCGGTCCGTCGCGCCGTAATCGGCGACGCGGACCGCGCTCCTACAGGGCCAGAACTGGACAGGATGAAGCGCGTCGTCGCCGACGGCATGTGCCAAGGCGCGCTGGGCTTCTCCACCGGCCTCTTCTATGCGCCGCAGAGTTTCTCTAAGACGAACGAAGTCATCGCGATCGCGCGGGAAGCTGCCATTCGCGGCGGGATCTACGACAGCCACCAGCGCGATGAATCCTCATACACGATCGGCGTGGTGGACTCGACCAAGGAAGGCATCGAAATCGGCCGTGCCGCGGGCATGCCGGTTCACTTCGCGCACTTTAAGGCACTCGGCGTCGACGTGCACGGCAAGGGGCCCGAACTGATCGCCACGATCGAGAATGCACGAGCCGAAGGGCTCCAGGTCACTGCCGATCAATATCCGTGGGAAGCCTCCGGCTCCGGCCTCGAAGCCTCGCTGCTGCCGCGTTGGGCCGTCGACGGCGGCCGCGCGCCGATGCTCAAGCGCCTCGACGATCCCGCCGCCCTCGAAATGATCAAGGCCGAGATGCGCGACAATCTGCGCCGCCGCGGCGGGGCGAATTCGTTGCTGCTGACCGCCCCCAATCAGCCCTGGACGGCCAAGCGCCTCGACGAGGTCGCTCGAGAATGGAATTTCGAGCCGATCGACGCGGCGCTGCGCATCATCCGCGAATCCGAGCGCGGCACCTCCGTCGTGTCGTTCAACATGGCCGAGAAGGACATCAAGTTGCTGATGAAGCAGGCTTGGGTCATGACGAGCTCCGATGGGTCCCACGGTCACCCGAGAATGTACGCCACCTTCCCGAGGAAGTACGCGAAATACGTTCTGGACGAGAAGGCGATCTCGATCGCCGAGTTCATCAACAGCAGCAGCGGCCAGACCGCCGACACGTTCAAGCTCGACCGCCGCGGCCACCTGCGCAACGGCTATTTCGCTGATGTCGTCGTGTTCGACCCGAAGAGCTACCGGCCCAAGGCCGACTATGTGAACCCCGAGATGCTGACGCTCGGCGTCCAGGCTCTGCTGGTCAACGGCGTCGTGGCCGTCGAGCGGGGCACTCCAACGGGCGCTGCCGCGGGTCGCGGGCTCAAGCACGTGCCGCCTGCTGGAAGCTGCTCTTGATCGTGGCGGCGGCCGCTTCGGCGGTTGCCAGCCGCGTCTGAGGAACTACGGCCGCATGGTGACCGGAGAGGTGGCCTCCTGTGCGCATTCCGCGATGTCCGGTGCAGCGGAAGCCTTGCTCAAGGACGGTCGGCTCATCCTGCAGCAACTCTACAGCCTCCCCGCCGCCGGAGCCGATGTCGCTTTGCGCCTCGCCGCCGGAGAGTCGCGACAGCATCGCCGTCGGCCGCGACGCAAGTCTCGGAACGGTGCGCGCGCAGCTCAAATCGGTCTTCGCCAAACTTGGCGTCGGTCGTGAGGTGGAACTGGCAGCGATGCTCGGAAGTCTGTTACACCGATAGAATGCAATCCTGATTCGGGGCTCAATGGCGGTTAGACGAGCGAGGCCGCCTGTTTCTGGCCGGCTGGAGACGGTCGGTTTCTTTCGTGAAATCGTTGAAGCGGACGTTGGCATTCCGCGCGAGCCGTCTACACGGTCCGAGATACACGGTCCGAGAAGTGCCCGACCCATCAGGTGGATCGCAATGGATCAATAAATGCCCTGTGGACGAGAAGGTTGATGCTGTTTCGATCGAGCCATGTCCTCGCTTCGCCGTCTCTCGCCTTGGCGTTCGGCGGCGACAGCCAATGCCAACGCACGGGGTTGGAATGACGGAGCGAATGGGCGCGACGATCGGCGGCTTTGCGTCGCCGTTCCGGGTTGTCCGAGCGCCGCTGGATCAAAAGTCCGAGCTGGCTCAACGCACCCGAGATATAGAGGCCTATTTCGTTCTGGATCGCAGGGGACAAAGGGGCCGGTTCGCCAGGCGCCCTCCAAGACGAAGGTGAAGCAGCGCGGATTGCATCGATCGACACGCTCTGACCCGCGTTGTGCACAGCCGCGCCGCCCGTCTGTTGACATGCCAGGGACTGCGAGGACAGCTACGCGCCCTTGCGCTATGACAGACCTAGGCCCGCCATGATCACAAAGGACCAGCAGACCGCCGTCTTCGATCTTTTCCTCGATGCGGCAGAGGCGAAGGCCCGCGCCGCCGACGAGCTCGAGAAACGCGGCGGTGATATCGACACCGTCTGGCGCCTTCGCCAGGCAGCCAGCGACAATTTCCGGCGCGCCGAGCTTGCCGCGCGCGACCTTGGCATTCTTACCGCCGAACTTCAGGAAGCGCTCGACCTCGAGCGGCGCCTTGGCGAGCAGCGCGATCGCGATCGGAGACGGCGCTAATATCACTACCGAAGTCGCGTCGCAGGCCACGAGGGATGAGGTGGATTTCGCACGTCGGCGCTACAGCTTGGCGTTCAGGGCGGTCACGAGCGAGAGCTGCCGCCCCGGCGCTGTCTGCTCGGCCATAAGCAGCTCGCCATGCGACGCGCGCATTCCAAGAATGCGCTGGAAAAGCTTGCCGACGCGCATGCGGGAGATTTCCTCGACAATCTCCGCCGTCCCGGCAACCGCCGCCTTCACCGCGCCGCTGACAAATTTGAGATTATGCGCGCTCATATAGCGCTCATAGTCGGCGAGCGTATCGCTCACATGCTCGGCGGCGAGCGCCGCTGTCATGCCGGGCTTCGCAAGTTCGGAAGACCAGAGCCTGAGCTTCCGCGCGCGGTCCTGCAGATCCTTGTCGCCCTTGAGATCCAGGACCGCCTCCCAGCCGCAAGTCGCTCCCGGAAGCGTAACCTTATCGATCGCGATATGGATGATCTCGCCGAAATGAACGCCGTCCGCCGGCGCAAGGTCGAGAATCGGGATCTCGCAGTTCGCCGCCGCGAGGCCGCCGGTGGCGTTGATCGCCGCAGCGTGCGCACGGAGGCGAAGCCCGCGCCAGTGGCGCGATAGTTCGGACATGCGCAGCGTATCGGGGGTGTCATCGGACCCGGACAGCAGAATTTCGACCGCCTCCGCCGCCCTGCGGGTCACCGCGTCATATTCGGCGAGGAACGCGTCCGATAGGCGCGAGCGAATGGCACTGATATTTTCGTCGATCGAAAGGAAGAATGGCGTCTCGAACAGCGATTCGAGCTCGTCTGCGAAGGCCCGATCCTCGTCAGACCGGAATTGGCGCCCGGTGCGCCAAGTCTCGATCATGCGCGAGCCCCCGCGAACCGCGATTCGCTCGAAGAACAATATGTCGCGTTTGAGGGTAGAAGGTCCCTCCTTGATCAGCGACGACGCATCGACAATTCCCAGCATGCTTGCCCCTCTCGGTCCGTCCCACGCGCATGGTCTCAAAAAGGCCGGTTTCGCCTGCTGAACTTCTGCGCCAAGAATGCGTTGCGGACTAATGGCTTCGACATATCCTGTCACCCACGGACCCATCAGAAGCTTCGAAACCGGCTCCAGGCGCATCAGGCTCGCCAACGCGGGATTGGCGCGGCTGTGGAGAGCGTATCCAAAGATGCAACCGGCCCTCGATCAGACTGAGATTCTGAAGAGCGCGTGCCGCATGGCCGGTGGCCCATCTGACCGGCTTTCCTCCGAATGGCGCGCGCGCCTTGAATTGCTTCTCCGTGATCTCGACACCGGCGCCGGCCTGACACCGCTCGGGCGAACGCTCGCTTACGGGCAGCTTGTTTCGGCCACCGCCAACATGGTCGGCATGCACCGTTTGTGGGCCCAGCATCCCGAGATCGACGCCGTACGGATCGAGCGTCCGATCATCATCGTCGGGCAGATGCGCTCGGGAACGACGCGCATGCAGTGGCTTCTCGCATGCGACGAGCGCTTCCGTTTCACGCGCTTCTACGAGAGCTGGGCACCGTTCCCGCGTATCGCCGCGAACAGGTTCTTCGACGATCGAACTTGGCGCGCCCGGGTCGCACTGGTCGCGGCGAAAGTCCTCAATCCCGAATTTCAGACGATCCATCCTACGAGCGCAAACGCGGCGGACGAGGAAATCGGATTCTACAACATGTTGATGCTGCCCGCCGCCTATGAGGCACAATGGCGCCTGCCGCGGTTCGTCAGCCACTGCGAGGCAATGGACAAGGCTTCGCTCTATTTCGATTTCCGCCATATACTGCAAAGCATCGCGTGGCTGCGCGGATGTGCAAGCGATCGGCCATGGATTCTGAAAGTGCCACAATTTGCCGAGGATCTCGCCCCGCTGCTCGCGGTTTTTCCAGACGCGCGGGTCATCCATGTCACACGCGACGAGCGCGCGGTTGCCGCCTCTTCCGTGTCGCTCGTGACGAATCAGATGAAGTTGCAATCTGACGATGTCGATCGAGGAGCCATCGGCCGCGAATGGTCGCGCAAGATCGCCTTACGCAAGGCACGGACGGCGAAGGCGTTGTCTGAAACGGCCGGCCCGGCGATCGAGGTCCGCTATGCCGATGTCGAGCGCGATTGGCGCGGCTCGATGCGCCGCGTCTATGCGATGCTCGAAATGCCGTTCGACCAGGCGACCGAGTGTCGTATGCGTCTTTATGTTCGTGCCAGCACGTCCCGCAAGCCCCACCGCTACGACACAGGGGATCCCGCGCGATAAGCTCGTCTGGCCGCGCAGTAAGCGGCATCGTGACGCACGCGCCCGTCAGCAAGCCTAATTCACGTCCAAAGCAAGAATGGCCGATTGCGGACTGGCAGGTTCGAGCCGCGAAAGCGGGAAAGCCGTCGCAGGATAGGCGAATTGGTGCCGGCCATCAGGCTGAAGGTAGGCGGCGGCTCCTCCTCCGGCTATGATTCGAGCGATGAAGTAATGTATCGGCGGGGCATTAGACCGCTGAGGATCAAGGATCACCATTGAGATTTCCGCCATCCCGCCATACGCAATGGCACCGGGAGGAAGTCATGCGAATCCGACTGACATTAGCGTTTGCGGCGCTCATCGCGCCGGTACCTCTCGTCGCGCAGGACGGTTCGATCCCTCTCGACTATCGCGCCGCCCAGCAACGCCTGTTCGAGCGATCGGACGCGATCGCTGCATCCGAAGCCAATGTTCGCGGCAAGGAGGCGCAGGCCGGCGCGACGAGCACATTGGGCCGTCCCGAGTTGGATTTCGAGGCGCAGCTTCTCGACTATCAGAAGACGCTCTATCTGCCTCTGGGATCGCTGGCGCCGCTCGCGCAGCCGTTCGGGATCGAGGACCCGATGCGGTTCCGGCGGCGGGAAACCGCCGTCCGCCCGATTGCAACCGCTACCGCGCCTTTCTATTCGGGTGGCCAGATCGCGGGCGTCAAGGCGGGCGCCCGCGCCCAGCTCGATCAGGCGCGGGCGGAACGCAGGGGGTCGGTCGACCGGGCGCTCCTACAACTCGCGCAGGCCTATTACGGCCAGCAGCTCGCCGAACGGGCGCTCGGCGTGCGGCGCGACGTACTGGCCGGGCTCGACCGGCATGTCGCCGACGCGGTCAAGCTGGAGCGCGAGCAGTTCATCAGCCGCGCCCAGCGCCTTCAGGCCGAGGTGGCGCGCGACGACGCCGCCCGCGAGTTCGAAAAGGCTGTCGCCGACCTCGAGACCGCGAACGTCGCTCTCGCCGGCCTGCTGCGCGCGCCGCAGGGCGTGCGGCCCACGACGCCCCTCTTCGTCCTGTCGCAGCGCCTGGAGCCCATGGAGACCTATCGGACGGCGGCGCTCGACGCGCATCCCGAACTCGACCGGCTGCGCGCGATGGAGGCGCAGGCCGAGGCAGGAATCGCGATCGAGAAATCGAAGCAGCGCCCGACGATATATGGTTTCGGCCAGTATAATTTCGACCGGCGCGACGCGCTGCTGACCGACCCCGACTGGACCGTCGGGATCGGCCTTCGCTACAAGATCGCTTCCGGCATGGGGCGCAACCAGTCGGTCGAGGCGGCGCGCCAGACCGTGCTGCAGGCGCATGCCGGATTGCAGGAAGCGCGCACGCAGATCGAGATCGGCGTTGCAAAGGCTTGGAACGAGGCGGAGGCCGCGCGGCGGCGCTTCCTGCTGCTCGACAGTTCGCTGGAATCGGCGGCCGAGAATCTGCGCCTGCAAAGCCTGTCCTACCGTGAACAGCAGGCGACGTCGCTCGACGTGATCGACGCCGAGCTCGGCCTCGGCCGCGCCCGCATCCAGCATGCGCAGGCGGCGCATGACTATGTGCTGGCGCTCGCGCAGTTGCTGGACGTCAGCGGACAGGGTGCGCGCCTGCCCGACTATATCGCCCGCGCCGACAAGGAGGTCCCGTGAGCGAGACGCCCGTGAGCGAGAAGAAGGCGGAGACGCTGCCGGAGGACGAGCCGGCCCCCGGTCGGCCGAACACCAAGCGCAGGCGCGCGATCGGCGCAGCAGCCGGGATCGCGCTGCTGCTCGCTTTTGGCCTGTGGCTCGCCTATCGCCCGACGCCCGGCGAGATTCAGGGCATGGTCGACGCGCACGAGGTGCGGATCGCCAGCAAGGTCGCCGGCCGGATCGCTGCTTTCCATGTCGAGGAAGGCCAGGCAGTGCGTGCGGGCCAGCTGCTCTACACCATCGACAGTCCCGAGGTCGCGGCACGCTCGCAGCAGGCTGACGGCGCGCTCGCCGCCGCCGAGGCGATGGAGAGCAAGGCGCGCAGCGGCACGCGGCCCGAGGATATCGGGGCGGCGGAAGCGCAATGGCGCCGGGCCGAAGCCTCCGCCGATCTTGCACGCACCACATATCAGCGCACCCAGCGCCTTTTCGACGAAGGCGTGCTCGCGGGGCAGAGGCGCGACGAGGCCCGCACCAATGCAATCGCGTCGAGCGAGGCCGCGAAGGCGGCGAAGGCGCAGTACGACCAGGCGCTGGCGGGCGCCCGCCGCGAGGATCAGGCCGCCGCCGGGGGCCAGACCCAACAAGCGCGCGGGGCCGTCGCGGAAGTCGAGGCCGCCGCCGAGGAAACCCGCATCACGGCGCCGATGGCGGGCGAGATCGGCCGCCGCCTCGCCCAGCCCGGCGAACTGGTGCCGCAGGGCTTTCCCGTCTTCGTGCTGACCGACACCGCGCGTCCCTGGGTCACGCTCAACGTGCGCGAGGATCAGCTGCGCGGGCTCGCGCGCGGCACCGAAGTGACCGGCCGCATCCCGGCGCTGGACGACCGGCGCGTCCGGTTCCGCGTCGCCTATCTTGCCCCGGCAGGCGATTTCGCGACATGGCGCGCGACGCGTCAGTCGAGCGGGTTCGACATCAAGAGCTTCGAGGTTCGCGTCCGGCCGGTCGCCCCGGTGCGCGGCCTGCGGCCGGGCATGACCGTGCTATTCGACTGGCCGCAATAGTGCCGGACGCGCGCGAAGCGTCGGGACCGGCGGCGGCCTTTCGCGAAGGTTTCCGGCGGGAAATCCGCTTCCTCCGGTCGAGCTTCTGGGATTTCGCCCTCATCAGCTGGATTCCCCTGATGCTGATGGCGGTGGTGGCGGTCCAACTCGCACCCGGCGTGATGCGCGACCTGCCGATCGCGGTGGTGGACGAGGACGGCGGCGCCATCGCCCGCGAGCTGGTGCGGCGGTTGGACGCGTCGCCCGGACTCCGCGTCGCGGCCCGTCCGCCCGACATGCCCGAGGCCGAGCGGCTGGTGCGCTCGCGCATCGCCTATGCCGTCGTGCTGGTC
The DNA here is from genome assembly GCF_035998905.1 of Sphingopyxis sp. Taxonomy (GTDB): domain Bacteria; phylum Pseudomonadota; class Alphaproteobacteria; order Sphingomonadales; family Sphingomonadaceae; genus Sphingopyxis. The sequence continues at coordinate 4,892 of NZ_DASYHG010000007.1, read as the reverse complement.
CCGCGCGGAACGCAGCGCGCCGTGCTGCGGGGCGAAACCGCCGGCCTCACCATCTTCTACAACGCCAGCTATTCGACGCCGTCGGGCGCGGCGCTGCGCGACATCGGCGATGTCGTGCAGGGTCATGCGGCGCGGCTCGCCGTCGACCAGCAGGCCGCGATCAAGCCGGGGAAGGTCCGTCCGCCGCCGGTCGCCGCGCGGACCACCATCCTGTTCAATCCGCAGGGCAGCTATGAACTGCAACTTGTCGCGCTGCTGCATCCGGCGCTGCTCCACCTCATCTTCATGGTCGCGGTGGCGAGCGCGCTCGGCCGCGAGCTGCGCGACGGGACCATCGGCGCCTGGTTGGGCGGCAAGCCGTGGCCGGCCGCGGCCGCGGCCGTCGCGGGCAAGGTCGCCATCTATATCATCGTCTTCATGGGATGGGGGGTTCTGGTCACCTTCTATCTCGCCGGGCTTCGCGGCTGGCCGGTCCTCGGCAGTCCGATGATGATGCTCGCGGGCTATGCCGCCATGTATCTCGCCTATGTCGGCGTGACGCTGCTCGCGATCGGCCTGACGCTGTCGATGGGCAAGGCGCTGTCGATCGCGGGCCTCTATGCCGGCGCCTCCTTCGCCTTCGCGGGCGCGATCTTCCCGATCGAATCGGCGTCGGGCTTCGCGCGGCTGTGGAGCGCAATCCTTCCCTATACCGCCTTCGCCAAGCTGCTCGCCGAACAATGGATGATGGGGTCACCCGCGGCGGTCTCGCTGCCGCATATCTTCGTCCTGCTGCTCTTCCTCGGCGTCGGCGCGGCCGCCGGGCTGCCGCGCTACATCGCCGCGGCGGGAAACCCCGCCGTCTGGGGGCGCCGATGACCGGACGCGCCTTCCTCGCCACCTTCCGCGCGATCCTGACCGACAGCACGGCGATCATGCTGCTGATCGGCTCAGCGATCCTCTATTCCTTCTTCTACCCCAGCGCCTATTCGGGCGAGGTGCCGACCCGCATCCCGATCGCCGTAGTGGACATGGACCATAGCGGCATGAGCCGCTCGCTGACCGCCAGACTGATCGCGCTGCAGCAGGCCGAAGTCGTCGCGCGTCCAGCATCGCTTGCCGACGCGCTGCGCTGGATCGAGGACCGACGCGCGAGCGCCGTCGTCGTCATCCCCGAAGGGTTCGAGCGGCATATCCGGCGCGGCGAACAGGGAAAGGTCGCGCTCTACGGCAATGGCGCCTATCTGCTGCGCGGCAGCACGGCGCTGGCCGGGGTCGGCACCGCGCTGGCCGACCTGGGCCGCGCAGCGGCGACCGATCAGGCAATGATGCTTGGTGCGCCCGCCCCGCCGGCGCTGGGCATGGTCCAGCGCCCGCTGTTCAACACGCGCGAAGGCTATGGCAGCGCCATCTTTCCCGCCGTCACATTCGTCATCATCCACCAGACGCTGCTCATGGGGCTGGCGATGCTGGCGGCAACGATGCGCGAACAGCAGGGGCCGCTGGCCTTCAGCCCGCGCGGGCTGCTGGGGATCGCGCTGGCCTTCTTCGTCATCGGCTACGCGAATGTCGTCTATTACACCGGCTTCGTCTTCTGGTTCCAGGACATGCCGCGCGCCGCGGGCACCCTCGGTGCGCTCGCGGTCGCGAGCGGCCTTTTCATCGCGGCGACGGTTGCGGGCGCGCTGGCGCTGGCCAGCTTCTTCAAGGTGCGCGAACGCCCGATCCAACTTTGGATCATCACCTCGGTCCCGATCTATTTCCTCGCCGGCCTGTCCTGGCCGGCCGAGGCGATGCCGGATTGGCTCGCGCTGCTCGCCCGGCTGCTGCCGACGACGCCCGGCATCCACCTGATGGTCGGCATCAACCAGATGGGCGCCAGCCTGTCGGAGCAGACGGCCGAGCTGGCCAACCTCGCGGCGTTGACCCTTCTCTATGGCACCGTCGCGGTCCTCCGCTATCGCGTCCGCCCCGTCGGCGGGGAGAAAAAGGCAGATTCAGGTAGCCTACAGGGATAAGAGCATCTCAGACGAACGTCCGCTCTCGAAAGCGCCCGTTTCGCCTTTGGAATGACGCATCTCGGGCGCAAAGCCGCCTGAGAGATGCTCTCAGTTTGGATGCATCTCTGGTCGACGGCCTCGCACTTATCAGCTGCGACGCTAAGCTAGGCCACGGAAGTTCAGCGGGAGTGGCGATTTGCGTCCGATAATGACTTTGGCGGTTGCCGCCACCTTGGCGGCGTGCGGTCGAAGCGAGCCGCGGAGTCTGCAGTATTTCGAGAGCCATCTGGAGGAAGCGCGGGATATCGTCGCTGCGTGTGAGAATGATAGTAAGCGTGTCCTGAAGGCCGCAGCTAGGCGGCCTGAGCGATCTGCTGCTGCTCTGGCTGCCAGTTCCACGGCATAAGGTCGCCCCAGCGGGAGGCGGGCCAGCCTGAGGCGATCTTCTCGATGACATCGGCGATATAGGCCTGCGGCTCGACGCCGTTGAGCTTGGCGGTCTCGATGACGGAGTAGATGGCGGCGGCGCGTTCGCCGCCGGCCTTCGATCCGGCGAACAGCCAGTTCTTGCGCCCGATCGCGATCGATCGGATGGCGCGCTCGGCGATATTGTTGTCGATCTCCGCCATGCCCTCGCCCGTGTAGCGGGTCAGCGCATCCCAGCGCTTGCGGCCATAGGCGAGCGCCTTTGCCATCGCCGACTTGGGCGACAGGCGGCGCAGGGCGTCGTCGATCGCGCCGCGAAGCGCGTCGATCTGCGGCCTGGCCTGCTCTTGTCGATGTCGGCGCCGGACATCGGGCGGCTGGCCGCGCACCTCCTCTTCGATCCGGTAAAGCCCGGCGATACGATCGAGCAGGTCGGTGGTGAGTGGCGTCGGACTCGTCTGGTGGCACTCGAAGATCTTGCGGCGGAAGTGCGCCCAGCAGGCGACCTCCTGGATGCGACCTCCCTCGTACAGCTTCTCATATCCGGCATAGCCGTCGGCTTGGAGGAGGCCGGTGAACGGCCCCAGCTCGCTCTGTGGATGGATGCCGCTGCGATCGGGAGTGAACCGATACCAGGCGAGCGCCGGGGTGGCGGCGCCCGATGCGCGGTCATCGACGACATAGGCCCAGAGCCGCGCCTGCGCGGTGCGGCCCTTGCCCGGCACGAGCATCGGCACCGGCGTGTCGTCGGTGTGGAGCTTGGCGGCCTTCAGCCCTTCCTCGCGGATCCGGCTGACGATGGGGTCGAGCAGGTGCGCGGCCTGGCCCGCCCAGCCGGCGAGGGTCGAGCGATCGATGTCGATACCCTGCGCCGCCATCATCTCTGCCTGGCGGTAAAGCGGCAGATGGTGATCGAACTTGTGGACGACGACATGGGCGAGCGTGGCAAAACTGGCCTTGCCGCGTGCTATTGCCTTCACCGGCGCCGGCGCCTGGACGATCCTGTCGCAGGCGCGGCAGCTATACTTGGGCCGGACGGTTCGGATGACGCGCCACTGAACCGGCGCAACATCGAGCTGCTCGTCGCTATCCTGCCCGAGCGGGCGCAGCGCGCCGCCGCAAGCGGGACAGGTGCAACTGCCGGCCTCGGGCTCGATCCGCCGTTCGGCGCGCGGCAGGTGATCGGGCAATGCGCGCACGGGCACCCGTTCGGCGCGCGCCGTGTCAGTCGTTCGGCTATCCGCGACCTCGGCTTCGCCTTCGAGCTCCTCGAGGGCGAGCTCGAGTTGCTCGATCTGCAGCGCGAGCTTCTCCGAGGACTGGCCGAAGGTCATGCGGCGAAGCTGAGCGAGCTGGTGGCGGAGGGTATCGATCAGCGTATCGCGGGCCGCGAGAGCGGCTTCGAGCTCGGCGATCCGGGCGTCCTTGTCGATGCTGGATGAGGCTGGTTCCGACACCCGGAACACCTAGCAAAACGGGGATCGCGAGGCCAGTAAAACCGACGATAATCCGCCACTTTTTACCCTGCGAGCAAGGGCGCCGCGGTGCGTTCGGGACGCCGCCAGTCGATGCCTTCGAGTAGCATCGAAAGCTGCGCCGCGGTGAGGCATACCTTGCCCGCCTTGGTGATCGGCCAGATGAACCGGCCCCGATCCATGCGCTTCGAGAAGAGGCACAGACCCTGGCCGTCGTACCAGAGCAGCTTGACCAGATCGCCCCGCTTGCCGCGGAACGCGAACAGCGCGCCCGAGTGCGGACTCTTCTCCAGCACCTGCTGCACCAGCACCGCGAGGCCGTCGAACCCCTTGCGCATATCGGTGGCTCCGCAGGCCAGATAGATGCGTGTCGTCGGCGGTAACGGGATCATCGGGCAAGGACGGACATCACCCGGGCCAGCGCGTCGGTATCGACCGCCGCGTCGACGGTGAGACGCACGCCCGACGGCAGCTCGATCCCAATGTGGCCGCTGCCTGCCAGCGCCGTGGTCGGCACCGACACCTCGACCTCGGCGAACGACGGCACCGACGCGCGCTTCGCTCCCGTCAGGTCGCCCGCCAATGCCTGCCGGCGCCACGTATAGAGCATCCCGCTGCCGACCGCGTGCCGCTGGCACGTCGCCGAAACCGAGCCGTCGGGGCCGAACGCTTCGCGCAGGATCGCCAGCTTCTGATCCACCGACCAACGGCGACGACCGCCAACGACCGCGATCCGACTGCTCATACGATTACTCATATGACCGGTCACAAGAGCACTCGCTCCCGCCGCTCCGATATCCTCGCTCATCACCGCTCCTCGCAAAGAGCGGCTATCAGCACCCCGCAGCAGCTTTCCGCAAGGCGGCCTTCAGGAGTAAGCGGTGTTCTCAGCCCACGTCGGTCCAGGGCATGAGATTTCCGACGTTGTTTGCAGGGTGACCATTTGCCAGTTTGCTGAGCGTCTGGGTCAGCCAGTCGTGCGGGTTAATGCCGCTGATCTTGCAGTTTTCGA
>NZ_DASYHG010000006.1:0-152404 GCF_035998905.1 Sphingopyxis sp. | reverse complement strand
CGCTGCGCGCGCCTCCGGTCGGGCTACGCCCGCCCTCCGCCGCACGCAGCGCAAGGCCATCTTCAACAAACCAACATCATATCCGAAAAGGGGTCCCTCTTCGACGCCGATCGGGGGTCCCTTTTGAACGCCGTTTGACATTGCAGTTTCGAAATGTGCATCCATCCCCCCGAAATTGTTCTGCTGTGGCCAACCGGTTAGGTCCGATCGGAGAACCTGTTGTATGCGTTCAATTCGCGAACCAGCAGTTCGACATCGCGCAGGTAGATTTCCTTATGCAGGAAAGCGATTTCCGCGTCCTTCAAACCATCCTCGATGTCGATATACCAAGCCCGAGGATTGGGGTTGTCGTCGCCGTTCCAGCGATAGCCACGGGCCTTGAGCACATCCTTCAAATCGAAAGGTGAGTTCTCCGCCCAGATCCGCCAGCTTGGTCGCCGCGCGTTTTCGAGAAGACGGCGCATCGCAAGGTCTCCACTTGCCGGAAGCGGGGCCGCCAGAAGCTCAATGGCCGCTCGGCAATCGTGCACGGCACGGTGACGATCGTAAAAAAAGCCCGCGCCGGCGGCCAAGTAAGCGAGCTTGGTACCCTCATGACCTTCCTCGACCCAATCAACTTGCGACATCGAGCAAGCCCATGGCTTCATCACAAAAACGTCGCTCAGCCGCTCCAGAAAGCGGCGGTCGAAGTTCGCATTATGTGCGACGATCAATGCGGCACCATTTGCGAAGGCGTGCACGGCGCCCGCGTCAATTCGCTGTCCGGCAACCATGGCATCGGTGATCCCTGTAAGGCGCGTAATCGCAGCAGGGATAGGTTCAGACGGCTCCTGAAATTGTTCAAAAGGAGGATGTAGTTCGCAAATCCTGCCATCGGCAGTATAAGTGAACGGTAGCATCGCAAGCTCAATGATCTCATGCTTCTGGGGATCGAGCCCCGTTGTTTCAACATCGACAAATAGCCCCAGCTTTGTAGGATTTCCATCGGAGCTTGCGATAATATTACGCGGCAGAAGCTTACGCAGAACACGATAGTTTCCGCTCGCCGACAAGGCTTCGGCCATCTCTTCGAGGTCGTGCATGTTTTTATTCATCCGCGCGATCATAACCGATGTCGCGTGAACAGCTACTCCAATCGCACCCAATTCCGACTTCAAACAATGGCAGGTTTCGCGAACGCCGATCATTGTTGCCTACGTCTCAGATCGGGCGCGATGCAGCCACGCTGATGCCTATCGCGAAATCTGATCTGGCATCGAAATAGCGACGAAGCGAGCGCATAGGTGCGTCGCCTTGGCTGAGGCCCTTGAAGGAACCCTATGCTACCAAGGTGATGCCGGTTCTCCCTTCCACTGAGCCTTCCAGCGATCGAAATGTGGAAGAAGCGCGGGAGGGAGGCTGGAGACAAATGACTTGTCCATCGGGTAGTGAGGCATTGTTTCCGCAACGGCGTCGAGCAGCAGCATGCCCTGCTTTTCATCCTTCGGCCGCTTGAGCGGATTCCGGCCAGCTTTCTCGGCCATCCAGAGCTTGTGCAACGCGAAATAACGTGGGTCGGGGGCGACGATACGTGCAGGCGCGTTGTCACGGGCGATGACGACATGATCGACTTGGCGTCCCAGCAGCAGCCATTCCTGCTCGGGGAGCGGGATCGGCCTGGGTTGATCCTTGCGAAACATCCCGTCGATCGTGCTGGGGGCCGCCAGGATCTCGACCTCATACGCCTTGGCATTACGGGCCTGAAACTGGCGCTCGGAATTGACGGTGTAGGTCCGATCGACAGCCTTCAGCATCATCCAGATCGACGATATCTCGTCAGCGGGGGGCTCGGCGGTCCACGCGAGGTCAAAGTCGAGCGTTTCTTCGGGAACGTCGCGGATCGCGCCGCCCGCCTCGATATGATAGGCGTGCATTGCGTTCGTGCCGACCACCATGAGGTGGCTGCCGAGAAGGCGGCGTCGATCGGCCTCGCGCAGGATTTTTCCAGCTTCCGGATCGAGCATGGGTAAATGGAGCGAACGATAGATGCGCGCACGCTCGGCGAGCATCGTTCGGCTGGTCTCTATGCGCGCTTTCACCTCTTCCTTGTCGCGCTTGTAGGCATTGAATTGCACCTGCTTCTCGTCGTCCAGCCGACCGAGGCTCTTCATATTGCCTTCCCGATCGGTGAGTTCATAGAGATAGGCGTTTCCGGACACCTCCTTGATCCGCAGATTATACGGCATTTCGGCGAGTGCGCGCTCGGCATCGCACCACACCTCATATTGCTGGCGTATGTTGATCAGGTTTCGCGCCTGTTCGTCGCTGAATGGGGTGACGGCTCTCATATTACCCTGCTTTTTCCGATATTCTCTATATGCAGGGTAAACCGCCATTTCACAAGAAATTACCCTGCATCGGCAAATTCATATCAAAAGCAGGGTAAATGCTCATTCGGCTCTTCATTCCGAAGGGCATAACGGAATGATGGTGCCGAGTTTTGTGACGGGCACCGCGGTCAACTATCATAACTTTGTTGTGTAGCGATGGGGACCGGAGCTACCGTATCGGATCATCGTCCATAGCCCGAGCGGCCGCTTTTTCGAGAATCGACTTGGTTGGCCGCAGGTTGAGCAGTGACAGGGCGTGTCAGTCCGCCAACCCTGATTCTGCATGAGATGGCCCTTCGCATTGCGTCGTGGTGCGTCGTCACGCGTCATAACCGTCATATGAGATTTCCACGACCCGGCTGATTTTTGGGCGGCCGACGCGATCTCTGCGTCGCTGGGAGATTCCCTTGACGCCTACCAAGCTCCTTGTCGGACAGATTTTCGTCGTTTTCGCGATCGTGATTGCGGGCGTTTGGGCCGCGACCCAATGGTGCGCGGCGATGCTCGGCTATCAGCCGCAGCTTGGACCGGCATGGTTCGTCCTGTTCGAGACGCCGGTCTATCGGCCGTGGGCGATATTTCCTTGGTGGTATCACTACGAAGCTTATGCGCCGGAGATTTTCGACAAGGCGGGGATGCTTGCGGGCGCGAGTGGTTTTCTGGGGTGCGGTGCCGCCATCGCCGGGTCGCTCTGGCGCGCGCGGCAGTCGCGCCATGTCACGACCTATGGTTCAGCACGCTGGGCAACAAAGCGCGAGATCGATCGCGCGGGCTTGTTCAACGACAGCGGAGTTTTTATTGGCCGCCAGCGCGGCCGATACCTTCGCCATGACGGCCCGGAGCATGTCATGGCCTTTGCCCCGACAAGGAGTGGCAAGGGTGTCGGGCTTGTCGTCCCGACGCTGCTGAGCTGGACCGGTTCGGCCATCATTCACGACATAAAGGGCGAAAATTGGCAGCTCACGGCCGGCTGGCGCGCACGCTTCAGCCATGTCCTGCTATTCAACCCGACCGACCCTGCTTCCGCCAAATACAATCCGCTGCTGGAGGTCCGGAAAGGCGCGAACGAGGTTCGCGATGTTCAGAATATCGCCGACATATTGGTCGATCCCGAAGGGGCGCTTGAACGGCGCAACCACTGGGAAAAAACCTCGCATTCGCTCCTGGTCGGCGCAATCCTCCACATCCTTTATGCGGAGCAAGAAAAGACGCTTGCCCGCGTCGCGACCTTCCTGTCCGATCCGCAGCGGCCGTTCGTCACCACGCTGCGCAGGATGATGATGACCAATCATCTCGGCACCAAAGAGGCGCCGCAGGTCCATCCCGTCGTCGCGTCCGCCGCGCGCGAGGTTTTGAACAAGTCGGAAAATGAGCGCAGCGGCGTGCTGTCGACAGCCATGTCGTTCCTTGGCCTCTATCGCGACCCCACCGTCGCAGCGGTCACGTCGCGCTGCGACTGGCGCATCGCCGATCTTGTCGAGGCCGATCATCCCGTCTCGCTCTACCTGGTCATTCCGCCGTCGGACATTTCGCGGACGAAGCCGCTTGTCCGCCTGGTTCTCAATCAGATCGGTCGGCGCCTCACGGAGAAGCTCGATGCAGCGCAAGCATGAGCTTCTGATGATGCTCGACGAGTTTCCGGCATTGGGGCGGCTCGACTTTTTCGAGACGAGCCTTGCCTTCATGGCCGGCTACGGCGTGCGCGCATTCCTGATCGCGCAGAGTCTCAATCAGGTCGATAAAGCCTACGGTGAGCATAATTCGATCCTCGATAACTGTCACGTCCGCGTCGTTTTCTCCACGAATGACGAGCGCACGGCAAAGCGGGTTTCCGATGCTCTCGGCGTGGCAACCGAGCAGCGCGCGATGCGAAACTATGCGGGCCACAGGCTCGCCCCTTGGCTGGCGCATGTCATGGTCAGCCGGCAGGAGACGGCGCGCCCGCTGTTGACTCAGGGCGAGGTAATGCAGCTTCCGCCCGCCGATGAGCTGGTTCTTCTGTCGGGCATGGCCCCAATCCGGGCGAAGAAGCTACAATATTACAAGGACGCCAATTTCCGCGCGCGGCTCCTGACACCGCCCGCGCTCTCGCTTGGTGACTATGCCGACCGGCCACCCAGCCGCCCCGATGACTGGACCGGGCTGGTCAGCGCGCCCGATAGCAGGCTCGGCAAAGCGGACGAGGAACCCGGCGCGGACGAGGACGGCGGCTTGCAGCAGCAGCGGCACCCTTCGATCGAAGAAAAGCCGCCGCAGGTCGAACCGGCGACGCAACTCGAATTGCCCGACCTTGAACGCGACGACCCCGACGCGGCGGCCGACAAGCGCGTCATGGACCGCGTTCGCGCGACGCTGGTTCGCGGTCATGCGATGAATCAATCGCAGTCCCAAGACCTGTTGCCGGGGCTGTAGGCGATGAAGGTCCGCCAGAATCTCTATATCGACAGCGATTTGAGCGACGCGCTCGACGCGCTGGTGATCCGGCGCGGCGGCAACAAGTCGCGCATCGTCAATGAGGCGCTTCGCGATTGGCTCGCGCGCCGTGCGAGCAAGGAGGTCGACGACCTTCTCAAAGTCCGGCTCGACCGCATATCGCGCGAGGTCGCCGCAGGCCGCCGCGACATGGAGGTGGTGCTTGAGGCGTTAGCGCTGTTCGTGCGCTATCAACTCACCGTCACCGCGCCGCTCCCCGAAGCTGACACAGCCGCGCTCGCCGTCGGCAATCAGCGCTTCGAGCGATTCATCGCCCAGCTTGGTCGCCAGATCGCGGGCGGCAAGCGCACGCTCGACACCAACATCATCGAGGCCCAGCCATGACCGACGCGCTTTCCGCAGATATCGCCGCGCCGCCATATGGTCGCCGTGCCGGACACGCCGATGTATCTCGACGGCCTTCTGGCCGACACGCCGCTGACCGGCGGCCTCGAACCGATGCTGGGCGACCAGCATATCCGGACGCTCACGATCCTGGGTTTCCCGAATCTGTCGCGACCCGGAATCCTCGACGCACTAAATCACGAAGAATTTTCATATCGTTGGGTCACGAGGTTCATAGCTCTCGATAAGACCGACGCGACGAAGGCGCTGACCAGGCTCCGCCGCCAATGGTTCAACAAGCGCAAGTCGGTGACGGCGATGCTGCGCGAGGTGATTTATAACCAGCCCGCGCAGCTTCTCGACAGCGACGCCGACAACAAGGTGGTCGATGCCGACCTGGCCTTGCAGGCGCTCGGCGGCGATCATGTTGCGTTCGGCTATCTCACCACGACGATCACCGTCGCCGACGACAGCCGCGCGCGCGTCGAGGAAAAAGTCAGGGCGGTCGAGCGGATCGTCAACGGTCTCGGCTTCACCTGCATCCGGGAAGGCGTCAATGCGGTGGAGGCATGGCTGTCGAGCCTGCCGGGCCAGACTTACGCCAACGTCCGGCACCCGATCGTCCACACGCTCAATCTCGCGCACCTGATGCCGCTGTCGTCGGTCTGGGCGGGACCGGCGCGCAATGTCCATCTGGACGGTCCGCCTTTGCTCTATGCCGAGACCAGCGGATCGACGCCGTTCCGGCTGTCGACGCATGTCGGCGACGTCGGCCATATGTTGATCGTCGGCCCGACCGGAGCCGGCAAGTCGGTTCTGCTGGCGCTGCTGGCCTTGCAGTTCAGACGCTTTGCGGACGCGCAGATCTATATCTTCGACAAGGGCTTTTCGGCGCGCGCCGCGGTGCTGGCGATGGGCGGCGCGCATCACACGCTTGGTCTCGGCGGCGAGGATAAGGGCGTGAAGGCGATTGCCTTCCAGCCGCTTCGTCACAACGATCGCGCCGACGAACGCGCGTGGGCCGCCGAGTGGATCGGCGCGCTGCTCGCGCATGAGAAAGTGCTGGTGACGCCCGAGGTCAAGGAGGCGGTCTGGTCGGCGCTGACCAATCTCGCGACCGCTCCGATCGAGGAACGGACGCTGACCGGCTTGTCGCTGCTGCTCCAATCCGCGCCGCTGCGATCGGCGCTGGCGCCGTACACGCTCGAAGGACCATTCGGACGGCTGCTCGACGCCGCCGAGGATGATCTCGCCATAGCCGATGTTCAGTGTTTCGAGACCGAGGCGCTGATGGGACAGGAGGGCGTCGTCGCTCCCGTGCTGACCTATCTGTTCCATCGGCTCGAAGAGAGGTTCACCGGGCGGCCGACGCTGCTCATTCTCGATGAAGCCTGGGTGTTCCTAGACCACCCACTGTTCGCGGCGCGCATCCGCGAATGGTTGAAGGTTCTGCGTAAGCGCAATGTCGCCGTGGTGTTCGCAACGCAATCGCTTGCCGATATTGCGGATTCCTCGATCGCACCCGCGATCATCGAGAGCTGCCCACAGCGCATATTGCTGCCGAACGATCGTGCGATCGAGCCGCAGAGCCAGGCGGCCTATGTCCGCTTCGGCCTCAACGCGCGGCAAATCGAACTCGTCAGCCGCGCGGTGCCGAAGCGGCAATATTATCTGCAATCGGCGCGCGGCAACCGGCTTTTCGAGCTGGGGCTGGGACCGCTCGCGCTGGCGCTGTGCGGCGCGTCCGATCCCGACACGCAGAAGCGCATCGATGCCATTCTCGCCGCGCAGGGCAACGAGGATTTCGCCGCGCATTTCCTGACCCAAGCCGGCCTCGACTGGGCGGCCGAGCTGCTTGGCCGCTTTCCTGCCGCTCACCCCCCTGAAGGAGAAAGATGATGAAGCGATATATTCTCGCCGCCTTGCTTGGAACCGGTGCGATCGGTGCCGGGGTGCTCGGGAGCGCGCCGGCATCGGCGCAGATGAGCGTGTTCGATACCTCGAACTATACGCAGAATCTGCTCACCGCCGCGCGCACGCTGCAGCAGATCAACAACCAGATCCAGTCGTTGCAGAACGAGGCCCAGATGCTCGTGAACCAGGGCAAGAATCTCGCGAAGATCGATTTCCCCGAGCTCGACCGGCTTCGCCAGAAGCTCGCCGAGATCGACAAGCTGATGGGACAGGCGCAGAGTATCGACTTCCGCGTCGACCAGTTGGACGAACGCTACCGCCAGCTTTTCCCCGACAGCGTCGATCGCGTCCTGAAGCGCGATCAACGTCTCGCGGCGGCGAAGCAGCGCCTCGACAATGAAATGGCGGCCTTCCGCCAGACGATGGAGGTGCAGAGCGGCATCGTCGAAAATGTGCGTGACGACGCCCAGGTACTCGCGGCAATCGTCGCCAAGAGCCAGGGCGCCGAGGGAAGCTTGCAGGCGCAACAGGCAACCAACCAGTTGCTCGCGCTCGCGACCAAGCAGCAGTTCCAACTTCAGAACCTGATGGCATCGCAGTTCCGCAAGGAATCGATCGAGGCCGCCGCGCGCGGGCAGAACGAGCGCGAGGCGCGGGCGCGAACGTCGCGCTTCCTTGGCGACGGCAAGGCCTACACGCCGCGCCAATGAGACTTGGGGCGGCGCTGCGCCCCTAGCTCCCCGGCGAGTGCCGCCCCGTCGCGGGGGCCTTGGTTCCGCTCCCCTCTCTCCGGGACCGGCCCCCGCGACCCCCTTCATCCGACGCAAGGAGTGCAACGGTGGAAGACCTGAATGTCATCGACCAGTTCATGGAGGCGTTCATCGCCTATATCGACAGCGGCTTCGGACTGCTTGGCGGTGACGTCGGGTTTCTCACCACCATTTTGATCGGCATCGACATCACGCTCGCCGGCCTGTTCTGGGCGCTTGGCGGCGAGGACGATGTCATCGGCAAGTTCCTCAAGAAGATTCTCTATGTCGGCGTGTTCGCGTTGATTCTGAACAGCTTCTCGACGCTGTCCGACATTATCTTCCGTTCGTTCGCCGGTTTGGGCCTGACCGCAGGTGGCAGCGCGATCACCGCTCAGGATCTGCTGATGCCGGGGCGGCTCGCGGGAACCGGATTCGAGGCGGCTGCGCCTTTGCTCGAGCAGGCCGCCGAACTTGTCGGCCCGATCGACTTCTTCAACAACTTCATCGAGATCGCCGTGCTGATGATCGCGTGGGTGATTGTCATCGTCGCCTTCTTCATTCTCGCGATCCAGCTTTTCATTACCATCCTCGAATTCAAGCTGACGTCGCTCGCCGGTTTCGTGCTGGTGCCCTTCGCCCTGTGGAACCGCACCTCCTTCCTCGCCGAACGCGTGCTCGGCAACGTCGTCTCGTCGGGCATCAAGGTCATGGTCCTCGCGGTGATCGTCGGGATAGGCTCCAACTATTTTGCCGACTTCACCAGCGCGATCACCGGCGACGAAGTGTCGATCGAGCAGGCGGTGTCGCTGATGCTCGCGAGCCTGGCTCTGTTTGGGCTCGCCATCTTCGGCCCCGGCATTGCATCGGGCCTCGTCGCGGGCGCTCCACAGCTTGGCGCCGGCTCGGCGGTTGCGACCACGGCGCTTGCGGCAGGCGGCCTCGCGATGGCCGGCGCCGGTGCGGTCGCGGCCGCGCGCGGCGCTGGAAGCGCCGGCCTCGGCGCGCTGCGCGCCGGCACATCGATAGGGAGCGCTGCGTCGACGGCCTACAAGCTCGGGCAGGAGACATCGGGTTCCAGCACCGTCGGCGCCGGCATCGGCGGCATGGCGAGCGCGGCTCGGGGCGCCGCATCCGACCGGATGCGCAACGCCTTTGGCCTTCGGGCCGCAGCAGCTCGCGGACAGCAGGCGGCATGGAGCGCCGGTAGCGGCGCGGGCGCAGCGAGCGCCGAGGCGGCCGCAGCGGCATCGGGTGCCATGCCCGCATGGGCCCAGAAGCTTCAATCGACGCAGGCCAGCCGTCACCGGCGCCAGATGGCGATCCACGCGATCCGTGACGGCGACAAGGGCGGCGTCGGCGCCAACCCCGACATCAAGGAAAGGGATTGATCCATGAGATTCAAACGAGCAGTGCAGCGTTATGGCCGGACGCCCGAGCCCGAGACGCCTTATCAACGCGCCGGGCAGCTTTGGGACGAGCGCATAGGCTCGGCGAGAGCGCAGGCGAAGAACTGGCGGCTGATGGCCTTCGGCGGACTCCTTCTGGCCACGGGCCTGTCAGCGGCGCTCATCTGGCAATCGATGCAGAGCCGCGTCATGCCTTACGTCGTTGAGGTCGACCGGCTCGGTGAAGCACGCGCCGTCGCGCCTGCCATCACGGACTATCGGCCGACCGATCCGCAGATCGCATGGCACCTTGGGCGTTTCATCGCCAATGTCCGCTCGCGTTCGCTCGATCCGGTCCTGATGCGCGAGAATTGGCTGTCGGCCTATGACTTCGCCACGACACGGGCATCGCTGTTTCTCGGGGAATATGCGCGCAGCTCCAATCCGTTCGCCGAGGTCGGACGCCGCACCGTCTCAGTGCAGGTGACGAGCGTGGTCCGCGCATCGGACACGAGCTTCCAGGTCAAATGGACCGAAAGCGAATATGAGCGCGGCAGTCTCGCCCAGCGCTCTCGCTGGACCGCGATGCTGACCGTGAAAGTGCAGCCACCGCGATCGGCCGATGTTGTTCGAAAGAACCCACTCGGTCTCTATGTCGATGCCATCGACTGGTCGCGCGAACTCGACACCGATGTTCTGAAACCGCGAGGTCGCTTTCCGGCACCGGAAGATCTGGTCGCACCTTCATCGGAGGCGGATTCGTCCGCCGATAAGCCGCTCGACCCCGAAACCCCGCCCGTCACCGAAGGGAATGAACCATGATCCGCGTCGTCATCCTGTCGGCGAGCCTTGTCGCGCTCGCTATTCCGGCTTCCGCCCAGCCGACCGCAAAGGTCACGGCCGCCAACAAGGCGGCGCTGCGTGAGCCTTCGAACGCCGGCTTCGTCGGCGCGATGCAGATCTATCCCTATAATGACGGGACCCTTTATCGCCTTTATGCAGCGCCCGGGCGCATCACCGACATTGCCTTGCAGTTGGGCGAGACCATCACCTCGGTCGCCGCTGGCGACACCGTGCGCTGGACGGTCGGCGACACGACGAGCGGCAGCGGCGCGAGCCAGCGAACCCATATCCTCGTGAAGCCCTTTTCGGCAGGGCTTCGGACCAACCTTGTCATCACGACCGACCGACGCGTCTATCATATCGAACTTGAAAGCCGGTCGAGCGGCGCGATGGCCGCGCTGTCATGGACCTATCCGCACGACGAGCTGATTGCACTGCGCCGGCAGCAGGACGCGGCCGCCGCGGCGGCGCCCATCGCGTCGGGTCTCGCGGTCGAAGGACTCAATTTCCATTACGCCATGAGCGGCGACAAGCCGGCATGGCGGCCGCTGCGCGCGTTCGACGATGGGCGGCAAACCTATATCGAATTTTCACCCTCAATCGCGGTCGGCGAAGCGCCGCCGCTGTTCGTCATTGGCGAGGACGGCGAGGCGAGCCTCGTCAATTACCGCGTTGCAGGCCGCTACTATGTCGTCGACCGGCTGTTCGGCGCCGCCGAACTGCGCCTCGGCGGCAAGAAACAGCAGGTCGTGCGGATTTCGAGCGCGCAGCCGAAGCGGAGGAAGGGCCAGTGACCGAGCCCGCCATTCCACCCGCAGGCAGCGCGCCTGCCAAGGCCGATCCCGAAACGCTGGTGTTACGTGCGGGGCCGGGTCGCGTGACGCGCTTTCGGCGCGGCGCTATCATCGCGATTGCGGCCGTCGGTTCGACCGCGATTGTCGGCGTTGCCTGGCTGGCGCTCAAACCCGCGACCTTGAACCTGGTCGCATCGGGCGACGACAAGCTGGTCGGCTCGAAGGCGCCGCCCGACGCGCTTGCCGGTGCGCCGGTTAGCTATGGCGACGTGCCGCCGCTCGGCCCGCCGCTTCCCGGCGACCTTGGCAAGCCGATCCTCGACCATCAACGCGAAATGGGAACGGCACCGATCGAGTCGGCCGACGAGGCAGCGCGGCGCGCGGCACAGGAGGCGGAAGCCGAACGCCAGCGCCTTGTCGCCGAGGAACGCGCTGCGCGGGAGTCCGGCGTCATGCTGCAAATCGCTGGCAACGCGACTGGCGCCCGCGCTGCCGCCGTCCCGGCGTCCGTCACCCCCGAATTGCCGTCGCCGATGATGGCGGCGGAGGCGCCCGATCCGGGCGGCCAGCAGCGCAAGAACGCGATCGTCGGTCGCACCAACGACAGCGCCGACGTGAACCCGCACACACTGACGGCGCCCGTCTCACCTTGGACCTTGCAGGCCGGGAGCGTGATTGCCGCGAGCCTGATTACCGGACTCAATTCCGACTTGCCGGGGATGGTGACGGCGCAGATCACCGAGAATGTCTATGATAGTGTGACGGGGCGGTCGCTGCTGATACCGCAAGGTTCGCGGCTGATCGGCAGTTACGACAGCGTCGTCGCGTTCGGGCAGAGCCGCGCGCTGGTGGTGTGGCAACGGATTATTCTGCCCGATGGATCGTCCATCCGCATCGACAATGTGCCAGCGACCGATACGCAAGGCTATGCGGGCCTATCCGATCGCATCGACCGCCACACCTGGCAGCTTTTGAAGGGCGTTGCGCTCTCGACTTTGCTTGGCGTCGGCACGGAATTGAGTTCCGGCAGCAATGAAAGCGACCTTGTTCGCGCGGTCCGCGAGGCTGCGCAGCAGAGCGGTGCACGCGCTGGCGACCAGCTTGTGACCAAGAGCCTCAATATCCAGCCAACCGTGCGCATCCGTCCCGGTTGGCCGCTTCGTGTTGTGGTTCACAAGGATATTGTCGTTGGGCGCATCTGGAGAGATGGTGGACATGGCTGACCTCAGATTGCCCAAGCTGGCCGAGCGAACCCCAGTCAGGATCACGTTCAACGCAATGCCGGGATTGGTCGAGGCGCTGAACGCCTATGCCGACGCCTACGAAGCTGCATACGGTCAGCGTGAATCTGTCCCAGACCTCATCCCCGCGATGCTTTCGGCCTTCATCGAAACCGATCGCCGCTTCAACCGAGCTAGGCGGAAATCATGAGCCGGGAGCGAAGCAGCCGAGAGCCTCAAATTCCGGCAGGGGGGCGCCCGCACGACGAACCCATATGCGTCCGCATAGCTGCTGCAGTGAAACTCACCGGCATTGGTCGATCGACACTCTACGAGCTCATTAAGGCCGGCGAACTTGAAACGGTAAAGGTCGGTCGATCGACTTTCATCCGATATGCCAGCCTCAAGCGCCTATTCGAGAAGAGCTAGAAGGCTGCTTTTCCTTCTCGATCATGACGGGTTCGAATCATGAATGATGGGAGACGACGGTCTATTGGATTCCCCGTTATAGCCCCGTTTCGATTCCCATTTTTTTACCTTCGACGAACGATGGTATGAGTGCGGGTATGGGCTACTACGAGGAAAATAATATCCATTATTAACATGTATTTAGAGTAATAGTGTGGCTCCCGCTACCCTCCAGGCTTCCCCAAAATCAGCCCGCAGGCGTGATGGCCAGCAACTCGACGGTGAACAACAGCGTCGCGCCGCCGGGGATCGGGCCCTTGCCGTCGGGGCCGTAGGCGAGCTGCCAGGGGATCGCGAGTTCGACCTTGTC
This sequence comes from Sphingopyxis sp., assembly GCF_035998905.1. Classification (GTDB taxonomy): domain Bacteria; phylum Pseudomonadota; class Alphaproteobacteria; order Sphingomonadales; family Sphingomonadaceae; genus Sphingopyxis. Next base: position 139,532 of record NZ_DASYHG010000006.1, on the reverse strand, counting down.
GCCGACGCCCATCAGCGCGACGCCTTCCTGCCAGCCGTCGATCACGCGGTTGAGCGGGAAGGTCGTGGGCTCGCCGCGGCGGACCGAGCTGTCGAATTCGGCGCCGTCGGCAAAGGTGCCGACATAATGGACGGTGACCTCGTCGGTGGGGCCGGGGCGAGCGCCGCTGCCGTCGCCCGAGATGCGGCGCCAGCGCAGCCCGCTCGGCGTCACGCGCCAGCCGTCGGCGCCGTTCCGTTCGGCAAGCGCTGCCATCTGCTTGTTGAGGTAAGCGGTGCCCTGCGCCGGGGACGCGCCGGCATCCTGCGCGGCGGCGGCGGCGGCAGGCAGGCAAAAGGCAAAGGCGGCCGCGGCGAGCAGCCGGACGTGTGAAGACATGTGCATGAAAACTCCCTCGATCGTCCGTGCATAAACGCATCGCGTGCGCGATTGGCAAGCGCTTATCGGTCGGCGGCGCAGCCGGGCAGCAGGAACTTTTCCCTGCATCCGTCGTTTCGCTTTCGTACGCAACAATCAGAGACTTGAGGCGCGGCGATCGGTCGCTTCCCCTTCGAAAGCCGTTGGCTTTCGACGCCGGTTCCGCGCGCATTGAAGGAGATTCCAGATGTTCAAATGGGCCTTGATCTTCGCGGTGATCGCACTTGTCGCCGCAGTGCTCGGTTTTGGCGGTGTCGCGGGCGCCGCGGCGGGGATCGCCAAGATCCTGTTCTTCGTCGGCCTTGCGCTCGTCGTGCTGTTCCTGATCCTCGGGTCGGCCGCGGCGCGCAAGATCACGTAGAAAAAAGTTGGGCGCGGCGGGAACCATCCGCGATCCGCCGCGTTTCATTTACCTGCTTGATCGAAAGAAAGAGTGGATATGACTTCTGTCTTCGGACGAAGTCTAGGGAGCCCCGCCGCAGAAACGCGACGGGGCTTACTCGTTTCGGCCCCCTTTTGTAGGCCTTAAGGACCGCGGACGTGGCGATCCGGCATCCCCTGACTTCAGCACCCTGGCAAGCACGCGATCGGCCGCGCGTCGGCTGACCCGCCGCGCCTCCACGACGAATGCCCCGAGCCGGCTGGATCGATCGCAGCGTCCCGCACGTTGTTCGGCACGGGTAGGGAGATGTTCCAGCAAATGGAGAATGACATGCGCATGCTCAAAAAGGCGGCAATATCCCTTGCCGCTCTCTCGGTCGTCGCGGCCCCCGTCGCGGCTTCGGCCGCGTCGGCGGCGGGCGGTGCCAGCGCCGTTTCGGTGACCGATGGTGAAAACGGGCTCGAAGGCAATTCGAGCTGGCTGATCGGCCTCCTCGGCCTGCTCGTCGGTGTCGGCGCGATCATCCTGATCGCCGACGACGATGACGACGCCCCCGTCAGCCCGTAATATCCCGTGAGCAGGAGGGTGGCCGGACCCGTTCCGGGTTACCCTCCTGCTGCTTCTATCGCCCTGCCGCGCCGCCCGAACGGCCCGGCCGTTCGTCCGGGCGGCGCCCTTGCCAGCCTGCTGCCGATTGCGGATTGGCGGGATTTCCGGGATGGGCGATGGAGATTCGACAGGGATGACAGGGGGATATCGGACGGCAGCTGCGCTGGGCGTGGCACTGCTTTGGGGATGTAGCGGGGCGGTCTTAGGACAGGGCGACGGCGCGGCCATCGCTGCGCAGGTCGTGCAGGAGGGGCAGGGCAAGCCCTACGCCCTGCTGGGCAGCGAGGTATGGGACGTGCCCGATCCGGCCTCGGGGCGCGACTATCAGGTATTCGTCAGCCTGCCGCCATCCTATGCGAAGGAACCGCAGCGCGCCTATCCGGTGCTCTATGTCACCGATGCCGATTATGCCTTTCCGGTCGTGCGGCAGATTGCGCGGCGGCTCAACGTCGAGGGGCCGAAGGTGCAGGATTTCATCCTCGTCGGGCTATCCTATGCCAAGGACGACGATCCGGTACGGAGCCGGCGGCGCGACTATACGCCGACCGCCGATGGCCCGAGCGACACGCCCGCTGGCACGGTGCATGGCGGGGGTGCGGCTTATCAGGCCTATTTGCGCGATCAGGTCCTGCCCTTTGTCGCGCGCCGCTATCGCACCGACCCGCGGCAAAAGCTGTTTCTCGGCCATTCTTACGGCGCGCTGCTCGGCGCACAGATATTGTTCACCGAACCCGGATTGTTCAGCGGCTACATATTGGGAAGCCCGTCGCTGTGGTTCGGCAAGCGGCACATGTTTGCGATGGAAAAGGCTTATGCCGCCGCGCACCGCGACCTGCCTGCGAATGTCTATGTCTATACCGGTGAATATGAGGGCGTGCGTGCAGCCGATCCTCGCTTCAACAAGACGCTCGATATGGTCGGCGACAGCGAGGCATTGGTCGCAACGCTCAAGGCGCGCGGCTATCCGGGGCTGCAGATCCGCGGGGATGTGCTGAATGACGAGGATCATGTCTCGGTGGCGCCGCGGGGTTTCACCAAGGGGCTACTCCACCTGTTGCCGGTGCCGCTTGCCGCCAAATGAACGGCAGAGCGTTTCTGCGACAATTTGCGACAATTTTACGCCCGTCCGGCACGTCGGTGGGACAAATCGCACCTAGAAGGCTTTCATCGGGACCGGAACTTTCCCCCACGAAGGTCCCTTGAAGGAGTTCTTCAGGTGAACAAGAAGATCATATTTTCGACGCTGGGTGCCGCGTTGGTCGCCGTGCCCGTGCTCGCCGCCCCCGGCGGCGGCGCCAAGGGCGATGCCGACGGCAATGGCGTGCTGACCCGCGCCGAAGCGCAGGCCCATGCGACGCAGATGTTCGCGAAAATGGACGCGAACAAGGACGGCAAGCTCGACGCCGCCGATCGTGCCGCGCGGCACGCAAAGATGCAGGCGAAGATGTTCGAGCGCCTCGACGCGAACAAGGACGGCAGCATCAGCAAGGCCGAATGGGACCAGCATGGTGCCGATCGTGCGGCGAAACGCGCCGACAAGCGCGCCGATGCCGGCGAAGGCAAGCGTGACGGTATGCGCGGCCATCATGGCAAGCGCGGCGGTCATCGCGGCATGATGATGGGCAAGGCCGACACCGACGGCGACAAGGCGATCAGCCAGGCCGAATTCCAGACCGCGGCGCTCGCGCGCTTCGATGCGGCCGACGCGAACAAGGACGGTCAGGTGACCGCCGAGGAGCGTCAGGCGCAGCGTGGTGCATGGCGCGCCAAGCGCGGTGCCCCCCCGGCGGCGGCTCCGGCCGGCGAATAAGCCATTTGGCAGGGGCCGGCGGTTACAAGCAGGCCATCCCCCCCTCCCGGCATTGCCTTTGCGGCCGGTCCCTGTCAGCTATCGCCCACCGGTCCCCGCGGCCGGTGGGCGAACCAGTTTCTCACGTGGATATCCGATGACCGAAAGCGACACGCCGCGTATCCTGCTGATCGACGACGAACCGTCGATCCGCGAACCGCTGGGCGAATATCTGACCGCGCAGGGCTTTGCGGTGACCGACGCGGCGAGCGCCGCCGAGGCGCGTTCGGTGCTGCGCGCACAGACCGTCGACCTCGTCGTCAGCGATATCATGATGCCCGGCGAGGACGGCCTGTCGCTCACGCGCCACCTGCGCGAGACGAGCAACATTCCCGTGATCCTGCTGACCGCACGCGCCGAGGATACCGAACGGATCATCGGGCTGGAAATCGGCGCCGACGATTATGTCGTCAAACCCTTCAATCCCCGCGAGCTGGTCGCGCGCATCCGCACCGTGCTGCGCCGGACGCAGCAGGGCGGCCGCGCACTCGATCCCGGCGGCACCTGCTATGCCTTTGGCGATTGGGTGCTGCGCGAGGTCGAGCGGGTGCTCGTCGATGCCGAGGGCAATGAAGTGGCGTTGTCGTCGGGCGAATATCACCTGCTCCACGCGCTGGTACGCCATCCGCGGCAGGTGATGAGCCGCGACCGGCTGCTCGACCTGGTCCGCGGGCGCGAGGCCGACATCTTCGACCGCGCGATCGACAATCTGGTCAGCCGCCTGCGCAAGAAGATCGAGATCGACGCCGCGCATCCGCAGATCGTCAAGACCGTGTGGGGCGGGGGCTATACGCTCGCGTGCGAAGTCAAGCGCATCGGACCCGCCGCATGAAGCTGCGCCTGTGGCCCCGCAGCCTGATCGGACAGCTGGTCTTTGCGGTCGCAGTGGTGCTGTTCGTCGCGCAGGCGGTGAATTTCGCGCTGCTCGCGCGCGGGCAGAAACAGCAATCGCTCGCGCATGGCGGCGGCATGGCGGTCGCACGCATCATCGATGCGATGGACCGGCAGGAACGCGCGCAAACCGACGTCGAGGCACGGCGCACGGACCGGCGCCGATCGCGCCACGAACCGAAGGTCTGGATCGACACCGCGCCGCCGCCGGTGCCCAGCCGCTCGGTCGCGCTTCCCGACCTCGCGGGCTATGTCGGCAACCTGCTTGCGGAGGCGAATATATCGTCGCAAGGCGTGCAGGCATGGGCCCTGCCGCAGCCGCCGCGCATCGGGCGGACGCAATTGCCGGGGCGCACGGTGCTCGTGGTCGCCGAGATCGACGGGCGCTTTTACGGCGTGCGCAGCCGCATGCCGGGCGGCGGTAACCGCCTGCAAGGTTTCCTGATCTGGCAGACGCTGTCGCTCTATCTCCTGCTTCTGGTTCCCGTCATGCTGATTGCCTGGCGCGCCGCGCGGCCGCTGCGCGACCTGACGCGCGCGGCGCGCGCGAACCCCGCGCTTCGCGATGCGACGCCGCTCGATGAGGAAGGGCCGTCGGACGTCCGCGACCTGATCAGCGCCTTCAACGCCTATCGCGCGCGCATCGCGACGATGCTGTCGGACAAGGACCGGATGCTCGGCGCAGTCGGGCACGACCTGCGGACGCCGCTCGCAAGCCTGCGCGTGCGGGTCGAGGGGGTCGAGGACGACCGGCTGCGTGAAAAGATGGTCGCGAGCATCGACGAAATGACCGCGATGCTGAGTGACATATTGGCGCTCGCGCGCTCGGGGTCGGGAACCGAACCGCAGGAGCGCGTGCCGCTTCGCGAACTGATCGGCGAACTCGCCGCCGAATATGCCGAACGCGGCAAGGATGTGACCGCGGGCGGCGTCGCCGACGTCATGGTGCTGGTGCGCCCGATGCTGCTCAAACGCGCGCTGCGCAACCTCGCCGACAATGCGCTCGCTTATGGGCAGCGCGGCCGGCTTTCGGTGACGGCCGAGGCGGGGCGCGCGCGGGCCATCGTCTCCGACGACGGGCCGGGCCTGACCGACGAACAGATACGGACCCTCGTCGAACCCTTCGCGCGCGGCGAACAGTCGCGCAACCGCGCAACCGGCGGGGCGGGACTAGGGCTGTCGATCGCGCGCGAGATCGCCGAGGGCGAGGGCGGGGCGCTGATCCTCAACAATCGCGCCGGCGGGGGGCTCGATGCGGTGATCGCGCTCCCCGTTCAGGCGTAGATCGCGATCGCCTGACTGCCGCTCAGCACGGGTTCGCCGACGCGGTTCCACAGCATCATGTCCTGCACCGACAGGCCGTTGCGCGCATAGCCGGTCTTCGCCGACAGGAGCCACCAGCCGTCGTCGGTCGCGGGCGTGCCGGTGAGCATGTTCACCGTCCAGTTCATCGAGCTGATCGGCCCGAATTCGCTGAACAGCGCCATCGCGGCGGGCGGCAGCGCGTCGCCCATCGCAAGCAGCGCGACCGCGGGGTGACAGGCGGGTTCTTCGACGAAGCGCACCCACGTCAGATATTCGCCGACCTCGCTTTTCCACGCGAAGCGCGGGCCGGTGGTCGGGCGCATGTCGAAATGGCGCGTAAACGCCGGACGGGCGTGATGCTCGGGCACCGGCGCGAGCGTTTCGGGATCGGGCGCGTCGGGCATGGTTAGGCGATTGTGGTCGAGGTGGCTCTTGCGGTCGCCCGAAAAGGCGAAGACCGCGGCGGTGCCGAAGCCCTGATCGCTCGACACGCCGGCGTCGATGAACAGCGACGATTTCGACTGGCGCAGCACGCGCGTCTCGACCGTGCAATCGCCGCCGACGGGGCCGACGAAGCTGATCTGCGCATAGCGCAGCGGGGTTTCGGTGGGGTGGAGCGCCATCGTACCCGCGAGCGCGACCGCCGAGCTGATCCCGCCATAGGCGGTGCGGCCCTGCATCCATCCTTCGTCGATATGCGCCTTCGCCACGCCGTCTTCGGTACGCAGCGTCGAGAGCAGCGCGTCGAGCGCGCTGGGAGAGGTCGTCATTGGTTCTTTATTCCTCGATCCGGAAAGTCAGGCCGGCGTTCGCCGTCAGCCGTTCGATCAGCGCGTCGCCGAGCAATGCGCCCGGAGTCCACACGCCCCCTTCGCCCTTGCTTTCGAGCAGCGCGATGCCTGTTTCGGCGAGCATCTTCGACGTCGAGCCATAGCCGGGGTCGCGGTCGCCCTGGACGCTGGCGCGCACCGACGTGCCATCCTCATATTCGCCGATGAAGAGGATGTCGTAGAAACCATTCTCGCGCTGTTCCTTGCTCGGCCCTTCGCCGGGCTTGAGCTGCGCGTCGCCGAAGGGGTTCGCCTTTGCCATCGCTTCGGCCATCGCCTTTCCGGCGTCGCCGATCGTCGTCATCACCATTTCGTCGTAGACGAGGTCGGCGCCCCATTTATGGCCGAGCAGGAAATTGGTGCGGTGGACATTCTTGGTGTTGATCGGCGCCATCACGAAGGGCGCGGTCCATGTGCCCGTTGCGCTGTCATATTCGGGGATCAGTCCGGTCGGCTGTGACGGTCCCTCGAAGCCCGGGGTCAGCGCGAAGGAGGATTTGAGCAGCAGCGCGAGCGACGGCTTTTTCGCGATCGCTTTCAATGTTTCGGTGAGGCTGGCGACCGTGCCGCCCGATGCGCCGCCGGCCATCTTGCGGACGCGGCCCTTGACGCGCGGCGCGGGCTTGCCGTGGCGCTTCACCGCTTCGGCTTGCAGGAACAGCACGCCGAGATCGAAGGGGATCGAGTCGAAGCCGCAGCTGAAGGTGATGCGCGCACCCGACGCCTTTGCCGCGTCCTGATGCTCGTCGATCATCTCGCGCATCCAGCCGGATTCGCCGCAAAGATCGGCATAGGCGGTGCCGGCGCGGACGCAGGCGGCGACGAGTTCGCTGCCGTAAAGCTGGTACGGGCCGACGGTTGTGAGCACGACCTGCGTGCTCGCCGCCATCTTGTCGAGGCTTGCGGGGTCGCTCGCGTCGGCGACGATCAGCGGGGTTTCCTCGTCGGCGCCGATCAGGTCGCGCACCTCGGCGAGCTTGGCGAGGCTGCGCCCCGCCATCGCCCATTTGGGCGCATCCTTGCGGCCCTTGTACTGATGCGCGAGATATTCGGCGACGAGGCGTCCGGTGAAGCCGGTCGCGCCATAGACGATGATATCGAGATCGCGGTTCCCCGCCATGGCCATCCTCCCTTTACGTAAACGTCAAGGGGAGGCTAGCGCAGGCGGAGAAGCTTGCCAAGCACGAAGGCCTAGCGGCGCCAGAAGGGGCGTTTCGCGACTACATCGGGGGTTCCGGCTGCCTCGGCGCGGCCCTCGGCGCGCGCGGCGCGGAGTTCGGCTTCGGTCGCGTGCTGCTGTGCGCGGTGCGCGGCAAGTTCGTCGCGGCGGCGTGCACGCAGCGCGTCGTAGCTCCAGCGCGTGTGACCATAACCGAACAGGCAGAGCAAGCCGCCCGCGATCGCCAGATTCTTCATCGCTGCCATCGCCTGCACCGGGTCGGTGAACTCGCGGTGGAAGAAAAGGATCGTGGCGAGCACAAAGCCGGCGAGCAGGATCGAAACGAGGCGGACGGCGATGCCGAGCGCGATGCAGACGCCCGCGGCGAGTTCGAACAGCCCGACCGGGATGGCGAGCCCGCCGGGCAAGCCGGCGGCGGAAATCATCGCGCTGGTGTCGCTGACATGGATCAGCTTGTTGATTCCCGACACGACGAAAATCACCGCGATGAACAGGCGGCCGATGAAGACGGCGATCATGGACATGGGCATTCCTTTCCCTGGCGCGCCCCGTCCGCTTGTGCAGACAGGACGCGTGGGAAGGCGGTCGGGTTCCGGTCAGCGCGGCGTAAAGGTCAGCGACGCCACCTCGCAATCGCCGCAATCGAGGGCGCGGAGCGTCGCGGTGCCGGGGCCGGCGGGCAGGTCGATATCGGCAAGCCTGACCTCCTGCCATGCCGCGCCGGCGGGGATCGCGACGCCGCGCTCGTCGATGCCGATGCGGCCGCCCGTGGCCGAGCGGACGCGCGCGGTGACAGTCCAGCGGCCGGCCTTCGCGACGTCGGCGCTGTAGCGCATATACTCGCCGGTGACGAAGTCGCTGACATAGGGGGTGCCGTCTGCCTCGCGAGCGATGTCGACACCATCGTTGCGGTATGTCGTGCCGTTGTTCCACGGCGTGCGTTCGCCGCCGGTCGCGACATGATAGTTGGCGTCGACGCTATCGTGATAGGCGACGCCGGGCGCGCCGAGGTCGTAATCGGCCGCCGCGATGGTCAGCGGTTTTGCGTCCAGGGTGCGGGTGACAAAGGGCTTGTTGCTGGCGTCGTGCGGCTGGCGGAACATCGCGTCGATGACGTCGGGTTTCGGGATGTTCCGGTCGAAGCGGGTGTTTTCGGCGAGCTGCATCATCGCCGCGAACGCCTCGTCGGCGCCGGGCTTCGGTCCCTTTCCGGTCATCCACGCGACGATCCGCATCCAGCCATCGCCGGCGACGATTTCGAGCGGCTGGTTGAAGCCGATTTTCTTCAATGGCCAGAAATTCCAGCCGATCCCGTCGCCCTCGACGAGCGCGATCGCATCGCGATACCAGCCATTGCTGTTTTCGCCCGACTCGCCGAGCCAGATCGGACGGTTGGTGCGGGTGCGCAGCGCCTTGATCTCGGCGATGCTCGCGTCGTCGTTGCGGTTCCAGTATTTGTGGAAGCTCAGCACCATATTGGCGTCCCACACCGGCGGCAGGCCCTTGTAATTATTGCCCCAGCAATTGCCCTCGATGATCACGATATGCTTGCTGTCGACCTTGCGGATCGCGGCGGTGATCCGCTGTTGCAGGCTCCACACCGCCTTGTTCTCGGTCTCGTCGCAGCCATTGCCCTTGCCGGGGGTGGCGAAGCTCCAGTTCGGCTCGTTGATCAGATCATAGGCGCCGATCCACGGCTCGTCCTTGTAACGCGCGGCGAGCTTGCTCCACAGCGCGATAGTCTTGCGCTGATTCTCGTCGCTTTCCCACAGCGAGGGTTTCGCCGGATCGCGGTCGGAAATGGCGAGGTCGTTGCCCTGACCGCCCGGCGCGGCGTGGAGGTCGAGGATGAGGTAGATGCGGTTCGCCTTGCTCCATGCGAGCAGGCGGTCGATGCGCGCGAAACCTTCTTCATGCCATGTGTCCTGCCCGGCGACGGGTTCCTGGTCGACGGGCAGGGTGAGCTGGTCGAAATGGATCGGCAGGCGCACCGAGTTGAAGCCCCATTTCGCCATCGCGGCAATGTCGGCCTCGGTCGTGTGATTGTCGAGCCAGGCGCGATAGAATTGCGCGGTGCGCTCCTCGCCGACGAGTTCAACGAGCTTCGCGCGGATTTTATGCTGCTGCCCGACGTCGCCGAGTTTGAGCATATAGCCTTCCTGCAACATCCAGCCGCCGAGCCCCATGCCGCGCAGGATCACGGGTTTTCCCGATCCTTCGACGATCTGCGTACCGTCGACCTTCAGCCAGCCTTCGGCGTGGGCAGTGGTCGAGGAAAAGAGTGCGGCGAGCGCGAGCGCGGCTGTGCGGAGCTTCATGACCTCATCCCCATTTTGCTATATATGGGAACGTTATCAATTTTGGCGGTCAGGGCAAGTGTGTTGGGGCCCGTTGCGATATCAAAGCTTCGGCAGCGTTACGCCCTTTTGCCCCATATATTTGCCCGCACGGTCGGCGTAGCTCGTCTCGCACGGCTCGTTGCCCTGGAGGAAGAGGAACTGGCACGCGCCCTCGTTCGCGTAGATTTTGGCGGGCAGGGGGGTGGTGTTCGAAAATTCGAGCGTCACATGGCCCTCCCAGCCGGGTTCGAGCGGGGTGACGTTCACGATGATCCCGCAGCGCGCATAGGTCGACTTGCCGAGGCAGATCACGAGCACGTCGCGCGGGATGCGGAAATATTCGACCGTGCGCGCCAAGGCGAAACTGTTCGGCGGGATGATGCAGACGTCGGTTTCGCGGTCGACGAAATTCTTCGGATCGAAATCCTTGGGATCGACGATCGTCGAATCGACATTGGTGAAGATCTTGAACTCGGGCGCGACGCGCGCGTCATAGCCGTAGGAAGAGAGGCCGTAGCTGATGCAGCCATCGCGGCGCTGCGCCTCGACAAAGGGTTCGATCATGCCCTGCGTCTGGGCGGCTTCGCGAATCCAGCGGTCGGAAAGAATGGCCATGGTGTCTCTTGTCGGTCCTGTGGGGGTTGCGCAAGCGGTCAGTCGATGAGGCCGAGGTCCTTCGGCCCGAAAGCCGCGGGAAGCAGCTCGCTGAGCTTGTAGGATTTGACTGCGCTGCCGTCGCCCGACGCGCAGTGGACGAGGATGTCGGTCTTCGACCGCTCGGCGGCTTCGTTCAATATCTGGCGGCAGCGGCCGCACGGGTTGACCGGATCGGTGCCGATCAGCGCGTCGCCGTCGCGGCGGCCGCCGACGATCGCGACCTCGGCGAGCTCGCCGATCCAGCCCTCGTTGGCGATCTTGGCGACCGCCGCGGTCTCGGCGCAGAGGGTGAGGCCGTAGCTGGCATTTTCGACATTGGCGCCGGTGACCACATCGCCGTTTTTGAGGAGCAGCGCGGCGCCGACGTGAAAGCCCGAATAGGGGGCGTAGGCGCGGCGCGCGGCGTCGCGTGCAGCGTCGATAAGGGCGTCGCGGGTGTCGGTCATCGCATCTCTCCTTGCGGGCGCAGCACGTTCCAGCCGACGGTGCCGCTGGCGCCCGACAGGCGGACATAATCATTCGCCTGCCACATTGCCCAGGGGTGCGCGCCATAATCGGGTTCGAAAAAGTCGCGGCGCAGCCAGGTGGTGCGCGCGATGCCCTCGGTCACCCGGTAATCGCTTTCGAACGCCGGGCCGGGGGCGATCAGGCTGCGCTTGCCCATATGCGCCTCGATCTGCGCGAGGAAGGTCGCGAGTTCGGACAGGAGCAATGCGCGCGTCGGCCGGTCGGGGCAGCGGTCGTCATAGTCGAGCCACACGACTGCGGGCAGCGCATCGGCGCGGCGGGGCACATGGCGGATGAAGTTCGCCGCCTGGTCGGTCGCGAGCTGGCAGAGGCTGTAGCGGTGGATCGCGCCCGCCTGCACCCCGGCTTCGCGCGCGGCGGTCATGTTGCGGGTGAATTGCGGGTCGATGCCCGCCGAGCCGTCGGTCGCCATGATGTAGGCGAAGTCGGCGCCTGCGGCCTTGATCGACCCCCAATGGACATCGCCATTGCCGGCGTCGATCGTGACGCCCTGCGTCGGATAGAGCGCGCGATCGGGAATCCAGCGCGCTGCCCACCAGAGCGCAAGGCCCGCCGCGAGAAGGAGCAGGGCGATCGCGGCGCCGATCCGGCGCAGCGTGCGCGCGATCGCGGCGCGCCACGCGCTGGCGGTTTTCGCCGCCTTTCCGCCCCTGATTGCCCCCGTCGCCATCGTCAGCCCTTGATGTGCAGCACGCAAATAAGTGTGAACAGCCTTCGCGCGGTGTCGAAATCGACCGCGATCTTGCCGTCGAGCCGGTCCATCAGCATCTCGGCGGCCTCATTGTGCAGCCCGCGCCGCGCCATGTCGACCGTCTCGATCTGCTGCGCGGTCGAGGTTTTGATCGCCTGATAGTATGAGTCGCAAATCGCGAAATAGTCGCGGATCGGCCGGCGGAAACGGCCGAGCCCGAGGATGATCGCTTCGAGCGGCGAACCATCTTCGCGTGATATTTCAAAGATCAACCGGCCTTCCTCGACACGCAGCATCAAGCGGTAAGGCCCGGCATAGCCGTCGGGGTGGCCGCGTTGCGGGACGAACTTGTTGTCCTCGATCAGGTCGAAGATCGCGACGCGGCGCTCCTGCTCGACGTCGGGGTTGCGCCAGACGATCGACCCTTCGTCGAGTTCGACTGAAATGATCCGCTGTTTGGAAGGGTCTGCGTCGCTCATGCTGCCTGTGCTTCTACTTGGGCTGCGACGAAGGGCAAGCCGACTTATTCACAGCATTCCACAGTTATGGTACGCTCCCCGGCATCGCCTGTTGCGCCGCCCGGAGCGGTACCGCATGAGGGTCGCCATGCCTGAGCTAGCCCTGATTCCGACCCCGGCCAACACCGGGGATGAGCGCCAATTACCCCGCAATATCGAGGCCGAGGCCGCGTTTCTGGGTGCGATCCTGATCGACAACCGAGTCGTCGAAGATTTGCCGGTGGCGCTCAACCCGGAACATTTCTTCGAGCCGCTGCATGGCCGCATCTTCCAGCAGACGATGGCGCTGATCGAGCGCAACAGCATCGCGACCCCGGTAACGCTGAAACCCTATTTCGAGGCCGACGAGGCGATGAAGGCGGTCGGCGGGGTCGGTTACCTCGCGCAGCTCACCGGCAGCGGCGCCGGCCTGATCGGTGCGCGCGACTTTGCGCGGCAGATTTTCGACCTTGCGCTTCTCCGCGAGCTGGCGGGGGTCGGGCGGTCGCTCGTCGACAATGCGCTCGACACCAGCGAGCGCGTCGACCCGCAGGCGCAGATCGAGGAAGCCGAGACCGCGCTCTACCGCGTCGCGGGCGGCGAGGCCGAGATGGGGTCGGTCAAGAATTTCAGCCAGGCGAGCCTTGTGGCGTTGCAGGCGGCCGAGCGCGCGCTCAATTCGGGCGGTCATCTGTCGGGGATCACGACGGGCATTTCGAGCATGAACGCCAAGATCGGCGGCATGCACAATTCGGACTTGATGATCCTCGCGGGGCGTCCGGGCATGGGCAAGACGTCGCTTGCGACGAACATCGCCTATAACGCCGCCGAACGTTTCCGCCGCGACGAGGATGACGGCATTCCGCCCGAAAAGAATATGGGCGCGAAGGTCGCCTTCTTCAGCCTCGAAATGTCCGCCGACCAGCTCGCGACGCGCGTGCTCGCCGAACAGTCGGGGGTGTCGGGCGAGGCGCTGCGTATGGGCAAGATCAGCAAGGAGCAGTTCCAGCAACTGAGCCGCGCGGCGCAGGCGCTTCAGACCTTGCCTCTGTTCATCGACGATACGCCCGGCCTGACGATCGCGGGGTTGCGCACCCGCGCACGGCGCCTGCAGCGACGTCATGGCATCGGCTTCATCATCGTCGACTATCTGCAATTGTTGCAGGGCTCGTCGAAGAGCGGCGATAACCGCGTGCAGGAAATTTCCGAAATTTCGCGTGGTTTGAAGACGCTGGCGAAGGAACTTCATGTGCCGGTGATGGCGCTGTCGCAGCTCAGCCGTCAGGTCGAAAGCCGCGAGGACAAGCGCCCGCAGCTCTCCGACCTTCGTGAATCGGGCTCGATCGAACAGGACGCCGACATGGTGCTCTTCGTGTTCCGCGAGGATTATTATGTCGCGGCGCGCGAACCAAAGCGCCCCGTCGAGGGCGACGATGTGAAGATCCACGCGCAGCACGAGGAATGGGCGGCCGAAATGGAGCGCGTCTTCGGCCTTGCCGAAGTCATCGTCGCGAAATCGCGTCACGGTTCGACCGGCAAGGTGCGCCTGCACTTCGAGGCGAAGACGACGAAGTTCAGCGACCTCGCCGACGACAGCATGGCGTTCGAGGATTATGAGTAACCTCTAGCGGTCGCCCGCTGCCGGGGTCTGTCTCTAGAAAGCCGGGTCGTTCGCCGGATCGTCACCCAGCGGCGTCACTTCGCTGTGGATGCCGCATTCGGTCTTGTCCCAGCCGCGCCAGCGGCCCGAACGCGGGTCTTCGCCCGGCTTGACCTTCGACGTGCACGGCGAGCAGCCGATCGAGGGATAGCCTTCGGCCTCGAGCGGGTGGCGCGGCAGGTCGTGCGCCTCGAAATAGGCGTCGAGCTGTTCGCGCGTCCAGTTGGCGAGCGGGTTGAACTTGAGGCGGCCGGTGGTGCCGTCGAGTTCGAAACGCGCGAGGCCCTGCCGCGTCGACGACTGGAAACCCTTACGGCCAGTGATCGAGGTATCGAAATCGGCGAGCGCCTTTTCGAGTGGCTTCACCTTGCGGATTTCGCAGCAGCCGTCGGGGTCGTACGACCAACGGAGTTCGGTCGCATCCTTCGCCGCCAGATCCTCGGGATCGGGCGTCAGGTTGACGATGTTGAGCTTCAGCTTCGCCGCGAGAGTGTCGCGATAGGCAAGCGTTTCGGGGAAATGCTTGCCGGTGTCGAGGAATAGCACCGGCATGTCGGGCGCCGCCTGCGTCACGAGGTGGAGCAGCACCGCGCTTTCGGCGCCGAAGCTCGACACGATTCCGGTTTCGCCGAGCAATCCCGCGCCGATGACACTCGCGACGACCTCGGCCGCGTCCTGGCCGCGGAAGAGGTTGTTGAGGCGGATGACGTCGGCCTGCGTGAAGCGCGGCGCGACGTCGATCCGGTCGCGGGTGCGGTCCTCGCTGCCTTTGGGGGGAGAGGCCGCCACGTCAGCCATGCCTCAGCTTCCAGATCGGCACCGCGCCGTCGGCGGCGCCCTGATAATGTTCGGGCCAGCGCGACAGCGCCGCCTCGACATCGGCCGGGTTCAACGCCTTTTCGGCCGCGAAGCTGTCGAAGCCGCAGCGCTTCATATAGGCGATCTGGTCGACGAGGACATCGCCCTGCGCGCGTAGTTCGCCCGTATAACCCGCTTCGCGCAGGATGCGCGCCGACGAATAGCCGCGGCCGTCGCGAAACTTCGGGAAGGCAACCTCGATCAGCGCAAGCCGGTCGAGATGCGGGATCAGTGCGCGCGCGTCCTCATCGGGCTCGAGCCGCACTGCGGTTGCGTTCGATTGCTGGAGGAAGGCGTCGAGCGTGACGCAGGGCTCCTCGCCGTCGCTATGCAGATGTTCAACCATAGATCGCCTCCTTGAAGGGGGCCATGCCGACGCGGCGGAAGGTATCGACGAAGCGCTCGCCCTCGGTGCGTTCGCTGAGATATTTGTCGGTGACGCGCTCAATCGCGTCGACGACGCCATCCTCGTCGAAGCCGGGGCCGGTGATCGTGCCGAGCGACACGTCCTCCGCGCCCGATCCGCCGAGCAGGAGCTGGTAATTCTCGGTGCCTTTGCGGTCGACGCCGAGGATGCCGATGTGGCCGGCATGGTGATGCCCGCACGCGTTGATGCAGCCCGAAATCTTGAGCTTGAGTTCGCCCAGTTCCTTCTGGCGGCCGAGGTCCGAAAAGCGCGTCGCGATCTTCTGCGCGACCGGGATCGAGCGCGCATTGGCGAGACTGCAATAGTCGAGCCCTGGGCAGGCGATGATATCGCTGATCAGGTCGAGGTTCGGCGTCGCGAGACCCGCGGCGTCGAGCGCCTGCCAGATGGCGTAGAGGTCGGCCTTGCGGACGTGCGGCAGCACGATGTTTTGCGCGTGGGTGACGCGCAGTTCGTCGTGGCTGTACTTCTCGGCGAGGTCGGCCATCACGTCGATTTGCGCCGACGACGCGTCGCCGGGGATGCCGCCGACGGGTTTCAGGCTGATGTTGACGATCGCATGGCCCGGTACCTTGTGTGCGGCGACATTCTGGTCGACCCACACCGCGAAATCGGGATCGCTGCGGTCGATGGCATCGGCCGCAGAGGCGTCGAGCGGCGGCGAGGCGAATTGCTTGGCGATGCGGTCGAACTCGGCCTTCGGCGGGTCGATGCCGAGCGACTTCACATGCGCGAATTCTTCCTCGACCTGGCGGCGATATTCGTCGGCGCCGAGCTCGTGGATCAGTATCTTGATGCGCGCCTTGTAGATATTGTCGCGGCGGCCGTAGCGGTTGTAGACACGCAGGCACGCTTCGGCGTAGCTCAGCATATCCTCAAGCGGCACAAAATCCTTGATCAGCGGCGCGATCATCGGCGTGCGGCCCATGCCGCCGCCGACGTAGAAGGCGGCGCCGTGCTGCCCGTCCTTCTCGACGATCTGGATGCCGATGTCGTGAAGGCGCATCGCGGCGCGGTCTTCGTCGGCTGCGATCACCGCGATCTTGAACTTGCGCGGCAAATAGCTGAATTCGGGGTGGAAGCTCGACCATTGGCGGAGCAGCTCGGCCCAGGGACGCGGATCGGTGATCTCGTCGGCGGCGGCACCGGCCCACTGGTCCGAGCTGATGTTGCGGATGCAATTGCCGCTCGTCTGGATCGCGTGCATCTCGACCGAGGCAAGATCCTCAAGGATCGCGGGGGCGTCCTCCAGCTTGATCCAGTTATACTGGATATTCTGGCGCGTGGTGAAATGGCCGTAATCGCGGTCATATTTGCGCGCGATATGCGCGAGCATGTGCATCTGGCGGCTGTCGAGCGTGCCATAGGGCACCGCGACGCGCAGCATATAGGCGTGGAGCTGGAGGTAGAGTCCGTTCATCAGCCGCAGCGGCTTGAACTGGTCCTCGGTGATCTCGCCCGCGAGGCGGCGCTTCACCTGATCCGAAAATTCCGCGACGCGGGCGGCGACCATCGCATGGTCATATTCGTCATATTTATACATATCAGATCACCCAGTCGCCGGCCGCAGGATCGGCGGGTTTCAATGTCAGGTCGGGGCGCACGGTCGGGCCGAGCGCACGGATGCGGTCCTTGATATGCGCAGGGCGCGGGCCGTCCGCCGTCTGCTCGCCCGCGATGATATAGGGAGCGTTGACGCGGCGCGCGCCTTCCTCGGCGGCGAGGATCGCCTCACCGGCCTCGCCGACGTCGGCGGCGTCCTCGATGTGCAGCGACCAGTCGGCCCCGGTCCACCAGGTGACAAATCCTGTTTTCAGGTCATTGCCCGTGAGCAGCTTCATGTGAAATCCTTTATGTGAGCGGCGACGCCCGGCGTGCCGAGGCAGTCGAGCGCGTCGGCGCGCGCCGCGACCTTGCCGACGACGATCAGCGCGGGGCTTTGGACTTTCTCGCGTGCGACGAGGTCGCCGAGATCGGTGAGCAGGGTGCGGAGGACGCGCGCGTCGGCGGTCGTTCCGCGCTCGACGACGGCGACCGGGAGGTCCGGCGAGACGCCGTCTGCGATCAGCTTGTCGGCGATGGCGGTGGCGGTCGCGAGGCCCATGTAGATGACGAGGGTGCGGCCATGCCCCGCAAGCCCCGACCAGTCCTGATCGGTCAGGTCCTTGCACTGCCCGGCGACGAAGCTGACCGCGCTCGCATCCTCGCGGTGAGTGAGGGGCAGGCCCGCTTGCGCCGCACATCCTGCCGCCGCCGTGATGCCGGGGACGACTTCGCACGCGACGCCCGCTTCGCGCGCTGCGTCGAGTTCTTCGCCGCCGCGGCCGAAGATGAACGGATCGCCGCCTTTCAGGCGCACGACCTGCTTCCCCGAAAGCGCCTCGCGCACGAGCAGTTCGTTGATCAGTTCCTGCTTCATCGTGTGGCGGCTGCGCTGCTTCGCGACGCTGATCCGCTCGACATGCGGCGGGATCAGCGCAAGCACGCCGTCGCCGACGAGCCCGTCATGGACGACGAGATCGGCCGATTCCAGCAGCCGCGCGGCGCGCAGCGTCAGCAGGTCGGGATCGCCGGGGCCGGCGCCGACGAGCCAGAGCTTGCCCGCATGAGGGAGAGTCTTTTCCATGCACGGTAAATGATGGCGCAGGCCTTGATTGGCAAAGCAGCCTTTATTGACGCTGGTGAAGGTAAAATTGCCTCCACCACTGTCGTCACCCCGGACTTGATCCGGGGTCCATCACTTTCGCCGCCGGAATGGATGCCGGATCAAGTCCGGCATGACGAAAATGGGCTTAAAGATACTTCTTCGTCACGAGCTGCGAGCCCTCGGGATCGCGCAGGCCTACGCCGATCGACGCACGCATCGCGTCGCTTTCGGAGCTTGCGACCGGATAGGCGCAGTAATCGGCAGCGTAAAAGGCGCTCGGCCGGTGGTTGCCCGACAGGCCGATGCCGCCGAAGGGCGCGGCCGACGAGGCGCCGTTGGTCGGGCGGTTCCAGTTGATCACCCCGGCACGGGCATTGGCCCAGAATTGGTCGTAAAGCTGCGGCGTGCCGCCGATCAGCGACGCCGACAGGCCGAATGCGGTGTTGTTCGCCTCGGCGATCGCGGCCTCGAACGTGCTCACGCGGATGACCTGGAGCAGCGGGCCGAACAGCTCGATATCGGGGCGTTCGGGCATCGCGGTGACGTCGATGATGCCGGGCGTCAGGAAGGGGCGGCCCGCGACCGGGCGCGTCATGTGGCGGATCACCTGACCACCGTTCGACATCAGGATCAGGAAGCTTTCGGTCAGCCCGTCGGCCGCTTCATTGTCGATCACCGGCCCCATATAGGGCGCGGGGTCGGCGTGCGGGTGATCGACGATGAGCCGGTTCGCAAGGTCGCGGACCTCCTCGATCAGCTTGTCGGCGAGGGTGTCGCGGACGATCAGGCGGCGGGCGTTGCTGCACCGTTGCCCGGCGCTGAGGAAGGCCGACTGGACGACGAGCACCGCGGCGGTGCGGATGTCGGCGGTGTCCCACACGACGATCGGGTTGTTGCCGCCCATTTCGAGCGCGAGCATCTTGCCCGGCTGGCCCGCGAACTGGCGGTTGAGCGCGAGCCCGGTGCGCGCCGATCCGGTGAAGAGCAGCCCGTCGATGCCTTCGTGGCCCGCGAGCGCCTTGCCCGTTTCGGGGCCGCCGATGACGAGGCGGAGCACCTCTTCGGGTACGCCAGCGCTGTGAAACAATTCGACGAGCCTGGCACCCACCGCGGGGGTCTTTTCCGACGGTTTGAAGACGACCGAATTGCCGGCGATCAGCGCCGGGACGATATGGCCGTTCGGCAGGTGCGCAGGGAAATTATAGGGTCCCAGCACCGCGAGCGCGCCGTGCGGTTTGTGGCGCACCGCGTTGCGCAGCCCCATCGCGCCTTCGATCCGCCGGTTCGGGGTACGCTCGGCATAGGCGGTGACCGAAATATTGACCTTGTTCGCGACCGATTCGACCTCGGTGCGCGCTTCCCACAGCGGCTTCCCGGTCTCGCGCGCGATCAGATCGGCCAGCGCTTCGCCCTCGGCCTTCACCCGGTCGACGAAGCGGCGCAGCGTTTCGGTGCGGAAGGTGACGGCTTTCGATGCCCATTCGGGCCAGGCGCGGCGGGCGATCTCGACCTCGGCATCGACGTCGCTGACCGGCCCGCGCCACAGCTCTTCGCCGGTTGCGGGTTCGAAGGAAATCAGGGGTTCGCTCATGGTCGTCCGCGTCTTATCGGCGAAAGCGGGCAGGGGCAACCTGCGCCGCGCCGGGACCACGGATCGCTTGCGCCGCGCGGCGTCGTTGGCGATAGACAGCGGCGAGTCCCGCGTGCGGGACGTGATCGAGATATCAAGCAAGGGGACCCGCCATTCTGGCCAAGCAGGACAGCCGCCGCGACTGGTCGGACCAATATTGGTGGTCGTCCGACGGCGTCCGGCTGCACGCGCGCGTCTATGCGGGGCCCGACGGGAGTGAAGGTGCGCCGCCGATCCTGTGCATGCCCGGCCTCGCGCGCAATGCCCGCGATTTCGAGGCGCTGGCGCCGCATGTCGCGCAATATCGCAAGGTCATCGTGATCGAGTTTCGCGGGCGCGGCGACAGCGCCTATGCCAAGGATCCGATGACCTATGTCCCGCTGACCTATGTGCAGGACGTCGTTGCGATGCTCGACGAGTTGGGGATCGGCCGCTTTGCGGCGGTCGGCACCTCGCTCGGCGGGCTGGTCGCAATGCTGATGGCGGCGACGCTGCCGGGCCGGCTGGTCGGCGCTGTGCTCAACGACGTCGGACCCGAGCTTCAGACCGCAGGACTCGAGCGGATCCGCGATTATATCGGCGCAGGGGGCAGCCAGCCGACATGGATGCACGCCGCGCGCGCCTTTGCCGAACTCAACGGCGCGGTCTATCCGGGCTATGGCATCCACGACTGGCTGCGGCTGACCAAGCGCACGCATAGGCTGACCCCCGAGGGACGCATCGTCACCGATTATGACAAGCAGATCGCGGCGCCGCTGCGCGTGCCGAACGGTGGCGATGCCGGGGTCGACCTGTGGCCCGCATATCGTGCGCTCGGCGACGTGCCGCTGCTGATCCTGCGCGGCGCGCTTTCGGATATTCTCGCGCATACGGCGGGGGAGAAGATGGCGGCCGAACTGCCGCGCGCGCGGCTGGTCGAGGTGCCGGGGGTCGGCCATGCGCCGACGATGGACGAACCCGAAGCGCGCGCCGCGATCGACGCGTGGGTCGCGGAGCTTCCGCAAGCGTGAGCGCCGACGAGCCCGAGACGCCCTGGCCGATCCGCATCCTGCACCTCCATTCGAGTTTCTCGCTCGGCGGCAAGGAGGCGCGCGCGGTCCGGCTGATGAATCTGATGGGCGACCGGGCACATCACACGATCCTGTCGGCGATGCCTGAAGCGCTCGGCGCGCGCGATGCGATCGATCCCGGGATCGTCGTCGATTTCCCGAAGGATGCGCCGCCGCTCCACGGCAAGCCGTCGCTGGGTCGTTATCGCGATCTCGCCGACTATATGACGCGGTTCGAACTCGTGCTCAGCTATAATTGGGGCGCGATGGACGGGGTGATGGCGCGCCGGGTCCATGTTTCGCGCCTGTGGCACAGCATGCCCTCGCTGATCCATCACGAGGACGGCTTCAACGAGGACGAAAGTGTTCGGCGTAGCTGGAAGCGCAACCTCTTCCGGCGCGTCGGGCTGCGCACCGCGCAGTCGGTGATCGTGCCGTCGACGCTGCTCCAGCGGATCGCGACCGCGGAATGGGGGGCGGGCGATCGCACCCACCTGATCCGGAACGGAATTGACGTCGCGGCCTATGCGAATGGCCCCTCGGTACCGATCCCGGGCTTCGAACGCCGCGAAGGCGAGGTGGTGATCGGTACCGTCGCCGGGCTGCGCAAGGTCAAGGATCTGCCGCGGCTCGTTCGCGCCGTCGCAACCCTGCCGCCGAATGTCCGGCTGGTGATCGTCGGCGAGGGCCCCGAACGCGAAGCGATCCGCGCCGAAGCGGCTGCGTGCGGCCTCGCCGATCGCCTTGTGATGCCCGGTTTCATGGCCGAACCCGCGCGCTGGATCGGCCATTTCGATATGCTCGCGCTCTCGTCGCTGAGCGAACAGGCGCCGATCGCGGTGATCGAGGCGATGGCGGCGGGGCTTCCGGTGGTGAGCCCCGCGGTCGGCGATGTCGCGGCGATGCTGTCCGACGCGAACCGGCCATTCGTGGCGCCCGACGAAGCCGCCTTCCGCGCAGCGCTGGCGCAGATGGCCGAAAGCGCCGCCCTGCGGGCCGAGGTCGGAACCACCAACCGGCGTGTCGCCGTGGAACGGTTCGACGAATCAAATATGGTCGCCGCTTATGAAAAGCTCTATGCTCGCGCGCTTGAAGGTTATGGGCCGTTTAGCGGCGGATGGGTCGGCTTCGATTGACAAGCGAGGCTAATTTCCGCTTACGCAAGCGGTAATGGGGGCCGGTTCGCAGGCGCGAAGCGGCGGAGAGAGAGAAGGTCTAGAGTGTTCAAAGGTTTGAAGCCCATCCTTTATGGCGGGCGTGAAGTCTGGCCGCTGGTCGAGGGTGGCAAGGGCGTGTCGGCGACCAACCATATGTCGAGCGGCGCCTGGGCTGCTGCGGGCGGCATCGGCACCGTGTCGGCGGTGAACGCCGACAGTTACGACGCCGAAGGCAAGATCATCCCGCAAATCTATCGCGCGCTGACACGCAAGGAACGCCACGAAGAGCTGATCCAGTACGGCATCGAGGGCGCGGTCGCGCAGGTCAAGCGGGCGTATGACGTGTCGGGCGGCAAGGGCGCGATCAACATCAACGTGCTCTGGGAAATGGGCGGCGCGCAGCAGATCCTCGAAGGTGTGCTCGAACGCACCAAGGGGCTCGTCGCGGGCGTCACCTGCGGCGCGGGCATGCCGTATAAATTGAGCGAAATTGCCGCGCGCCACAACGTCCTCTACCTGCCGATCATCAGCTCGGCGCGCGCCTTTCGTGCGCTGTGGAAGCGCGCTTACAGCAAGGTCCCGCATCTGCTGGGCGCGGTGGTGTACGAAGATCCGTGGTTGGCCGGCGGCCATAATGGCCTGTCGAACGCCGAAGATCCGCTGGTGCCGCAGGATCCCTATCCGCGCGTCGCCGCGGTGCGCGAAACGATGCGCGCCGAGGGGATCGCCGACGAGGTGCCGATCGTGATGGCGGGCGGCGTCTGGTACCTGCGCGACTGGGAAAACTGGATCGACAATCCCGAACTCGGCCAGATCGTCTTCCAGTACGGCACGCGCCCGCTGCTGACCGAGGAAAGCCCGATCCCGCAGCAGTGGAAGGATCGCCTCCGCACGCTCGACGACGGCGACGTGCTGCTCCACCGCTTTTCGCCGACGGGTTTTTACTCGAGCGCGGTGCGCAACCCGTTCCTGCGCGATCTCGAAGCGCGTTCGGATCGCCAGATCCCCTATTCGAAGCAGGAAGCCGGCGATCATATCGTCCAGCTCGACGTCGGGGTGAAGGGCAAGAATTTCTGGGTCACCCCGCACGACCGCGCGCGCGCGCGCGACTGGTTCGCCGAAGGCTATACCGAGGCGCTGAAGACCCCCGACAACACGGTGGTGTTCGTGACCGAGACCGACAAGGGCGTGATCCGCAAGGATCAGGCCGACTGCATGGGCTGCCTGTCGCATTGCGGTTTTTCGTCGTGGAAAGACCATGACGATTATTCGACCGGCTACCTCGCCGATCCGCGGAGCTTCTGCATCCAGAAGACGCTGCAGGACATCGCGCATGGCGGTGATGTCGAACAGAATCTGATGTTCGCGGGGCATGCCGCGTTCAACTTCAAGACCGACCCCTTTTACTCGAACAATTTCACCCCGACGGTGAAGCAACTCGTCGACCGGATTTTGACGGGGGATTGATCGCGTTGGGGGTTGGGCTCAGGCCCAACCCTCCAGCACCTGATCGGGCGGGCGGTGGCCGTCGCACCAGGCGCGGATGTTCGCGATGACCTTTTCGCCCGACGCTTCGCGGCCCTCGATCGTTGCCGAGCCGAGGTGCGGCAGCAGCACCACATTGTCGAGCGCGAGCAGCGCGGGGTCGACCGCGGGTTCGTGCGTATAGACGTCGAGCCCGGCGCCCGCGATGCGGCCGGTCTGGAGCGCCGCGACCAGCGCCTTTTCGTCGACGATCTCGCCGCGCGCGGTGTTGATCAGATACGCCGTTGGCTTCATCGCGGCGATGCGCGCCGAATTGACCATCTCGTGCGTCTCGCTGGTGTGCGGGCAGTGGATCGTCACGACGTCGCTGATGCGCAGCAGCGTGTCGACGCTCGCGTGATAGCTTGCGCCCAATTCTTCCTCGATCGCCTCGGGCAGGCGGCGGCGGTTGTGATAGTGGATCGACAGCCCAAAGGCGCGCGCACGGCGCGCGACCGCAAGGCCGATGCGTCCCATGCCGACGATGCCGAGCAATTTGCCGCCGACGCGGTGCCCGAGCATCGCGCTCGGCGCCCAGCCGGCCCATTGGCCCGAGCGCATCAGTTTCTCGCCCTCGGCCAGCCGGCGCGGGACGCTGAGGATCAGCGCCATCGTCATGTCGGCGGTGTCCTCGGTAAAGACGCCCGGGGTGTTCGACACCATGATGCCCTTTGCGCGCGCTGCGGCGAGGTCGATATGGTCGACCCCGGCGCCGAAATTGGCGATCAGCTTGAGCCGGTCCCCCGCCGCCGCAAGCACATCGGCGTCGATCTGGTCGGTCACCGTCGGCACGAAGACATCGCAGTCGGCGACCGCGGCCTTCAATTGCTCGGTCGAAAAAGCCTCGTCGCGCGCCGACAGCGACACGTCGAACAATTCGGCCATCCGCCCCTCGACATGCGGCATCAATTGGCGGGTGACGATGACGCGCGGGCGTTTCGGACGGGATGAATCGGGCATGGCCGCCGATAGAGCGCGCCGCGGCACGGCGGTCAAGAGCGCGGGCGCGGAAAGAAGCGCGAAAAGCTGGGGATGAACGCAGCCTTTTGCGCGGTGAGCGGTTGAAATGCGGATATGAGTTTGACAAGGCAGAGTGATGACCAGCCGCCAGATATTAGCCGCCGCCGTGTTGATGGCCACCGTGGGACCGGCCGCAGCCCAATCCGATGTCGCATTGCCTTACTGGGCGTCGATCAACGTCGACGAGGCGCGGATGCGCAAGGGGCCGTCGCCCGATGTCCCGGTGATCTGGGAATATCGGCGCAAGGACCTGCCGGTAAAGGTCGTCGCGCGCTTCGAGACCTGGCGCAAGATAGAGGATCCCGACGGGACGCAGGGCTGGATGGCGGCGCGGCTTTTGAGCCGCACACGCACGGCCATCGTCACCGGCGAAATTCGCCCGATGCGCGAGGATGCCAGCGTATCGGCGGCCGTCGCCTATCGCGCCGAACCCGGCGTCGTCGGGCGGATCACCGACTGCAAGAACGGCTGGTGCCTGTTCGACGTCAAGGGCCGCAAGGGCTGGGTCCAGACCGACCATATCTGGGGAGACTGACGCCGCCCCAGCGTCGGAGTGGCTATTTCTTCTTTGGCGTGACCGTCACCACGGTGCCATCATCGGCGGTCGCCGTAAAGCTGCCGTCGGCGCCGCGCTTGCTCACCGCCCAACACATGCCCGGCGTGTCGCCCTCGGGGTCAAAGCAATCCTTGCCGTCATGGCTCGCGTAGAGGCCTTTGACCTCTTTGCCTTTGGGGTCGGTGTCCACATAGGTGCCGTCAGCGTTGATCGTCGTGGTCGCCATCGTTCCGTCGGCCATTTTGACGTCATAGGTGCCGGGCTGCGTTCCCGAGTCGGCGGCAGGCGCAGCCTCCGCGGCAGGTTCTGCGGCAGGTTCTGCGGCAACTTCCTTTTTCTCTTCAGCCTTTTGCGAGCAGGCCGCCAGCAGCGAAATCGCCGCAATCAACGCAAGCTTTTTCATGACTATCTCTCCCCATCACAGAGGAGCGAAGGCTAGGCTGATCGGGGAAGCGCGGCAAAAGAAAAGGGCGCATGAAAAAGCGCCGGACGTTTCCGCCCGGCGCGTCTTCGATCCTTGGCGTTTAGCGCCAGCGGAAGTGGTTGCGATAGACCTTCACCACCCGGCCGTTGCGCTCGTTGACGAGCAGCAGGTCGTTATAGTGGCGGACATAGGTCAGGTTGCGACCGGCCCGCGGAACGCCCCAGCGGCTGTCCCAGGCCGGGCGATAGCTGGGGGCATAATAGTTCGGGCGGAGCGTCGCGCCAACGCGGAACTGCTGATAGCGGAACGGCGCGCGATAGTTCGAATAGCGGCGATCCTGACGCCAATCGCGCTGGCTTTCGCGCAGGTCCTGACGTGCGTCGCGGACGTCGCGATGGGCATCGCGGACATCGCCGCGGTCGCCGTAACGCTGGGCGTTGCGCAGGTCCCGCTGTTCCTCGCGCAGTTCCTTGCGGTCGTTGCGGATCTCGCGGGTCTGTGCCTGCGCCATGGCGGGGACCATCATCGCGGCGATCAGGCCGGCGGTGAGAAATTTGCTCTTCATTATGCCATTCCTTTCAATCGGTCAGGGGGAGGGGATCTGCCCGATGACGAGGATGGAATAGGCGAACCCGTTTGAACGGATGCGGAATGCCCCGTTTATTTTCAGGACATTAGTGTCGCAATTTGTCGCCGCAGAACGACGAAACGGCGCCGTCTTGCGACGGCGCCGTGCAACTTTTCCGGTTTTGGGCCTTAAACCAGCTCGACGGCGACCGCGGTCGCTTCACCGCCGCCGATGCAGAGGCTGGCGATGCCGCGCGTCTTGCCGTGGCGCTGGAGCGCCGCGATCAGCGTCGTGATGATGCGCGTGCCGCTGGCGCCGATCGGGTGGCCGAGCGCGGTCGCGCCGCCGTGGACGTTGATCTTCTCATGCGGGATGCCGAGGTCGTGCATCGCGAACATCGCGACGCAGGCAAAGGCTTCGTTGACTTCGAACAGGTCGACGTCGGCGATGCTCCAGCCGGCCTTGGCGAGCACCTTGTTGATCGCGCCGACGGGGGCGACGGTGAAATCCTTGGGCTCCTGCGCGTGCGCGGCATGCGCGACGAGCTGCGCGACGGCCTTCGCGCCCTTGGCGTCGGCGACCGACTGGCGGCTCAGCACCACCGCGGCCGCGCCGTCCGAAATCGACGAGCTGGTCGCGGCCGTGATCGTGCCGTCCTTCGCAAAAGCGGGCTTCAGCGTCGGGATCTTGTCGGGCATCGCCTTGCTCGGGGCTTCGTCGGTGTCGACGACGACATCGCCCTTGCGGCCCGAAATCGTGACCGGCGCGATTTCATTGGCGAAGGCGCCGTCGGCGATCGCGCTCTTTGCGCGGCTCAGCGATTCGAGCGTATAGTCGTCCTGCGACTGGCGGCTGAGCTGGTACGCGTCGGCGGTGTCCTGCGCAAAGGTGCCCATTGCGCGGCCGGCCTCATAGGCGTCTTCGAGGCCGTCGAGGAACATATGGTCATAGGCGGTGTCGTGGCCGATGCGCGCACCCGAACGATGCTTCTTGAGCAGGTACGGCGCGTTGGTCATCGATTCCATGCCGCCCGCGACGATCAGGTCGACGCTGCCTGCAGCGAGCGCTTCGGCGCCCATGATCACGGTCTGCATGCCCGAACCGCACACCTTGTTGACGGTCGTGGCCTGCACCGACTTGGGCAGGCCCGCCTTGATCGCGGCCTGGCGCGCGGGTGCCTGGCCGAGGCCGGCGGGAAGCACGCAGCCCATGTAGATGCGCTCGATATCGTCGCCCGAAACGCCGGCCCGCTCGACCGCCGCCTTCACCGCAGTCGCACCGAGATCGGTCGCGCTCGCGTCCGACAGGCTGCCCTGCATGCTGCCCATCGGCGTGCGGGCGTAGGAGAGGAAAACGACGGGATCGGTGGCGGTCATATCGAGAGACTCCGTAGGGGAAACATACGTCGGCGGGTCGCTTAGCGCCTTTGCTGCACTTGCGAAAGGGGCAGGGACGAGATGGGTGGCCGGTTTCATCTTGCAACCCGCCGCGCGGCGTGAAAAAACGGCCGCCGCAAAATATGAGGGGAGACGGGTCATGGCGACGGCGATCAAGGATGTTGCGGGCGAAACCGCGCGGATGCACGAGATACTCGCGGCGCAGAAGGCGAGCTTTACCGCGGCGATGCCCGAAAGCCTTGCGGTGCGCACCGACCGCATCGACCGCGCGATCGCGCTGCTCGTCGACAATGCCGAGGATTTCGCCAAGGCGGTGAGTGAGGATTTCGGCCATCGCAGCCGCGAGCAGACGCTGATGACCGACATCATGCCGTCCGTCAGCGCGCTCAAACATGCGAAAAAGCATATGGCGGCTTGGTCGAAGGGCGAGAAGCGCAAGCCGACCTTCCCGCTCGGGCTGCTCGGTGCGAAGGCCGAGGTCGTCTATCAGCCGAAGGGCGTCGTCGGCGTCGTGAGCCCGTGGAATTTCCCCGTCGGCATGGTCTTCGTGCCGATGGCGGGCATCCTAGCGGCGGGCAACCGTGCGATGATCAAGCCTTCGGAATTCACCGAAAATGTCTCGGCGCTGATGGCGCGGCTCGTGCCCGATTATTTCGACGAGAGCGAGATGGCGGTGTTCACCGGCGATGCCGAGGTCGGGGTCGCCTTCTCGAAACTCGCCTTCGACCATATGATCTTCACGGGCGCCACCAGTGTCGGCAAGCATATCATGCGCGCCGCCGCCGATAACCTCGTCCCCGTCACGCTCGAGCTCGGCGGCAAGTCGCCGACCTTCATCGGGCGCAGCGCGAACAAGGACCTCGTCGGCCAGCGCGTCGCGCTCGGCAAGATGATGAACGCGGGCCAGATTTGCCTCGCGCCCGACTACCTCCTTGTCGCCGAGGATCAGGAAGGCGAGGTGATCGACAGCGTCACGAAGGGCGCGGCGGCGCTCTATCCCACGCTGCTCGCCAACGACGACTATACGTCGGTGGTGAACACGCGCAATTACGACCGGCTGCAGTCCTATCTCGCCGACGCGCGCGAGAAGGGCGCCGAGGTGATCGAGGTCAATCCGGGGGGCGAGGATTTCGCGAGTTCGAACGGCCACAAGATGCCGCTCCATATCGTGCGTAACCCGACCGACGACATGAAGGTGATGCAGGATGAAATCTTCGGCCCGATCCTGCCGGTGAAGACGTACAAGACTATCGACGACGCGATCGATTATGTGAACGGCAATGACCGCCCGCTCGGCCTCTATTATTTCGGGCAGGACAAGAGCGAGGAGGACCGCGTGCTGACGCGGACGATCTCGGGCGGCGTGACGGTTAATGACGTGCTGTTCCACAATGCCATGGAGGATCTGCCTTTCGGCGGGGTTGGCCCGTCGGGGATGGGCAATTATCATGGCGTTGACGGTTTCCGTACCTTCAGCCACGCGCGCGCCGTCTATCGCCAGCCGAAGCTCGACGTCGCGGGTCTCGCGGGCTTCAAGCCGCCCTATGGCAAGGCAACCGCGAAGACGCTGGCGAAAGAGCTCAAGAAATAGCTCGCGCAGGACGCGCCGCGATCGACTGGACCGGACATCTTGCGATCGACGATTTCGTCGCGTGCTGGACCGGGTCGGTGGGTGATTCGGTGCCGCACCGGCATTTCGCCGCGCAGGCGGTGTTTGCGCCGGCGCCCGCTGTGGTCCGCTATGGCGACGGGCGGGTCTCCGAAGGGCGCTGCCTGCTCATCGAGCCGAATGTCGCGCACCGGCTGGAAGCCTGTGAGCAGGCGGAGATATTTTTCGTCGAACCGACCGGACGCGCGCAGCCGTCGCCGCCCTTGCGTGACCGCATATGCGCCGCGCTTCCGCCGGGCCTGATCGGGCCGGGCTTCTGGAGCGACTGGATCGACAGGCCGGGACGGCCGCCGATCGATCCGCGGATTGCGCTGGCGGCTGCGTCGCTCGATGCACGCCTGGCCGGCGGCGCCGTCCGGCTTGCGGATATCGCTGGGCCGACCGGCCTGTCCGAAGGGCGGCTGCGGCATCTTTTTGCCGCCGAGATCGGCGCGCCCTTCCGGCGCTATGTGCTGTGGCGACGCCTTCGCGCGGCGATCATGGCGCTGCAGACCGGCGAGGGATTGACCGGCGCGGCACATGATGCGGGGTTCGCCGACGCCGCGCATCTGGCGCGCACGATCAAGCGAATGTTCGGGATCCGGGCCGGCGACGCCTTTTAGCGATATCCACAGCCGCTTCGTTCAATCGCCGCTCGCCTTGTGCCGCTAGATCGAATCCATGACGACAACTTCGAAGGATTTCGTGCCCGCGCTTGGCAGGGCTGGCAATATCGATCGCTATGATCGGGTCATCGCGCTGATGACGCGGGAGAGGCGGTGGCGCGGCGCGTTGATCGATCTGATAGACCCGCAGCCCGGCGAGCGGATCGTCGATATCGGCTGCGGAACGGGGACGCTGGCGATCGCGCTCTGGCAGAAGATGCCCGACGCGGTGGTGACCGGCGTCGACCCTGACCCCGCCGTGCTGGCGATCGCCCGGGCAAAGGCCGCGGCGGAGGCCGCGCCGATCAGTTGGGTCCATGCGATGGGCGATGCACTCGACGATATTCCACATCTCGCCGGGTGCGACCGCATCACGTCCAGTCTTGTGCTCCATCAGTGTCCGGTCGCAGTGAAAGCATCGATCCTTCGCCAGAAATGGCGACTGCTTCGGCCCGGCGGGCAAATGTTCATTGCCGATTATGGCGAGCAGCGCTCCGTCCTGATGCGCGTCCTGTTCCGTCAGGTGCAGATGATCGACGGCTTCGATCTGACCGAGCCCAATGCGAAGGGCTGTTTGCCGGGGCTGATCGAAGCAGCAGGCTTCGATACGGTCACCGAACGGGCGGTGATCGCGACGCCGACAGGCTCGATTTCGCTCTACAGCGCCGTAAAGCCCGGCTGACGAAGAAATAGCTTGGCAAGATGCGGCGCTTCGCCTTAGGGGAAGCGCCGCGCTTTTCGCGCCTGTGATTATGTGCCCCTGTGGTGAAATTGGTAGACGCGCTCGACTCAAAATCGAGTTCCGCAAGGAGTGCTGGTTCGAGTCCGGCCAGGGGCACCACCCACCCTGAGACAATCGTGAGCCCGCGCGGCTAGCGCGATATTTTCTGATATCGCGGGTCGAGGTTGATCGCGCGGCTTTCGTCGGCGTTCGCGCGTCGAAGGTCGCCATTCTCGCGCAGGATGAGGCTGCGGTTATAATAAGCGCGCGCCGATTTCGGGGCATGTTTCACCGCCTGGTCGAGGTCCGCGATTGCGCGTGCACGGTCGCCCTGCCGTTCGTAGGCGATCCCGCGGTTGAGATAGGCGGCCGACAAATCGGGCGCGACGGCGATCGCGCGATCGAATGCGGCGATCGCTTCGTCGAGATTGCCGGCCCACGCCTGCTTCAGGCCGTCGGCAAGATGGGCGTCGGCGCGGCTTCGGACATCCTTTGTGCCCTTGTTCGCCATCTTCCGGCACCGCGTCAGCGTCTGGCTGGGGTCATTGACGGTACAGGCGTTCCAGTCGCCGCGCGCCGGTTTGCCCCGCGGCGCCATCATGGCGCCGGTAACGACGATGGACCCAGCTTCGTCGCGCGGCGCCTCTTCGGCCGAGAAGGCGGTAACGGGGGAGGCCTGTTCGAGCGCTGGGCGCGCGACACGGGCGCCGGTCACCACCAGTTCGCCGTCGGACCGGGCCGCGCGCCCGGCGACCATCGGCGAAGGCGGAGGGGGCGGCGGCGCGGGCGGGGCGAGCCGGGCGGGTTTCGCGGGACCGGGTGCGGGGGCGGTTCCTGCCTCGGGCGCCGCGGCGGGCGTCGAAACCGCGCGGGCGACAGCGGGCGGCGGTGAAGGCGCCGTCGCGGTATCGGCTCGGGCGGTCGCTTCGGCGGTAGCGGGACGCACGACATCGCGCGCGGCAGGGGCGGCCTGTTCGGCGGGGGCGTCGGGCCGGAAATCGATCGTCCACGCGACGGGAAGGCCAATCGCGGCGACGAGCGCGGCGGTGACCAGCGCGGTCGCCTGCGGACGGCGTATGTTCGCCCACCAGCCGCTGGGCCGCGCGGCCGGCTGTGCCGTGCGACCGGGCGCGGCCTCGCCGATGCCGCCGAAACGCGCCATCGCTTCGCCGATCGCCGCCTCGCGGCGCTTCGGCGACGGCGGAGGCGGATGCGGCAGCGCAGCCATGATATCGTCGTCGGGCATCGGCATGTCTTATACGCACAAAATCGAGCCGGTCGAATGGCACGATGATGTCCTGCGATATTGAGCGGCGGGACGGCTGCGCGGTGTTGGCGCACCGCCGTCCCGCCGCGCGGGTTCAGCGGTTCAGCCGGGCCATCGCACCCGCGCTTTTCGCGGCGCGGACAAGTTGCACCAGTTCGTTGCGATAGCCGAAATCGTCGGAGCCGCGCGATGCGCCGACGATCGTCAGCACATCGTCATAGGTCATCGACCCGTTGTAGCGTCCGCCGCGAAGCAGCTCGGCAAAGGCCGCGACCCCGGTCGCGAAGCGCGCATCCTGCGGCGCGTCGGCAAAGCGCGCGAACTCGACGCGGCGGTCGATCAGCGTCGAGATCAGTTCGCTGCGATCCGATTTCGGCAATTTGTACCGGATCTTCACAAAGCCATATTCGCTCGACAGCGCCGCTCCGCCCGCGCGCGGCGTCGGGGTGCTGTAGCGGAGGTCGCCCATCGTGCGAGCGCCGCCGACCGGGACGATCTCGTACAATGCCGTGACGGTCTGTCCCGATCCGACATCGCCCGCATCGACCTTGTCATTGTCGAAGTCGTCGCGGTTGAGCATCCGCGTTTCATAGCCGATCAGCCGGTATTCGGCGACCGTCGCGGGGTTGAACTCGACCTGGATCTTCACGTCCTTCGCGATCGGGAACAGCGTCGAGGTCGCTTCGGTGACCAGCGTCTTGCGCGCCTCGCCCAGCGTGTCGATGTACGCTGCGGCGCCATTGCCATTCTGCGCCAGCGTCTGCATCAGCGCGTCATTGTAATTGCCCATGCCGAAGCCGAGGACCGAGAGGAAAATGCCCTTGCCGCGCTGGCGCTCGATATAGCCCTTGAGCTCGTCCTGGTTGGTGATGCCGACGTTGAAGTCGCCGTCGGTCGCCAGCACGACGCGGTTGACGCCGTTCGGGTCGAGATTCTGCTCGGCCAGCGCATAGGCCTGACGAATGCCCTCGGCGCCCGCGGTGCTGCCGCCCGCGCCGAGCTGGTCGATCACCGATAAAATCTTGCTCTTCTGGCTGGCCGGCGTCGGTTCGAGCGCGGTGCCGGCGCTGCCCGCGTAGGTCACGATCGCCACCCGGTCGTTGCCGTCGAGTTGGTCGAGCAGCAGCGCCAGCGACTGCTTGACCAGCGGCAGCTTGTTCGGCGCGTCCATCGAACCCGACGTGTCGATCAGGAAAACGAGGTTGGCGCGCGACCGCGCCGCACGCTCGACCGAATAGCCCTTGATCCCGACGCGGACGAGCTTGCGCCCCGCCGACCAGGGGCTGGGGAAGACCGCGACGTTCGATGTGAAAGGCTGTTGCGCGGTACGCGGCGCCGCATAGTCATAGGGGAAATAGTTGATCAGCTCTTCGGTCCGTACCGCGGCAGGTTGCGGCAGGACATTGCGGTTCAGCGAAGCGCGGACGAAGGAATAGGAGGCGGTGTCGACGTCGATCGAAAAGGTCGAAACCGGCTCGTCGCGCGCGATCCGGAACGGGTTTTCCTGCGTCGCGGTAAATTTGTCGCGGCCGACATCCTGATAATAGGGGCGCTGGAGGTCGGGGTGCGGCGCGCGAACGAGGGTTCCCGTGACGACCCTCGGCGAGGGCGGCGGCGGCGGTGCGGCGATCTCGTCCGAGCTGAACGCGGTGATCGCCAGCGGCGTGTCATACTGCGGCTGGGGAACGCGTGTTGCGGTGACAACGATCGACGAATCCGCCTCGGCGGCTTCGGCGCGTTGCCCGGTCGCACCGGTTTCGGACGATGGCGATGCAACATCGGGGCTGGCCGGCTGCGAACAGGCGGCGACGAGGGTGATCGACAGCCCTGTGGTGAGCGTCAGGCAGAAACGGGACATGGAGGCCTCCTTGGAAAACAGCGGTGCAAGATCGCCCGCATGTTACTGGGATGCGCGTCGCGGGATTTTCCTTGGCGGCCTTGCGAAAAAAAGTTCACGCAGGCCGATCGTCAATCGCCTGTCGCCGTTCTGGAGCCGAGCAAGCGGCGCACCTCGTACATCCGCCACGACACGGTCGCTTCGGCGATGCCCAATATTTCGGCGGCTTCGGCGTGGGTCAGCTGCTGGCCCGCGACGAGGATCGCGGTGTCGCGCAGGTCGGGCTTCAGCCGCGATATCGCGCTCCTGATCCAGACTTCGTCGTAAAGGTCGCGGCCGTCGGGTACCCGCATCAGTCCCGCCATCACCGCCAGCCGGTCGGTGAAGCCCGAAAAGGCGCGGCGACGGCGACGGGTAGCGCGGCAGGCGTTGAAGACGATGCTGCAAAGCCAGGTTGAGAATTTGGCGTCGCCGCGAAAGTCTGCGAGCCTTTCGGCAAGGATACAGCAGACATCCTGCGCGATGTCGTCGGCGTCGGTCCGCGATCCCGTCATCTGCCAGGCCAGACCGTGGATGCGATCATAGTGCCGCCTCAAAAGCCGTTCGAATGCGCCGCGATCGCCGGCGAGCGCTGCCCGAATATCGGCTTGGTCATCGTCGGCCATCGGTCAGGATCGGGCGCGCGTGGTATCGGGAAACTCTTGCGGCCGGGGCGTGCGCAGAATGTCCTTCCCCCGACAAGCCGATCCTCCATATCCCGCCATTGCGATGGTTTGTGCCTCATTTGATCGGGGAACACCATCGCATAGTGCCGCGGATCGCGGGCGGCAGTGCCCGCTTTCCGGCACCCTCTGCCATCGGTTCGATTTCATCCTTAATGCCGGCGCTACGACGTCGTTAAATTACGCAAAATACGAAACTTGTCCGCGCTTCGCCCGAAGCTGGCCGAGGGTTCGCGAAGCGACGGTTGAGGCCATGTTAACGATCGCGTGCGACATGATTGAATAATAAGCATAATTCTGCTATCCGGTTTGAATAGATTTTGAGTATTTTGCAGTATTTTTCGGGACATACTGCTCCGTACGACGCTGCTTCGATAAGGTAGACGACATGAACCAACATCGCCTCTCCGATCCGGCAGGGGAGCAGGGAGCCGCCGCCGATCGCCGCGGCGGTGATCGGTATCGGACCGTATGGCGGATCGCCAAGGTCGTGCGGAACGGCGATGCGGGCCTGTGGCGCGTACGCAATATGTCCGACCGCGGCATGATGCTTGCGGCCGATGTCCCGATCACCGTCGGCGAAAAGCTGGAGATCGCGCTGTCCGATACCGTGGTGATCCGCGGCGAGGTCGTGTGGTCCGAGGCGGGACGGTGCGGCGTGGCGTTCGAAGAGGAAGTCGATGTCGCCGATGTTCTGAAGCAGCTTGCGGCCGAGCAGCGCGCTACGGGTTATCGCCAGCCGCGGCTGCCCGTCCGGACGCAGGCGCAGGCGGTGACGGACGAAAGCACGAGCAATATCGAACTCGTCGACATGTCACAGAACGGCGCGGGCTTCATTCACGACGGCCATCTGGAAGTCGGGAAAGAATTCGACCTTGTCCTCGCGGGCGGGATCAAGCGCCGGGCGATCGTACGCTGGTCGCGTGCCGGGCGCGGCGGCCTGTGGCTGACCCAGCCGCTCGATCGTGCCGACCTCGAAAGCATCCACCGCTTCGAAAGCTGACCCTTATGATGCGCCGCGGACGATCTTTGCCCAGGGGTTGAGATCGGGTTCGGCGATTTTCGTCAGCCGGTTGTGGTCGCGGTGTTGGAACAATTCGTCGCGGCCCTTCACCATCAGCATGGTGTCGGAGACATAGCTCCACGATCCGTCGTCGTGGAAGTCGACCGTCAATTCGTAACTGTCGGTGCGGAAGGCGAGGTCGAGGAAGGTCGTCGAGCAGATGCCATATTCGGTTTGCCCGCGCTCCGCCTTCACGACGAGCTGTTTGTCGCCGGGTTTCGCGTGCCCTGCCGCAATCGCGATCTGTCCGCGCGGGATCGCCAGCGTTTGCAGGATCAGTCCGGTCGCGGCTTCATAGAGCCAGTAGCCGACCTGGTCGTGGAAGGTGATATCTTCCTCGCGCGTGTTGATGTGGACGTGATAGCGCAGCCCGTAGAATAGCTGCGGCCCGTTCGCTTGCGGGTCGATCGGCTGCATTTCGATCCGCTCGTAATATTTGCGCGTTTCGGGGCCGTCGGCCTTCGGGTTCACATCGACGCCGCGCGTCCCTTCCCAAACACCGGCGAGGCGCAGCAGCGGGCCGAGGTTGGCGAGCGTTTCGGGATCGACGTCTTCGGGTTCGGTGAAGATGTCGTCGGGTAGTTCCATGTTTCGCCCCCAGTTTCCTGTCAGATGTCCTCGACCAGCCGCCCGTATAGCTGCGGCCGGCGATCGCGAAAGAAGCCCATGCCGGCGCGGTGCTTGGCCGCGCGATCGAGGTCGATCGTCGCGACGAGCACCCCCGTTTCGCCTGCGCCGAACGCCTGCGTCATATCGCCCCATTCGTCCGTGATGAAGCTGTGGCCATAGAAATTGGCGTCGCCCTCGATCCCGATGCGGTTCGCGGCGATCACCGGCATGCAGTTCGACACGGCATGTCCCTGCATCGCGCGGCGCCACATGCGGCTCGTGTCGAGGTCGGCATCATAGGGCTCGCTGCCGATCGCGGTCGGGTAGAAAAGCAGTTCGGCGCCCATCAGCGCCATCGCGCGCGCGCATTCGGGATACCATTGATCCCAGCAGACGCCGACGCCGATCCGCGTCCCGAACATATCCCAGACCTTGAAGCCGGTGTTGCCGGGGCGGAAATAATATTTCTCTTCATAGCCGGGGCCGTCGGGAATGTGGCTCTTGCGATACGTCCCCATGATCGCCCCGTCGGGGCCGATCATCGCAAGCGTGTTATAATAATGCGGCCCGTCCTTCTCGAAATAGCTCGTCGGGATCGCGACTTTCAGCTTCGCGGCGAGCGCCTGCATCGCGATGACACTCGGATGCTCAACAGTCGGGCGCGCCGACGCGAACAATTCCTCATCCTCGACCTGACAGAAATAGGGGCCTTCGAAGAGTTCGGGAGGCAGGATGACCTGCGCGCCCTTCGAGGCGGCTTCCTCGACGAGCGCGGTGACGGCATCGATATTCGGCTGAACAGGGCCGGGCAGGGGAAGCTGCAACGCGGCGACGGTGATGGTGCGGGTCATGGCGCGCCTCATGCCACGCGCATTGCGCCGAGAAAAGGCGCTATCGGCATAGCGCCGAAGTCCAGCCGGCGCTTTCGGGGTGTAGCGGGCCTATTCGCTTCCGCTTTTGCTCGTCTTGTCTTTGGATGTCCGCCGAGGAATTTCCCACCTTACCGATTGTACCGATATGAGCGGCCTGACGATGCCGTCCGTATCTGCCTTGGGCCGAAATCCGACCATCCCCATCAGGAGGTTGCACGTCGCTTGATCGAGGTCGGGATGGCCTGCCGACTGAAGCAGTTTGCAGGATTTTGGCGTGCCCGCTGCGTCGATTGCCAGTTCGACCTTTGATACGCCCTCGATCCCGAGCGCCAACGCCGCCGGCGGATATTCATCGTCCTGCCGATATCGGGTTTGCGGGGTCGGGGCTGTCGACGAATCCAGGCGCCATTGCGCGGTATCCGAATAGGCAAATTCTTTCGGATCGCCTTCGGGCGTTCTCATCGGTCGCCATTTCCCTTTGGCCATCATCAGCTTGCAGGTTTCGGCATCGAGGGCGGGGTGTCCCGATGACGAGGTTATTTTGCAGCTTACGGGTCGCCCTTCCTTATCGACCCATATTTCGAATTTTGCATCGCCTTCGGCATTGGCCTGCAAGGCGGTAAGCGGATAGGCGAGACGGAAATAATGCTCGGGCTCTTGCGAGGATTCCATCCGGACAATGTAAGCGTTGCTGCCCGAAAACAGGAAAGACAGGGCGAAAAGACTCGCGATCATCGTGGCACTTGCTGGCTCGAGCAATGGAAGCTGCCGCCGCCGACGATGATCCCGCGCGCGGGCACGCTGACCGCCCGGCGATCGGGGAAGAGCGCGGCGAGCGTATCGACCGCCGCCTGATCGTTCGCGGCGCCATAGGTCGGGACGACGATCGTGCTGTTGCCGATATAGAAGTTCATATAGCTCGCGGCCGCGATCTCTCCGTCGATTTCCACCCGGCCGGGCGAGGGCAGGTCGACGATCTCGACCCCGCCGAACGCCGCGGTGCGCGCGCGGGCGTCGGCATAGATATGCGCATTGGGATCGTCCGGACCATCTGCGACGGGAAGCGCAAGGCGGCCTTCGCCGACGAAGCGCGCGAGATTGTCGACATGGCCGTCGGTATGGTCGCCGACGAGCCCGTTGCCGAGCCACAGCAGCCGGTCGATGCCGAGCGACTGGTGGAGCCGCACCGCGATATCCTCGCGCGTCAGCGTCGGATTGCGGTTCGTGTTGAGCAGGCACTCTTCGGTGGTGACGCAGAGGCCGGTGCCGTCGACGTCGATGCCGCCGCCTTCGAGTACCCAGTCCTGGTCGTCGACCGGCAGGCCGCTGCTCCGCGCGAGTGCGGCGCCGACTTCCTGATCGCCCGGCATGACGAATTTCTCGCCCCACCAGTTGAATTCGAAATTGCGCGCGCGGCGGGCGGCGCCCGTCCCGGCGATGATCGGTCCGGTATCGCGCAGCCAGATATCGCCGAACGGCTGGACGAGGATGCGCACGCCGGGGTCGACGAGCTTCGCGGCGACGTCGGCCTGCCGTTCATCGTTGACGACAAGCCGCACTTCTTCGCCGCGACCGCCGTCATGGACGGCGTTGGCGAAAGCGGCGACGTCGCGCCGTCCGGCATCGATCTGTCCCGACCATTCCTCGGCGAGGTGCGGGAAACCGATCCAGACGGCGTCGTGCGGCGCCCATTCTGCGGGCATTCTAAGCGTCATGGGCGCCGTTCCGGTTACTTTGCGGCGCGCGACTTGTCGCGGGCGGCGCGGAATTCGTCGCCCTCGTTCCAGTTCGGCCACGCGTCGGTCATCGCGAGCATGCGGCCCGCGGCGTAATAGAGGCGCAGGTCGGACATCATGCCGCCCCAGTTGGTGATCGCCTCATATTCGTCGCCGGGCGCGTGATAGCGGTTCTTTTCATAGTCTTCGGCCGCCTTCTTGCCCGCTTCGACGCCGCCCTCGACCAGGTCGTCGCCGCTGCCGAAGTTGAACATCGGGACGCCGAGCTTGGCGAAGCTGAAGTGATCCGAGCGATAGTAGAAACCCTTTTCGGGGGTCGGTTCGTCCTTGATCACGCGCTTTTCCATCTGGGCGAGCTTCGCGACATAGGCGTCGAGTTCGGACTTGCCGCGGCCGACGACGACGATGTCCTTCGCCGGACCGATCGCGTTCAGCGCGTCCATGTTCACGCCGCCGACCGTCTGCGCGAGCGGGAAGACCGGGTTTTCGGCGTAATATTTCGAACCGAGCAGGCCCGATTCCTCGGCGGTGACGGCGAGGAAGACGATGCTGCGGTCGGGGGCGCCCGCCTTGTGGAAGGCTTGCGCCAGCGTCACGAGACCGGCGATGCCGCTCGCATTGTCAACCGCGCCGTTGCAGATGTCGTCGCCAGCAACGGGCGTGCAGCGGCCGAGGTGATCCCAGTGGCCGGTGTAGAGCACATATTCGTCGGGACGCTTGGCGCCCGGCAGAACGCCGATGACGTTGCGCGACATCTTCTTCGAGATTTCATTGTCGAAGCCGAAATTCGCCTTCACGCCGGCCAGCGCGACGGGCTTGAAACCCTTCTTTTTCGCGGCATCGCGGAGCTTGTCGAAATCCTGACCCGCGCTGGCGAAAAGTTCCTTTGCCTTGGGAAGCTGGATCCAGCCGTTGGCGACGGTTTCCTTGGCACCGCCATCCTTGGTTTCGGCGAGGTAATTGGTGCCGGTGTTGCTCGATTCGACGACGTTCCAGCCATAGGCGGCGGGTTCGGTGTCGTGGACGATCAGCACGGCGGCAGCGCCCTGGCGCGCGGCTTCCTCATATTTATACGACCAGCGGCCATAATAGGTCATCGCACGGCCGTTGAATTCGCCCTTGGCTTCCTTCGTCTGCCAGTCGGGGTCGTTGACGAGGACGACGACGGTCTTCCCCTTCACATCGAGCCCGGCATAGTCGTTCCAGCCCTTTTCGGGGGCGTTGATGCCGTAACCGACGAAGACGACGTCGCTGTCCTTGACCTCGGTCTTCGGCTGGACGCGGTAGCTGAACGCGACATAGTCCTTCGCATATTGCGCGGTGACCGGCGTCTTGCCGCCGGTGAAGGTGAGCGGCGTCGCATTCTTCGCGGTGATTTCGACCAGCGGCACGTCCTGCGTCCACTTGCCGTTGTTGCCGGGCTTCAGCCCCGCTTCCTCGTACTTCTTGATGATATAGGCGACGGTCTTTTCCTCGCCCGGGGTGCCGGGCGCGCGACCCTCATAGGCGTCCGACGACAGTTCCTTCGTGACTTCCTGAAGCGTCGCGAGCGACAGTTCGGGGATCTGGACGTCGGGAATGGCGGTCGCGGACGTCGCGGCCTTGTCGGACGTGTTGCACGCGGCAACGGTCAAAAGGACCGCAAGGGCTGCGGTAGTGCGGGGGAAACGAAGCATGGGAATTCCTCGGATTATCGTATTCGACCGCGGGCTTGTGCCAGCCGCGGCGGGCCGATGCAAGAAGGGCGGCCCTTGCGGACCGCCCTTCTGAAATCGTTTCGGTGGAAACCGGATCAGCGCGAATAGAATTCGACGACCAGGTTCGGTTCCATCTTCACCGGATAGGGGACTTCGTCGAGCGTGGGCACGCGGACGTAGGTCGTCTTGGTGCCGTCGACCGCGAGATATTCGGGCAGGTCGCGCTCGGGCAGGCTCTGCGCTTCGGCGACCAGCGCCATTTCCTGCGCCTTCTTGCCGAGGGTGATTTCGTCGCCCGGCTTTACGAGGCGGCTGGCGACGTTGCACTTCACGCCGTTCACATAGACGTGACCGTGGCTGACGAGCTGGCGTGCCGAGAAGATCGTCGGGGTGAATTTCGAGCGGTAGACGACGGCGTCGAGGCGGCGCTCGAGCAGGCCGATCAGGTTCTGGCCGGTGTCACCCTTCATGCGCGACGCTTCGAAATAGTTCTTCTTGAACTGCTTTTCGGTGATGTCGCCGTAATAGCCCTTCAGCTTCTGCTTCGCGCGGAGCTGGATGCCGAAGTCCGACATCTTGCCCTTGCGGCGCTGGCCGTGCTGGCCGGGGCCATATTCGCGGCGGTTGACCGGGCTCTTCGGGCGACCCCAGATGTTTTCGCCCATCCGGCGGTCGAGTTTATACTTGGCGCTCTGGCGCTTCGACATATGTCGTCTCCAATATGCTGTGTGCCGAAGGATTTCGGCTTGTTCCCGGGTCGCACCATATGGAGATTTCCATATGCGACCGCCGCTTCACCGGGGTGCGGGGTCCATTGCGAAGGCGCGCGGTTAGACGGCGAGGGGCGGAAAGTCAAGCGCCCAAGCCCCGGCTCGACAGAATGGAAAAAGCCGCTAAAGGCTGCGCGCATGACCGCTGTCAAAATCCCCGAACAATGCCAGACGATGACCGAGGTGCGTGCCGGGGTCGACCAGGTCGACCGCGAACTGGTGGCGCTGCTCGTCCGCCGTTTCGGCTATATGGACGCCGCCGCGCGCATCAAGAGCGATCGCGGCACCGTCCGCGACGAAGTGCGCAAGGCCGAAGTGCTCGACAATGTCGCGCGCGAAGCCGAGGCCGCCGGACTCGTGTCCGAGCGACTTCGCGCCGTGTGGAACGAACTGGTCGAGCAATCGATCGCCTATGAAGCGGTCCAGTGGGACCGCCTGCGCGCCGACGGCTGATCGTTTATTTTAGTTGGTGGCGTCCGCCGCCGGCTTTTCGGTGGCGGCTTGCGTCGCTTCGTCTTTCGGCTTTGCGGGCTCGGCCACCGTCCGGCATACGCGCTTCGGCACCGTGCTGCCGGTGACTTCGACCTTTTCGCAGACCTTCTTGGGCTTGGCAGGCTTCGCCGGGGTGTCCGCAGCCATGTTCGCGGACGTTGCCGCGAGGGCCAGGGAAAGTATCGCAGAGATCATAACAATATTCGCTCCTTGGAGGGTGCGGCTTTCTAGGGATGTTTCCCCCGATAGCCAAGTGGGTGGCGAAACCGCACCGTCCTTGTCTTGGCCAGATCGTCGAGTGCCTGTTCGACCAACGTCTCAGGCACGCCGACGAACAATATTATTTCGCGCTATTCATCCTTTTGCCGATGCTATCCGCCTGCCGATTCCAGTCTTCCTGGGTGCGGCACTCGCGTTCGGGAAGGCGGCTGCCGGTGTCGGCGATGCGGCGGCAAATCAGCTTCGGCTTGGCTTTTTCGGGCTTGGCCGCGGTTTCGGTCGCAGGCTGGGTGTTGGCGGCGGCGTCGGTTCCGGACGCCGCGAGGGCGAGCGAAAGCAGTAGGCTCATCATGAAATCGGACTCCCGGGGAATGCAGCCAGCCCGGCCGTCATGACCGGGGCAAGCGATGATTTGACATGCAGCATGTCAAAAATCGATTGTCAATTCCTGTCTCGATCCATCGACTTACGGGCATCGGCGGCCAGCGGAGCGACGTCGTTATCGCGCCCGGGGAGTGCGACCCAGCGACGTGATGATGCCGTGCATCATCCGGATATCATTATACGACCAACCCGTCTTGGTGAGCGCGGTGCGCAGCGTCCGCAGCGTCATTTCTTTCCGTTCGGGCGGGAAGAAATAGCCGCTGGCGTCGAGGTCGCGGACCAGGTGTCCGATCAGTTCTTCCATCTCGGCGTGCGGTGCCGGGGGGGCGAGCGGCACTTCGGGCGGGCTCGCAAGGGCGACGCCCTTCGACCATTCATAGGCGAGCAGGATCACCGCCTGCGCGAGGTTGAGCGACGCGAAGGCGGGGTTGATCGGCACGGTGACGATCTTGTGCGCGAGTGTCACATCGTCGGTCTCGAGGCCCGAGCGTTCGGCACCGAAGACATAAGCCGAGCGGCCCGCGCTCGCATGGACTTCTTTCGCGGCCGCTTCGGGCGTCAGCACCGGCTTGGTCACGCCGCGCTTGCGCACGGTCGTTGCATAGATTGTGGTGCAGTCGGCGACGGCATCGGCGAGCGTGTCGAAAATGCGCGCTTCGGCCAGCACGATGTCGGCGCCGGAAGCCGCCGGACCTGCGTCGGGATTGGGCCAGCCGTCGCGCGGGGCGACGAGGCGCAGTTCGGTCAGCCCGAAATTGAGCATCGCGCGCGCCGCCTTGCCGATATTCTCACCAAGCTGCGGACGGACGAGGACGATGACGGGAGGCGGAGCGGCCGCGGTCATTTGATCGGCCGTGCCGCCTCGGTGATGGAGGAGGCGAACTCCTCGAAATCCTTGGCTTCGGTAAATTCGCGATAGACGCTGGCGAAACGGATATAGGCGACATTGTCGAAGCCCTTCAGCGCTTCCATCACCATCGCGCCGATCTGCTGCGCCTTGACCTCATTCTCGCCCGAGGTTTCGAGCTGGCGCTGGATACCCGACACCAGCCGCTCGATGCGCGCGCCGTCGATCGGCCGTTTGCGGCACGCGATCTGGATGCTGCGCATCAGCTTTTCGCGGTCGAAGGGTTCGCGGCCGCCGTCGGCCTTGAGAACGCCGACTTCGCGAAGCTGGATCCGCTCGAAGGTCGTGAAGCGCGCGCCGCAATCCTCGCACTGCCGCCTACGGCGAATTGCCGCGCCGTCCTCGGTCGGACGGCTGTCCTTCACCTGACTGTCTTCATGGCCGCAGTACGGACAACGCATGGGTCAGCGTTTCACCCGCGAATAGAGTGCGATCGCGGCGCCGGCGAGCAGGCCGACCGGCCACGAGACGACGGGCAGCACGGCGCCGACGACGGCACCGACCGCGCCACCGGTCAGCACCGGGCGCGTCGAGGGATGGGCCAGCCCTTGCTTGCCCATCGCCTTGACCTCCTCGATCGTCACTTCGACCAGCGTCGGTTCCTCGGGATGTTGGCGCGCCATCCTTATCAGCCTTGATAGATGGGGAAGCGTTCGCACAGCGCGCGCACGCGGCCGCGAACATCGGCTTCGACATCGGCATCGCCATGTTCGCCCTTGTCGCGCAGCGCTTCGAGTACGTCGGCGACCATATCGCCGATTTCCTCGAATTCGGCGATGCCGAAGCCGCGCGTGGTGCCGGCGGGCGAGCCGACACGGATGCCGCTGGTCTTCACCGGCGGCAGCGGGTCGAAGGGAACGCCGTTCTTGTTACAGGTGATCGCGCTGCGTTCCAGCGCCTCGTCGGCGTCGCGGCCGGTGATGCCGAGCGGGCGCAGGTCGATGAGCGCGAGGTGCGTGTCGGTGCCCCCCGCGACGACATCGGCACCGCGTGCCTTCAGCCGGTTCGCGAGCGCCTGGGCATTGGCGATCGTCGCCTTCGCATAATCCTTGAATTCAGGGCGCAGCGCTTCGCCGAAGGCCACGGCTTTCGCGGCGATGACGTGCATCAGCGGGCCGCCCTGAAGGCCCGGGAAGACCGCCGAATTGATGCGCTTGGCGATCGCTTCGTCATTGGTCAGGATCATGCCGCCGCGCGGGCCGCGCAGCGTCTTGTGCGTCGTCGTGGTGACGACATGTGCATGTTCCATCGGCGACGGGTGCGCGCCGCCAGCGACGAGGCCGGCAAAGTGAGCCATGTCGACCATCAGCAGCGCGCCGACATCGTCGGCGATCTTGCGGAAGCGCGCGAAGTCGAGGGTGCGCGGATAGGCCGAGCCGCCCGCGATGATCAATGTCGGGCGATGTTCCTTCGCCAGCGCCTCGACCTGGTCGAAATCGACGAGATGATCGTCGGGCCGCACGCCATATTGCACCGCATTATACCATTTGCCCGACATCGCCGGCGCCGCGCCGTGGGTCAGGTGGCCGCCGGCATCGAGGCTCATGCCCATGATCGTCGCGCCGGGCTTGGTCAGCGCGAGCATGACCGCGCCGTTCGCCTGTGCGCCCGAATGCGGCTGGACATTGGCATAGCCGCAGTCGAACAGCTGCTTCGCGCGGTCGATCGCGAGCGTCTCGACCTCGTCCGACG
Source organism: Sphingopyxis sp. (assembly GCF_035998905.1). Taxonomy (GTDB): domain Bacteria; phylum Pseudomonadota; class Alphaproteobacteria; order Sphingomonadales; family Sphingomonadaceae; genus Sphingopyxis. Next base: position 95,139 of record NZ_DASYHG010000006.1, on the reverse strand, counting down.
GGGCGCAGCCCTGATAATAGCGGCGGCCGGGATAGCCTTCGGCATATTTGTTGGTGAAGACCGAACCCTGCGCCTCGAGCACCGCCTTCGAGACGATGTTTTCCGACGCGATCAGCTCGATCTGGTAGCGTTCGCGTTCCAGCTCATGCTTCATCGCCGCAGCGACGGCGGGGTCGACCGTGTCGACGCCGTCGGTAAAATAGCCGGCCGATTTGATGGGCTTGTCGAGCGTGTCTGTGGTCATCGGCTGGTCTCCAGTTGGGGCGGGTTGGAAAGCTTGTCGACGCGGCGCGCGTGGCGGTCGCCGGCGAATTCGGTGGTCAGGAACGCATCGAGGCACGCCTTGGCCATGTCGATGCCGGTCAGGCGCGCGCCCATCGCGATGACGTTCGCGTCATTATGCTCGCGCGACAGCTTCGCCGACAGCGGTTCGGATACGAGCGCGCAGCGCGCGGCCGGGTTGCGATTCACCGAAATCGAGATGCCGATCCCCGATCCGCAGAGCGCGACACCGCGCGTCGCGCGGCCTTCGGCGATCGCTTCGGCAAGGCGGTAGCCATAATCGGGGTAATCGACGCTGTCGGGGCCGTTGGTGCCGAGATCCTCGACTTCATGGCCCGCTTCGCGCAGCCAGTCGGCGAGCGCGGCTTTCAGCTCGTAAGCGGCGTGATCGGAGGCGATGGCGATGCGCATGGTGCGGCTCCCGCGGCGTCTAAGGGAATCGATGTCGGCCCTTTAGGCGAAGCCGCACGGATTGGCCATAAGCGAGGTGGCAAATTTGTGACGGCGCCGATAAAGCCGCGCCATGTCCGACACGATCATGTCCATCCTGATGCTCACCGGCGTGCTTTTGACCGGCGGTGCCGTTATTATCTTTCGCAAGGGAGATCGCCGCCGCGCGTTGCTGATGCTCGTCGCCGCGCTCGTGATGTTCGCGAATGTCGCGATCTGGCTGGTGCCGGTGAAATAATCCTCCCCGCCGCTTGGCGACAGGGAGGATGGTTTCGTCAGCGGATCGGCGAATCGGGCGCGAGCCGCATATCCAGATAATTGTCGAGCGACTTCATCAACTGGTCGAGCTCATGTTCGAAGAAGTGGTTCGCGCGCGGGATTTCGTCGTGATGGATCGTGATGCCCTTTTGCGTGCGCAGCTTGTCGACCAGCTTCTGCACCGCGCTCGGCGGCACGATTTCGTCCTGCCCGCCCGCGACGATGATGCCCGACGAGGGGCAGGGAGCGAGGAAGCTGAAGTCGTACATGTTCGCCGGGGGCGCGACCGACAGGAAGCCGCGGATTTCGGGGCGGCGCATCAAGAGCTGCATGCCGATCCACGCGCCGAAGCTGAAGCCCGCGATCCAGGTCGTCTGCGCTTCGGGATGGATCGACTGAACCCAGTCGAGCGCCGAAGCGGCATCGCTGAGTTCGCCGATACCGTTATCGAACGTGCCCTGGCTGCGGCCGACGCCGCGGAAGTTGAAGCGCAGCACCGCGAAACCGCGCGCGACGAAGCTCTTGTACATCGCTTGCGTGATGCGGTCGTTCATCGTGCCGCCGCCCTGCGGGTGCGGGTGGAGGATCAGCGCGACGGGCGCGCGCGGGCGCGGCGGGGGCGAGAAACGGCCTTCGATGCGGCCCTCGGGGCCGGGGAAAATGACGTCGGGCATGGGCGCACCTTTATGTTTCTGGGGCTTGCCACCGATTCGCCGGAGCGGCGGGGTGGCGGAGCGAGGATGGCGCCTATATAGAAAATAGGTCTCAACATGCAACTTTTGCGAATCGTTCGCAATAAGGACTTCCGCACCGGATGATTTACCTCGACTATCAAGCCACTACGCCGCTCGCTCCCGAGGCGCGCGAGGCGATGCTGCGCTGGCTTGAAGGGCCGGGGGAGGGCGCCAATGATTTGGGGGGCTTTGCCAATCCTTCGAGCACGCACAAGGCCGGGCGCGCCGCCGCTGCCGCAGTCGAGGTCGCGCGCGATCAGGTTGCGGAGCTGCTACCCAAGGGCGGACGCGTCTTCTTCACCTCGGGCGCGACCGAGGCGCTCAACTGGGCGTTGCTGCGCGGCGCCGAGGCGATGCCCGGCGGGGTTGCGGGGCTCAGCATCGAACATGCGGCGTCGCTGCAATGCCTCGAGCGGCTGAACGCGACGATTTTGCCGGTCGATTGCCAAGGGGTTGCGCTGCCGCCCGACGACGCGCTGATACCCGAAGGCGGGATCGTCGCGACGATGCTGGTGAACAACGAGGTCGGGACGATCCAGCCCGTCGCCCATTTCGCCGCCGCGGCGCACGCGAAGAACAGCTTGCTGCTCTGCGACGCGGTGCAGGGCTATGGCCGCGTCGCGATTCCCGAGGGTGCCGACCTGATCGCATTGTCGGCGCACAAGATCCACGGGCCGAAGGGGATTGGCGCGCTGTGGGTCCGGGATGGGGTCGACCTGCCGCCGCTGATGTTCGGAGGCGCGCAGGAACAGGGGATGCGTTCGGGCACCGTCTCGCCCGCACTCTGCGCGGGCTTCGGCGCGGCCGCAGCGCTCGCGGCCGAATGCTTCGACGCCGACGCGGAGCATGTCGAGCGCCTCTGGTCGCTCGCGCTCGACCTGCTACCCGAATGGACGATCAACGGCGACGCGAACCGGCGCTATCATGGTAATCTCAATATCCGGCGCGAGGGGGTGAACGGGCTGCGCCTGATGTCCGACGCGCGCAATGTCGCCTTCTCGCTCGGCAGCGCGTGCGGCAGCGGGTCGGGCAAGGTCAGCCATGTGCTCCGCGCGATGGGGGTGAGTGAGGCCGACGCGCGCGCCTCGATCCGCCTCGGCTGGGGGCGCTATACGTCCGAACAGGAACTCCGCGACGGGCTGCAGGCGATCAGGGACGCCGCGCGATTGCAGGGAGTGAACTGATGCGCGTGACCTTCGTCCACGCCGACGGCAAGGAGCGCACCGAGGCCGAGGCCGAGCCGGGCTCGATCCTGCTCGACGTGGCGCAGGCGCACATGATGCCGCTCGAAGGCACATGCGAGGGCCAGATGGCGTGCTCGACCTGCCATGTCATCGTCGCGAAAGAGGATTTCGATCGCCTGCCGCCGGCAAGCGAGATGGAAGAGGATATGCTCGACCTTGCGGCGGGCGTGCGGCGGACGAGCCGGCTGTCGTGCCAGATCATACTGACCGCGGACCTTGACGGGCTGACCGTGCATATCCCGGCTGAAAGCCGCAACATGCAGGGGCCGCGCTGATGCGGATGCTGCTTGCGGCCGCGCTGCTCGCAACTTCCGCCTGCGCGACGTCGCCGCGCGAGGCAACGGGCGATTCGGTGATCCTCGCGAAGGCGGTGACGGCGATCGAGCGGCGTAGCGGCGGCCGGCTCGGCGTTGCAGTCACCGATGCGCGCGGCGCTTTGCTGTTCGGCCACCGCGCCGACGAACGCTTCGCGATGTGCTCGACCTTCAAGCTGCTGCTCGCGGGACAGGTGCTTGCGCGCGCTGCCGACGGCGTGTCGCTGCGCACGCCGTTGCCGTTCACGCACGCCGACCTCGTGACCTATTCGCCCGGCACCGAAAAGCTGCTCGGCGCGAACGGGCACGGCGAACAGCGGCTCAGCTTCGCGGCACGCGACGCGGTGGTGCTGAGCGACAACACGGCCGCCAACCTGATCCTCGCGCATATCGGCGGTCCATCGGCGTTCACCGCCGAAGCCCACCGGCGCGGCGACCGGGTCACCCGGCTCGACCGCAACGAGCCGACACTCAACGAAAATGCCCCCCGCGACGTGCGCGACACGACGAGCCCGGCGGCGATCGCGAAGAGCGCGGCGGGCTATGTCTATGGCGACTGGCTGGCCGCCGCGCATCGCGAAACGCTGCGCGGCTGGATGATCGAGAGCGAGACCGGGCTGAAGCGCATCCGCGGTGGTCTGCCGCAGGGCTGGGTCGCCGGCGACAAGACGGGGACATGCGGCACCGCCTATAACGACGTCGCGTTCGTCGAAGAGCCCGGCGGTGCAAAATATATGATCGCGGTCTATCTCGACCGCCCCGCGGTCAAGGGCGATGAGGCCAGCGCGGTGATCGCCGACGTCGCGCGGGCGGTGGTGCAGGACCTGCCCTAGGCGCCCTTGCATTTCGGCTTCGTCCCCGCCATATGCGCGGCGGGAGTCGGGCGGACGCAGTCTTCGCCAACCCGGTCAGGTCCGGAAGGAAGCAGCCGCAACGAATTCGCTGCGGGTCGTTCCGGCTCCCACCCATTTCCCCCTTCGACAACGGCGCGAGTGGCCTCTAAGACGGGCGCATGAGCGATTCCGCCGACGACGAAACCCCGATGCTGGAAATGGACCTGCCCGAGACCGCGCCGCAGCCGTCATCCGGCCCGTACCGCGTCCTTGCCCGCAAATATCGCCCGCAAACCTTTGCCGAACTGATCGGGCAGGATGCGATGGTGCGTACGCTCGGCAACGCGATCGCGCGCGACCGGCTGGCGCATGCCTTTTTGATGACCGGGGTGCGCGGGGTCGGCAAGACGTCGACCGCGCGCCTGATCGCGAAAGCGCTCAACTGCATCGCCCCCGACGGGCAGGGCGGGCCGACGATCGATCCGTGCGGGGTGTGCGAACCGTGCCGCGCGATCACCGAGGGGCGCCACATCGACGTGATCGAAATGGACGCCGCGTCGAACACCGGCGTCGACGATGTGCGCGAGATTATCGAGGCGGTGCGTTACGCTGCCGTGTCGGCGCGCTACAAGATATACATCATCGACGAAGTGCACATGTTGTCGCGTAACGCGTTCAACGCGCTGCTGAAAACGCTCGAAGAGCCGCCGCCGCACGTCAAATTCCTGTTCGCGACGACCGAGGTCAACAAGGTGCCCGTGACGGTGCTGTCGCGCTGCCAGCGCTTCGACCTGCGCCGTATCACCCCCGACATGCTGTTCGCGCATTTCAGCGCGATCCTGCAGAAGGAAGGCGTCGAGGCCGAAGCGCCCGCGATCTGGCTGATCGCCAATGCCGCCGAAGGATCGGTGCGCGACGGCCTGTCGATCCTCGATCAGGCGATCGCGCATGCCGACCTTGACGGCGGCGGCCGGATCGGCGCCGACCAGGTCCGCGTGATGCTTGGCCTTTCGGACCGCACCTCGATCGCGCAATTGATGGCGACGGTCCTCGAAGGCGATGCGGGCGCGGCGATCGACCTCGCCCGCGCGCAATATGCACTCGGGATCGAGCCTGTCGCGATGGTGCGCGGGCTGATGGACCTGACGCACGCGATCACCCTCGCCAAAGTGTCGCGCCACGACGACCCCGCGCTCGCCGACGCCGACCGCGAGCGCATCGGCGACTGGGCGCAGAAGCTCGGTTTCGCGCCGCTCAACCGGCTGTGGCAGTTGCTGCTCAAGGGGCATGACGAGGTGCTCCGCGCGAACAATCCGCTCGAACATCTCGAAATGCTGCTGCTGCGCGTTATCTATGCCGCGTCGATGCCCGACCCCGGCGAGCTTGCGAAGCTGCTCGAAAAAGGCGGGGTGCCGACGATGCCGCTCGCCGCGCCGGTGGCGCCCGCCGGGCAGGAAAGCATGGCGGCGGCGCCGGCCGCCGCAGTCGAAGCGCCGGCTGCGACCGGCGCCGAAACGCCCGCGTCGGCGCTGACGGTCGCGCAGATCCACCAGCTCCTCGAAAGCACGGGAAATCATCGGCTTGCGGTCGATGTCTACGATCATATGCGAATCATCGAACTGGAGCCCGGCAATCTCGTTTTCGCGCCGGTCGCCGCGCTTGGCGCGTCCTTCGCGCGCGATCTGGGCGATGCGCTGCTCGCGCAAACCGGCAGCCGCTGGCAAGTGCGGGCGGGCGAGGGCGAAGGGCGGCCGAGCCTCGGCCAGATCCGCGCCGCGACGCTCGCCGACAATGACGCGCGAATCCGCGAACTGCCCGTCGTGAAGGCCGCTCTGGCGGCTTTTCCTGACGCGAGGCTTGTCGAGGGCGACGACAATCGCCATAGGTCCAACCCATGAAATCGATCGAAGAAATGATGAAGGCGGCGCAGGAAGCCGCTGCCACCGTGCAGGCCCAGATGCAGGAGGCGCAGGCGAAGCTCGACAGCGTCGAGGTCGAGGGCGTGTCGGGCGGGGGGCTGGTGAAGATCACCGCGACCGCGAAGGGCCGGATCAAGGCGATCCAGATCGACGACAGCCTCATGGTTCCCTCGGACAAGCAGATGCTCGAAGATTTGCTCGCCGCCGCGTTCAACGACGCGCGCGAAAAGGCCGATGCGGCGAGCAACGAGGAAATGGGCAAGATGACGAGCGGCCTGCCGCTTCCCCCGGGCTTCAAGCTGCCGTTCTGAGTCGGCCCCAACCCCGGCTCCGGCCCCGCTGTTCAGCACAGCGACATTGAATGCGTGCGAAGTTACGCCATATTAGCGAAGAACCACCTATAAGAAGGGCGGTGCGCCCGGTCGCGGCGCCCGTCCAGGAGCCGTAATGACGCAATCTTATCCCCTTCTTCCGCTGCGTGACATCGTCGTTTTCCCGCACATGATCGTGCCGCTGTTCGTCGGCCGCGACCGTTCGGTCGCCGCGCTCGAAACCGCGATGGAAAGCGACAAGGAAATCTTCCTCGTCGCGCAGCTCGATCCGGGCGAGGACGATCCGCAGCGCGACGATCTGTACGACGTCGGCGTGATCGCCACCGTGCTCCAGCTCCTGAAGCTGCCCGACGGCACCGTCCGCGTGCTCGTCGAGGGCAAGGAGCGCGCAAAGCTGCTCGCGCTCACCAATGAAGACAAGACGGTGATGGCGAGCGTGAAGCCGATCGGCGACACGGTCGACGACAGCGTCGATACCGCCGCGCTGATGCGCTCGGTCGTCGATCAGTTCGAAAATTACGCCAAGCTCAACAAGAAGATGCCCGCCGAAACCGCGGTGCAGCTGTCACAGATCGAGGATGCCTCGCGCCTCGCCGACTCGGTCGCGGGCAATCTCAACATCAAGGTCTCCGACAAGCAGGCGCTGCTCGTCGAGGATGCGCCGTCGAAGCGACTCGAAATGGTCTTCGCTTTCATGGAAGGCGAACTCGGCGTGCTGCAGGTCGAAAAGAAGATCCGCGGCCGCGTGAAGCGCCAGATGGAAAAGAGCCAGCGCGAATATTATCTCAACGAACAGTTGAAGGCGATCCAGCGCGAACTCGGCAACGATAACGGCGAGGGCGGCGACGACCTCGCCGAGCTGCAGCTCAAGATCGACAGCCTCAAAATGTCGAAGGAAGCCAAGGCGAAGGCGAACGCCGAGCTCAAGAAACTGCGCGCGATGGCGCCGATGTCGGCCGAGGCGACCGTCGTGCGCAACTATCTCGACACGCTGATCGGCCTGCCGTGGGGCAAGAAGTCGAAGCTCAAGAAGGACATCGCCAAAGCGCAAGCCGTCCTCGACGACGACCATTATGCGCTCGAAAAGGTCAAGGACCGGATCGTCGAATATCTCGCGGTGCAGGCGCGCACGAACAAGCTGAAGGGGCCGATCCTCTGCCTCGTCGGCCCTCCGGGCGTCGGCAAGACCTCGCTCGGCCGTAGCATCGCCAAGGCGACGGGGCGTGAATTCGTGCGCCAGTCCTTGGGCGGCGTACGCGACGAGGCCGAAATCCGCGGCCACCGCCGGACGTACATCGGCTCGCTGCCGGGCAAGATCGTGACCAACCTCAAAAAGGCCGGCACGATGAACCCGCTGTTCCTGCTCGACGAGATCGACAAGCTGGGCCAGGATTTCCGCGGCGATCCGGCGTCGGCGCTGCTCGAGGTGCTCGACCCCGAACAGAATGGCAAGTTCCAGGACCATTATCTGGAAGTCGATGTCGACCTCAGCGACGTCATGTTCGTCACCACCGCGAACTCGCTCAACCTGCCGCAGCCGTTGCTCGACCGCATGGAAATCATCCGGCTCGAAGGCTATACCGAGGACGAGAAAGTCGAGATCGCCAAGCTGCACCTGATTGCGAAGCAGGTCGAAGCGCATGGGCTGAAGGCCGGCGAGTTCGAGCTGACCGAGGAAGGCCTGCGCGACCTCATCCGTTATTACACCCGCGAAGCCGGCGTCCGCACGCTCGAACGCGAGATTGCGCGCCTCGCACGCAAGGCGCTGCGCCGCATCCTCGAGGGCAAGGCGGAAAGCGTCACCGTGACGCCGGAGAATCTTGCCGAATTCGCGGGCGTGCGCAAGTTCCGCCACGGCATGGGCGATCTGGAAGACCAGGTCGGCGCCGTTACCGGGCTCGCGTGGACCGAGGTCGGCGGCGAATTGCTGACGATCGAGGCGGTCACCGCGTCGGGCAAGGGGCAGGTCCGCACCACCGGCAAGCTCGGCGAAGTGATGACCGAATCGGTGCAGGCGGCGCTATCGTTCGTGAAGGCGCGCGCGCCTGCCTATGGCATCAAGCCCAGCCTGTTCGCGCGCAAGGACATCCACATTCACCTGCCCGAAGGCGCGGTGCCGAAGGATGGTCCGTCGGCGGGCGTCGGCATGGTCACCGCGATGATTTCGACGCTGACCGGGATAGCGGTGCGCCGCGATGTCGCGATGACCGGCGAAGTCACGCTACGCGGCCGCGTTCTCGCGATCGGGGGCCTCAAGGAAAAGCTGCTTGCGGCGCTGCGCGGCGGCATCAAGACCGTGCTCATCCCGGAAGAAAATGAGAAGGACCTCGTTGAAATCCCGGCGAATATCACGAGCGGATTGAAGATCATCCCGGTCAGCCACGTTGACCAGGTGCTCGCCGAGGCGCTGGTCTCGCCGGTCGTCCCGATCGAATGGACCGAAGCCGACGAGCTGGCTGCATCGCCCCCGATCGCGGCCGGAAACGACCCCGAAACGACGATTCGTCACTGAGTCCGACCCGCTTCACGGCAATTCGCCCCAAATTCGTCGCAAAATCGACGTTTTGGGGCGTTTTTCTCCCTTTTTTGCTTTGACAAGCCGGGGCGAAACATCGTTAGTGGCGCGCCATGGCTTCGGGCCATGAGAATCATTAAACCAACCACATTGCAGGGGTTCCTTAGGCATGAACAAACAAGACCTGATCGCCGCCGTCGCTGACTCGAGCGGCCTGACCAAGGGTGATGCGAGCAAGGCGGTTGAAGCCGTGTTCGACGCGATCACTGGTTCGCTGAAGAAGGGCGGCGAAGTCCGTCTCGTCGGTTTCGGCACCTTCGCGGTCAGCAAGCGCAAGGCATCGACCGGCCGCAACCCGCGCACCGGCGAAACGATGACCATCGCGGCGTCGAACCAGCCGAAGTTCAAGGCCGGCAAGGCCCTCAAGGACGCCGTCAACTAAGTTCGACGGCACCTTTTGGTGAAAAACATCTCGGGCCGCGGTGAAAGCCGCGGCCCGATTTGTTTAAGCCGGTCATTTCGATGAAATGTCCGTTGCAATCACCGTCGCAACGGCTATGGACGTCCGGCTTTCGGACGCCGGGCTTCGGCCCGTACCGGAACGGGCGCGTAGCTCAGCGGTAGAGCACACCCTTCACACGGGTGGGGTCACAGGTTCAATCCCTGTCGCGCCCACCATCCGCCGGCCGGTCGACGGTCAATAGGCGGGTGGATTGACCGGATTCAGGATGCGCCACGGCTCCTGCCGGTACCATTTCGTGATGATATGTTTGACTCCGCGCTTCACCGGCATGCCGGCGTGCAGCGTGTTGAGGTTCGGTCGCCCGTTGGCGTCCATATTGTTCCACAGGATCAGCGTCCCCGCCTGTTGGCGCAGCGCGATGCCGAGCCGCGGGAAATCCGTCTCGCCGCCCTCTCCGGGTTCGGTGAGCGACACCATCGCGGTCCAGGTCCGCTGCCCGCCGCGTACCGCCTCATGCTGCCAATAGCCTTCGCCCGTCGGGAAGAAGTCGTAGTGATGGCGATATTGCTGGCCGACCTGGTATCGCTGGCCCTGCATCGCTTCCGAATAATCATTGTCGATCCCGATCAGCTCGGAAATATAGGCCTCGACATCGACCGTCAGCGGATCGTCGCGGTCGAAATGATGCGTAAAGCTGGTGCGCATGCCCGGCCGGTCGGCGCCGCGATATAAGGTCGAAGGAACGGCGCGGCTGTTGATGACCTGTGCGATCGCCTTGCAGTCGCGGCGGGTCAGGAAGCCTGGGACGATGAACATGTCGGCGCCCGGCACGTCGACGCGATCGACGCCGGGCATGGCGGAAAGCCGCTGACGCACCATCATCCCGACATAGGCGAGGGTTTTCGGGTCGCAATATCGGTCGAGCGGCCCGCCGGCCGCGTCTTTGAGTTCTTCGTCGCTCATCGTCCGCCGCGATAGCATATCGCGATTAAAATTGGATATCTTGCGCCCGCCAGGCGCTATGTGCAAACGCGGGGGGCTGGATAAACGAAGGTTGACCCGGCTATTCATCGGTTATTCAATGCGCGGGGCCTATCGTTCGACCATGATCCGCACGACCATCTTTGCTTTGACCGCCGCGCTGCTCGTCGCCGCGCCCGCGGCCGCCCGCGGCGACCGCGACCAGGACAATCTCCGCGAAGCCGCGGCGCAGGGGCAGGTGATCCCGCTCAACCGGCTGGTCGCCGACATTCGTTCGCGCCCGCCATACAACGAGATGACTTATCTCGGCGGGCCACAGTTCGACGCGGGCCGTATGATCTATGCGCTGAAATTCATGGACGGCAACCAGGTGGTCGTCGTCTATGTCGATGCCCGCACCGGCCGGATTGTCGGACGTAAACCCTGACATTCCCGTGAACCGGGCTTTCGTCGCAACGAGATTTTGCGATGATCGTCCGGACTCGATACACAGTCGAAACATGCGGCCGGCCACGCCCGGCGCGCAACGGAAAGGCGCCTGAATGCGGATTTTGATTGTCGAAGACGAACCCACGCTGGGACCGCAGCTCAAGGCGACGCTGGAGGGGGCGGGCTATGCCGTCGACCTCGCGACCGACGGCGAGGACGGTCATTTCCTCGGCTCGACCGAAAATTACGACGCCGCGATCCTCGACCTCGGCCTGCCCGAAATCGACGGGCTGACGGTGCTCGACCGCTGGCGCCGCGAAAAGCGCAATTTCCCGGTGCTCGTCCTGACCGCGCGCGACAGCTGGTCCGACAAGGTCGCGGGGCTCGATGCCGGTGCCGACGATTATCTTGCCAAGCCGTTCCAGACCGAAGAACTGATCGCACGCCTCCGCGCGCTGATCCGCCGCGCGGCGGGCAATGCGTCGAGCGAGCTGACGGCGGGGCCGGTGCGGCTCGACACGCGGTCGGGCCGCGTCACGCTCGCCGGCGAGCCGGTCAAGCTGACCGCGCAGGAATATAAATTGCTGTCGTACCTGCTCCATCACAAGGGCAAGGTCGTGTCGCGTACCGAGCTGATCGAGCATATCTACGATCAGGATTTCGATCGCGATTCGAACACGATCGAGGTGTTCGTGACGCGCATCCGCAAGAAGCTCGGCGCAGACATCATCACCACCATCCGCGGTCTCGGCTACCAGCTCGACGATCCGCAGGGCTAGGGGCCAGCTCGGCATGGCCGAAGCGGATATCCCTCCCGTTGACGGAACCGGCGCGGACGACACGATCAAGCCCGCGGCGCTGACGAGCCGCATCACGGGTTCGCTCGCGCGGCGCATGATCGCGATCGCGGCGCTGTGGATTTCGGTGCTGCTGATCGGCGGCGGCTTCGCGCTCGACCGTGTGCTGACCGGGGCGATCACGCGCAATTTCGATTCGAGTCTCGAATATGTGCTGATCGCGATGATCCGCTCGTCCGAAATCGGTCCCGACGGCGAGGTGCGGCTGGTCGAACCGCTCGGCGACCAGCGCTTCCTCGAGCCGTATAGCGGGCTTTACTGGCAGATCAGCGGCGGCAATCAGGAGCCCTATCGCTCGCGCTCGCTGTGGGAACGCTCGTTGAAGGCGCCGGTGCCGCATATCGACAATCAGATCCACACCTATGACAGCAACCAGTTCCCCGACGAGGAGCTGCGCATCCTCGAACGCAACGTCATCCTGCCGGGCAGCAAGACCAATTGGCGGTACCAGATCGCGCAATCGCGCGAAGCGCTCGACGCGCAGGTCGGCGCGGTGCGGCAGACGCTGATTCCCAGCCTCGCGCTGCTCGGCCTCGGCCTCATCATTCTCGCCGCGCTCCAGACCTTCTATGGCCTGTGGCCGCTGCGCCACATCCGGCGGGCGATCGCGGCGATGCGCGGCGGGCAGCACCGCCGCGTCACCGCGCCGCTGCCGCTCGAGGTGCAGCCGATGGTCGACGAGCTCAACGCACTGCTCGCGCATAACGAGAAACAGGCCGAGGAGGCGCGGCTGCACGCGGGCAATCTCGCGCACGCGCTCAAGACGCCGCTCACCGTGCTCGTCAACAGCGCGACCAGCTCCGATTCGGAACTCGCCGATACGGTGCGGCGCGAGGCGGCGACGATGCAGCGGCAGGTCGATCACCATCTCGCGCGCGCCCGCGCGGTCGGGCGGCGCGGTGCGGCGCAGGCGCGCGCCGTGGTGTGGGACAGCGTGAACAGCGTCTCGCGCGCAGTCGCGGCGCTCTATCCCGATGCGCGGCTCGACGCAGCGGGCGACAAGGAACTGGTGGTGCGCGTCGAGCGGCAGGATCTCGACGAACTGGTCGGCAACCTGCTCGAAAATGCCGCCAAATATGGCGGCGGCAGCGTCTTCGTCACGATCCAGCGCGACGGTGCGATGGCCGAAATCCTGATCGAGGACGATGGCGCGGGCATTTCGCCCGCCGACCGCGACCGCGTCATCGATCGCGGCGTGCGCCTCGACAGCGGCAAGCCGGGCACCGGCCTCGGCCTCGCGATCGTGCGCGACGTCGCCGAAATCTATGGTGGCAGTATCGCGCTCGAGGAGAGCGAGGATCTGGGCGGATTGCTCGTACGCCTCAGACTGCCGGCGGGGTAGGGGCCGAACGACTGCTTTGCGGTGGGAGGCCGACGTTCAGCAGGGAGTGTCTGCGAACGGATATGCAGCGATTTGATATTCGTCTTCGAACACAATGTAACCTGGTCGCGTTGTCCGAAGCATCTCGACTGGGATATCGTAAGCATCGAGAATTCTTTGATACTCACGGATGCGATCGATGTGCTCGATGGCCGAATCGCGAAACCAACTCAGGGCTTGCGCTTTTGCATGAGGCCGCCTCGACACGGCAAAACGCGTGGGCACTGGCAAATGCAGCCTAAACCAACGGTACGTCTGCTCAAGGTGCTCTTGATCAAACGGGTTCATGCGTCCGCTTTGAACAAGAGCTTCACCAGCTTGAAAAAGACCTTGCCGTCGCCCGGAATCGGCATCGAGATCGGCAATCACGAATCTGATGAACATCTGGCGAGGTTAGCAAATCCAGCCGACCGCAGAAACGTCCGCAAACGGTCGAACATTGCCCATCGCTCTTACGCTGCCGTCACTTCCAGCCCGCGCTGCACAGCGGGCCGCGCCAGCCCGGCATCGAGCCAGCGCTGGACATGGGCAAAGCGATCGAAACCGACGATCTCGCGGGCGTCGTAAAAACCGATCAGGTTCCGCACCCAGCCGAGCAGCGAAATGTCGGCGATGCTGTATTCTTCGCCCATGACCCATTCGCGGTCCGCGAGCCGCGCATCGAGCACGCCGAGCAGGCGCGCGGATTCGGCGGCGTAGCGGTCGCGCGGGCGTTTGTCCTCATAGTCGCGGCCGGCGAATTTGTGGAAGAAGCCGAGTTGGCCGAACATCGGGCCGACGCCGCCCATCTGCCACATCAACCACTGGATCGTCTCGTAACGCGCGTTCGGATCGGAGGGCAGGAATTGGCCGCTCTTGTCGGCGAGATAGATCAGGATCGCACCCGATTCGAAAAGCGCGAGCGGCTTGCCGCTCGGGCCTTCGGGGTCATAGATCGCCGGGATCTTCCCGTTGGGGTTGAGCGCGAGGAAGGCGGGGTCATGGCTTTCGTTCGCCATGATGTCGATCCGGTGCGCTTCATAGGGAAGGCCGGTTTCCTCGAGCATGATCCCGACCTTCACGCCATTGGGCGTCGGGGCGGAGAAAAGCTGGAGCCGGTCGGGATGCTGCGCGGGCCAGCGTGCGAAAATGGGGTGGGCCGCGGTCATGCGCCCTGCTCGCGCTTCGCTTGCTGGTGATGGCGGATCACCTCGTCGATGATAAAGCGCAGGAATTTCTCGGTGAAATCGGGGTCGAGGTCGGCGTCGCGGGCGAGTTCGCGCAGCCGTTCGATCTGCCGTTCCTCGCGGCCGGGATCGGCGGGGGGCAGGCCTTCGCGCGCCTTGAGCTCGCCGACCGCCTTGGTCACCTTGAACCGCTCGGCGAGCATATAGACGAGCGCCGCGTCGATATTGTCGATGCTCTGGCGAAAGCGGCTCAGTTGGTCGTCCATGGGTGCGCGGCTCCTCTTGTGCCCGGCACGCTTGGCACCGGGCGGGGCCTCAAAGCAAGCCGAAAGTCGTTGCAAAATCGTGGGCACGGCGCCAAGGCTCGCCGCGTTATGACTGCGGAAATTCATCAGCTCCACGGCGACCGGCCGCCCTCGCTCGACCCGATGATGGCGCTCGTTGCCGCCGACATGAACGAGGTGAATTCGGTCATTCTCGACCGGATGCAGTCCGAAGTGCCGCTGATCCCCGAACTCGCCGGTCACCTGATCGCGGGCGGGGGTAAACGTATGCGCCCGATGCTGACGCTCGCGTGCGGCAAGCTGCTCGACTATCCGGGCCGCCGTCATTGCAAGCTCGCCGCGGCGGTGGAATTTATCCACACCGCGACCTTGCTTCACGACGATGTCGTCGACAAATCGGACCTGCGCCGCGGCCGCAAGACCGCGAACATGATCTGGGGCAACAGCGCCTCGGTGCTCGTCGGCGATTTCCTGTTCAGCCGCGCGTTCGAGGTGATGGTCGAGGACGGCTCGCTCAAGGTGCTCAAAATCCTGTCGCGCGCTTCGGCGGTGATCGCCGAGGGCGAGGTCAACCAGCTTTCCGCGCAGCGCCGGATCGAGACTAGCGAGGACCAGTATCTCGCGATCATCAACGCCAAGACCGCCGAGCTGTTCGCCGCGGCGTGCAAGATCGCTGCGGTCGTCGCCGAGCGCGACGACGCGACCGAAGCCGCGCTCGACGCCTATGGCCGCAACCTCGGCATCGCGTTCCAGCTCGTCGACGATGCGATCGACTATGTTTCGGACGCCGAAACGATGGGCAAAGGCGTCGGTGACGACTTTCGCGATGGCAAGGTCACGCTGCCCGTGATCCTCGCCTATGCGCGCGGCAGCGCCGAAGAACGCGACTTCTGGAAGCAGGCGATCGTCGGGCACCGCACGTCGGACGAGGATCTCGCCTATGCGACCTCGCTGCTCCATAAGCATGACACGATCGCCGACACGCTGGCGCGTGCGCGCCACTATGGCCAGCGCGCGGTCGACGCGATCGGCGGCTTCCGCGCGAGCCAGGCAAAATCGGCGCTGACCGAAGCGGTCGCCTTCGCGGTCGCGCGCGCCTATTGAGGGGAACAGGCCATGGCGATGATGGGGCCGGCCGCCGAGAACCCCGACGCCTATATCGCCGCGCTTTCGGGCTGGCAGCGCGAACGCTGTGCGATGATGCGCGCCGCGATCATGGCTGCGGCGTCGTTTGACGAAACCATCAAATGGACCAACCTCGTCTTCATCGCGAACGGTCCGTGCATCCTGATCCGCGCCGAGGAGCATCGCGTGCTGCTCGGCTTCTGGCGCGGCAAAAGGCTGCGCGAGGTCGATCCGCGCATCAAGGCGAGCGGCAAATATGAACTGGGAAATCTGGTGATGACCGAGGCGACCGAGGTGACGGCCGAAGAGGTGTCGCGCCTTGCCGCCGAAGCCTTTCGCCTCAACCTCGAACTGGGCAATCCCGCGGCGCGGACATGATGCAGCCGCTGCCGATCGATGCCGTGCTGCCCGATATCATGGCGGCGCTGCTGCTGAAGCCCAACGCCGTGGTCGTCGCGCCGCCGGGGGCGGGCAAGACGACGCGTGTCGCGCCCGAAATATTGAAGCAGCCGTGGTGCAAGGGCGCGGTGTGGCTGCTGTCGCCTCGCCGCCTCGCGGCGCGCGGCGCAGCCGAGCGGATCGCCGAGGAGATGGGCGAAGCGGTTGGCGGGCGCGTAGGCTATGCGACGCGCCTCGACAGCAAGCAATCGGCGGCGACGCGGCTGCTGGTGATGACACCCGGCCTGTTTCGCAACCGCATCCTCGCCGACCCCGAATTGTCCGGCGTGTCAGCGGTACTGTTCGACGAAGTGCACGAGCGCAGTCTCGATGGCGATTTCGCGCTCGCGCTGGCGATCGACGCGCAGCAGGGCCTCCGCGACGACCTTCGCCTCGTTGCGATGTCGGCGACGCTCGACGGGGCACGCTTCGGGGCGTTGCTCGGCAACGCGCCGGTGGTGAAGAGCGAGGGCAAGATCTGGCCGCTCGACCTCCGCCATATCGGCCGCCGCGCCGAGGATCGGCTCGAGGCGTCGGTGCTCGGCGCGGTGCGGCAGGCGCTGGCCGACGAACCCGAAGGCGACATGCTCGCCTTTCTGCCCGGCGCCGCCGACATCGAACGCGCCGCAGCCGGCGTCGAAGATGCGCGCCTGCCGCTGGCGGTCCACCGGCTGCATGGTCAGATCGATCCGGCCCTCCAGCGCAGGGCGCTCGTCCGCGATCCCGACGGGCGGCGCAAGCTGATCCTCGCGACGAGCATCGCCGAAACCAGCCTGACGATCGACGGCGTGCGCATCGTCATCGACGCCGGGCTGTCGCGCCGCCCGCGCTTCGACAAGGCGGCGGGGATCGCGCGGCTGGTCACCGAGCGTGCGAGCCAGGCGTCGGCGACGCAGCGCGCGGGGCGCGCGGCGCGGCAGGGACCAGGGGTCGCTTACCGATTGTGGGAAGCTGCGGCGACTGCGGGCATGCCGCCGTTCGATCCGCCCGAGATTCACGAGAACGACCTGATGCCCGTCGTGCTCGATTGCGCGAGCTGGGGTATCATCGACCCGCGCCAATTGGGCTGGCTCGACCCGCCGTCACCCGCGGCAATTGCCGAGGCGAAGACGCGGTTGCAGGCGATCGGAGCGCTTGCCGACGACGGCCGCATCACTGCGCACGGCAAAGCGCTCGCGGCGATCCCGCTGCCGGTGCCGCTCGCGCATATGCTGCTCGACGCGGCGCGCGCGGGGGAGGCCGAGATGGCGGGGCGGCTCGCGGTATTGCTCACCGAACCCGGTCTCGGCGGGCGCGGCGTCGATGTCGAGGCGCGGCTGGGGCGCTGGCGCGGGCAGAAGGGCGACCGCTCCGAAGGCGCGGGACGCCTTGCGCGGCGGCTGGCGACCGTCGGCGAAAAACTGGCGGCGGGCGCGGGCGACCTTGCACCGCGTTCGATCGGCGGCTGGATCGCGACCGCCTGGCCCGATCGCGTTGCCCGCCAGCGCGCCGGGCAGCGCGGCGAATATCTGAGCGTCGGCGGCCGCGCCTATCGCATCGACCCGGTCGATCCGCTCGCGAACAGCGAATGGCTCGCGATCGCCGATGCACAGGGCCACGCCGCGGGGGTGCGCATCCTCGCCGCAGCGCCGATCGCGCAGGCCGAGGTCGAGGCGCTGTTCGAAGGGCGCATCGTCCAGCATTCGGCGAGCCGTTATGACAGCGCGAACGACCGCGTCGACCATCGCCGCGAACGGCGGCTTGGCGCGATCGCGCTGGCGAGCGGGCAGGCGGGGCGCGG
Source organism: Sphingopyxis sp. (assembly GCF_035998905.1). Classification (GTDB taxonomy): domain Bacteria; phylum Pseudomonadota; class Alphaproteobacteria; order Sphingomonadales; family Sphingomonadaceae; genus Sphingopyxis. The sequence goes on along the minus strand of NZ_DASYHG010000006.1, from coordinate 77,354 downwards.
CGACAACGTCGGGGACGACGTTGCGGTTCGAATGGCGGCGGTGCGCGACAAGGGGCTCGGGCTCATCGGCTGGGGACCGGCGTCGCAGGCGCTGCGCCAGCGCGCCTCCTTCGCTGGCATCGATACGCTGTCGACCGGCGCGCTCGCCGACAGCCTCGAGATATGGCTCGAACCTTTGCTACCTGCGTGCCGCGGGCTTCGCCACATCGGCGACCGCAGGCTGGCCGATGCGCTGATGGGGCTGCTCGACTGGCCGGCGCGGCAGCTGCTCGAAAAGCATGCGCCCGCGGATTATACGACGCTCGTCGGCAGCCGCCATGCGATCGACTATGGCGCCGATGGCGGGCCGACGGTCAGCGTGCGCGTGCAGGAATTGTTCGGGCTCGCGCGTCATCCGACGATCGGCGATCCGCCTGTCCCGTTGGTGCTCGCGTTGACCTCGCCCGCGCACCGCCCCATTCAGACGACGCGCGACCTCGTGTCCTTCTGGGGCGGGAGCTGGCACGACGTCGCTCGCGAGATGCGCGGGCGCTACCCTAAGCACAACTGGCCCGACGATCCGGCGAACGCCCGCCCAAGCTTGATGACCAAAGCGGCACAAGCGCGGCGCGATGCGCAATAGACCTCTTTCCGCACGCCTCGCTTGGCGCTAAGGCGGCGGCACAGGCCCCGGTTACACAGGACGACCCCGATGAAAGCGCGTATTTTCCAGAAGCCCAAGAATGCCATGCAGTCGGGGCGCGCCGGGACGCAGCGCTGGGTGCTGGAGTTCGCGCCCGCCGAGGCGCGCAAGGCCGATCCGCTGATGGGCTGGGCGGGCAGCGGCGACACGCAGCGCCAGCTTCGCCTTGGCTTTGCGAGCCGCGAAGAAGCGGTCGCCTATGCGGAGCGCGAAGGGATCGAGGTTGAGATTACGCCGACGCCGGTGCGCACGCTGAAGATCCAGGCCTACGCCGACAACTTCCGCTGACAAAAAGACGGCCCCGAAGGGCCGTCGAATCCGGATTATTCCGCGTCGGGCTGCAGCAGCTTGTGCAGGTGGACGACGACATATTTCATTTCGGCGTCGTCGACGGTGCGCTGCGCCGCGCTGCGCCAGGCCTTTTCGGCCGCCTTATAGTCGGGGAACAGGCCGACGACGTCGAGATTGTGCAGGTCGACGAAGTCGAGACCCTGCGGATCGGCGACGCGTCCGCCGAACACGAGATGCAATTTGCTCATGGCTGCTTTCCTTGCGGGCTAGCACTGGGGAGGGGAGAAGCCGCGCCCCCTACCAGCGCTTGGCCCTTACGGCAAGTGCGGCTCAATCCTCGTCCTTGCGTCCCTTCGGCAGCAGCGATCCGAACAGCGCGCCGATCGCGACCGCGCCTGCGACGAGCGCCAGCGGCTGCTTTTCTGCAACATCCTTGAGCTTGCTGTTCGCGCGCTTGGCCTGCGCCTTGCCCTTTTCGAACGCTTCGCCGGAAGCTTCACGCGCGACGCCTGCCTGTTCGCTCGCCTTCGCGGCGAGGTCTTCGGTCGCGGCGCGCGCGCGGCCATAGCCGTCCTGGATGCGCGCCTTCGCCGCCTCGGCGGTCAGTCGCGCATTTTCGGCGGTTTTCTCCGCAAGTTCACTCGCTTTGGCGCGCGTCTCGCGCGCGGTTTCACCGAACGGCTTCATCATCTTCCTCCAATATTTCGATTTCGTCGTCTTCGTCCGTCGGTTCTTCGGCGGAGCGGAAATGATCGGCGACGTCCGCCGCCAGGTCCTGGATCTTCTGCACCAGACGCGGCGCATGTTCCTTGATCGGTTCGCGCAAGAGCCAGGCGATTCCCGCTGCCGCCGCGATCGCGATCGGCAGGCGGTTGTTGCGAAACTGCTCCTGAACCACATGCGCGGCGTCGTCGACCTTCTCCCCGATCCGGTATTTGCCGCGGTCGACGAGCGCGCCGGGCCTGAGCGCAGCTTTCGCGACGTCGAGCCGGCGGTGGAGTTCGGCGCGCTGGAGCATCGAGCGGCGCGCCGCAGCGATCAGGCGATTACGCGTCCGCGGCATCGGGATCGATTCCTTCGTTCGTCAGGTCGCGCCGCAGCGCTGTGCGGATGTCGCCATAGCTGCGCTGCGCACGCCATCCGGCAAAGCCCGCAACGGCGAGCAGCACGGCCACGACGATCAGCGTCGCGATGAAAGGCCCGACATGCGGCGCCAGCGCGAGGATCGCTCCGAAGGCGAGCGCGAGCATTGCGATACCGACGGCACACGCCGCGATCGTCCCCCATGCCGCCGCCCAGCTCGCGCCGTGCAGCGCCAGTTCGCCGCGCGCTTCGAGCAGTGCCAGTTCCGCCCGCGCGGTCGCCGAAAGATTGTCGACGACATCGCCGACAATCTTGTCGAGCGGAACCGGCGGCGCGGTCTCGGCGCGCCCGCCCGGCGCGTAGCCGTGGCTTACGCCGTCAAAGCTGCGCCCGTCGGGCGCGGGGGTGTTCGGATCGGGCGATGACAAGGTCCGGTCAATCGTTCGAGCTGCCCTTGAGCATACGGGCGAGCACGAAACCGATCACCGTGGCGGCGCCGACGGCGATCGCCGGGTTCTTCTTGACCATGTCGCGGGTCGAGGCGGCGAGCTCGTCGAGATCCTTCTTGTCGAGCGTCGTCGCAAGGCCGGCAACGGTCGTCGCGGCCGAACGGGCATAGTCGCCATATTGCTTGCCGAACTTGCTGTCGACGGTACCGGCGCTGTCCTCGAGCAGCTTGGCCAGGCTGCCGACGGCTTCGGCGGCCTTGTCCTTGCCCTTGGTCGCGGCGTCGCGCGCCTTGGCCGACGCCTGATTCTTCAGCGTCGTCGCTTCGTCCTTCAACGAGGCGGCCTTTTTCGAGGCTTCGGATTTGATCGTGTCGCGCGTCGCGGCGAGCTGGTCGCGGATCGGGTGATCCTTGGCGGCCTTCGCAGCCGCGGGCTTGCGCGCGGGCGCCGCCTTGGTGGCGGCGGCCTTTGCGGGCGCCTTGGGACGGGGAGCGGCAACTTTCTTCGTCGCGGGAGTAGCGGCTTTGGCCATCGGCGTTGTCCTCTTCTTCTTTTGTCGGGCGCCGCATCAGCGAACGTCCCCTTTGGTCCTGCAAGAATATATAGCAAGGCGAGCCGAATGGTTCCATCCCTCCGCAAAATTCCTATGCAGCGGTTGCACTAACGTCACCCTCTCGATAACAGGCGGGCGCCTTTCCCTACCGCCCTGCCGACAGGGCTTCAGCAGGACAAAATCCATGACCGCCATCATCGACATTCACGGCCGCGAAATCCTCGACAGCCGCGGCAATCCGACCGTCGAAGTCGATGTCCTGCTCGAAGACGGCAGCTTCGGCCGCGCCGCGGTTCCTTCGGGTGCTTCGACCGGCGCGCACGAAGCGGTCGAACTGCGCGACGGCGACAAGAGCCGTTACCTCGGCAAGGGCGTGACGAAAGCGGTGGCGGCGGTGAACGGCGATATCGCCGACGCGCTGATCGGCCTTGATGCCGAGGACCAGCGCGAACTCGACCAGGCGATGATCGACCTCGACGGCACGCCGAACAAGAGCCGCCTCGGCGCCAACGCGATCCTCGGCGTCAGCCTTGCCGCCGCAAAAGCAGCAGCCGACGCGCGCGGCCTGCCGCTCTATCGTTATGTCGGCGGCGTCTCGGCGCGCACCTTGCCCGTTCCGATGATGAACATCATCAACGGCGGCGAGCACGCCGACAACCCGATCGACGTGCAGGAATTCATGATCATGCCCGTCGGCGCCGGCAGCATCGCCGAAGCGGTGCGCTGGGGCAGCGAAATCTTCCACACGCTGAAGAAGGGCCTGTCGGCGAAGGGTCTCGCGACCGCAGTCGGCGACGAAGGCGGCTTTGCTCCGAACCTCGCTTCGACGCGCGCTGCATTGGACTTCATCGCCGCGTCGGTCGATCAGGCGGGCTTCAAGCTCGGCACCGACGTCGTCCTCGCGCTCGATTGCGCCGCGACCGAATTCTTCAAGAACGGCAAGTACGAAATCAGCGGCGAGGGCCTGTCGCTCAGCCCCGAGCAGATGGCCGAATATCTCGCCGCGCTCGTGAACGACTATCCGATCAAATCGATCGAGGACGGGATGAGCGAAGATGATTTTGTGGGCTGGAAGGCGCTCACCGACCTCGTCGGCGACAAGTGCCAGCTCGTCGGCGACGACCTGTTCGTGACCAACCCGCTGCGCCTTGAACAGGGGATCAAGGACGGCCTCGCCAACTCGCTGCTCGTCAAGGTCAACCAGATCGGTACGCTCAGTGAAACGCTCGACGCGGTCGATATGGCGCACCGCGCGCGTTACACCGCCGTCATGTCGCACCGTTCGGGCGAGACCGAGGATTCGACGATCGCCGACCTTGCGGTCGCAACCAACTGCGGCCAGATCAAGACCGGTAGCCTCGCGCGCTCGGACCGGCTCGCGAAATACAATCAGCTCATCCGCATCGAGGAAGAACTGGGCGACATGGCGCGTTATCCGGGCGCGTCGATTTTCGGGTGATCGCAAAGCTGCGGAAAACAGTGCGCTGACGCCTTGACGCCGTGAATCAACTCTGATTCAAGGGCCGGGATGACGCAGCGCCACAAATTTCGCAAATCGATGAGCCGGGCGACCGGTCCGGCGCTCGCGGTGATCGCGGTGCTGGCGATGCTCGGCTATGCGATCTTCGGGCCGACCGGGCTTTACGCGTGGGGCGAATATGGCCAGTCGGTCGAGAAGAAGCGCGTCGTGCTGAGCGAGCTGGCGAAGAAGGAGCATGAGCTCCAGAATCGCGTCAACCTGCTCGACCGCCAGCGCGTCGATCCCGACCTTGCCGAGGAATATGTCCGCGAGAAGCTCGGCGCTTATCACCCCGACGAGGTGATCATCCCGATGGAGCCCGAAGCGAAGCGCTGAGCGCCGTTCGGTGCGGCGTTGCTGCGCCTTTTGCTGCATACGTAGCTTGGTCGGCGCGATGCCGATGGTGGGCGTTGCCAAGTGCGGCGCGGCTCTCCTATAGGGGGCCTTGCCGTAACGGCTAAATGCAAAGGAAACCTCCCTTGGCCAAAGCTCCCGCGCGCGCATCCGCCGCGCCGAAAAAGACTGCTTCCACCCCGGCCGCCGCGACCAACCGCGAGCAACCGCGCGATCCCGTTCCCTATGACGCGACGCCCGAAGAGCTGGAAAAATTCTATCGCGAGATGCTGCTCATCCGCCGCTTCGAGGAAAAGGCCGGGCAGCTTTATGGCCTCGGCCTGATCGGCGGTTTCTGCCACCTCTACATCGGTCAGGAAGCCGTTGCGGTGGGTCTCCAGTCGGCGCTCGACGGCGACAAGGACAGCGTCATCACCGGTTATCGCGACCATGGCCACATGCTCGCTTACGGCATCGACCCGAAGGTCATCATGGCCGAACTCACCGGCCGCGCTGCGGGCATCTCGCGCGGCAAGGGCGGGTCGATGCATATGTTCAGCGTCGAGCATAAATTCTATGGCGGCCACGGCATCGTCGGCGCGCAGGTGTCGCTCGGTACCGGGTTGGCCTTCGCGCACAAATATCGCGGCGACGGCGGCGTGGCGATGGCCTATTTCGGCGATGGCGCCTCGAACCAGGGGCAGGTCTACGAAAGCTTCAACATGGCCGAGCTGTGGAAGCTGCCGATCATCTTCGTGATCGAGAACAACCAGTACGCGATGGGGACCTCGGTCAACCGCTCGTCGGCTGAGGATCAGCTCTATCGTCGCGGCGAAAGCTTCCGCATCCCGGGGATGCAGGTCGACGGTATGGATGTGCTCGCGGTGCGCGGCGCCGCCGAAGCAGCGCTCGAATGGGTGCGCGCGGGCAAGGGCCCCGTGTTGATGGAACTCAAGACCTATCGCTACCGTGGCCACTCGATGTCCGACCCCGCCAAATATCGCAGCCGCGAGGAAGTGCAGGCTGTGCGCGACAAGTCGGACGCGATCGAGCACCTCAAGAAGCTGATGGAAGACGCCGGGATCGGCGAGGACAAGATCAAGGATATCGACAAGGAAATCCGTCAGATCGTTGCGGAATCGGCCGACTTTGCGGAAAGCGCGCCTGAACCCGAACTTCATGAACTGTATACCGACGTGCTGGTGGAGCAATATTGAGATGGCCATCGAATTGAAGATGCCGGCGCTGTCGCCGACGATGGAAGAGGGCACGCTCGCCAAGTGGCTCGTCAAGGAAGGCGACACGGTGAAGTCGGGCGACATCCTTGCCGAGATCGAAACCGACAAGGCGACGATGGAATTCGAAGCCATTGATGAGGGCACGATCGGCCAGATCCTCGTTGCCGAGGGCACCGACAATGTGAAGGTCGGCACTGTGATCGCGACGATCACGGGCGAGGGCGAAGAAGCGGCCGCTCCGGCGCCTGCGCCTGCGCCCGCCGCGGCGCCCGAACCCAAGGCGGAAGCACCGGCACCGGCGCCTGCTGCTGCCCCGGCTGCCGCCCCTGCAGCTGCCGAGCGCGCATCGGACCCCGCGATCCCCGAAGGCACCGCGATGGTCCGCCTGACGGTGCGCGAGGCGCTGCGCGACGCGATGGCCGAGGAAATGCGCGCCGACGACCGCGTTTTCGTGATGGGCGAGGAAGTCGCCGAATATCAGGGCGCGTACAAGGTGACGCAGGGCCTGCTCGAGGAATTCGGCGCGCAGCGCGTCGTCGACACGCCGATCACCGAATATGGTTTCGCCGGTCTCGGCGCGGGCGCGGCGATGGGCGGGCTGAAGCCGATCATCGAGTTCATGACCTTCAACTTCGCGATGCAGGCGATCGACCACATCATCAACTCGGCGGCGAAGACCAACTATATGTCGGGCGGTCAGATGCGCTGTCCGATCGTGTTCCGCGGCCCGAACGGCGCCGCGGCGCGCGTCGGCGCGCAGCACAGCCAGAATTACGCGCCCTGGTATGCGAACGTCCCCGGCCTGATCGTGATCGCGCCCTATGACGCCGCCGATGCCAAGGGGCTGATGAAGGCCGCGATCCGCACCGAAGATCCTGTCGTATTCCTCGAAAACGAGCTGCTTTACGGCCGCAGTTTCGACGTACCCGACCTTGCCGACCATGTCCTGCCGATCGGCAAGGCGCGCGTCATGCGTCAGGGTAGCGACGTCACGATCGTCAGCTATTCGATTGGCGTCGGGCTCGCGCTCGAAGCCGCCGACCAGCTTGCCGGTGAAGGCATCGATGCCGAGGTCATCGACCTGCGCACCTTGCGTCCGCTCGACACCGCGACGGTGCTCGCCAGCCTCAAGAAGACGAACCATCTCGTCGTCGTCGAGGAAGGCTGGCCGGTCTGCTCGATCGCCAGCGAACTTGCGATGGTCGCGATGGAGCATGGCTTCGACGATCTCGATGCGCCCGTCATGCGCGTGTGCAACGAGGATGTGCCGCTGCCCTATGCGCATAATCTCGAAAAGGCCGCGCTCGTCGATACGCCGCGCGTCGTGAAGGCGGTGAAGGCGGTCCTCAATCGCGCCTGACGATCCGGAGACGGCTTTCTATCCCGACATGCGCGATCCGCGCGTCATGGTCGCCGTGCCGCAATCGCGGCGCGCGGCCATGGCGGCGCTGTGGGGTCTCGCCGCGCGGCTGACCAAGCTGCTGATCGACGCGCGCGAGCCGCTGATCGGGCAGATCAAGCTCGCCTGGTGGCGCGACATGGCGGGGATGATCGCGAGCGATCCCGGCGCGCTGCCCAAGGGCGAGCCGCTGCTCGCCGAGCTCCAGGCGACATGGGCCGGGCAGGGCGGTCTCGACGCGCTCGTCTATGCCGCCGAAGCGATGCTGCTTGCGGACAGCGATGACGAGCGTCGTACGGCTTCCGAAAGCTTCGGCGATCAGCTCTTTGCGCTGTCGGGCGGCGATGCGGCGGGCGGGAAGCGCTGGGGGCTTGTCTGGGGTGCCGGCGTCGTCGAGGCCGAACCCGAAGCGCGCCGCCTGCTGGGCGACGCGAAAAATTCCGCTGTGCCGCCCCGCGGTGATTTCGGCGGAACCCGGGCGCTTTTGATGCTCGACCGCTGGGCGGGAGCGATCGCGGCGAGCGACGGCGAGCGGCATCTGCGCAGCGAAGGCCTGTTGTTGCTGCGCATCGGCCTTTTCGGCCGCTGACGACTAAATATGCGCCGGGGGTGGAAATGGCGCGCCCGAGCATCTATCTTGCGCAGAACAAACGGGGTCGCAGGGGACAATGCGATGTTCAACGGGCTGGTCGCCTATCTCGATTCGATCAAGGCGCGCGATCCGGCGCCGCGGTCGCGCTGGGAAATTCTGCTCTATCCGGGTCTGCTCGCGGTCGGCATGCACCGCATCGCACACTGGCTGTTCGAGGCGCGGCTGTTCTTCCTTGCGCGCTTCGTCAATCACCTGTCGCGTTTCCTGACCGCGATCGACATTCACCCCGGCGCGACGATCGGCCGGCACCTGTTCATCGACCATGGCTTCGGCGTCGTGATCGGAGAGACCGCCGAGATCGGTGACAATGTTTCCATCTATCAGGGCGTTACGCTTGGCGGCACCGACCCCGCGAACGGCATCGGCGGCAAGCGCCACCCGACACTGGCCGACGATGTCATCGTCGGTTCGGGCGCCCAGATCCTCGGTCCCGTTACCGTCAATGCGCGCGCGCGCGTCGGCGCCAATGCGGTGGTGACGAAGGATGTCCCCGAAGGCGCGGTGATGGTCGGCATCCCGGCGCGCTCGACCTTGCTCGACGCGACCGAATATGCGCGCGAGTTTGTGCCCTATGGCACGCCGTGCAGCGAGACTTTCGACCCGGCGACGCAAAAGGTCGAACTGCTGCAATGCCAGCTCGAACAGATGCAGAAGCAGCTGAAGGCGCTGCTCGACGAACGCGAACTCGCCGCCGTCGACGATGAAGCGCCGCGGCGCAAGGGGAGCCGGACCGGCGCCTGATGGGCACCGTGACGCCCTTGCCGTTCGGAGGCCGGACGGTACCGCAGCAAACCGGTTTCGAGCGCCCCGAACTGATGCGCATCCTCGACCTTTACGGCCGGATGGTCGCGGCGGGGCATTGGCGCGACTATGCGATGGATTTTCACCGCGACGCCGCGATCTTCTCGGCCTTTCGCCGCGCCGCCGAGCGTCCCGAATATCGCATAGAAAAACGCCCCGCCTTGCGGAGCCGGCAGGGCATGTGGGCCCTTGTCTCCGAAGCCGGGGCGATCCTGAAACGCGGGGACGAGCTTTCGAATGTGCTCGCCCCCGTCGAACGCAAGCTTATGAAGCTGGTTGGGGACTGATCGCCCGCACCGTCGCCGGCAGCTGGTCGGCGACATTCGGCGGCAGGAAACCGACGACCACCGCCCGGGCATTTTGCCAAAAGGCCGAGAGCAGCAGCAGCGCCGAACCGATCACGAACGCCGTCAGCGCGACATTGAGCTCGACCGCGCCGAAGGTGTTGAAGAGCTGCGTCATCGCGAACAGCACATAGGCGAGCGCCGAGACGAGCAGCGCGCGGCGGTCGATCGCGAGTGCGATCAGCCCGAAGACGACATAGATGCCGACGACCATCAGGGCGGCACCGCTGCCGATATCGTCGCCGCGCGTAACGCCGAGCAGGTGGAAGACGGGGTGCGCGATCATCGGCGCCGCGAGCAGGTGAAGCCAGAAGGCGACGTCGCTGCGGCGCGTCTGGCGCACGCGGTCGCTGCGGTCCCACCACATCGCGAGGGTGAAGACGCCGAGTCCGGCGATCAGCACGAGGATCATCGGCAGCGTCCCGTCGGGGCTGGGCATTCCGGTGATCGCGAGGACGAGCGCCACCGCGGTCGCGGCGAGCGCGGCGGTTCCGGCGGCGACGGTGATCGGCACCATGAAGCGCTTCCAGTGCGCCCAGGTCGCCGCGGCGGTGACCAGCGCCATCGATCCGATCAGGATCGCGCCGGCCGTTTCGCCCGGATCGCTGCCGAAGATCGACTCGCCATGCTTGACGAGGAAGCCGACCATCGTCGCGAACACGCCGCCCGAAAAGGCGAGGACGAGGACGATGCTGGGCAGCGCCATGCGGCGCCTCCGCGTGAAATACTCGGCGAGGAACCACGCCGACGCGGCGACGAAAGCGCCGCCGAGCGCGGGATGGATCGAGGCGCCGATCCAGCCGACCGCGACGAGCAGGATCACCGCCGCGATGCTGACGAAAATATCGTTGAAACCGGTGATGAGGCGGAAGGATTCCTCATCCGCTCCGGGGGCGGCGCGCACCGATGCGATATGCGAGCGGAAAGCCAGTGCGGCCTCCGGCGTCAGTACCTTTGCATCGACCGCTGCTTGCAGGTCGCTTTCACTATACATCGGGGTCGTCCTTCTGTCCGATCCCCTTGCCCCGCACCGCTTCTAGCAGGGCTGTATTGGTGATGCAATACAATAAGTCAGGAGAAGATTTGCGCCGAGATTAGCCGCTCGCGCTGCGCGGTCGTGATGCGATCGACGAGCCGATACGCCGCGGGATAGAGTGCAAGGCTGATCAGTGCCGCAAAGATGCCGATCTGGAGGCCGGTCTGGAGCTCTTCGGGCGAGGCGGGGTTGAAGGTGAGGCGGACCGAGATGTTCGACGCGATGTTCGAGAGAAGCCAGGTACCCCACCATATCGCGAGCAGCCCTTCGGGTTGTTCGAGCTGGTCGCCCTGTCCGCCATGGCTGGCATTCCAGATTTGCCGCATCGCGGCAAAAGGTTTGAAAAGGTTGGCAATGGGGATGAAGAACCAGCCGACCGCCCAGCCGGGCGTATAGTCGAAGCCGACGGTCCCCGCGGCGACGATATTTGCGGCCGCGCGATAGATCCACATGCTGAAGAAGATGATCGTGACGAGCGTGAGCAAGACGTCGGTGAGCCCGACGGCGGCATAGAGCGCCGCCGCGCCGGTCAGTTCTGCGCTCTCGTCGAGCGAAACGGCACCTTGCAGTTCGGCGACTTGTCCGGCCAGCGTCGCCATGATCACCACGAATCCGGCGATCAGCAATATCTTCACGAGCTTCGCCCGCTGTCCCAACAGATCGATGCCCTCGGCCAGGCCCATTTCCGCCATGATATGCTCCCCCTTTTCGGGGACGCCGCCCCGGCGTCCCCGTCAGGGTGATGCTATCAGGGTCAGCCCAGTGCCATCAACGCTTTCATGACGTTCATCGACTGCTCGCTGCCCGACTGCGGGACGGTTTCGCCGTTGCGGTCGATGATCTTTTCCCACGCCGCGGCGACGCCTTCGGGCGTGCGCTCGCCTTCGGGCAGCGCGACGCCGGGGGTCATCGTCACATAGGCGGCGTGGAACGCGCCCGCGCCCGCGCCGACGATCATGTTCGTCGGGGCGTCTTCGCTGACGAGGTAAAGCGCCGCCGGAACGACATTCTCGGGCGTGAACTTTTCGAACAGTTCGGCGGGGAAGATATCCTCGGTCATGCGCGTGCCGGCGACCGGCGCGATCGTGTTGCAGCGGATATTATATTTCGCGCCTTCGAGGTGCAGCGTCTTGGTCAGACCCGCGAGGCCCAGCTTCGCCGCGCCATAATTGGCCTGCCCGAAATTGCCGTAGAGGCCGGTCGACGACGCGGTCATCAGGATGCGGCCATAGGCCTGTTCGCGCATCAGGTCCCAGCACGCCTTGGTGACGTTGGCGCTGCCGCTGACATGCACCTTCAGCACCAGATCGAAATCGGCAGGCTCCATCTTGGCGAAGCTCTTGTCGCGCAGGATGCCGGCGTTGTTGATCAGGACGTGGACGCCGCCCCATTCTTCCTTGGCCTTGGCAACCATTTCCACCATCTGGTCATATTCGGTGACGCTGCCGCCGTTCGACATGGCGGTGCCGCCCGCCGCGCGGATTTCCTCGACGACCTGCAATGCGGCGTCCGAATGGCCGGTGCCGTCGCGCGATCCGCCGAGATCGTTAACGACGACCTTGGCGCCGCGTCGCGCGAGTTCGAGCGCATAGGCGCGGCCGAGGCCGCCGCCGGCGCCGGTGACAATAGCAACGCGGCCGTCAAATTTGATCGTCATGATGGTCTCCCGGAAAGGGCCGCCCTCGCAAGAAAGGTTGCCCGAAAAAACTGGAACGTCCTTAGCCGTTCGCGCCTTGCTGGCAAGGGGGTGAAAAAATGACGGTTGAAACAAAAATGTAACGCAAATGACGTGCATCTGTCACGCAAGCGTCATAGCAGCGCCCCGAGCTTGTCACCTTTCGCAACGGAGCAAATCCCTCATGCGCCATGCCCTGACCGCCGCCCTGCTGGCGACGTCGATGTTCAGCCTGCCGACCGCCGCACGCGCACAGGCGATGACGGCCGAAGAGGCTGCGCAACTCCGCGCCGAACTTGCGGCGCTGAAGGCGAAGGTGCAGACGCTCGAAACGCGGCTCGACGCCGCCACGGCGCAGCCGGTGCCTGCATCAGCGCCGATGCCGACGCCGGCACCGCCGTCGGTCACTGCCAAGCCAGCGACCGAAATCAGCTGGAAGGGCGCGCCCGAGGTCAAGACCGCCGACGGCTGGAGCTTCAAGCCGCGCGGGCGCATCCAGCTCGACGTGGCGGGCATCGACGCCCCCGCGGGCGCCACCGGTATCCGCGGCGGCACCGCGACCGAGTTCCGCCGCGTCTATCTCGGCGTCGACGGCAAGATCCCGGGAGGCTTTTCCTATCGCGTCGAGGCCGATATCGCGAACAGCGAGGTCGAACTGACCGATATCTACATGACCTATGGCACCGGGCCGTTTTCGGTCACCGCGGGTCAGATCAAGCCCTTTTGGTCGCTCGACGACATGACGAGCGACTTGTTCACCAGCTTTACCGAGCGCGCGGCCTTTACACAGGCGTTCGGCTTCGAACGGCGCGTCGGCCTGTCAGCGCAATATAAGGGCAAGGCGCTGCTGGTGCAGGGCGGGGTGTTCGGTGACAACGCCCGCGACCTGACCGACAGCAACCACAGCCTCAGCGTCGACGGCCGCGTCGTGTTCATGCCCAAGTTCGGCGACACGCAGCTTCACCTCGGCGCGTCGGCGCACTACCGCGACCCGAACGACCCAGCGGCGACGAACCGTTACCGCGCGCGGCCCTTCGTCCACACGACCGACGTCCGGCTCGTCGATACCGGGTTGCTCGACATCTCGAGCGAGCGCGGTCTTGGCCTCGAAGGCGCGGTGCTCGCCGGGCCGTTCCACGCCGCGGGCGAAGCCTATTGGCAGACGGTCAAGCGCAGTGCGTCGGCCGACCCGACCTTCTTCGGCGGTTATGCCGAGGTCGGCATGGTGCTGACCCCCGGCGACATGCGCGGCTACAAGGATGGTGCGTTCGACCGGCTGAAGCCGTCGGAGCCGATCGACGCCGGCGGGATCGGCGCGATCGAGGTCAATGCGCGCTACGACTATCTCGACCTCAACGATGCGGGCATCGTCGGCGGGCAACAGAAGACCGCACTGATCGGCCTCGTTTGGGCGCCGATCGACTATATCCGGATCACCGCCAATTACGGCAAGGTCTGGGTCGACGATGCGCGCGTCGCGGCGGCGAACGGCGATCGCAACTATTCGGCCGATACCTTCGGGTTGCGCACGCAGGTCGATTTCTGACCCGACGTCCACTGCGTCGAGCTATCAGTGCGCGGTGCTATTCGAAAAGCCGTTCATCACCACCACGCCTGCGATGATGAGCGCCATGCCGACCATGGCGGGCGTGTCGAGCTTCTGCCCCTGGAACACCCACGCGATGGCGGCGATCAGGACGATCCCGACGCCCGACCAGATCGCGTAGGCGATTCCCGTGGGCAGGGTTTTGAGCGTCAGCGACAGGAAATAGAAGGCGATGATATATCCGCCGGCGGTGACTAGCGACGGGACGAGCTTCGTGAAGCCTTCCGACTGTTTCATGAAGCTGGTCGCGATAACCTCTGCAACGATGGCGATGGTAAGATAGATATATTGCACGGGCGTACTCCGTCGTCGGGAGCGACGGGGCGGCGGCTGTCGTTCCAGCGCCTCCCGCCGCAAGGGCTGGTCGGCGCCGTGGCGGAGAAGAACCCGCGGGGGCGGGCGCAGGAGATACCAGCCTGCTACTCTATTCTCGGCAGGCCGGACCTATCCGGCCTGCCGGTGAAATTCAACTTCGACGGGATTTTCGTCAGACGCTCTTGCCCGCATCGAGCGCATATCCCGCCGAGCGCACGGTGCGGATGATGTCGCTCGTGCCCGGCAGGTTGATCGCCTTGCGCAGGCGGCGGATATGGACATCGACGGTCCGCAGTTCGATGTCGCTGTCCTGGCCCCACACGCTGTCGAGCAATTGCCCGCGCGAGAAAACGCGGCCCGGATGCTCCATGAAATGGCGCAGCAGACGGAATTCGGTCGGACCCATCGCGACGGTCTGGCTGCCCCGCACGACCTTGTGCGCGACCGAATCGAGTTCGATGTCGGCATAGGTCAGCATCTCGCCCGCGAGCGCGGGGCGCAGGCGGCGGAGGACGGCCTGGACGCGCGCGACGAGTTCGCGCGGGCTGAACGGCTTGGTGACATAATCGTCGGCGCCGGTTTCGAGTCCGCGGATACGGTCCTCCTCCTCGCCGCGCGCGGTGAGCATGATGATCGGGACGTTCGCCGACTTGGGGTTGCGGCGGAGGCGCCGGCAGACCTCGATGCCGGGCAGGCTCTCGATCATCCAGTCGAGCAGGACGATATCGGGGACGCGTTCCTCGACGAGGACGAGCGCCTGCTCGCCGTCGGGGGTCTGGCGGACCGAAAAGCCTTCGCGTGCGAAATGCCAGACGATGAGCTCGGCGATCGCCTCGTCATCCTCGATCAGCAGCAAATCGGGCTGCGGCATCAGCCTTGCTCCTGCTCCGCGGCGCCATCTTCGGGCTGTTCGCCGCGCTCGCGTTCCTCCATCCGTTCGCCGGTCACGACATAATAGACCATCTCGGCGATGTTCGTCGCATGGTCGCCCATCCGTTCGAGATTCTTCGCGACGAACAGCAGGTGCGCGCTTTCCGAGATATATTTCGGATTTTCCATCATGAAGGTGACGAGCGTGCGGAAGATGCTGTTGTAGAAATCGTCGACATTCTTGTCGCGGACGGTCACCCTTACCGCGAGTTCGGCGTCGCGCGCGGCGAAGCTGTCGAGTGCGTCGTGGATCAATTCCACAACGATATTCGACATCGACATGAGGAGGGGGATCGCCTCGATCGAGCGCGTCTGGTCCATCAGCGCAACGCGTTTCGCGATATTCTTCGCATAGTCGCCGATCCGCTCGACGACCGAGACGATCTTCAATGCCGCGATCATCTCGCGCAGATCGTCGGCCATCGGGGCGCGGAGCGCGATCGTCTGGACCGCGAGCTGTTCGACTTCGGCTTCGAGCGCGTCGATCTTCTTGTCGTCGCGCACGACCTGCGCCGCGAGGTCGAGGTCGCCCTTGCTGAGCGCGGTCATCGCCTGGAGCAGCGCCTGTTCGGCGCGGCCGCCCATCTCGCTGATCAGCCCGCGGAGGCGGTTCAGATCCTCGTCGAAGGCCTTGACCGTATGATCGTTCGTTAGTGCCATCGTTGTCGTCCTGTTGCGCTACGGATCAACCGTAGCGGCCGGTGATATAGTCCTTGGTGCGTTCCTGCTTCGGGTTGGTGAAGATGTCGGTCGTCTTGCCGTACTCTACCAGCGTTCCGAGGTGGAAAAAGGCGGTGCGCTGCGACACGCGGGCCGCCTGCTGCATATTGTGCGTGACGATCACGATCGCATATTTGCCGCGCAGCTCGTGGATCAGCTCCTCGATTTTCGCGGTCGCGATCGGGTCGAGCGCCGAGCAGGGCTCGTCCATCAGGATGACTTCGGGGTCGACCGCGATCGCGCGCGCGATGCACAGGCGCTGCTGCTGGCCGCCCGACAGCGCGGTGCCGCTTTCGCCCAGCCGGTCCTTGACCTCGTCCCACAGGCCGGCGCGCACCAGCGCGCGCTCGACGATGACGTCGAGGTCGGCCTTCGACGGCGCGAGGCCGTGGATGCGCGGGCCGTAACCGACATTGTCATAGATCGACTTGGGGAAGGGGTTCGGTTTCTGGAACACCATGCCAACGCGCGCGCGCAGCTGCACTACGTCCATCGACGGCGCGTAGATATCCTCACCGTCGAGTTCGATCTTGCCGGTCACACGCGCACTCGCGACCGTATCGTTCATCCGGTTCAGCGAGCGCAGGAAGGTCGACTTGCCGCAGCCCGACGGGCCGATGAAGGCGGTGACGAGGTCGGTGCCGACGTCGATCGACACGTCGTTGATCGCCTGTTTCTCGCCATAGAAGACGTTGACGCCGTGCGCCTTCATCTTGGGATCGGCGATGGTAAGATCGTCTTGGGTCATTGGGGTCACCAGCGTTTTTCGAATTTGTTGCGAAGATAGATCGCAAAGGCGTTCATCGACAGCAGCACGATAAGCAGCACGATGATCGCGGCGGAGGTTTTCTCGACAAAGCCCCGGTCGACTTCGTCCGACCAGAGGAAGATCTGCATCGGCAGCACGGTCGAGGGCGAGCAGATGCCGCCCGGAACGTCGCCGATAAAGGCGCGCATGCCGACGAGGAGAAGCGGCGCGGTCTCGCCCAGCGCGCGCGCCATGCCGATGATCGTGCCGGTGAGGATGCCGGGGAGGGCGAGCGGCAGGACGTGGTGGAACACCACCTGCACGGGGCTCGCGCCGACACCCAGCGCGGCGTCGCGGATCGACGGCGGCACCGATTTGATCGCGTTGCGGCTGGCGATCACGATCACCGGCATCGTCATCAGCGCGAGGGTCAAGCCGCCGACGAGCGGGCTCGCCTGGCAGAGGCCGAACCAGTTGATGAACACCGCGAGCGCGAGCAGGCCGAAGATGATCGAGGGCACCGCGGCGAGGTTGTTGATCGACACTTCAATGAGGTCGGTCCAGCGGTTCTTCGGCGCATATTCTTCGAGATAGAGAGCGGCCAGCACCCCGGTCGGGAAGGCGATCAGGAAGGCGATGAAGATCGTCAGCACCGATCCCTTGAGCGCCCCCCAGATGCCCGCGACCGCGGGGTCGGTGGCGTCGGCGTTCTTGAAGAAGGGCCAGTGGATGCCGGTCGACAGCTTGCCGTCCTTCTCCAGCGCATCGACCTTGGCGCCGAGCGCGCCCTTCGCGCCTTCCTTGGCGGCGATGTCGACTTCGGACGCGGCGGGCAGTTCGAATACCGTCTTGCCGTTGAGCAATTCGGGGTCGTCCTTGATCGCGCTGCGCACCTCTTTCCAGGCATTCTCGGAAATCAGCTTCGATCCGTCGGCGCCCAGCGCCTCGTCGGCGGCAAAGGCGACGATGTCGGATAGACCCGCGTTCGCGATCACCTGATCGGCGTCGGCGTCGCCGAGGCGCGCCTTGTCGATCGTCAGCGGCATCGCCTTGAAATCGACGGGCACTTCGACATGCGTGTACATGAAGCCGCGCGCGCCGTTGCCGACCATCACGAAGAGCAGGAAAGCGAGGAAGGCGCCCGAGAGCAGCACCGCGCCCAGCCCCATCAGCTTGAAACGGCGTTCGGCGGCGTAGCGCTTCGCGATGCGCGTCTGCATCACGGAGCCTTTCCAGTCGGTGGGGGCGGTCTGCCTATTCATAAGCTTCACGATACTTTTTGACGATGCGCAGCGCGACGATGTTGAGCAGCAGCGTAACGATGAAGAGGACGAGGCCGAGCGCGAAGGCGGCGAGCGTTTTCGCGCTGTCGAACTCCTGGTCGCCGGTGAGCAGTTTCACGATCTGCGCGGTCACCGTGGTGACGCTGGCAAAGGGGTTGGCGGTCATGTTGGCGGAGAGGCCCGCCGCCATCACCACGATCATCGTTTCGCCGATTGCGCGGCTGACCGCGAGCAATATGCCGCCCATCACGCCCGGAAGCGCGGCGGGGATCAGCACCTGACGGATCGTCTCGTTCGGCGTCGCACCGAGCGCCAGCGATCCGTCGCGCATCGCCTGCGGCACCGCGTTGATGCTGTCGTCGGCCATCGAGGAGACGAAGGGGATGATCATCACGCCCATCACGATACCCGCGGCGAGCGCGCTTTCGGTCGAGGCGTTCGGGATGCCGAGCATCACCGCGAATTCGCGCAGCGCCGGAGCAACCGTCAGCGCGGCGAAATAGCCGTAGACGACGGTCGGCACGCCCGCGAGGATCTCGAGCAAAGGCTTCACCCATTTGCGCACCGCCGGCGCGGCATATTGGGTGAGATAGACCGCGGTCATCATCCCGATCGGGATCGCGACGATCATCGCGATGATCGCACCGATCAAGATCGTGCCCCAGAAGAGCGGGATGCCGCCAAAGGTGTCGGGCTGCGGCGCGCCGCTCGTCGGCGCCCATTCGGTGCCGAAGAGCAGTTCGGCGGGCGAGACGAGGCGGAAGAAGCGGATCGATTCAAACAGCAGCGAGAGCACGATGCCGAAGGTCGTGAGGATCGCGACGAGCGACGCGAGCAGCAGGAACAGCATCACGATCTTTTCGACGCGCGTGCGCGCGCGGAAATCGGGGCGGATGCGCGTGAAGGCGTATAGCCCGCCCGCCAGCGCCAGCGCGAGCATCGCGGCGATGCCGATCCACGCATATTTGTGGCTCGCGTCGGCATAGGGCTTCACGAGCGGCGCAGCGGCGGGCAGCCGCACCGCGGCCTGCTTGCCCTGCGCGACGGCGCGCGCGTCGGACAGGATCGCGCCGCGCTCGAACCCGAATTCGGGCAGGCTCTGCGCCGCCTCGGTCGCGACCACCTGGTTGGTGATCAGCGCGGGCGAGACCGCCGACCAGACCGCGAGGAACAGCGCCGCGGGGGCGAAGAGCCACAGCGCGACGTACCAGCCATGATATTGCGGGCGCGAATGGAGCTTTTCGCCGGCGCGGCCGGCGAGCAGGTTCGACCGCGCACGGCCGGCAAGCCAGCCGATCAGGGCCAAGCCTGCGATCAAAAGCAAAAGGGCGGCGGCGTTGAAGGTCACGTCGCTATGTCCGTCCTCAGAAAGTCGAAAAAGCGGCGGCCGGGAAGGGCGAACCCGCCCCGGCCGCTAGCGGGAGGAAACTTACTTGAGCTCGGCGCCGTTCAGCGCGGTCATCGCCTTGCCGTTCGACGCCGCGAGGTCGGCGATCGCCTTCGGCGACACGATCAGCCCCTTGGCGTTGAGGTAACCGCCGTCGCCCGCGCCCTTCAGGAACTCGGCGACATATTCGGCGAGGCCGGGGACGACGCCGACATGCGCCTTCTTGATATAGATGAACAGCGGGCGCGAGCCGGGGTAGCTGCCGTCGGCGATCGCGGCATAGGTCGGGGCGACGCCCTGCACCGGGACCGCCTTGATCTTGTCCTTGTTGGCATCGAGGTAGCTGAAACCGAAGATGCCGAGGCTCGTCGGGTTCTTGTCGAGCTTCGAGATGATGAGGTTATCATTCTCGCCCTGCTCGACATAATAGGGCGCGCCGCGCAGCGTGGTGCAGGTCGCTTCGTGCTTTTCCTTGTCGCTGTCCTTCAGCGCCTTCATCTCCGCATTGGCGTCGCAGCCCTTGCCGAGGATCAGCTCCTTGAACGCATCGTAAGTGCCGCTCGTCGACGGCGGGCCAAAGACCGAGATCGCGACCGCCGGAAGCGCGGGGTTCACGTCCTTCCACGTCTTCGCGGTGTTCGGCTTGCCATAGGGGTTGGCAGCGAGCGCCTTGTAGACATCTTCTTCCGACAGCTTGAAGCCGGGGCCACGCTGCGCTTCGCCCAATGCGATGCCGTCGATGCCGATCTGGACTTCGACGATGTCCTTCACGCCATTCTTCGCGCAGGTGTCGAATTCCTTCTTCTTGATGCGGCGCGAAGCGTTCGCGATGTCGGGGGTGTCGCCGCCGACGCCCGAGCAGAAGCGTTCGAAACCGCCGCCGGTGCCGGTGCTGTCGATCTTCGGCGTCTTGTTGCCCGTCGCTTCGGCGAACTTCTCGCCGACCGCGGTGGCAAAGGGATAGACGGTCGAGGAGCCGACCGCGCTGATATAATCGCGCGCGCCGCCGCCCGAAGACGCCTGATCCTGGCACGCGGAAAGCGCCAGCGCGCACGTCGCCACACCAGCGATAAGGGCAAATTTCTGCAACATGGAATGATCCTGTCGGGGGTCGTTACCGAACCAAGCCGCCACCCCCGCGGCGACTCGCTGAGGGCCATTTGGGGGTTTTGTGTGACGTGTTTGTGACAGGGAGTGTCATGGAAGTGTCATGCTGCACGTCGTTGCGGGAAATTCAATTGATACCAAGAATCGAGCTGCTGCAGCCTGACGTTGGAAGTTTTGATACTTAAGGCTAGAGTGACCGACTAAACAGTCTTTGGGAGGGGGCATGCAGAAGGTTCTAGCATCGCATATATTTTGGACGGTGGCTCAGATTGAACGCATTGAGGTTCTCATAACAGAATGGAAAAAAGATAAAAAATGGGATGGGGCAGATAAGCTTCCTGCGAAAGATAGGCGCCATATCGCATCTCAATATTCCAATCTGGCAAAGAACGCCGCGGCGATGGGCGCAAAGGTCACTTCTAAATCTGCGGAGTTGGCTGTCAGGGATATGAGGTCGAGAAAGGACCCAGTAGATTATAACAGACTTGCTGAGCTGACGGGCCAAATAAGAAGTGTAATGATTCTAGAGATAAATGATGTTGAGTTCTATTGTCTGAATCCTGGATCTGCGAAGTTTTATGGTTCGGACGAACCCCTTTTTGGACGTGAAGTTGAAGCTCGTATTCCAAAGGCCGCAAATGACATCTCGGAGGCAGGAAAATGTTTCGCAACAGGTCGTTATACAGCTTCGGTATTCCATCTCATGCGTGCCATGGAAGTGGCGGTTCGTGAGCTTGGAGAAGATCTGGGCGTCAAAAACGTGGAGCGGGATTGGGGTATCTTGTTGAGCGAAATAAACAAGAAAATTGAATCAATGCCCAAGGGGGCCGAAAAAAACAACTGGTCGCAGGTCCATGCAAATCTATATCATGTAAAACAAGCCTGGCGCAACGAGACAATGCATCCGAAGGCGACCTACACGGAAGAGGAGGCCAGAGAGGTTTTTGACGCAATGAAAGCGTTCTCGAGACATCTGGCTTCAATGCGCCCCGCTGGTGTCGAAGAGGTAGTTAGAGATACCGAATGATCCTCATCACCGGCCACGTCATCCTCAGCCCCGAGCATCGCGAGCGCATGATCGCGCTCGGTGCCGAACATAGCGCGCGGTCGCGGGCCGAGCCGGGGTGTCTGGCGCATAATTGCCATATCGATGTTGAAAACCCCGACCGGCTGATGTTCGTCGAGGAGTGGGAGAGCGTCGATGCGGTCCGCGCCCATTTTGCGCTGCCCGCCTCGCGCGCCTTCGTCGCCGATATGCGCGCGCTGTCGCCCGCGCCGCCGGTGATCCGCATCCATGCGGCGGAGGACGTCACCGCGAAGCTGATGGGGTAGGGGCTTCCAATCCGTTCCGATCGATGCGTGCGGTCGATTTTTCGCTCGTCATGCCGGACTTGATCCGGCATCCATTCGCGCCGGTGTAGAGGGACCCCGGATCAAGTCCGGGGTGACGAAGTGTGGATGTGCGGGGGGGGCATATGAGCGGGTTCGAATTCATCTTTTCGCTGTTCGGGCTGATCCTCGGCCTCGCGCTCGCCGAGGGGCTCGGCGGGCTCGCGAAGGCGATGAAGGCGAGCCACAAGGTGCGGATCGGCTGGCCGACCGCGCTGCTCGGCCTGTTCGTGTCGGGCGATGTCGTGACCTTCTGGATGTACGGCTGGTGGATGCGCGACCTGTTGCCGCTGAGCTGGCCGGTGCTGTTCGGCGGCTTCCTCGTCACCGCCATCTATTTCATCGCGGCGAGCCTCGTCTTTCCCGACGATCCCGAGGCGTGGGACGACCTCAATGCGCATTTCGACCAGCAGTATCGCAAGGTGCTCGGCGGCATCCTGCTGTGCAATATCGCGCTGCTCGCGACCGTCGCCGCGCTCGCGAAATTCCCCGCGCTCGACGCGCGCAACATCGTGATCACATGGAGCTTCTTCCCCGTCGCGCTGCTCGCGATCGCGGCGAAGGACCGGCGCATCGCCTGCGCGTGCCTCGTCTGGCTGATCGCGCTCTACCCGCTCTCGGCGGTGTGGCACTGACCTATCGCACGGCGGTGGTCTTGGCGACGACGCGCCACCCGGCATCGGTGCGATAGAGCAGCAACTGGTCGATATAGCGGTCGCCGCCGAAGCGGAGTTCATAGGTGATCGCGCTCATCCTCGGCGTCGCATCGACGCGCTCGACCACCCGGCCCGCTGCTGTCGGGTCGGGCGCCGCGACCCAGCCGGGCAGGACTTCGGCGAAGGGGCGGCACGCGGCGGTGGCGGGCGGCGCTTCGGACAAGGTGCAGAATTGTCCTTCGGGAAGGAAGAGGCGCTCGAGTTCGGCAAGGTCGCCGCTGCGCAGCCCGCGCACATAGGCCTGGAGCGCCTGCTCGGGCGACGGGTCGATCGGCGGCAGCGGCCGCGCGGGTACGGGGTCGGCCGGCGCGATGGGCGGCGCAGGCGTGGCGGCCAACGGCGCGAACGCGATGAACTGCATGAACGCGGCAAGGTTGAATGGCATCGCTGGAACTCCCGCCCACCTGTCGGGCGCGCAGCCTAGCCTTTTGTGCGGCGCTTCTCCAGCGGCGGAAAAAGGGAAGGCCCCGAACCGAAGCCCGGGGCCTCCTGTCGGTCTCGCCTTTGCTGTCCGGTCAGCCGCCGGTGGGCGTGGCTGTTGCGGCGGGCTCGGCTGCGGGTGCGGCCGTGGCGGCGGCAGGCGTCAGCACCGCGGCGGGCGCTGCGGGTGCGAGCTGTGCGGTCGGGATGACCACCGCCCCCGCCGGAATGACATAGGCGAGCGGCTCGTTCGTCCGCGCCATCAGATGCTGGCCGACCGGGATGATCGCCGACTTGCCGGTGACGAAGGCGCCGAAGACGCCGACCGCGATCGCCGCCCCGACCGCGGCGCCGGTGTTTCCTTCGCCTTCCTGCCGGTGCATCCCCGCCAGCGGCAGGCGGTGGCCGTTGGGCAAGGTCAGTTCGTTGAAGGTGACCTCCATCTTCGCCGACTTGCCGAACGCGCCCTTGCCGGTGCGCCACGTCACCGTGCCCATGCCGCGCGTGCCCTTCGGGATCACGACGACGCCATTGTGCATCACGTCGAAGACGGTGTGCATCGGCACCGTATGGCCCTCGCGCAATTTCTTGCTGTTCGCCTCGGCATCGGGCGTCAGGATCACTTCGGTATAGGAGGGCAGCATCAGGCCGGGTGCGGGCGCCGCGACGGCAACCGCGGGTGCGACAACCGCCGGCACCGCGGCGGGCGCGGCAGCGGTTTCGGCCGCCGCAGCGGGCTCGGCGGCGGGTGTCGCGGCTTCCTGCGCCTGCACCGAAATCGAAAGCATGGTAAAAGAGGCCGCAAAAGCGGCCGCGCCCCTCAGGTAATTCATCCATTTTCCCCCAAGCCGCAGAGTGCGGCCGGAAGTTACTTGCAAGGCTGTCAGTGCCTTGTCAATCGGGTCCGCAAGAGGCGGCGCGGCAATTACTTCAACAATGGCGCCAGATACTGGCCGGTGAAGCTGCGCTTCTCCTTCACCACTTGCTCGGGCGTCCCCGCGGCGACGATTTCACCGCCCTTGACCCCGCCTTCGGGGCCGAGGTCGAGGATGTAATCGGCGGTCTTGATGACGTCGAGGTTATGCTCGATCACCACGACGCTATTGCCCTGGTCGACGAGCGCCTGCAGCACTTCGAGCAGCTTTCGCACATCCTCGAAATGGAGGCCGGTGGTCGGCTCGTCGAGGATGTAAAGCGTCTGCCCGGTCGAGCGGCGCGACAATTCCTTGGCGAGCTTGACGCGCTGCGCCTCGCCCCCCGACAGCGTCGTCGCCTGCTGCCCCACCTTGATATAGCCGAGGCCCACGCGCACCAGCATCGCCATCTTGTCGCGGATCGCGGGCACCGCCTTGAAGAATTCCGCGGCATCCTCGACCGTCATGTCGAGCACGTCGGCGATGCTGTGGCCCTTGAACTTCACCTCGAGCGTTTCGCGGTTGTAGCGTTTGCCGTGGCACGTCTCGCACGTCACATAGACGTCGGGCAGGAAGTGCATCTCGATCTTGATCAGCCCGTCGCCGGTGCAGGTCTCGCAGCGCCCGCCCTTGACGTTGAAGCTGAAACGCCCGGGCTTGTACCCGCGCGCCTGGCTTTCGGGGAGGCCCGCGAACCAGTCGCGGATGATCGTGAACGCGCCCGTGTACGTCGCGGGGTTCGAGCGCGGGGTGCGGCCGATCGGCGACTGGTCGATGTCGATGACCTTGTCGCAATGCTCCAGCCCTTTGAGGCTGTCGTGCGGCCCCGCGACCATGCGCGCGCCGTTGAGCACGCGCGCCGCGCTGGCATAGAGCGTGTCGATGATGAGGCTCGACTTGCCCGATCCCGACAGGCCGGTGACGCAGGTGAAGGTACCGAGCGGGATTTTCGCGGTGACATTCTGCAGGTTGTTCGCGCGCGCGCCCTTGAGCACGAGATCGAAGCCGTTGCCCTTGCGGCGATGCTTCGGGACCTCGATCTTCTTCGCGCCGGTGAGGTAGGCGGCGGTCAGGCTCTTCGTGTTCGCAAGCACCTGATCGAGTGTGCCCTCGGCGACGATCTCGCCGCCGTGCAGCCCCGCGCCGGGGCCCATGTCGACGACATAGTCGGCGTGGCGGATCGCATCCTCGTCATGCTCGACGACGATCACCGTGTTGCCGAGGTCGCGGAGGCGCTTCAATGTCGCGAGCAGCCGGTCGTTGTCGCGCTGGTGGAGGCCGATGCTCGGTTCGTCGAGCACGTAGAGCACGCCCGACAGGCCGCTGCCGATCTGCGAGGCGAGGCGGATGCGCTGGCTTTCGCCGCCCGACAAGGTGCCGCTGGTGCGGTTGAGGTTGAGATAATCGAGCCCGACATTGTTGAGGAAGCCAAGACGCTCGTTGATCTCTTTCAGGATCGCCTTGGCGATCTGCTTCTGCGTGTCGTTGAGCTTTTCATCGAGCGTGCTGAACCAATTGAGGGCGTCCGCCACCGAGCGCTGCGCCGACATGCTGATGTCCTCGCCCGCGATCTTCACCGCAAGCGGTTCGGGGCGGAGGCGCGCGCCATGGCACGTCTCGCACGGATGCGGCGCCTGATATTTGCTCAGCTCCTCGCGCATCCACGCGCTTTCGGTCTGGAGCAGGCGGCGGTTGAGGTTGCCGATGACGCCCTCGAACGCCTTGTGCGTCGTGTAAGTGCGCTTGCCGTCCTTGAAGGTCAGTTCGACGGGCTTGCCGCCGCTGCCGTAGAGGATGATCAGCTGCACCTCGCCGGGCAGGTCCTGCCAGGGCGTCGTCAGGTCGAAACCATAGGCTTTGCCGAGGCTTTCGAGCACTTGCATATAATAAGGCGAGGGCGGGTTCGATTTCGCCCACGGCACGATCGCGCCCTTTTTCAGGCTGAGCGCATGGTTGGGGACGACGAGGTCGGGGTCGAACTCCTGCCGTTCGCCGAGCCCGTCGCACGCGGGGCAGGCGCCCTGCGGCGCGTTGAAGCTGAACAGCCGCGGTTCGATCTCGGCGATGGTAAAGCCCGACACGGGACAGGCGAATTTTTCCGAGAAGATCAGCCGGTTCGCGGGAATGCCCGCGCCCTTCATCGCGCCGCCCGTGTCCTCTCCCTCGCGCCCCGGTACGGGACTGTCGGCGAGGTCGACATAAGCGAGTCCCTCGGCGAGCTTGAGCGCGGTCTCGAAGCTGTCCGCAAGTCGCGTTTCGAGCCCTTCGCGTACGGCAACGCGGTCGACGACGACCTCGATGTCATGCTTGTATTTCTTGTCGAGCGCCGGCGCGTCGCCGATCTCGTAGAATTCGCCGTCGATGCGGACGCGCGTGAAGCCGTCCTTCTGCCACTGCGCGAGTTCCTTCTTATACTCGCCCTTGCGCCCGCGCACGACGGGAGCGAGGAGGTAAGCGCGCGTCCCCTCGGGCAATTCCATCACGCGGTCGACCATCTGGCTGACCGTCTGCGCCGAAATCGGCTCGCCCGTCGCCGGCGAATAGGGGATGCCGACGCGCGCCCACAAGAGGCGCATATAGTCGTAGATCTCGGTCACCGTCGCGACGGTCGAGCGCGGGTTCCGGCTCGTCGTCTTCTGCTCGATGCTGATCGCCGGCGACAACCCATCGATATGTTCGACGTCGGGCTTCTGCATCATCTCGAGGAACTGGCGCGCGTACGCCGACAGGCTCTCGACATAGCGCCGCTGCCCCTCGGCATAAATGGTGTCGAAGGCGAGCGACGATTTGCCGCTGCCCGACAGGCCGGTGATGACGATCAGCGCGTCGCGCGGCAGGTCGACGTCGACGCCCTTGAGATTATGCTCGCGCGCGCCGCGCACTTTAATGTGGGTGAGACTCATGGGAGAGGTTTGTTCCAGATTTGTTCTAGGGGCGCAAGGGGGCGCATCGCACGCCCGTTAAATGGGATGCGACGCGAAAGGTTGCAATAGCCGCGCCTTTGCGGGAACTCAGTCCTTCTTGCCGACGAACCCGCCGCTGATATCGAAATCGCCGCGTATCTGGCCCTGCGGGCCGTCTTTCGACAGGGTGAAGACCCCTCCCAGTTCGGCGGCATCGGGACCGTAGAAGTTGCCGTTGATCATGTAGCTGTAGTCCGTGTGCAGGCGCCCGCCTGAGAAAGCGTTCCCCGATACAAAGGATTTCATCAGATATTCGCCGAGCTGACGGTTCGTGGCGATGCCGTTGGGATCGGTCGCGAGCAGGTTGACGAGCGTTTCCATGTTGAACGTGCCGAAATCGACGCTGGAGCGTATGGTGCCGCTGATGTTCGCGAGTGGGCCGATCCCGCTGACATAGCCCTTGCCGAACGCAAGCCCGCTATAGCTCGCCGAGCCCGACCGCGGCATTTGCGCGGAGGATGTGGCGCTGCCGAACGGAATAAAATAGCGGTTGGTGAGTGTGCCGCCGCGTCCGTCGGAGCGCTTCAACGTGACGCTCGCAAAACTGCTGTACGAAAGCTGGAGCTGACGGCCGCTGCCCGAAAAACGCATGATCCGCGCCTCGCGCTGTCCGTCTGCGCTGCGATAGGCCGCGAAATCGGCATTGCTGTCCGTTGGGACAAGTTCGGTCCCCGCAAAGGCCGTGTCGATCGATCCGCGAAGGCCCGGATCGATCGACTTGAAAATATAGTCGCCCGACGCCGGATCATATGTGATGTCAATTCCGCGAACGGCTTCGCCGTAGACATAGGGCGGGCTGCCGTCGATCTCCTCGACGAAGCTCGCCTTGCCCAGCAGCGCGGTTTTTTCCGTAAGGTTGGCGAGCGGCGTGGTGCCTGCGATGACACTGTCGTCGCGCTTGCCGTAGAGCGTTCCGCTCATGACATTGCCGTTGGAGGCGGACGCGCCGAACCGGGCGCCGACTTCCTCGCCCGCCGGTCCGAAAAAGCCGCCGTTCCACGCGCCGTTGTAATTCGCCGGGCCGGTGACGCTGAAATCGCCGGCGAAGCTACTCGACGATGCTGCAAGCTGCCCGCTGGCATTGAACGTGCCGTAAACTTCGAAGAAGTTGTCGACGTTTCGTACGTCGCCTTTCGCCGACAACTGACCGGTCGCGAAATCGATCGCGAGCCGTCCCTGGCCGGTGAGAGGTCTGGGCGACTCGGTGGAATTGAGCAGCGTCCCGGCGAGGTTGAGCTGGTAGCCCGCCATTCCCCCGGGAAGAGCGGATCGCGACGTCGGGAAACCGAAAACAAAATCGTCGTAGACGTAGCGGTCGCCGTTGACGGTGACGAAGCGGCCCGCCGCCATATATTTGAGCGGCGCCGTATTGTTGTACTGGAGCCACCCGCTCGATGTCTTCAATAGCGGACCGAGTCCGGCATAGCCGCCGGAGCCGCCTCCGACCACGCCAGACTGATCGGCCGACGTCCGCCGACGAAAAACATTTTCGGGAAGAAAGAAGTTGAGGATGTTCTCGTTCGGGTTGGGATGCGGATTGTAGCCGATCACCAACGCGGATTCGCCTGCAGACACATTGGCCGGCGCACTATTGTCCCCGGTACGATCGAACGCGATGCGGTTCGTTCCGATCGAGAAAAATTCCGGTTTCGAAAGCGTGTCGAAGCTTGCGTTGCCGCCAACGGCGGCCTTCCGGCCCATGATGGTTCCGACAAAAACACTGCCGTCGCCCGGCGAACGTCCGTGGAAGGCTGCTCCCGCTTCCTCGGCGTTGGGGCCGAAAAAATGCCCGGCGAATTGTCCGGCATATTGGTTGGATGACATGAAGCTCGCGAAGTTTCCGGAAAAACCGTTCCCGGTCGACGCCACCGTTCCCGTGCCTTGCCAACTGCCGCCCGAATTGGCCAGCCGGACATCGGCCGCGAGGCGTCCCGACGCGAAGTCGACTTGCATCGCCCCATCGCCCGATACGCTGGTGACCCCGCCCGACAGCGAAAGAGCGCCGAGGAGTCCCAGCTGATAATGGGCCTGGCCCGCTCGCGGCACGGCATTCGCGGCGGTCAGCGCGCCATAGGTCAATGCGTCGATATTGCCCGAAATGCTGGTCGAACCGTTGATCGTGCGCTGCCAGAAAGCGCTGCCGACATACTGATAGGTCAGCTGGCCCGACGTGCCGGCATTGGTCAGCGTCAGGCTGTCTGTGGTCGATCCGCTCGTCTTGAGATAGACAGTTATGGTCGCATTGCTCTGTCCCGGATCGATATTGGCCGGGAGGAATGTCTGTGATCGTCCATTGACGGTAAGCGTATAGCCTTGGGTGGTCGCGTCATAGACGATGCTTGCCGTCACAGGGCCGGCCGAAGCCGTTGGCGGATCGCCCGACAGCGGGAAGCTTGCCGAAGCGGTTGCCGCGCGGTTCGCAAATGTTTCGCTGACCAGTGGAGCGATGAGGTCGGGATTGCTCCCGGTAGGCGCCGGCGTCGGCGTGGGGGTAGGTGTTGGTGTCGGTGTGGGCGTAGGGGTCGGAGTTGGTGTGGGCGTAGGCGTAGGAGTCGGCGTCGGCGTCGGGGTGGGGGTAGGAGTGGGCGTTGGGGTCGGAGGCGTGGGCGTGCTGTTGACGCCGCCGCCTCCACCGCCGCCGCATGCGGACAGCGCAAAAGCCAGAACAAGCGACGACGCAGCTGCCGCGAAGCGGTTTTTCATTTGATCAGGCCCCCCTGTTCCATTTTTCCCGGCAATATATGCTTTAGAAAGCGGACGTTATGCCGAATTCAGCACTGATACGGGAATAATCCCAAATCTCAACGGTCGATCTGTTCTTTTCCCAACCGACTTTCACTGTTGGCGCGAAGCTGCCGATCTTGAGAAAGCGGAAATGGCCGCCGACCGAAGCTTGCAGCCGGTCGTCGACGCGCCGGCGCGGATAGAGAAAGAGCCGCCGATCGGCTTCGAGCCGGCTATAGCCCGCGCTGACGGTCAGCGTCGTTTGCCCCAACTCGCGGAAGAGATAAGCGGTGAGGCCGCCCGAGGTCGTCGAATACCCGGGATCGCGAGCCGCCTCGCGATTGCCGCTGAGCTGGAGGCCGCCGCCGAACTTCGGCGAAAAGGCGCGATCATAGGAAGCGGCGAGCTGGAGGTTCGTTGCATCCTGCAGCGCGTTGCGGCGATTGTCGACGTCGGAAACCCGGCCGTCGACGCGCAAGAGCGCCTTGTCGCCCATCGGATGCTGCCAGGTCGCCCCGACGCCTGCGGAGAAGCTGTAGGGATCGAGCCCGTACCAGCGCCACGTCGCTTCGCCCGATATGTTGATCCGGTCCCTTCCCGACGCATATTCGGGACCCGCCTGGATCGAGAGCGCGATGTCGTCGAACTGCTCGGCGCGATAGAGATTGGCATAGGTCGATGCACGGACAAGCAATTGCGCGCGCTTGTCGATGCCGGTGCGGAAATAGGCCTGTCCACGCAGCGCGAGACCCAGCCCGGACCGCGCCTTCGCATCCTCGTCGAGCGTGAAGTCCCCGATGATCGTACCAAGCGTGTCCGACCGCGTCGCCCGGTTGATATTGCTATCCGGAGCGAAGGCGATCGCGACCGACCCGCCAAAGGGTTTCTGCGCGCGGAGCGCGGCGGCATAAAAGCGGATCTGCTGTTCGACCTCGGGGGGCAGGCCGGCTGCCTGCGCGGAGCGCAATTCGCGTTCGGCCGCGCGCAGGTCGCCGAGCATCGCCTGCATACGGGCGAGTTCGACGCGGACACGCGCGGCGCCGGGCTTTTCGTCGAGGATCTCGCGAAACAGCACCGCCGCGTCACGGTGCCTTCCAAGGTCGTCGGCGAGCATCATCGCGAGCCGGAAGCGCGCTTCGGTGCGAAGCTCGATGTCGGGATTGCCCGCAAGCGCGCGATAGGCGGTTTCCGCGGCCGCGAAATCGCGTGCCGCACGCGCCTGGTCCGCGAAGGCGAAGAGCTGCTCGGCCGAAACGCGAACCGGTTGCGGTGCCGCGTCTGTCGCATTTTCCTGAGCATGGCCGGGAAGGCTGCCAAAGGTTGCGGTCGCCAATACCGCCGACATCCAAATCTTTATTGTTTTGCCCCCCAGCGAACACGGCTGCTGCCGTACTCGCGCCATCGGCATATAAGTATTCGGCGTCAATATCTTCCCCGATCCGCACCGGACAAATCTACCAAAGCGGGATTCCCGTCGACCAATGTCCGCGCCTTCGCTTGACCGTCTCGTGCCCCGGGCAGACAATTCGAATATGGCCGCGATCCCGTCGGGGACGGTGCGCGGAATGTGAGGAGACTGGGGAATGAAGACTTTTTTTGCAGGGGCCGCAGGCCTTGCGATCGCCGCGGCGCTTGCCGTACCCGTGCTCGCCAGCGAAACGACGCTATCCGCGCCCTTGGCCGCGGCCGCCGACGAGGCGGGAGGCGGCGCCGAGGCCGGGTCGCTGAAGGCGCTGACCTTCGGTAAATGGGGTGTCGACCTCGATGCGCGCGATCCGTCGGTGAAACCGGGCGACGATTTCGACAAATATGCCAATGGCGGCTGGTTCGCGCGCACCGAGATTCCGGCCGACCAGGCGTCGGCGGGGGTCGATTACGACGTCTATAACCTGACCCAGCGCCAGCTGCGCGCCGTCGTGTCGGGCGCTCCCGCTACGAGCCAGGTCGGCGGACTCTACCAGAGCTTCATGGATGAGGCGCGCGTCGAAACGCTCGCCGCCAAGCCGTTGCTTGCCGACCTCGGCGCGGTCGCCGCGATCAAGGACAAGAGCGAAATGGCGCGCTTCATGGGCGGCACGCAGGGGGCCTTCGGTTCGACGATCGTCAGCGGCGGCCCCTATGCCGACACCGCCGATCCGACGGTCAACGTCCTTTGGCTGGGACAGGCGGGGATCGGCCTGCCCGAGCGCGACTATTACCTCAACGACAGCTTCAAGCCGCAGCGCGACGCATACCGCGCCTATATCGCGCGGACGATGAAGATGGCGGGCAACGCCGACCCCGAAAAGGCAGCCGATGCGATCATGGCGTTCG
The DNA here is from genome assembly GCF_035998905.1 of Sphingopyxis sp. Lineage (GTDB taxonomy): Bacteria > Pseudomonadota > Alphaproteobacteria > Sphingomonadales > Sphingomonadaceae > Sphingopyxis. Next base: position 45,764 of record NZ_DASYHG010000006.1, on the reverse strand, counting down.
AGACCGAAATCGCCAAGGTCAGCTGGGCGATCGCCGACCGCCGCGACATCGGCAAGATCAACAATCCGATGTCGTCGGACGAGCTCGCCGCCTATGCGCCGGGGCTCGACTGGAAGGCGTGGTTCGCGGGAGCCGGTATCGCGCCGCAGAAGCGCATCATCGTCAACGAAAAGACTGCGGTGCGCGACATTGCCGCGCTTTATGCCAAGACGCCGCTCGACACGATCAAGCTGTGGCAGCAATTCCATGTCGCCGATAATGCCGCGCCCTATCTGTCGAAGGCGTTCGTCGACAGCCGCTTCGAATATACGAAAGCGCTGAGCGGGGTGGGCGAACTGCGCCCGCGCTGGAAACGCGGCCTGACGCTCGTCGACGGCAGCCTCGGCGAACTCGTGGGCGAAACCTATTCGAAGCAATATTTCCCCGCGAGCGCGAAGGCGAAGATGGAGGTGCTCGTTGCCAACCTGAAACTGGCGATGGGCGACCGCATTCGGGGCAATAGCTGGATGGCGCCGGCGACGAAGGATGCGGCGCTGGCCAAGCTCGCGAAGATGGACGTGATGGTCGGCTATCCCGACAAGTGGCGCGATTATTCGGGGCTGAAGATCGACCCGGCCGACCTCTACGGCAATGTGAAGCGCAGCGCGGCGTTCGAATATGCCTATGCGCTGTCGGACCTGAACAAGCCCGTCGATCGCAAGAAATGGTCGATGAACCCGCAGGAAGTGAACGCCTATAACGGCGGCCTCGAGAACAAGATCGTGTTCCCCGCGGGTATCCTGCAGGCGCCCTATTTCAGCAAGAGCGTCGACGATGCGGTCAACTATGGCGCGATCGGTGCGGTCATCGGCCACGAGATCACGCATGGCTTCGACGATCAGGGCCGCAAGATCGACGCCGAAGGTGCGGTGCGCGACTGGTGGACGCCCGAGGATGCCGCGCGCTTCGACGCGCAGGCCAAGGCGTTCGGCGCGCAATATGCGACTTATGAGGCGGCGCCGGGGTCGTTCATCAATCCCGACCTGACGATGGGCGAGAATATCGCCGACCTAGCCGGGCTCGAGGTCGCCTATGACGCCTATCGCCGGTCGCTGGGCGGCAAACCCGCGCCGGTGATCGACGGACTGACCGGCGACCAGCGTTTCTTCCTTGCCTTTGCGCAGGCCTGGCGGACCAAGCAGCGCGAGGACGCGATCAAGCAGCAGGTTGCGAGCGACCCGCACAGCCCGGCGCGCTGGCGCATTATCGGACCTGTGCGCAACGTCGATGCGTGGTACAAGGCGTTCAGCGTCGCCGCGGGCGCCAAATATTATCTGAAGCCCGAGGAGCGCACCAGGATCTGGTAGTCCTGAGACCCCTTTCTCAGGATTGGGCGGGGGCGGCTTCGTGCCGTCCCCGTACCGCCATCGCGGCGAGCGACAGCCCCGCGCCGACGATGACGAACAGCGCGGGGAAGCCGCCGAGCACCGACATCATGCGGATGCCGTCGATGCCGCCGCCCGCGACGAGTACCAGCGCGACGAGCCCCACCGTGACTCCCCAGACTGCCTGAACCCAGAGCGGCGCTTCGGGCGCGTCGGGCGAGATGCCGCGCGTCGATAGCGCGCTCATCGCCGAGACGTTGGCGTCGGCGCCCGCGACATAGGAGAGGAAGATGGCGAACAGCACGATCGCCGCGACCCCCGGTCCGCCGCCCAAAGCGCTGAACAGGCGGAACAGCACCGGATCGGGGCCTTGCGCGGTCAGGATGGCATAGAGGCCGGCACCGCTTTGCTGGTCGAGCGCGATTGTTGCGCCCGCAATTGCGGTCATCCACACGGCGCCGAACAGCGACGGCAGGATGAGGTTGTAGAGGATGAAGGCGCGGACGCTGTAGCCGACCGCGAGGCGGCCGAGGAACAAGGCGGTCACGGGCGCCCAGGCGAACCAGTTGGCCCAGTTGAAGATCGTCCATTGCCGGTGCCAGCCGGTATCGACGTCGAGCCCCAGGTTGCGCGGCACAAAGGTCTGGAAATAGTCGGCGGTGCCGCGCAGCGAGAGGCCGAACATCTCTACCGTCGGCCCCGCGATCAGCACAAAGGCGATGATTGCGAAGAATAGCCAGGTGTTGAGAACCGAAAGCCCTGCGATACCCTTCTGGAGGCCCGTCGCCGCCGAAATCAGGAAGCTCGCGACGATGGTTGCTGCGATCGCCCAGCGTAGCGCCGTCCCGCCCTGAAAGCCGCCGATCCCTTCGATCCCGCCGGCGAGCGCGAGCAGACCGGCGCCGAGCGAAGCCGCCATCCCCGCTACGAGCGCATATAGGCAAATGATGTCGATGCCCGTCCCGACCGGGCCGTGCGCGCGCTGACCAAGGAGGGGGACGAACAGCGACGACAGGCTGAAGGGTTCGCGGCGGTTGTAATAGACGAGCGCAAGGGCGAGCCCGGCAACGGTGTAGATGGCATAGGGCGTCAGGGTCCAGTGCAGGAACATCGTCGACATGGCGAAGGTTGCCGCGGCGTCGCTGCCCGGTTCGAGTCCGAGCATCGCGGGCGGATCGTTGAGGTGAAACAGCGGCTCGGCGGCGCCCCAGAAGAGGATGCCGGTGGCGATCGTTGTGCAAAGCGTCACCGCGAACCAGCGCCAGCGCGTCAGTATCGGCTGCGCCTCTGTCCCGCCGATGATCCGCCCACCGAGCGGGGAGAGTGCGATCCCCGCGAGCAAGGCAAGAAAGCCGATTCCAGCCCAGGCAAAGAGTGGCGAGAAATGGAGCAGGATCCAGTCGTTGATCGCCGTTTCGACCGCGACGACCGCGTTCCCCTGCCACAGGCTGAGGGCAACGGCGGCGAGAAGCACGGCGAGCGGCGTGAAAAAGACCGGACGATTGAGAGGGTGCGTCGGCAAGGCTGGCAAATGATCGGCCAATCGGACATGGTGTGGACGACCAGCATGGCGGTTGCCCCGGACGAGGTCAATTCGCGGCCGGGAACGGGCCGGTTGCGCAAAGCGTTGGACCGGCAGAAGGATGGATTGAAGGAGATGCTTCGATGACCAGGACAATTTTGGCCGCCGCCGCTTTCGCGCTGGTCGCGTCGGGGCAGGCGATGGCCTTTCAGACGCCGGCCGCAACGGCGACCGCGCAAAAGCCCACCAAGGACGGTACGACCGCCGAAGAGCGCTCGAATACGGCGCGGCTCAACGCCGAACAGGCCGCGCGCGCCAAAGCCGACAACACGACCTATGCGCAGGAAGTATCGGCCGCGCAGCAGCAGGTCGCACACGACCAGCAGGTGTTTACCGAGGAAACCGCCGCCTATGAGGCGGAAAAGGCCCGTGTTGCCGCGATGTCCGCCGAAGAACGGATGAAATGGGAAGCCGATGTCGCCGCGTGCAAGGCGGGCGACACGACGCGTTGCGCTGCTCCGGCAACGCCGCCGCATTAAGGCGTCAATTCGCCGGTACGGCTGCCATTTCGTCGGTCGGTGCGTTTTCGCCCGCCCATGTAATGATCCGAGGGCCGTCGCTTGCCGCTGCCACCTGCGGCTCGGGGTCGGGAAAGCGTCCGCCGTAGCGATAATCGTCACGCATGTCATATGATGGCGACGCGTCGCCCTCGACCGTACCGAGTTCGCGGAATTCGTCGCTCATCCGGTCGTTGCGGCTTGCGCGCAGTCGCATCGCGACGCCATAGCTGTCCGCGCAATCGGGGCAGGGAGCAGCGTCTCCGCCTCGCGCGGTCAGTGCGCCGGGATTGGCGCTGAGGTGCGAATAGGATGCGGGCTCGCCCGGTCCGCGGCCCATTCGCGATCCCGCCGCCATGTCGCCAAGTGCAATCCCGCCGGCAGCGCCTGCGAGCGCCAGCAGCGACCAGCGCACCAGCCGCGCGCCTCTATGCCGACTCACGGCGAAAGATAATTTCTTCGCCACCAGTCAATCTGCTCACGTCTGTGCGCGCAGTGCAAGCCCCACGCCATGTTATTACCCACCGGCTGGCCGTTGGTCGACGGATGAACGCCTTTCGTCCGCAAATCGAGCCGCCGTTCGCGCCGATCGATCCAAAGGCGATTCTCATGACGTCTAGGGAGTATTACCCCCTTGCGGGATATCGGACGACGGTCTCCCCGGTCCGCCAACCGGTATCCCGCATCCTTTTGAAGAGAGGACTCCCCCATGGCGAAATTTTCTTTGTTGCTGGCCGCGCCGGTTGCGCTTGTCGGCTTTGCCGTCCCGGCTGCCGCCGAAGACAACGGCGACCGGCGGAGCGTTGTCGTGCGTTATGACGATTTGAACCTGTCGAGTGCCCAGGGCCGCGAACGGCTGAACACGCGGGTCAAATTCGCAGTGCAGACGGTGTGCGGCAGCCGGCCGCTTTACCGGCAGGGCCTGCGCGAGCGGGCGGTGGCGCTGCAATGCGAAGACAGCGCAATGGCCGATGCCGATGTGAAGCTGGCCGGGCTGTTCAATGGCGACGGAACGCGCCTCGCCGACCGCGGCCGGATCGTCATCAACGCTGCACCCTGACGGCTCGGCGATCCGCGACGAAAAAGAAAGGCCATGCCCCGGTAAGGGGCATGGCCGATTTTCGATTCAACCCTGCATGATCGATTTTACGTCATGCAGATAGGTGCGGCCGATGCGGTGCACGCCGCCTTCGCCCAGATCGACGCTCCATGCGCCGTCGCCATGATGCTTCAGCCCGACGATGCCTTCGCGGCGGATCATCTTCGACCGGTGGATGCGCATGAACTGGTCGGGATTCATCCGCGCTTCCAGCGATTTGATCGTCTGGTGGATCAGCCAGCTGCGCGCGCCGACGTGCAGGCGCATATAGTCGCGTTCAGCTTCGATCAGGTCGACCTGGCCCGCGTCGATGCGCAGCATCTCGCCGCGGTTCTGGACCCAGAATTCGTTGATCCACTTGCTTTTCTGCGCGGGCGCACGCTCGGTCGCGCGCCATTCGCGTACGCGCGACAGCGCGCGCGCAAGGCGGTCGGGCGAGACGGGTTTGAGCAGATAGTCGACCGCCGCGACATCGAACGCGGCGACGGCATAGCGGTCGAAGGCGGTGACGAAGACGACCGCAGGCGGATTGTCGAGGCCCTCGATCGCCGCGGCGACCTCGAGGCCATTGAGATCGGGCATCGCGATGTCGCAGAGCACGAGGTCGGGCGCGAGCGCATCGACCATACGCAGCGCCGAGGCGCCATCACTGGCGGTGCCGACGAGCGAAACGCCGTCCTGTTGCCCGGTCAGGATCTGCAAGCGTTCGATCGCGAGCGGTTCGTCGTCGACGATCAGGGTGCGAAGTGTCTGGATCATCAGCAGGCCTCCCGTGCCAGCGGCAACCACAGCGACACGACAAAGCCGCCGTCGTCCGACTTGCCCCATTCGCATCCGGCGGAGGGACCGTAACGCGTCAGCAGGCGTTCGCGGACATTACCGAGTCCCAGCCCGGTTCCCGAAGCCGGAACGGGCGCCTTGGGGTCGATATCATTTTCGATGCGGAGCACCAGCAGGCCATATTCGGCGCTGGCGGACAGGCGGATCGCGATCTTCCCCTTGCTCGGCGCGACGCCATATTTGATCGCATTTTCGATGATCGGCTGCAGGATCAGCACCGGCACGCACGCGTTTTTCAGCTCGTCGGGCATCGTCACCGCGACCTGCAACCGGTCGGGAAAGCGCGTCTGTTCGATGTCGAGATAGAGCCGCTGGAGCGCGATTTCCTCGTCGAGGCTGACGAGCTGTTCGGGATCGACCGCGAGGCTGGAACGGAGGAAAGACGAGAGGTTCATGATCATCGTCTCGGCCTCGCTCTTCGACCCCTTGAGGACAAGCGTCGACAGCGAATTGAGCGTGTTGAACAGGAAGTGCGGATTGACCTGGTAATGCAGCGCGCGAAGCTGCGCATTCTTGGCTTCCATCCGGAAATGATTGGCGCGGCGTTCGACCGCGCGCATTTCGTTAGCATAGCCGAAGGCGACATAGAGTGCGGCCCACACGGCGAAGAAGAAATACCAGCGGATCGAGCTGTCGAGGATCAGCACCGTTTCCCACGCGCCGGGGTATTTGGCCTGCATCTCCTCGATGATCTTGGCGCCGTCGGACACGGGGAACCAGTAATAGAAGACGAGCAGGTTGACCGTCGCATAGACGACCACCAGCGGCACCGCTGCGCCCAGCGCCGCCGCGAGCCGTGCGCCGAAGCTTTGCGGCTGGGCGCGGCGGAGGAGCTGGTAGAGCACGAAGGTGCACAAGATACCCGCGATCACAACGACCGCGCGGCGGCCGGCAGAGGGCCATTGTTCGGGCGCGCCCGTGAGCATCGCGAGCCCCGTCGTGATCAGGAAATAGATCAGCCACATAGCGATGATCGACCCGATCGCGACGCGCGGATTGACGCGGGCGTCGGAGGCGCGCCAGTCGGGCGCCGCCGCGAGCATTTTTGCGCGCTGGTCGCGCAGCGCGTCTTTGCGGTTTGTCACATTCATTGACGTTGCCTTAGCGCCAAAAGCCGGCCGATGGCTAGCGTGCGCCGGGCCGCCAGTCGAAGCTCTGCGCGCCTTGGTCGAAAGCCGTATGCCGGTCAGGCCACCGGTTGCGGCAGCGCCCGGCGCCAGTTGCCGCGCCGATAGATCGCCCACGCCATCGCCAGCGAGGCGAGCGAGGACAGCGGGAAGCTCCACCAGAGGATGTCGCTGCCGACCGCCGGATAGCCGAAATAATAGATTCCAAGGCGGATCGGGAACATCGACAGGAACAGGATGACGAGCGGCGGGACGACCGAACCGTTGGCGCGCAAGGTGCTGATGAGCACGATCGTCGTGCCGAAGGGCAGGAAAGTCCAGGTCGCGATCAGCTGGATATTGCGCGACACCTCGATCGCGGGGCTTTCGCTGCCGAGGAAGAGCGCGAGTGCGGCGCGGTCGAAAACGAGGAGGAGGACGATCAGCACCCCCGTCATGACGAGGTTGATCGCGATGCCGCTGTTCGTCACTGACGCGACGCGATCCCAGCGTCCGGCGCCGATATTCTGCGCCGCCATCGAGCTGACCGCGGCGCCGACCGCGAGCGCGGGCATCTGGATATAGTTCCACAGCTGGAGCGTCGCGCCATAGGCGGCGGCGGTGACGAGGCCTTCGCGGTTGACGAGGCCGACCATGACAAGCCCGGCGCCCGAGATGACGAGCATCTGCGCGCCCATCGGCAGGCCGCGACCGATAATGAAGCGCAGCTCCGACCATTTGGGAAGCAGGTATGACAATTCATGCCCGCGGAGGCGCAGGACATGGTTCTTCGCATAGAACCAGCCGATCATGCCCGCGAGGCTGATCGTCCCCGCGAGCGCGGTCGCGAGCGCGCTGCCCGCGATACCGAGGCGCGGGAAGGGGCCGAGGCCGAGGATCAGGACGGGGTTGAACGCGATATCGAGTATGACCGCGAGGATCATGAAGCGCAGCGGGGTCATCGCGTCGCCTGCACCGCGCGAAGCCATCATCAGCGTGACCGACAGCATCGAAGCGGGCACCGCGAGAAAGGTGACGCGGAGATAATCGTGCGCGAGCGCAAAGGCCTCGGGCGGGGTTTCGAGCCAGCGCAAGATCTGGTCCGACGCGAACCAGCCGACGATCGCGATCACGACCGAGAAGATCAGCGCGAGGCCGATTACGCCTCCGGTCGCGCGGCGCGCGGCGTCGATGTCGCCGCGGCCTATCGACTGGCCGATAAGAACCGTCGCAGCCATGCCGAAGCCAAAGAAGGCGCCGAACATCAGGAACATGATGATGTTGGCATTGGCGGTCGCGGCGAGTGCGCTGTTGCCGAGGAATTGCCCGACCCAGATCGAGTTCACCGAACCCGACAAAGTCTGGAGGACGTTCGATGCGAGCGTCGGCAGCGCGAAGAGTATCAGCGTCTTGGTGATCGGCCCTTGCGTCAGGTCCATCCGCCCGCCGCCGCGCGCGGTCTGGCGCGGCGGGACGGGGCTGGCGGCCGGATCGGCCGCCGCCGCGACGGGCGTCGGGGTGACGGGACCATCCTCGCTCAACGCGAAGGACCGCCTTCGAGGTCGCCGGTGCACTGGAGTTCGGGTTCCGCTTTCGCCATGCGCTCGAATTCGCGCGTCTGTTTGGAGATGCCCGGGAAGAGGCGGTCAGGCGCTATATGATAGGATTGGATCAGCGTCAGTGCCCATCCATAGTGGCGCGCGCCGGCGGCGCAGCTATCGCTGCCGCCGTCGCCTTCGCCCCAGACGGTGCGCCAGCCCGCCGTGCCGTCGCGCGTCAGGATGATCTTGAAGCCACCGATCGCGCCATTGTCGCCTTCGGCATAGGCGATCGCGCGGGTCCCGTCGCGCCACACCCGGAGGTGGCGAAAGGTGAAGCGGAAATCGGGGTGCGTGCGCAACGTGTCGAGGATCGCGTTGCGCTCGGCGCTGCCGACGGCGGGGGTGTGCGGAGCGGCCTCGCTCGCAGCCAGCGGCGCCGCGAACAGCAGCGCCGTGGCCAAAAGCGGAGCCCGCGCGCCGCGCATCACCCCAGCCGCGCCAGTGCGGCGGTCAGACGATCGGCCTCAGCCTCCTTGGCGGCATGGTCGGCGCGCGCCTTCTCGACCGCTTCGGGCTTGGCGCGCTCGACGAAGGACGGATTGTTCAGGCGTCCGGCGAGGCCATCGCGTTCCTTGACCGCGGCGGCGAGCGCCTTGGTCAGGCGGTCGCGTTCGGCGGCGATGTCGATCACGCCTTCGAGCGGCACGGTGACCGTCTCGCCCTCGACGACGAGCTGCGCCGATGCGCCCGCGGGTGCGGGGTCGAAGCTGATGGCTTCGAGGCGCGCAAGGCGGTCGAGCTGCATCGCGAGCTTGTCGGTGCGGCCCTTGAGCGACGCCGGGAAATGCGCGGTCAGGCGCGCGCCCGGCGGCAGGCCGAGCTCGGCCTTGGCGGTGCGCAGTTCGCTGACCAGCTTGATCAGCCAGTCGATATCGGCGCTCGCCTCGGCATCGCGCGTGGCGTCTGGCGCCGGCCATTTCGCGGTGATCAGCGGATAATCGGCGCGGTCGCCGAGCCCGGTCCACAGCTCTTCGGTGATAAAGGGCATGAAGGGGTGGAGCATGACGAGGATCTGGTCGAGCACCCAGCCGGCGACGGCCTTGGTCTCGTCGTCGATCGCGCCCTTGATCAGTTCGAGATACCAGTCGCAGAAGCGGTCCCACGCGAAACTGTAGATCGCGTTCGCGGCCTCGTCGAAGCGATAGGCGGCGAAGGCGGTTTCCATCGCGGCGACGGTCGCGGCGACCTCGCCGATGATCCAGCGGTTGACCGGCAGCGTCGTGGCGGGCGCTTCGAAGCTGGTCGAGGCCGAAATGCCGTTGGCTTCGCAGAAGCGCGCGGCGTTCCAGAGCTTGGTCGCGAAATTGCGATAGCCCGCGAGGCGCGCGTCATCCATCTTGATGTCGCGGCCCTGGCTTTCCATCGCCGACATGAAGAAGCGCAGCGCGTCGGCGCCGTACTGGTCGATCAGACCGAGCGGATCGACGACATTGCCCTTCGACTTCGACATCTTCGCGCCATCGGGCGCGCGGACGAGGCCGTGGAGATAGAGCGTCTTCCACGGGACATCGCCCATGAACTCCATCCCCTGCATCGCCATGCGCGCATCCCAGAAGAAGAGGATGTCGAAGCCCGAGATGAGGACGTCGTTGGGGTAGTGGCGCTTCACGAGGTCGGTGTTTTCGGGCCAGCCGAGCGTCGCGAAGGGCCAGAGCGCCGAAGAGAACCAGGTGTCGAGGACGTCGGGATCGCGGCGGAGCGCGATTTCCAGATTGTCCGGATTCTCCCGAACCGCCTTGATAAAGTCCCGTGTTTCATTCTCGTCGCCGCTGAGTTCGACGATCTTGGAGCCGTTCGCATATTTGGGCTTGGCGGCATAATATTCGCGCGCCTGCGCGGCGGCTTCTTCGAAGCTGTTGGCGACGAACACCGGCTCGCGGCCGAGCTGGCCCTTGGCGGTAAGCAGATAGCTGAGTTCGCCGTCCTCCATAATTTCAGGGCCGTACCAGGCCGGGATGCGGTGTCCCCACCACAGCTGTCGCGACACGCACCAGGGCTGGATATTTTCCATCCAGTTGAAGAAGGTCTTTTCCCACGTCTTCGGGACGATATCGATGCGCCCGTCGCGTACCGCCTGAATCGGCGGCTGCGCCAGCGTTTCGGCATCGACATACCATTGGTCGGTCAGCCAGGGTTCGATCACCACGCCGCCGCGGTCGCCGAAGGGCGTCTGGATCGTGCGCGGCTCGGCGTCATGCTCATTGCCGTCCTTGTCGATGTGCGGAATGAGGAAGCCTTGTTCCTTCATCATCGAAACGACGAGTTCGCGCGCGCCGTCTTCGCCATTGCGGCGGAAGCGGTGCAGGCCGAGGAAATCGTCGGGGATCAGCCGGTCCGACACCTGCTGCACATTGGCGTCTTCGTCGAACATATTAAACATACGGCCGGGCTGGATGCCCGCGCGCTTGCCGACCTCGAAGTCGTTGAAATCATGCCCCGGGGTGATCTTCACCGCGCCCGACCCGAGTTCGGGATCGGCATGTTCGTCGGCAACGACCTTGAAACGGCGGCCGGTGATCGGCTGGAGAATGTCCTTGCTGATCACGCTCTTGTAACGCGCATCGTCGGGGTGCACCGCGACCGCCATATCGGCGAGCATCGTTTCAGGGCGCGTCGTCGCGACCTCGATATAATCGCGGCCGTCGTCGAGCGTCACGCCATCGGCGAGCGGATATTTGAAGTGCCAGAAGCCGCCCTGCAACTCGTGCGTCTCGACCTCGAGATCCGAGATCGCGGTCTTGAGTTTCGGGTCCCAGTTCACCAGCCGCTTGTCGCGGTATATCAGACCCTTTTTGTGCAGGTCGACGAACACCTTGACCACGGCTTGCGTGAAATGCGGGTCCATCGTGAACTGCTCGCGGCTCCAGTCCATCGAACAGCCGAGACGGCGAAGCTGGCCGGTGATCTGGCCGCCGCTTTCGGCCTTCCACTGCCAGACCTTGTCGATGAAGTCTTCGCGGCTGTAGTTGGTGCGCTTGTCCTGCCGCTCTTCCATCTGGCGCTCGACGACCATCTGCGTCGCGATCCCGGCATGGTCCATGCCGACGACCCACAGGGCGTCCTTGCCGCGCAGGCGTTCGTAACGGACGAGCACGTCCTGCAGCGTGTTATCGAGCGCGTGGCCGATGTGGAGCGCGCCGGTGACGTTCGGCGGCGGGTTGACGATCGTGAAGGGTGTCGCATCGGGACGCGCGGGGCGAAACAGCCCGCGGCTTTCCCATTCATGGGCCCATTTCGCCTCGATAGCGGCGGGATCGAACGTTTTTTCCATCGGCATAGCCGGGCGCCTTTGCCAGCCGGGGCGCGAGGCGGCAAGGGGGTGATCGCTTAAACGGTCCTCTCTTTCCCGCCATGCCGGGCTTGACCCGGCATCCCGCTGTGCTGCCGCGAAGGAAGAAGCGGGACCCCGGATCAAGTCCGGGGTGACGAAGAAAGAGGAATTGGGCCTATTTCTTCAAATGGCTGCCCAGCCAGTTGAACACCGTCTGGTGCCACTGGACGCTGTTCGCGCCCTTCAAAACCCAGTGATTTTCATCAGGGAACACGAGCAGTTCCGACGGAATATTGCGGCGCTGGAGCGCGGTGAAGGCGGCGAGGCCCTGACTGTAGGGAATGCGGAAATCCTTTTCGCTGGTGATGACCAGCATCGGGGTCTTCCACTTGGTCACATGGTTCACCGGGTTCCACTTTTCGGGGTCGGTACGTTCCCACCAGGGACCGCCATGATCCCATTCGTCGAACCACAATTCCTCGGTCTCGAACGCCATCGCGCGCAGGTCGAAGACGCCGTCATGCTGGACGAGGCATTTGAAGCCGTCGGTCCACTGGCCCGCGATCCAGTTCATCATATAGCCGCCGTAGGAGGCACCGAGCGCGCAGGCGTTATTGAGGTCGAGCTGCGCGTCCTGCTTGCCCGCCGCGGCGAGGCCGAGCTTGAGGTCTTCGAGCGGCTTGCCACCCCAATCCTTGTTGATGCTGTCGGTGAAGGCCTGACCGTAGCCGGTCGAGCCGTGGAAATCGACGGTGACGACGCCGTAACCCTGCTGCGCAAAGACGCGCGGGTTCCAGCGCGTCGACCAGCTGTTGCCGAAGCTGCCCTGCGGGCCGCCATGGACGATGAACGCCACCGGCAGCTTCTGTACCGGGCTGACGGGCTTGAGGATCATGCCCCACACCTTGTCGCCGTTCGCACCCGCAAACTGGATGCGCTCGAGCTCGACAGGATCGAACTCGGCGAGGCGCGCGGCGTTGACCGCGGTGATCTGCTTCACCTTGCCCTTCGCATCGCGGACGAACAGGTCGGTCGGCGCAAGTGCGCTGTTGCGCGAATAAAGAAGCGCGCCGCCGGGCAGCGGGGTGACGTCGCCGATATTGCCCTCGAAGGCTTCGGTCGTCGCTTTCAGCTTCTCGACCTTGCCCGTCGTCGCATCGACGCGGAACACCGGATGCTCGAGCGTGTCCTGCGCGGTGACGTAGAGCGATTTGCCGTCCGCTGCCCATGCGATCGAGCCGACCGAACGGTCCCACGCGTCGGTGAGCTTCTTCGTCTCGCCGCTTTCGAGGTTGCGGAGCATCAGCACCTGCCGGTCGGCTTCGTAGCCGGGGCGTGCCATGGCGGCATAGGCAAGCCATTTGCCGTCGGGCGAGGGGGTGGGCAGGGTGTCGGTGGCCTGATTGTCCTGCGTCAGGTTTGTCGGCATCATCCGGCTGTCGACCAGCCAGCTATAGATATCGAGATTGGTCGACATCGGTTCGTTGCGGTCGGCCTTGCGCAGCGTGAAAAAGACGGTGCGGCTGTCGGCGCCCCATGCGAGTTCCTCGCCGCCACCAAAGGGCTTCGACGGGCTGTCGCCGGTGAGGCCCGCGTCGACCGGGCGTGCGGCACTCGCCTTGCCATCGGCGAGGTTGAACACGAAGGGGCGGCTGTAAGTGCCGGGGGTTTCCCACTCGTCCCAATGGCGGACGAAGCCCGCGCCGTCCTTGTAAAGGCGGCCAGTGCCGGGCCCGGGGAGTGCGCCCTTGTCCTTCGCGTCGCAGCCGAAATCAGTGCATTCGCGTGCGATGTCGCCCCACGCGAGCAGCTTCGCCGCGTCGGGCGAAATCTTGAAGCCCGAGACATCGGCCTTGGTGTCGGTCACCTGCGTCGCGGCACCGCCCGCCTTGGGGTCGATGCGCCAGACCTGGCTTTTGCCCGAGGCGTTCGAGAGGAAATAGAGGATGCCGTCCTTGTCGAAGGCGGGGGCGGTTTCATTCTTTCCCGCGGTATCGGCGATGGCGACGGGCTTGGCGTCCTTTGCATTGCGGTCGACGAGCCAGAGGCCGGTCGAACGCTTGTACGTCTCGGCTTCGGTCTCGGTCATCTGGAACACGACCCAGCGTCCGTCGGGCGACGCGGTCGGCGCGGCCACGCGCTTCAGTGTCGCAAGATCGACCTCGGTCATCGGCCGGGCGAAAGCGGGGGTGGAGAGGGCGGCGGCGAGCGCGATCGCGCTGCAGAGGATGTGGTTTCGCATGAAAGCGGTTTAGCGATGCGGCGCGCGGGTTCAAGGACGAACCTTTTCCTGTTCCTGATCCTTCCTCCATCGGGTGGCGCGGCGATATTCTGGCTTGCGCAGGCGCAAATAAACCTCTCTGGCCCGGCGGCTCCGAAAATCGCATCGCGCCGATCGTGCAGCGAGAAGGTAATCGATGTTCCGCGCCCTGTTGAACCGCACCCGCCTGTTCGTCCCGCTGCTTGCGGGGGCGAGCCTGCGCGACCGCATGATTGCGAGTGTCGGGGCGGTGCTCGGGATCGGTTTTGTCGGCCTGTCGTGCGTGGCGCTGTTCCCCTCGTCGATCCCGTGGATCGTCGCGCCGATGGGCGCGTCGGCGGTGCTGCTGTTCGCGGTTCCGGCGAGTCCGCTCGCGCAGCCCTGGTCGATCGCCGGGGGCAATTTCGTCTCGGCGGTCGTCGGCGCGGTCGTCGCGCAGATCATTCCCGATCCGGCGATTGCCGCGGCGGTCGCGGTCTCGCTGGCGATCCTGACGATGTCGCTGCTGCGCTGCCTGCATCCGCCCGGCGGCGCCGCGGCGCTCAGCGCGGTGCTCGGCGGCTATGCACTGCTGTCCGAACATGTCGTCGAATTCCTGTTCGTCGTGCTCGTCAATTCGCTGCTGCTGGTGTCGATCGGCTGGCTGTTTCATCGCTTTTCGGGGCATAGCTATCCGCACCGCGCGCAGCCGGTCGACGGCAAGGCGTTGCCGCCCGCCCCGGCATCGGGGTTGTCGATGGAGGATATCGACAAGGCGCTCGACGATCTCGGCGAAACCTTCGACATCAGCCGCGAGGATCTGGCGCTGCTGCTCGAACGCGCCGAAGTGCACGCCGCGGCGCGGAGCGCCCGGCGGTAGGCGGCTATCGCACCAGCACGCCGCCCTTCATCACATGGTCGATCGTCTCGAGCGCGCCGATGTCGGCGAGCGGGTCGGTCTTGACCGCGACGAAATCGGCGTAGCGGCCGGGCACGATCGCGCCGACGTCGGTGCGGCCCATTTCCTCGGCGGCGCGCCCGGTGGCCGACTGGATCGCCTGCATCGGCGTCATCCCATATTTGACCATGTTGCGGAACTGCCGCGCGTTGAGGCCGTGCGGGTAGACCCCGGCGTCGGTCGCATAGCCGATGTTGACGCCCAGCTCGACGGCGCGGCGGAAGGCGGCGCGCTGCGCATCGGTCGTCTCACGGTTCTTGCGCAAATATTCCTCGGGCCAGCCCTCCTTCGTGCCGACCTCGTCGATATAGGTGCCGTTGTAGATATCCATCGCGAGCCAGGTGCCATGCTTTTTCGCGAGTTGCAGCGTCGCTTCGTCGGCAAGGCTCGCATGTTCGATGCTGTCGACCCCCGCGTTGATGGCGTTCTGGATCCCGATAGCGCCGTGCGCGTGTGCGGTAACCCTCTTGCCGCGGGCATGCGCGACCTTCACGATCGCGCGCAGCTGTTCGGGCGTGAGTTCGGGCGCGCCGGGTTCGGTGCCGATCGCGAGCACCGCGCCGGTCGCGATCGTCTTGATGAAGTCGGCGCCATGGTCGAGCAGGTAGGTCGTCCTTGCCGCCGCCTCTTCGGGCGTCGCCGCAACCCCGAGCCGCATGTCGGGCGGCAGCTGTTCGTTCGGGACGACGCCGTTGAGTTCGCCGCCGCCTTTCGGGATGGTGAGATAGGCACCTGCGACCCACATGCGCGGGCCGGGCACGTCGCCGCGCTCGATGGCATTGCGCAGCGTGACATCGGTCAGGCCGCGATAGGTGCCGACGTCGCGCACGCTGGTGAACCCGGCTTCGAGCGTCACGCGTGCGTTGCGCGCGCCGACGAGCGCGGTTTCGGCGGGGGAGGCCTTGATCGGCGCCGCGAGGTCGGCGCTCTGGCCGAGGTCGGCGAGGTGCGTGTGGAGATCGATCAGGCCGGGAAGCACAGTCAAGCCCGACCAGTCGACGACCGTCGCGCCATCGGGCGCCTTTCCGCAGGGGCCGACCGCCTTGATGCGCTCGGCCTCGATGGTGATGCACTGGCCGGTGCGGGCCTCGTTCGACACGCCGTCGATCAGCCGCCCGGTCTGGACATAGAGGGTTTCAGCGGATGCCGGCGCCGCGGCGAGCGCGGCTGCGAGCGCCGCGGTCAGCCCGCGCTGCCGAACGCGTCGCACTGGCGCGGATCCCCCGATTGCAGTCCGCGGCGCAGCCAGCTCATCCGCTGTTCGCTCGTCCCGTGGGTAAAGCTCTCGGGCACCGGCCGCTGCCCGGCCGAGCGCATCAGCGTATCGTCGCCGATCGCGTTGGCGGCGCGCATCGCTTCTTCCATGTCACCCGGTTCCATCACCGGCTGGCCGTCGCTGGTCTTCGCACGCGCCGCCCAGACGCCCGCATAGCAGTCCGCCTGAAGCTCCATGCGGACTTGCAGCGCATTGCCTTCGGCTTGCGAGGCGCGTTGTTGCGCCTGGCGGACCTGATTGGAAATGCCGCTGATCGTCTGGATGTGATGGCCGACTTCGTGCGCGATGACATAGGCCTGCGCCGCATCGCCCGCGGCGCCGAAACGCTGTTCGAGTTCGCGGAAAAAGCTGGTGTCGAGATAGACGCCCTGATCGGCGGGGCAATAGAAGGGCCCCATCGCGGCCTGCGCGGCGCCGCATTTTGATTCGTTTCGCTCGGTGAAGAAGTTGAGCCGGGGCTTCTGATAGCCGTTGATCAGCCCGCCCCACACCGTGTGTGTCGACCCGAACACATTGCAGGCAAAGCGTTCGGCTTCGGTGTCGCACGCGACGTTCGCGCCGCTGCGGCTGTCGGTCATCGGGTCGCTCGTTCCGCCGCCCATGCTCAGCATATTCGCGCCGGGGCCGAGAAGGAAAAATGCCGCCACGCCGATCAGCAGGATCGTGCCGCAACCCATCTTGCGACCGAGCAGCATCGGCAGGAACCCGATCAGCAGTCCGCCGAGGCCGCCGCCGCCTCCACCCCCGAAACCGCCGCCGCCGCGGCCAAGGTCGCGGATATCGTCGCCGGGATCATAATCGTCGAGGCGCATCGGGCTTCTCCACCGGTGAATGGTCGTTTCGCCGCGAGTGTTACAGCAGCGCCAAGCAATTGGAAGGGGCTTCGAATATAATCGAGCCATTGCAATGGCTCGTGCTGCGGTGCACAAATCCGCAGCGCCTCCAACGAAGGATTGCCGAGTCCATGCCCCGCCGCGCCGCCCGTGCCGCCCTTCCTTTGCCGGACCTTGTCGTGCTCGTTCTGCAGGGCGGCGGCGCGCTGGGGGCGTTTCAGGCGGGGGTGTATGAGGCGCTGATCGAGCTTGGCATCGAACTCGACTGGGTAGCGGGGATTTCGATCGGCGCGGTCAACGCCGCGATCATCGCCGGGAACGAGCGCGATCAGGCGGTAAGCAAGATGCGCGAATTCTGGGAGGGCGTGTCTTCGGCACTGCCGTCACTGCCGACCGCCGACAACGACTGGGCGCGCGAGTGGACGCATATGGCGGCGGCAGGGCAGGTGATGGCCTTTGGCGTGCCGGGCTTTTTTACCCCGCGCTTTCCGCCGCCGGCCTTCGCCGAACGGCAGACGCCCGAGGCGGTGAGCTTTTATGACACCGCGCCGCTGGTCCAGACGCTCGACCGGCTGGTCGACTGGGACCGGGTGAACAATGGCAAGGTGCGGCTGTCGGTTGGCGCGGTCGCGGTCGAGACGGGAAATTTTCGCTATTTCGATACGAAACTCGAAACGATCGACGCACGGCATATCCTCGCGTCGGGCGCGCTGCCGCCCGGCCTGCCGCCGGTCGAGATCGACGGCACATGGTATTGGGACGGCGGGCTCGTCTCGAACACCCCGCTCGAACATGTCGTCGAGGCGGCGAATGAGGATATGCTGGTGTTCCAGGTCGACCTGTTCCCCGCGCGGGGCGAGCGGCCGCACGACCTCGAGGAAGCCTGGTCGCGCGAGAAGGATATCCGCTTTTCGAGCCGCACGCGGCGCATTTCGGATGGGCTGGTGCGGCGGCGCAAGGAGCATCGGCTGATCGACCGGATGCTGCAGAAACTGCCTCCCGAATTCGCCGACCTGTCGGAGGTGAAGGCGGTGCGCAAGATGGTCGACTGCAAGGCGCTCAACGTCGTCCAGTTGATCCATGAACCGCCCAAATGGCAGACCGGCGCGCGCGATTTCGAATTTTCGCGCTCGACGATGGAGGTCAATTGGGCGCTCGGCCGCGATGCGGTCGAGGCCGCGATGAAGGACGGCCATCTGCTCGCCGACAGCATCGTCGAAGGGCGGTCGGACAGTTTCGCGGTGCAATCGAATGCATTGCGACCAAAGGCCGAACCTGACGTTTCCTGAATCTCCCCCACCGAAAGGATTATCTCATGCGCCTCACAGGAAAGACCGCCCTCGTTACTGGATCGACGTCGGGTATCGGGCTCGGCATTGCGAAAATACTCGCTGCCGAAGGCGCGAACATCATCATCAACGGCTTTGGCGAAGCCGACGCGATCGAGGCCGAGCGCAAGGGGCTGGAGGCAACCAGCGGCGGCAAGGCCGCCTATGATGGCGCCGACCTGACGAAACCCGAGCAGATCGAGGCTATGTTCCAGCGCGCCGACAAGGATTTCGGCGGCGTCGACATCCTCGTCAACAATGCCGGGATGCAGTTCGTGTCGCCGGTCGAGGATTTCCCGCCCGAGAAATGGGACATGATCATCGCGCTCAACCTGACCGCGGCCTTCCACACGATCCGCCACGCGGTTCCGGGGATGCGCAAGAAGAAATGGGGGCGGATTATCGCCACGGCGTCGGCGCATTCGCTCGTCGCCTCGCCGTTCAAGTCGGCCTATGTCACCGCCAAGCACGGGCTTGCCGGCCTGACCAAGACCGTGGCGCTCGAGGTCGCCGACGCCGGGATCACGGTCAATTGCATCAGCCCCGGCTATGTCTGGACGCCGCTCGTCGAGAACCAGATTCCCGACACGATGAAAGCGCGGAACATGACACGCGAGCAGGTGATCAACGACGTCCTGCTCGCCGGCCAGCCGACGAAGCAATTCGTGACGGTCGAGCAGGTCGCGGCGATCGCCTCCTTCCTGACACGCGACGAGGCGGCGAACATCACCGGCGCCAACCTCAGCGTCGACGGCGGCTGGACCGCAGCATAGGATGCTGCGGCCTTGAGCAATCTCCTTTGCTCTCCTAAGGTTAATGCAACCGGACCGGGGAGTGACGGAGAATGAGGGGTCGTACGAGTTTGATTTTTGCCCTGGCGCTGGGCCTGACGGCCGGCGCCTGCCGAACGGTGCCGCCCGTGCCGCCGTCGGCGGCCGATGCGCCGGCGGAGACCGGCACGTGGCGGGGCACCGCGACAGCGCAGGATCAGGCGCGGATTCGCGGCTGGTACAGCAGCTGGCAGACCGCGCTGGCCGATGCGCGGGCCAAAGGCTTTGGCGCCGATATCGATCGCGAAGGCGTGCTGCTGCAACCGACCGCGGCCTTGCCCAACCCGCACCTGCCCGCGGGCGATTACCGGTGCCGGACGATCAAGATCGGCGCGCAGGGGCGAGGCGGGCTGTCCTACGTCGCTTATGGCTGGTTCCGCTGCCGCGTCTCGGCCGAACAGGGCTTGTCGAGCCTGACCAAGATCACGGGGTCGCAGCGGCCCGTCGGGCTGATCTTTCCCGACAATCTGAAGCGGCAGGTCTTCCTCGGCACGCTCGAACTCGGCGACGAGAAGATGGCGGTCAATTACGGCAGCGACCGGATGCGCGACATGGCCGGGCTGGTCGAGCGGATCGGCGACAATCGCTGGCGGTTGGTGCTGCCCGCGCCGGCTTATGAATCCTTGCTCGACGTGATCGAACTCGTTCCGGCAGGCTAACAGAACAACAGGGGAATTATATGCGAATCTTGTTGACGAGCGCCGTGGCGCTGGCTCTCGCGGCGCCCGCCGCGGCACAGTCGCTGGGCGGCGAGGTGCAGAAGCAGATGCCCTCGCTGATGGCGATCTACAAGGATTTCCATGCCAATCCCGAACTCAGCTTCATGGAAGTGCGCTCGGCCGGCATCCTCGCGGCGGAGGCGCGCAAGCTGGGGTTCGAGGTGACCGAGAAGGTTGGCGGAACGGGTGTCGTCGCGGTGATGAAGAACGGGCCGGGTCCCGTCGTGCTGGTCCGTGCCGACATGGACGGCTTGCCGGTGACCGAACAGACGGGGCTGCCCGGCGCGTCGAAAGTGCGCGTCACCACGAAGGAAGGCGTCGAAACGGGCGTGATGCACGCGTGCGGCCACGACACGCACATGACCGCATGGATCGGCGTTGCGCGGTTGATGGTCGCGAACAAGGCCAAATGGTCGGGGACGCTGGTGATGATCGGCCAGCCCGCCGAAGAACGCGGCGCGGGCGCGCGGATGATGCTCGCCGACGGGCTCTATACGCGCTTTCCCAAGCCGGAATATGTGTTGGCCTTCCACGATGCGGCGCAGTTTCCCGCGGGCAAGATCGGCTACACGCCGGGCTATGCGCTTGCCAATGTGGACAGTGTCGACATTAGCGTGAAGGGGGTCGGGGGCCATGGTGCCTATCCTCAGACGACCAAGGACCCGATCGTGCTCGCAAGCCGCATCGTCGGTGCGCTGCAGACGCTCGTCTCGCGCGAGATCAGTCCGCTCGACAGCGCGGTCGTGACCGTCGGCAGCTTTCACGCGGGCGCGAAGCACAATATCATTTCGGACGAAGCCAAGCTGCAGCTTACCGTTCGCAGCTATAGCGACGAGGTCCGCGATCACCTGCTCGACGGCATCGCGCGCATCGCGAAGGGCGAGGCGATTGCCGCGGGGATGCCCGACGACAAGATGCCTGTCGTGACGGTGCAGAAGGACGAATATACCCCCGCGACTTTCAATACCCCGGAATTCACGGAGGAAATGGCGGCGTTCCTGAAAACGAGCTTTGGCAACGATCGTGTCGTCCAGATGCCGCCGGTGATGGGCGGCGAGGATTTCAGCCGCTTTGGCCGTGAGGACAAGAGCATCAAGAGCCTGATCGTCTGGGTCGGCGGCGTGCCGCAGGCCGAATATGACGCGGTGAAGAAGGAAGGGCGCACCTTGCCCAGCCTCCATTCGCCCTTCTGGGCGCCCGACGCGCCCGCGGTCATCTCGACCGCGACCGAGGCGCTGACGGCGATGACGATGCGGCTGATGGCAAGAAAATAGGCGCGCGCGAATCCCCGACGGGTGTCCAACGCGGCAGGCTGGCATGCTGTCGTTTCCCAAATAAATTGGGATGGACCTGTTCGCGAGGCTGTGGTGAGCAAAACGCATGTCTGCCAATGAACCTGTTCCCGGCTTGGCCGCATGCCTTACGGATCGGGAAATGGAAGTCCTTCGCCTGTTGGTCGCCGGGCATACCGTCAAGACCATCGCCGCGCGTCTGGGCCGCTCGGAAACCTCGATCAACGAGCGCCTGCGCGCTGCCCGCCGCAAGACGGGGGTCGGCAGCAGCCGCGAACTGGCGCGCCTATTGGACGTCCAAAAAACTTGTGACGAAAATATCGATCTTTCGGAACAGCGCGCCAGCGTGAACGATTGGGCGCACACCGCAACCGTCGGGGTTCGCGGGTCGAAAGGAATGATCGTCATGCTCATCGCAATACCCATGGCCGCCGCTGGACTGATGTTCGCCGCCGCTCCGTCTACCGATCGGGCTGGAACACCGGACGCCGTTTATAGCGCCGCATCCAAGCCATTGCCGCTGGTCGGAAGCTGGTCGCTGGACGCGTCGCAGATGCCGGAAAAGGAACGGCCTCAACGGGTCATGATGACCTTTCGTCCATCGCAGGACGGAAAATGGACAACGCGCGTGGAAGTCATAGGGCCGGACGGCTCCAGCAAGTATTCGGAATCGACTGCCGCTCTCGATGGCGTCCCCGTGCCGATCACCGGCAATATGGATTTCATCGACAGTGTTGCCTTGCGTCAGCCGGCGCCGGACACCTTGGTCATGACGCTTGGAAAGGCAGGCGCCCGGGTGTCGACGCGGGTCTATACCGTCGCCAAGGATCTGAAATCCATGACTGAAACGATCGTCTGGTCCGCCGACAGTCGTCAGAAACTGGAAACGACGCATTTCAATCGAACTGATTGATCGCGGGTAAGTTTCCACCGCCGGCATCGCGCGGCACCAACAAAGCAATCAGCCCTGACGCGCCGCGCGTCCTACAAAGGTTGCGGATTGCGCGCGCGCCGATAACAGCCTCCCACTTCGGCCCCCGGCTTGCCCCGGGGGTCGCCTTGTCCATATCGCCGTCGTCACTCTCCTTTGAAGGCGGCGAAGCTGCCGCCTCGACCCGCGCCCTCGGTAAAGCGTTTAGCCCCCGCCGCCGCGCCTTCGCGCAAGGGAGCAACCCCGGCGTGCGCTTCGTGTGACAGCGCGCCTTCGATATCGAAATCCCATTGTCTATAGGCGCTGAGCCGGTCGCTATTCATGCAGATTTGAGGGAAGGCGGCGATCTGCTTCGCCAATTCCACGGCGGCGGCCAGCGCTTCTCCATCGGCGACGACCCGGTCGGCGAGGCCGATGCGCTGGGCCTCGTCGGCGGCAACGGGGCGGCCGGTCAGGATCATGTCGAGTGCGCGGCCTTGCCCGACGATGCGCGGCAGGCGCACGGTGCCGCCGTCGATCAGCGGCACACCCCAGCGGCGGCAATAGACCCCGAACACCGCGCTGGCCGCAGCAACGCGCAGGTCGCACCAGAGTGCGAGTTCGAGCCCGCCGGCGACGGCATGGCCCTCGACCGCAGCGATCACGGGTTTTTCGAGCAACATTCGTGTCGGCCCCATCGGTCCCGGCCCGTCGGGGTCGTAACGCGAACCGCCCACGGCATTGAGGTCGAAACCCGCACAGAAATGGCCCTCGCTACCCGTCAGGATCGCGACGCGCGCGTCGGTATCGGCGGCAAAAGCGGCGAAGGCGTCGCGCAGGGCGAGGGCGGTTTCGGGATCGACCGCGTTGCGGCGCGCGGGGCGATCGATGGTGACGATGGTGACCGGGCCATCTTTCGCGACAATGACGCTCATCCGGCTTCCTCCTCTTTTCGTGCAGCGTGGCGCGACACGGGGGGACTTGCAAGCGGCGGGCGCGCTTCCTACATAGGAGTCATGCGGGCCGGGCCCCTCTGGCGTCGGCGGGATATTTCCCGCCACGTGATGTCGGACCGCATCGGGTGACTCCGATGCTCTGGCCCATCTCCCCTCTACCCCCGGGACCGGCATCGGCGTCACCTGCTTGATTTATCAATCAGGAGGCCTTTTATGACGCTCAATCCTAACCTTTACCGCCTGACCGTGCTGCATCGCCAGCTCGATGAAGCCGAACGCCGCGAAGTGCGACGGCGCGGCGCCGATCCGTTTCGCCTGCTGCGCCTGAAAACGCTGAAGCTGGCGGTCAAAAAGCGGCTCGCGGCGCTGACGGCGCGGCCAGCGCTGCGCCCGGCATTCGGGCACTAAATCCCATATAATCGACGACCGGGAGCGCTGCCTTTGTGAAGGCGGCGCGCTCGGCATATCCAGGGAATATCGACATGGAATTTCTGTTCGCCGACTGGCTGGGAACCCCAGCCTGGTTCTGGCTTGCCTTCCTTACGCTCGTCATCGCGCTCACCGCGTTCGACCTTGGCGTGCTCAACAAGGAAAACAAGGAGATGGGGATCGGGGAGAGCCTGAAGCTCTCTTTGCTCTACATCGGTATCGCGACCGCTTTCGGCGCGTGGGTCTGGGCCGCGAAGGGCGGCGAGGCGGGTCTCCAATATTACACCGGCTTCTTCATCGAGAAGGCGCTGTCGATCGACAATATCTTCGTCATCTCGCTGATCTTCACGACCTTCGCGATCCCGCCGCGCTACCAGTATCGCGCACTTTTGTGGGGCATCGTCGCGGTCATCGTGCTGCGCGGCATCATGATCGCGGGCGGCGCGGCGCTGGTCACCGAATATGGCTGGCTGCTCTATATCTTCGCGGCTTTCCTGATCTTTACAGGCGTGAAGATGCTGTTCACCAGCGAACAGCCGATGGACGTTGCGGGCAATCCGGTCGTCAAATGGCTGTCGCGCCGGATGCCGATCACGAACGAGCTGCACGGCGAAAAGTTCTTCGTCCGCGTGCCCGATACAAAGACCGGCAAGATCGTGCTCGCGGCAACGCCGCTGTTCCTCGCGCTCGTCGTGATCAACCTTGCCGACCTTGTGTTCGCGGTCGACAGCGTGCCGGCGATTTTCGCGATCACCACCGATACCTTCATCGTCTATACGTCGAACATCATGGCGATCCTTGGCCTGCGCGCGCTCTATTTCGCGCTGTCGGCGATGGTGCACCGTTTCCATTACCTGAAATATGCGCTTGCGCTGGTGCTGGTGTTCATCGGGTCGAAGATCTTCGTGGCCGATTTCGTGCTCGGCGGCGCGAAATTCCCGCCGCTCGTCAGCCTTGGCGTCACGGTGGCGCTGATCGCGGGCGGCGTCATCTGGTCGCTCGTCAAGACGCGCGAAGAGGAGGTCGCGAAGCCCTGACGAAAATGTCCGCCGGAGGCCTTGAGGGCTTCCGACGGACAGGCTTTCCTCCCCAGGAAAGCTCGGGAGGCGCGGGGCGGGTCGCTGACCCCGCGCCAAGAGGGGTGACGCGGGGGCTGCAACATTTCCCCCGCGTCGAACTCGTGTCAGGGGGCGAACTGGTTCCCCCTGCGGCCGTCAGGCCGCAAACTGGTTCATCGTATTGTCCTTGCCCGCGGCCTTGAGGGCCGCTTCGCCGGCGAAATATTCCTTGTGATCGTCGCCGATGTCGCTTCCGCTCATATTCTGGTGCTTCACGCAGGCGATGCCCTGACGGATTTCCTTGCGCTGGACGCCCTTGACGTAACCGAGCATTGCTTCGTCGCCGAAATATTCCTTCGCGAGATTGTCGGTCGACAGCGACGCGGTGTGATAGGTCGGCAGCGTGATCAGGTGGTGGAAGATGCCCGCCCGCTTCGCCGCGTCGCGCTGGAAGGTGCGGATGCGATTGTCGGCCTCGGCGCCGAGTTCGGTGTCGTCATAATCGACGCTCATCAGCTTGGCGCGGTCATAGGCGCTGACGTCCTTGCCGTCCTTTTCCCAGGCGTCGAACACCTGCTGGCGGAAGTTCAGCGTCCAGTTGAAGCTCGGCGAATTGTTATAGGCGAGCTTCGCATTGGGGACGACTTCGCGGATGCGGTCGACCATGCCGGCGATCTGTTCGATGTGCGGCTTTTCGGTCTCGATCCACAAGAGGTCGGCGCCGTTCTGCAGTGAAGCGATGCAATCCATGACGCAGCGATCCTCGCCGGTTCCGGCGCGGAACTGATAGAGGTTCGAAGGCAGGCGCTTCGGGCGCATCAGCTTGCCGTCGCGGTTGATCAGGACGTCGCCGGGGTTGCCCGCGCCTTCGACCTCTTCGCAATCGAGATAGCTGTTATACTGGTCGCCAAGGTCGCCGGGTTCCTTCGAGAAGGCGATCTGCTTGGTCAGGCCCGCGCCGAGGCTGTCGGTGCGCGTCACGATGATGCCGTCCTCGACGCCGAGTTCCATGAAGGCGTAGCGGCAGGCGCGGATCTTCGCGATGAAGTCCTCGTGCGGCACGGTGACCTTGCCGTCCTGATGGCCGCACTGCTTTTCGTCCGAGACCTGGTTTTCGATCTGCAGCGCGCAGGCGCCGGCCTCGATCATCTTCTTGGCGAGCAAGTACGTCGCCTCGGCATTGCCAAAGCCCGCGTCGATGTCGGCGATGATCGGCACGACGTGCGTTTCATGATTGTCGATCGCGGCCTGGACCTGCTTCGCCTTGAGTTCGTCGCCCTCGGCGCGCGCGGCGTCGAGGTCGCGGAACAGCATGCCAAGCTCGCGGGCGTCAGCCTGACGCAGGAAGGTATAGATTTCCTCGATCAGCGCCGGAACGCTGGTCTTTTCGTGCATCGACTGGTCGGGCAGCGGACCGAATTCGCTGCGCAGCGCCGCGACCATCCAGCCCGAGAGATAGATGTAGCGGCCCTTGACGGTGCCGAAATGCTTCTTGATCGAGATCATCTTCTGCTGCGCGATGAAGCCGTGCCAGCAGCCGAGCGACTGGGTGTAGTTCGCGGGATCGGCGTCATAGGCGGCCATGTCGGCGCGCATGATACGCGCGGTGTAGCGCGCGACGTCGAGGCCGGTCTTGAACTTGTTCTGGGCGCGCATGCGGGCGATGCTTTCACCGCTGATGCCGTCCCACGTGCCGTCGTAATCGCGGATGAGGCGGCCTGCCTGTGCCATGTCTTCCTGATAGCCCATCGTCTTGTCCTTGGCTCGGCCCCGGCTGGGGCGTGGAGAGGTGATGGGGTCAAATTGACGCCGGACGCGCCGAAAGTGAAAAGCTTTGTCAATAATATTTGTGAAATATGGCTGATAGGTGTAAATCAGCGTGTAAATCAGTAAAGAAAGTTACAAACTATGGCGGAGCGGCGGGTGTTTGCGGGGCCGGCGGTGCGCAAGGTGCGGCGCGAGGCGGCGATGACGCAGGCGGCGATGGCCGAGGCGCTCGACATTTCGCCAAGCTACCTCAACCTGATCGAGCATGGCCAGCGTCCCTTGTCGGCCACGGTGATTGTCCGGCTCGCCGAACGTTTCGGGTTCGACGCGGCGAAGCTCGGCGCCGACGAAGTCCCCGGCGGGCTGGCGGGGCTGCGGCGGCGGCTCGCCGATCCGCGCTTCGCCGACCTCGGAATCGGCGCGCAGGAGGTCGAAGAATGGTTGCAGAGCGCACCGGCGACGGCGGCGGCGTTCGCGCGGCTGTTCGATGCCGCGCCCGAAGCGCGCGCCGAAGGCGAGGGCGACGCGCCCGAAGTGGCCGCCGTGCGCCGCGCGATCGAGAAATGGCGCAACCATTTCCCCGACCTCGACGCGCGCGCCGAGGAACTCGCCGACGAGTTGCGGCTCGCGGGCGGCGACCTGTACGGAACGATTTCGGAACGGCTGCGCACGCGGCACCAGCTCGGTATCCGTATCTTGCCGAGCGACGTCATGCCCGACCGGCTGCGCTGGCTGGACTGGCATGCGCGGCAATTGATGCTCAACGAGCTGCTGCGGCCCGCGTCGCGGACCTTCCAGGCGGCTGCAACGCTGGCACAGGTGGAGGCGAAGGGCGAAATCGACGCGCTCGTTGCCGGGGCGGAGTTTGCCGAGCCCGCCGCCGCGCGCCTGTTCGAGCGGCACCTGGTCCATTATTTCGCCGCGGCACTGATGATGCCGTACAGCCGTTTCCTGCGCGCCTGCGATGCGACGGGGTATGACCTGTTGCTGCTTCAGCGCCGGTTCGGGGCGGGGTATGAGCAGGTTGCACACCGGCTAACGACGCTCCAGCGCGTCGGCGCGCGCGGGTTACCCTTTTTCATGCTGCGCATCGACCGCGCGGGGCAGGGCAGCAAGCGCTACGCCGGGGCAAGCCAGTCGCCGCTCGTCGACGGCGATGCGCGCTGTCCGCTGTGGGGCGTGCACGAAGCCTTCGCGCGGCCCGGCGAAGTCGTAGCCGACCTCGTCGAGCTGGAAGACGGATCGCGCTGGTTCACCCAGTCGCGCTCGGTCGCGGCCCCCGGCGCGACGGGCAGCGGCACGCCCGCGCGCTTCGCCGTGTGCGTCGGGGTCGATGCCAAGGTCGCGGCGCCGCTGATCGCGGCGCGCGGGATCGACCTGATGCGCAGCCCGGCGACCCCGATCGGACTCGGCTGCCGGCGCTGCACGCGCACCGGCTGCGTCCAGCGGTCGATGCCGCCGCTCGGCCGCCCGCTGCGGTTTCGCGAAGGCGAACGCGGGGTGAGCGCATTCGATTTTGCGGGCGATTAATCTTCGAAGCCCGGCGCATTGCTTAAGCTGGCGCCCGTCGTGCCGTATTGGGAAGGGTGCGGTGATCGACCGTGACGGGACCGGGAATGCTTGTTCGAATAGAAGCCGAAGACGTCGAGATCGGGATGTTCATCCACGCCTTCGAAGGGTCGTGGTTCGATCATCCGTTCTGGCGGAGCTATTTCCGCGTCGAGACGCACGAACAATTGCGCCGGATCCGCAATTCGGGAATCGACGGGCTGGTGATCGATGCCGCGCGCGGGTTGGCGCCGCGCGCCGATCGGCAGGCTGACGGCGATCCGGCGAAGACGCGGCGCGCGCCGTCACGCGCATCGGAAAAGGCGTGGGGCGACGCAATGTCGTTTCGCTCGACCCCGACCTTTGCACCGCCCCAGCCGCCGCCGCGCGACAAGCCGCGCCGCCGCCGCGGCCATGCTACCGAATGCCGCCGCGCCAAGAAGATGATCGAACGGACGCGCGAGGCCGTTGTCGACATGTTCGAAGCGGCGCGCCTGGGCCGCGCGGTCGAGGTGCGGCGCATGGTCACGCTGGCGCGTTCGATCGGGGCCTCGATCGAGCGCGATTCAAAGGCGCTGATCAACCTCGTCCGGCTCAAGGACAAGGACGAATATACCTATCTCCACTCGGTCGCGGTCTGTGCGCTGATGATCAACTTTGCACGCCACCTCGAACTCGATCCGCAGGAGGTCGAGGATATGGGCGTCGCCGGCCTGCTGCACGACGTCGGCAAGGTCGCGATTTCGGACGAGATATTGAACAAGCCCGGCGCGCTGTCGAAAGGCGAAATGCGGTCGGTGCGATCGCATCCGGTAGCTGGCCATCGCCTGCTCGCGAGTTCGCCCGGCGCGCCCGACATCGCGCTCGAACTGTGCCTGCGTCACCATGAAAAGATCGACGGCACCGGCTATCCCGATGGCCTCGCGGGCGAGGCGCTGTCGCTCGCCGCGCGCATGGGCGCGATCTGCGACGTCTATGACGCCGTGACGTCGAACCGGCCGTACAAGGACGCGTGGACGCCGTGTGAAGCGCTGACCCGGATGAGCCAGTGGGCGGGGCATTTCGACCCAGTGCTGCTCGACCGCTTTGCCGACAGCCTCGGCATTTTTCCCGCCGGGACGCTGGTCCGGCTGTCGACGGGGGAATTGGGCGTCGTCATCGGCAGCGCCGACGACGCGCCGGAGAATGTCGTCGTGCGGGCCTTTTTCGATTGCGAGGCGCTGGCCGAAATCACGCCGGTCGACCGCACCATCGCACCGGCAATGGAACATCCGCGGATCGTGGCGCGCGACAGCCCGACCTTCTGGCGCTTTGCCGACTGGGATGCGCTGCGCGTCCGTATCATGAGCGGCGGCGCCGCACCCGCAGCGGGGCAGGGCGACACGCAACCGATCGGCCCGCGCGGCGCCGATCGATAGGCACCGCAGCGGACCGCGCGGGGCGCGCCGCCCGTCCTTTCGCCATCAGGCCTTTTGTGCAGCCGCCCAGCGGTCGATCACCGATTCGAGCACCGAAATCGGCATCGCGCCCGCCGAGAGCGCGGTATCGTGGAAGCCGCGGATATCGAATTTGTCGCCAAGCGCGGCCTTCGCCTTTTCGCGGATCGCGACCCAGCGTGTCTGCCCGACCATATAGCTCGTCGCCTGGCCCGGCCACACGCAATAGCGCTCGATTTCGGTGACGTTCGATCCTTCGGGGGTGCCGAGCGCGTCGTTATAATAGGCGATCGCCTTCTCGCGGCTCCAGCGATAATGGTGGAGGCCGGTGTCGACGACGAGGCGCGCGGCGCGGAACATATAGGATTGCAGATAGCCGAGCTGGCCCCACGGATCGTTCGCATAGACGCCCATCTCGTCGGCGAGCTGTTCGGCATAGAGCCCCCAGCCTTCGGTATAGACCGAATAGGCGGGCAGGCGGCGGAGGCGCGGAATGCCCTCGGCCTCCTGCGCGAGCGCGATCTGGTGGTGATGGCCGGGCGTCGCTTCGTGATAGGTCAGCGTCGGCAGCGTCCATGACGGGTTTTCGGCGGTATCGCGCAGGTTGATATAATAAGCGCCGGGGCGCGAGCCATCGAGCGCGGGGATCTGGTAATAGCCGCCGGGCGCGCCGGCCTCGATCTCCGGCGGCACGCGGCGGATGTCGCATTTTGCCTTGGGCAAACGCCCAAAGGCTTCGGGCAGGCGGCGCTGCATTTCCTGTATCTGTTCGTTCAATTTGGCGATCAGGTCGGCCTTGCCCTTGTCGGTGTTGGGATAAAGGAAGCGCGGGTCCTTGCCGAGTTCGCGCATCCGCTGCGCGACGGTACCCTTGGTCATGCCCTGTTTCCTGAAAATCGCATCGGCGCGCGCGGTCAGCGCGGCCATGCGATCGAGCCCGAGCTGGTGCACCTCCTCGGCCGACATTCCCGTCGTCGTCGCGAAGCGCAGCGCATAGGCGTAATATTCGTCGCCCTTCGGCAGGCGCCACAAGCCGGCGTCGTGCGTCGCGCGCGGGCGCACGGCGGTGAGTTCGGCCGCCTGACGCTGCATCGCGGGATATATCCTGCCCTCGACAAGTCCGGCGCAACGCTTCGCCCAATCGCCCGGGATGTCGGCGGTCTTGGTCTTGAGATTGGTGGTCAGGATATTCGCGTCGGGCAGGGGCGCCATGATGCTTTTGAAGAGGGTGAGCGTGCGGTCGACGACGAAATCGGGCGGGATGACCCCTGCGGCATGGTCGGCCTTGATGCGGTCGGTTTCATTGTCGAGCTGGACCGCGAAATCGGCGCAGCGCGCAAGATACGCCTCGGCATCGGCGGCGTTCGCGATGCTGTGCTGATTGACGAGGAAATCGGGGATCGAGCGATAGGACCCGCTGAGTTGCGTGACCGGATGCGGTTCAGGCCAGCTGTGAAGTCCATAGGAGAAGGTATCGTAAGCCTTGACATAATCTTCCCACGGCCCGCGGAAAGTCTCGTAATTGACGAGATCCATGCCCGACAGCTTTTTCGTATCGATCGTCTTCAGTTCGCGAAGACCGGTGCGATAGAGGTCGTGCCCGCGCTTGATGCCGGCGGGCGAGCGGTCGGCGAGCTTTGCCTTGGCGGCGGCGCGGTCGCCCTTGTCGGCGCCGAGCGAGGTCGCGAATTCGGGGTCCTGATCGAGCAGCATGTCATAGATGCGCTCGTAGATCGCGGTCAGCCGCGCGCCTTCGCTGTCGGGAGCGGCCGCGAGCGCGGCGCGCGCAGGCGAGCGGACGGCGCCAAGCATCGACGAGGCCGCGGCGGCGGCAAGCAGGGTGCGACGGTCGAACATATTGCGATCTCCGGAAAAATTGTCGGCTGCGGGCAGTCGCCCACACATAGGTGTCTTGTTATAGCAACTCACCGCCCGCGCAAGGGGGTTCAGCCGGGATGCGCTATTCGCGCGCCTTGGCGGCCAGTCGGACGTCCTGCGACCGGTCGAGCGGCATCACCAATATGTCGTCGCCGTCGACGATCACCGCGATATTTTCCATGCCGATGACCGACACGCGTTTGTCGCCCGCGCGGACCAGATTGCCGCGGCTGTCGTGCAGGAAGGCGTCGCCGGCGATAACGTTGCCGTCGGCGTCCTTTTCGCCCAGCGCGTGGAGGGTGTGCCAGCTGCCGAGGTCGGACCAGCCCATCGATGCGGGCACGACCGCGACGCGATCGTCCTTTTCCATCACGGCATAGTCGATCGAATCGGAGGGCGCGCGTTCGAATTCGATCGCGTCGGCGTAGAGGGCATCGCCATCGCGCATTCCCGCGGCGACGGCGCGGTCGGCTGCCTCGAAAATCGCGCGGCAGTGCGTCAGCATCGCATCGCGCATCCGCGCCGCGCGGAACAGGAATATCCCTGCATTCCAGCTATACCCGCCCGCTGCAAGCATCGCTTCGGCGTCGGCGAGCGGCGGCTTTTCGATGAAACGGTCGACCGCAAAGCCGTATTCGCCCAACGGCCCGCCGCCGGCGATGTAGCCGAACCCCGTTTCGGGGCGGTCGGGCGTGATGCCGAAGGTGACGAGCCAATCCTGCTGCGCGAGGCGCGCGCCCTTGGCGATCGCGGCGTGGAAGGCCGGGACGTCGGCGATCACATGGTCGCTGGGCATCACGAGCAGCAGCGTGTCGGCGTCGGCGGACGCGACCGCGAGCGCGATCGCCGCGGCGGTGTTGCGCGGCATCGGCTCGACGAGCAGCGACGCTTCGCTTGTGTCCATCTGGTCGCGTACCGCCGCGACATGGCCGTCGCCGCACAGCACGATCGGCGGCAGGAAATCGGCGCCCGCGGGGGTCCGCTCGACGGTTTGCCGGAACAGGCTTTTCGTACCCGTCAACGGCAGGAACTGCTTGGCGCGGGTGCCGCGCGATTCGGGCCACAGGCGGGTGCCGGCGCCGCCGCAGAGGATTACGGGCTGGATCATCAACGTCATGAAATCGGGTCTATCGTCTCGGATGCCGCGGGTCATCCCCCCTTGGTGCGATGGCAAGTGTAAAATTAACCGACAGTTGACGCCTCGGCTGTAGTATCGGGTGCGCGAAAGGTTCCCATGTTTCGGCTTTTTAAACATTATGTTCCGCACGCCGTGGTCTGGCTGGCGCTGATCGAGTTTCTGGCGCTGCTCGCGTCGGCGGAGGGCGCGTGGCACCTCTATGCGCACCAGGCGGGTTTCGACGCGGGCCCGCTGGGCGAACGCTGGCTGCCTCTCGCGACCTTTGCGCTCGCCAATTCGCTCGCGATGATGGCGACGGGCATGTACGGGAACGAGGGACTGCGTTCGATGCGCTTCGCGACCGCGCGGCTGCTCGCCGCGATCTCGCTCGGCGTGATTTTCCTGTCGGTGCTCGGCTTCCTGCTGCCGACCGCGACGCTGTGGCGCGCCAACAGCCTTTATGCGATGATCTTCGCGATCGGCACGCTGTTCGTCATCCGGCTCGCGCTGACCCAGTCGGCGGGGACCGAGGCGTTCCGCCGCCGCATCCTCGTGCTCGGCGCCGGGCCGCGCGCCGCGCGCCTCGCGGCGCTGGCCGACGCGCCGGGAAGCGGGCTCGAAATGGTCGGCTTTGTCGCCATGAGTGCGAACGAGAAGACGGTGCCTGGGGCGATCCCGCGCGAGGCGATCGACAATCTGTCCGACCATGTCGTGATGCTGCGCGCGGGCGAAGTGGTGCTGGCGCTCGAGGAACGGCGCAACGCGCTGCCGCTGAACGACCTGCTCCGCGTCAAGACGACGGGGGTGCATGTCAACGATATCGCGAGCTTCATCGAGCGCGAGACAGGGCGCGTCGACCTTGCGACGACGAACCCCAGCGGATTGATCTTTTCCGACGGATTCTCGGCGGGGCAGCGGATTTCGAAAGTCGGCAAGCGGTTGTTCGACATCCTCGCCAGCCTGATCGTGCTGATCGTCGGCCTGCCGCTGGTGGTCATCGCAGGGATTGCGGTCGTCCTCGACAGCCGCGGGCCGGTCTTTTACCGCCAGCCGCGCGTCGGGCTGTTCGGCGAGCCCTACGACATCTTCAAGATCCGCTCGATGCGCACCGATGCCGAGGCCGCGGGCAAGGCGGTGTGGGCGAGCGAGAACGACCCGCGCGTCACCCGCGTCGGCCGTATCATCCGCAAGCTGCGCATCGACGAACTGCCGCAGACCTGGTGCGTGCTGAAGGGCGACATGAGCTTTGTCGGCCCGCGGCCCGAACGGCCGAGCTTCGTCGAGGAACTCGAACAGAAGCTGCCCTATTATGCCGAGCGGCACATGGTGAAACCCGGCCTGACCGGGTGGGCGCAGATCAATTATCCCTATGGCGCGTCGGTCGAGGATGCGCGCGTGAAGCTCGAATATGACCTCTATTATGCGAAGAATTATTCGCCCTTCCTCGACCTGTTGATCCTGCTCCAGACGGTGCGCGTCGTGTTGTGGCCGGACGGGGCCCGCTGACCATGGTCGCCGGGCTGTCGCAGATATTGTCGGGGCTCGCGCTGGCGGGTTTTGCCGGCGTGGCGCTGTGGCTGCTGATGCGTCCGCGCGCGCGCATGACGGCGTTGATGCCCGCACCGCGCCTCCTGATTGCGGCGGCCGCGGCGACCGCGCTATGGTGCGCAGCGGGAGCGGTCTTCGCGCCAGGATCGTCGCAATCGCTGGTCGCACAGGCGCTGCGCGACCTCGCGATGCTCGGCTGGCTGGGTGCGGCCTTCGGGCCGTCGCGCGGGCCGATGTCGCGGCCGCTACGCCTGATCCTGAAGATGCTGGCGACGATCTGCGTGCTGACGCTGTTGCTCGGGACCGCGGCGCACCTGCGCGCGGGCGCCGCAGCGGAGCCGTGGATGGCGCCGACGCTGACCTTTGCCGCCATGATCGTCGCGGTCGGGGGGCTGCTGATCATCGACGGCGGGGTTCGCCATGCCGGCGCCGGTCAGCGGATGCCGGTGATGGCGGTCGCGGGCGGCTTCGCGATGCTGTGGGCGTATGAACTCAACGCGCAGCTGATCGGCGCGCTGACCGGCGAGACGGCCTCGACGCTGATCGCGCTGCTGCCAGCGGTCGCGCTGCTTACCCTGCCGACCTATGTCCTCGCGGCGCTCGATATCGGGCGCGAGCGGATGCGCCTGTCGCGGACCGCGGCGATGCGCACGCTGATCCTGCTCGGCGCCGCCGCCTATCTGGTGCTGATCGGGCTGACCGGTGCCGTCGCGCGGATGTTCGGCGGCGACTATGCCGAACTGGCGCAAGCGATCTCGCTCGCGGTCGCGCTTGGCGCGGGCGGGCTGCTCCTCGCCTCGGCGCGGTCGCGCGCGTGGCTGTCGGTGATGATTTCCAAACATTTCTTCGAGCACCGCTATGACTATCGCGCCGAATGGATGCGCTTCACCGCCACGCTGGGGCAGGGCGGGGGTGAGGATGACCGCAACCTCTATCGCCGCGTCGCCAAGGCGCTCGCCGAACTGACCGGCAGCCCCGGCGCGCTGTTGATGCTTCCCGGCGCGTCGGGAGGCTTTCGTATCGCCGAGCAATGGCACTGGCCCGCGGGGATCGAGGACAGCGCGACGCTGTCGCTGCGTTCGGCCTTCATGCTTCAGGAGACGCGCCATATCGTCGATCTCGACGCCGAGCGCCGCGGGCAGGGGAACGAAGACCTTGCGATCCCCGACTGGCTGATCGCCGATACGCGCGCGTGGGTCGTCGTACCGGTGCTGCATTTCCAGCGGATGATCGCGATCGTCGTGCTGCACCGGCCCGCGGTATCGCGCGCGCTCGACTGGGAAGACCTCGACGTGCTGCGCATCGCGGGGCAGCAGGCGGCAAGCTACCTCGCTGAATCGCAGAGCCAGCAGGCGCTTTCGGAGGCGCGGCGGTTCGACGAGTTCAACCGCCGCTTCGCCTTCATCATGCACGACATCAAGAATCTGGCGAGCCAGCTCAGCCTGCTCGCGCGCAACGCCGAACGCCACGCCGACAAGCCCGACTTTCGCGCCGACATGGTCGAAACGCTGAAAATTTCGGCGGGGCGGCTCAGCGACCTGCTCGTCCGCCTGTCGCCGCGCGAGCGTGGGCCGGCGGCCGAGGCCGGGCGGACGCTGATCGAACCGGTTCTGAATGAAATTGCTGTCGAGGCACGGCCGCGCCGCTCGCTTTTCGTCGGCTGCCAGGCGGGCCTGTCGGCATGGGCCGACGCCGCGTCGATCCGGCAGGTCGTCCAGCACCTTGTCGCCAACGCGATCGATGCGTCGGCACCCGAGACGCCGGTGCAGGTCGTTGCGGTCGCCGAACAGGGGCGCGTGCGTATCGACGTGATCGACCAGGGCAGCGGCATGACGCGCGACTTCATCCGCGACGAGCTGTTCAAGCCGTTCGTGTCGACGAAGGAATCGGGATTTGGTCTCGGCGCCTTTGAAGCCTTGCAGGTCGCGCAGGCGATGGGCGGCACGATCGAGGTGGCGAGCGAACCGGGGAAGGGCAGCGATTTCACGCTGTGGCTGCCGCTCGCCGATGCGCATGGCGACGCCGGGATCGACGCACGGGTAATGAAAGTGGCTTCGAAATGAGCGAGAGTGGGGGGACTGTCCGCAAGCTGCTGGTGGTCGAAGACGACCCGGGCCTGCAGACGCAGCTCAAATGGGCGTATGAGGATTATGCGGTGCTGATCGCGGGCGACCACGACAGCGCGATCGAGCTGCTGCGCGCCGAGGAGCCCGAGGTGGTGACGCTCGACCTTGGCCTGCCGCCCGACCCCGACGGCACGCGCGAGGGGTTTCGGACGCTCAAGACGATCCTCGAGATCAAACCCGACACGAAGGTCATCGTCGTGTCGGGCCACGGCGAGCGCGCGAGCGCACTGGCGGCAATCGCAAACGGGGCGTGGGATTTCTATCAGAAGCCGATCGATATCGACGAGCTGGGGCTGATCGTGCGCCGCGCCTTCCATGTCCGCGAGCTGGAGGTCGAGAATGCGCGGCTGGCGAGCCAGGGCAGCGGCGACAACCGCGTGCTCGGCGGCATGATCACCGGCGCGCCCGAGATGCAGAAGGTCTCACGCACGATCGAACGCGTCGCGAACCTCGATGTCAGTGTGATGCTGCTGGGCGCGAGCGGCACCGGCAAGGAATTGCTCGCGCGCGGATTGCACGAGGCGAGTGGGCGGCGCGACGGCGCGTTCGTCGCGATCAACTGTGCGGCGATCCCCGAAAATCTGCTCGAAAGCGAATTGTTCGGGCATGAGAAGGGGGCGTTCACCGGTGCGGTGAAGACGACCGAGGGCAAGATCGAGCTTGCGCACGGCGGCACGCTTTTCCTCGACGAGGTCGGCGACATCCCGCTGCCGCTCCAGGTCAAGCTGCTGCGCTTCCTGCAGGAACGCACGATCGAGCGCATCGGCGGGCGCAAGGCGATTGCGGTCGATACGCGGATCGTCTGCGCGACGCACCGCGACCTCGACGCGATGATCGCCGATCAGAGTTTTCGCGACGATCTTTATTACCGCCTCGCCGAGATGGTCGTGAAAATCCCGTCGCTCGCCGAGCGGCCGGGCGATGCAGTGCTGCTCGCGCGCCATTTCCTCCACCAATATGCGCCCGAGATGAACCCCGGCGTGCGCGGCTTTGCACCCGATGCGTTGCAGGCGATCGACGAGGGGCGCTGGCCGGGCAATGTCCGCGAGCTTGAAAACCGCATCAAGCGCGCCGTTATCATGGCCGACGGCAAGCTGGTGATGCGCGAGGATCTCGATATGGCGGGCGACGGTGTCGATAGCGAGGAGGCGTGGCTCAACCTGCGCAGCGCGCGCGAAGCCGCCGACCGCGTCGCGATCCGCCGCGCGATGACGCAGAGCGAGGGCAATATCTCCGCCGCCGCGAAGCTGCTCGGGATCAGCCGTCCGACGCTGTACGACCTGCTCAAGCAATATCGGATGCACGCCTGAATGGATTGGCGCCGCTTCTGGGCCGGCGCGCCGCTCGTTGCGGCGCTGCTGCTGGGGGCGTGCAGCGAAGGGGCCTCTACGGCGCCGCGTCACGCGCTCGAACAGCGTCGCTCGGCGTTGCAGGACGCGATCGCCGACGACCCGCAATCGATCGTGCGGCGCGTCGAACTCGCGCGCGTCGCGATCGCGCTGGGTGACGGCGTCGGCGCCGAAGCGGCGGTGAAAGCGGCGCTGGGTGCCGGCGCGAAGGAAGCGGCGCTACGCCCGTTGCTCGCGCGCGCCTATGCGATGCAGGGCGACAGCTCCCGCGCACTCCAGACCATCGACGGCGGACCGATCATTCCCGAGATGATCGGCGAAGCGGCGTGGGTCGCGGGCGACGTCCACCTCGGCAATGGCGATCTGGCCGCGGCGCGCGATGCCTATGACCGTGCGGTGCAGGAACTGCCGCGAAACGCCGCGCTGTGGGTCAGTGTCGCGCGCTTTCGCGACGCCAACGCCGACACGCGCGGCGCGCGCGACGCGGCGGACTATGCGATCGAACTCGACAAGGCGAACAGCCCGGCGCTGGCGTTCAAGGCCAATCTGGTGCGGACGGAGGAGGGCCTTCCGGCCTCGCTCGGCTGGTACGACAAGGCGCTTGCTGCCGACCCCGACAATGCCGACGCGCTGATCGAGCAGGCGGCGACGCTGGGGGATCTCGGCCGCTATCGCGACATGCTGAGCGCGCTGCGCCACGCCGCGACGATCGTCCCGCGCGATCCGCGGATCCACTATCTGCAAGCGGTGCTGGCTGCGCGCGCGGGCAATTACCGGCTCGCGCGCAGCCTGTTGCAGCGCACGCGCGGCGAACTCGACGAACAGCCGTCATTCATGCTGCTGAGCGCGGTCGTCGAGTTCGAGCTGGGCGGCGAGGCGGTCGCGGCGACCTGGGCCGACCGGCTGATCGCCGAACAGCCGGACAATTTCACCGCTCGCCGGATCCTTGCCGCCGCCGACTGGGCCGGCGGCGATGCCGACGGCGCGTCGGAAGCGCTGGCACCCATCGTGTCGCGCCCCGACGCCGACAGCTGGTCGTTGCTGCTCGCGGCGCGCGTCGCCGCCGAACTGGGGCGCCGGGTCGAATCGGCGGACTATCTGGGGCGCGCGGCGACACTCGCGCGGGGCGAAGCCGTCCCCTTTGCCGCCGACAATGATTACGGGCTGTTGACGATGGCAGCCGACGCCGAACCACTGAACCCGGCCGCGGTGATCCCCGCGATTTCGGCTGACCTGTCGAGCGGAAACAGCGCCCGCGCCATCGCGCGCGCATCGCGGATTCGCGATGCGAACCGCGGCGTCGCTGACGCACATATCCTGCTGGGCGATGCAGCGCTCGCGGGCGGGCAGTTCGACCTCGCCATCCGGTCTTATCGTGCCGCCCGCGCGCTCGATGCGGGCGAGCGGACGACGCTTCGGCTCGCCAATGCGCTATACCGCGCCGGCGATATTGCCGGCTCGGGCGCGGCGATCCTCGCGCTGCGCGACAGCCAGCCATCGAGCGTCGCCGCCGACCGGCTGGCGGGGCATCTTGCGATGGATATCGAGCATTGGGACGATGCGATCGCGCATTTCGAGCGCGTCCGCAGCCGGATCGGCGATCGCGATGTCGTCGTCCTGCGCGAACTCGCGCGGGCGTGGGCGGCGAAGGGTGACGATGCGCGCGCGCTGCGGTTGATCGATCGCGCCTATCGGCTGCAACCACTCAATGCCGCAATCATGGAATTTTACGCCGGCCTGCTCGCGCACCGCGGCAACCGGCAGGCCGCGGCAGACTTGCGCGACAAGGCCGCGCAGATCGGGCGTTAAGCTTCGGTCAGATCGAGCAGCGCGCGCGCGTCGAGGCCGATGCGGCCCATCTGCTGTGCGACCGGGGGCCAGACATTCGCAAGGAAATCGGCGCGCATCAGGTCGCGCAGCCGTTCGGTCGCGCCCTCGGCGACGAACATGCCGACGCCGCGCTTGACCGTGACCAGTCCTTCGTCCTGGAAAGTCTGGTACGCTTTCGCCACCGTCAGCGGGTTGGCGCCTTCCTCCGCGGCGAGCGAGCGCACTGAAGGCAGCATGTCGCCGTCGCTGAACTGGCCATCGAGGATCGCGTTCGCGATGACATCGCGCAGGCGCTGGTACACGGGTTTGGACTGATCGAGCATGCCGCTTTAATGCCATAAGACAGCAGCACAGTCAAATTAGGATTGTTACAAAGCGTTGCTGCTATGCGTAACTAAATTTCCCAAGCGCGAACAGCATCATCATATTCGGGGCGTGGGCGCTCGTCGAGGTCCCGCGACGCGGTGCCGAGGAAGAAATAGCCGACAATTTTGTCGCCGTCGCCCGCGCCGAACGCTGCGGCGACATCGGGGCTGAACGCCGCCCAACCGGTGAGCCAGCTCGCGACGAACCCGTGCGCATGCGCGGCGTGAAGCAGGTTCATACCGACCGCACCCGCAGACATCTGCTGTTCCCAGACAGGAATCTTGACGCCGGGTACCGGGGTCGAGACGAGCACGAGCAGGGTGGGGGCCTGATGCGCGAACTGGTCGAGCGCCGACAGGTCCATGCCGGCGGCGCCGGGATTTTCCGCGACCCATGCTTTTTTCAGCAGCGCGGCGAAGGCGTCGCGCTGCCCGTCGGCGATCGTCACGATCCGCCAAGGGGCGAGCTTGCCATGGTCGGGGGTGCGCAGCGCGAGCGCGATGATGTCACGAAGCTGTGCGGCATCGGGGCCGGGCGCGATCATGTCGCGCGCCTTGCCCGAGCGGCGGGTGGCGAGATGGGCGAGGAGCGAGGAGGTGTCGTTGAACATGGTGCGCCATGTGGCGTTTCGCGTCACTTTGTGCAAGTGTTGCGAACGGTTCGCAACAGTTTTTGGCCCGTCCGAAGCGGTTTCACGCGCAATTAGATTCTTCCCATACGCAATTTTGACGCTAGTGTTACGGCCATCTGCCTCGCTTACGGGGCCTATAACCATATCCAGGGAAGGGTCGCCATGACCAAAGCCTATGCCCAGCACGGGGATGCCGCCGGGACGTTTCTCGGCCACCCGAAGGGCCTTTTTGTCCTGTTTTTCGCCGAAATGTGGGAGCGATTCTCCTATTATGGGATGCGCGCACTCCTGATTTTCTACCTGACCAAGCACTGGCTGTTTTCGGACGGGGAATCGGGCGTCATTTACGGTGCCTATACCGCGCTCGTCTACATCACCCCGGTGCTCGGCGGCTATCTCGCCGACCGCTGGCTGGGGCAGCGAAAAGCGGTCACTTACGGCGCCATCTTGCTGACATTCGGCCATTTCATCATGGGGTTCGAAGGCGACGGCGGACAGGATCCGGCCAGCCTCAACATCTTCTGGCTTGCGCTTGCCTTCATCATCGTCGGCTCGGGCTTCCTGAAGGCGAACATCTCGGTGATCGTCGGCCAGCTCTACCCGCGCACCGACGTGCGCCGCGACGGTGCCTACACGATCTTCTATATGGGGATTAACCTCGGCGCGTTCCTCGGTTCGCTGCTCTGCGGCTATCTCGGCGAAGTCTATGGCTGGTCCTATGGCTTCGGCGCCGCGGGCTTCGGCATGCTGCTCGGCCTGATCGTCTTCATCTGGGGCAAGCCCCTGTTGCTCGGCCGCGGCGAGCCGGAGGATCCGGCGAAACTGGCGGCGCCCGTGATGGGCATCAAGTTCGAATGGCTGCTCTACATCGTCGGCCTCCTCGCCGTCGGCGTGTGCTGGTGGATGGTGCAGAACCAGGCGCTGGTCGGGACCTTGCTCGGCGTCGCGGGCGCCTTGCTCGTCGCCTATGTGATCTTCACCGCCGTCGTGAAACTGCCCTCGCAGGACCGCGACCGCATCTTCGCCGCGATGTTCCTGATCCTCGGTTCGATCCTCTTCTGGGCCCTGTTCGAACAGGCAGGCTCGTCGCTCAACCTCTTTGCCGACCGCTATGTCGATCGCGCGGGCGTGCCGGCGTCGGTTTTCCAGTCGCTCAACGCAGGTTACATCGTCCTCTTCGCACCGCTCTTCGCGGCGCTTTGGACCTGGCTCGGCCGCCGCGGGTGGGAACCTTCGGCGCCCGCCAAGTTCGGCCTTGCGATGCTCCAGCTCGGGCTCGGTTTCTTCGTGCTCAAATGGGGCGCCGAAGCCGCGGGCATGGAAAATGCGACGCCCGTGCTGTTCATCTTCCTGATCTACCTGCTCCACACGACCGGCGAGCTTTGCCTGTCGCCGGTGGGCCTCAGCGCCATGAACCGCCTTGCGCCCGCGCATATGGCGTCGCTGATCATGGGCACCTGGTTCTTCGCATCGGCGACGGGCAATTTCGCCGCGGGCCTGATCGCGGCGGCGACGGGCTCGGAGAAGGCGAGCGGCGAGGGCGCCGGCAAGGCGCTCGTGCTCGACGTCTACCAGACGATCGGCCTCTGGGCGGTCGGCTTCGGCATCCTCGTGATCGTCGTCTCGCCGCTGATCAAGAAGCTGATGCACCTCGACTCGCTGCGCGATGCAGAGGATCTGGCTGGTCAGAAGGAACTCGCCGAGCCGCAGGCGGCTGGCGTTCATCCCGAACCCAAAGGGGCGTAATCGATGATCCGGGGTGTGAAGGGCAGCCTGCTGGCTGCGGTATCGCTGGCGCTCGTCGGTTGTGCGGCGAGCAAGGGAGAGACGGCCTCGGCGGGCGACAAGCCCGCCGCGAGCGCCGAGAAGCCGGTGAAGTTCAACAAGGATCCCTATCCGTCGACCTACAAGCCCTATGCGGGGCAGGTCACGGCGGTCCGCAATGTCACCATCTTCGACGGTGAGGGTGGGCGGATCGACAACGGGACCGTGCTGCTCGCGAACGGCAAGGTCGAGGCCGTCGGTGGTCCCGATACGCCGATCCCGGCGGACATCGCGGTCTATGACGGCACCGGCAAGTTCCTGACCCCCGGCATCATCGACATCCACAGCCATCTTGGCGACTATCCGTCGCCCAGCGTTGACGCGCATTCGGACGGTAATGAGGCGACCTCGCCGACCACCCCCGAAGTCTGGTCGGAGCATAGCGTCTGGCCGCAGGACCCGGGGTTCAGCCGCGCGCTGGCGAATGGCGGCGTGACCGCACTCCAGATCCTGCCGGGGAGCGCGAACCTGATGGGCGGGCGCTCGATCACGCTCAAGAATGTGCCCTCGCGCACCGTGCAGGGGATGAAATTCCCCGGTGCGCCCTATGGCCTGAAAATGGCGTGCGGCGAAAATCCGAAGCGCGTTTACGGCGGCAAGGGCCGCGCGCCCTCGACGCGCATGGGCAATTTCGCGGTCAACCGCGCGACCTGGCAGAAGGCCGCAGCGTACAAGAAGAAGATGGACGACGGGAAAGCCGTCGACCGCGACCTCGCGATGGAAACGCTCGCGGGTGTGCTGTCGGGTGAAATCCTCGTCCACAACCATTGCTATCGCGCCGACGAAATGGCGCTCGTCATCGATATGTCGAAGGAGTTCGGCTATAAGGTGTCGACCTTCCACCACGCGGTCGAAGCGTACAAGATCGCCGACATCCTTCAGAAGGAAGGCATCTGCTCGGCGATGTGGGCCGACTGGTGGGGCTTCAAGATGGAAGCCTATGACAGCGTCAACGAGAATATCCCGCTCGTCTACAAGGCGGGTGCGTGCACCATCGTCCACTCGGACGACGCGAACCAGATCCAGCGGCTCAACCAGGAAGCCGCGAAGGCGCGCGCCGCGGGGCGCCGCATCGGCATCGACGTCAGCGACGAGATGGCATGGACATGGCTGTCGTATAACCCGGCGAAGGCGCTGGGTATCGCCGACAAGACCGGCAGCCTGAAGCCGGGCAAGATGGCCGACGTCGTGCTGTGGAACGGCAATCCGTTCAGCGCCTATACGCGCCCGGAAAAGGTCTGGATCGATGGCGCGCTGATGTTCGACGCGAACGATCCGAAACGGCGTCCGGTGAGCGATTTCGAACTCGGCCAGCCGGGCGAAGGAGACGTGAAATGATCCGCGCACTCCTTCTTT
The DNA here is from genome assembly GCF_035998905.1 of Sphingopyxis sp. Taxonomy (GTDB): domain Bacteria; phylum Pseudomonadota; class Alphaproteobacteria; order Sphingomonadales; family Sphingomonadaceae; genus Sphingopyxis. Next base: position 2,800 of record NZ_DASYHG010000006.1, on the reverse strand, counting down.
CCGCTGCAGCCATCATTGCAGCTCCCGCCGCTGCGCAGGATATCGCGATCGTCAATGCCAAGCTCGTCATCGGCGATGGCAGCGCGCCGATCGACGGCGGCACCGTCTTCGTGCGCGGCGGCAAAGTCGTCGCGGCAGGCGCGGGTGTTGCGGTGCCCGCAGGCGTCGAGCGCGTCGATGCGCAAGGGCGTTATGTGACCCCGGGCATCGTCGCGGCGTTCAGCCGCGTCGGGCTGACCGAAGTCGACGCCGTCACCGGCACCAACGACCGGTCGGCGCCGCGCACGCGCTTTTCGGCGGGTCTCGATATCGCGCCCGCGCTCAATCCGATGGGATCGCCCGTCGCGGTGAACCGCGCATCGGGCGTGACGCGCGCGATCGTCGCGCCGAGCGGCAGCAGCAATTTGTTCGCGGGCCAAGGCGCGGTCGTCGACCTTGCCGACGACATGGACATGGTGACGCGCCCGCGCGCGCTCCAATATGTCGCGTTCGGCGAGGATGGATCGGCCAAGGCGGGGGGGAGCCGCGCGGCGACCTTCCTGTTGTTCCGTGAACAATTGCTCGCGGCGCGCAGCTATGCCCGCAACCCCGCGACGCTCGCCGAATGGGGCAATGACGCGATGATCCAGCGCGCCGACGCCGATGCGCTGGTGCGCGTGATCGACGGCACGACGCCGCTGTTCGTGCGCGTCGACCGCGCCGCCGACATCGTCAATGTGCTGAAGCTGCGGCAGGACTTCCCCGCGCTCAAGCTCGTGCTCGTCGGGGTGACCGAAGGCTGGCTCGTCGCGCGCGAGATCGCGGCGGCAAAGGTGCCGGTGCTCGTCTCGCCGCTCACCGACCTGCCGTCGAACTTCGAACAGCTTGGCGCGACGCAGTCGAACGCGGGACGGCTCAAGACTGCTGGCGTCGATGTGTCTGTCGGCGTGTTCGACGACGATGACGCGCACAAGATGGGTTACGCGACGCAATATGCCGGCAACCTTGTCGGCTTGGCACGCGTGCCCGGCGCGAGCGGGATGACGTGGGATCAGGCCTTCGCATCGATCAGCAGCGTTCCCGCGCGCGCGGTCGGCATGGAAGGCAGCATCGGTTCGCTGCGTCCGGGCCGCGTCGGTGACGTCGTGATCTGGGACAATGACCCGCTCGAACTCGGCAGCCGCCCGACCGCGATCTGGATCGACGGCAAGGCGCAGTCGCTGACGACGCGGCAGGACCGCCTGCGCGATCGGTATCGGGCGCCGCAGGAAGGCGCGTTGCCCAAGGCTTACGACCGCTAAGGATCGGGCGGGCGCTTCGGCGCCTGCCCGCTTCACTGCTCATGTTGACACTGTTACCTTTGTAGCGGATGGTGCCGGCACGATGCCGCGAGTCGTCCGCCATCGGGGCGGTCGGCGGCGGGAAATTCGCTCGATGAGGGGATTGGCCGTGCAACCGATATCGCTTTTGATCACCACCTGCGTCCTGTTTGTCGGCTCGCATCTCATTCTGTCGCATCCGCTTCGGGACGGGCTTGCGGGGCGGATGGGGGAGCGCGGGTTCCAGATCGTCTACTCGGTCGTCGCGATCGCTACGTTCATCATGGTTGTGCAGGCGTGGCGCGGGATGCCGCCCGAACCGCCCATATGGTCGGTCGGCGACGGGCTGTGGGGCCTCGCATCGCTGCTCGTGCTGTTCGCGAGCATCCTCTTCATGGGATCGCTGATCGGCAATCCCGCACTGCCCGCGCCGCATGCCGCACGGGATGCGGCCGCCGCGCCGCGCGGGGTCTTTGCGATCACGCGGCACCCGATGATGTGGGGCTTCACCCTGTGGGCGGCCGCGCATGTCATCGTGATGCCAACGCCGGGACAGATCATCCTGTCCGCCACGATCATCTTCCTCGCGCTCGTCGGATCGGCGGGACAGGATGTGAAGAAGGCGCGGCTGATGGGCGAGGCATGGCGTGGCTGGGCGGCGCGGACCAGCTTCGTGCCGTTCGCGCGGCAGGTTGGCAACGGCGCGCCGTGGGCCGATACCATCCCGCGGCCGCATGCCTTGTTCGGCGGGATTATGCTATGGCTTGCCGCGACCTGGGCGCACGGCGCGCTCGGATATATGGTCGCAGGCATCTGGCGCTGGGTGGGATAGGATTGGAATGAACGCGAGCACGCACCTCAATGACCTGTCGCTGCGGCTTCTCGGCCGCGCCTTCGACGACCTCGATCCCGAAGAATCGCGTGTGGTCGAGGCGATCGCCCAGCGCGCGCCGAGCAGCCGCGATGCCGCCGATATCGAGGACGCGCAGGCGAGCACGGGTGACCGGCTTGCCGACAGGGTTGCGGCGGTCGGCGGTTCGTGGGGCTTCATCATCGTCTTTGCGCTGGTGCTGCTCGGCTGGATGCTGCTCAATTCGGAGATACTTCAGCGTTTCGGGCTGGCGTTCGATCCCTATCCCTTCATCTTCCTCAACCTGATGCTCTCCACGCTCGCCGCGGTGCAGGCGCCGATCATCATGATGAGCCAGAACCGGCAGGCGGCGAAGGACCGGCTGACCGCGAGTGTCGACTACGAGATCAACCTGCGCGCCGAACTGGAGATCATGCGGCTGCATGAGAAGCTGGACCAGATGCGCATTCATGAGTTGGCGGAGAAGGTCGACGCGTTGTGCGAGCGGATGGATACGAAGGGTTAGTTCGTCGGACGACGGAGGGTGGCTTTGGGGTGAGGAGCGGATGTTCTCCACTTTCGTCATCCCCGCGAAAGCGGGGACCCAGAGCGCGCGTGGGCTTACTCCACACTGGGTTCCCGCTTTCGCGGG
>NZ_DASYHG010000005.1:0-46369 GCF_035998905.1 Sphingopyxis sp. | reverse complement strand
CGCTGCGCGCGCCTCCGGTCGGGCTACGCCCGCCCTCCGCCGCACGCAGCGCAAGGCCATCTTCAACAAACCAACATCATATCCGAAAAGGGGTCCCTCTTCGACGCCGATCGGGGGTCCCTTTTGAACGCCGTTTGACATCTTCTGGTTTGCACCTTCTATACGCCGCACGTTCATAATCTCGGCTTCCTTCGGGCGCAGGCTGAACGCATCGACATGCGCTTGATCGACGCTTGGCCGCGCGAAACCAAGGCCGACCGATCTCGCTTCGAGAAACTGAAGGAAGCATATGTGAAGGCGCGCTATTCGAAGCATTATCGCATCGCCGAAGACGAACTTGTCTGGCTCGGCGCGTGCGTCGAAAAATTGGGTCGCGCCGTTCATGAAATTTGTTCGGAGAGAATTGCCGGACTCGAAACTGCAGCCGGCAAAGCGGGATAAAATCCGCCAGTGCTCGTTCTCGTTGGTCAGCTGGCGATGTTGATCGTCTCCAAAGTGAATTGGTCATTGGTGTAGACGCAGATTTCGGCAGCGACCTCCATTGCCTTGCGGGCCAGTACTTCGGGGTCGCTTTCATAATCGACGAGTGCGCGCGCCGCCGAGAGTGCAAAATTGCCGCCCGAACCGATCGCGGCGACACCACCCTTGGGCTCGAGCACGTCGCCATTGCCGGTGATGACGAGTGTCACTTCCTTGTCGGCGACGATCATCATCGCCTCGAGGTTGCGAAGATATTTGTCGGTGCGCCAGTCCTTCGCGAGTTCGACCGCGGCGCGGAGCAGTTGGCCGTTATGGCGTTCGAGCTTGGCTTCGAGCCGCTCGAACAGCGTGAAGGCGTCGGCGGTCGCGCCCGCGAAGCCGCCGATCACACTGCCGTCGTGGAGGCGGCGGACCTTGCGGGCGTTGGGCTTCATCACCGTCTGGCCCATCGACACTTGGCCGTCACCGATGATGACGACCTTGTCGGCGCTGCGGGCGGAAAGGATGGTGGTTCCGTGCCAGGGCGAGGCACTTTGCGCATGGGGATTGGTCATGCGGCGCGATATGGGAGATAGGTCCCGTCGCCGCAAGGGGAGGGGTGTGGCGGTCCCTTCAGGACCAGACGAGCAACGCGCGGGCGCCCGCTGCGATGTCGATCATCGCTGGGCCTTCGAGCAGCACCGCTTCGCCGAGCTTTAGAACCTCGCCCGCGACACGACAACCGTCCGAGAGAGGCAGGAAAGTCATTTCGTCGCGACCAGCGAGGCATATCTCGTCCACGATCGGCCCGGCGAGATGCGTAACGTGAAAACGCGGACCGCTAACGAGTGCGCGCGATTCGGCCGGGTCGATCCTGAGGTCGTGGGGGTCGGCAACGGGCTTGCGATCTGCAACGGCCAGCCCTTCATCAAGATGGAGTGCGCGTGGACGGCCATAGTCGTAGAGGCGGTAGGTGCAGTCGATATTCTGTTGCACCTCGACAATGACCAAGCCGCCGCCAATCGCGTGGATCGTGCCCGCGGGATTATAGATGAAATCATGCGTATGCGCCGGTCGCCAGTCGATACGGTCGACTATCGATCCGTCGAGCGCGGCATCGCGCAACTCCTGCAACCCGACGGGTACGGTCAGCCCCACGCCGAGTTCGGCGCCGTCATCGGCGTCGAGGACGAGCCAGCATTCGTCTTTTCCCGATCGAAGCCCGGCACGCTGTGCGGTCGCATCGTCGGGATGCACCTGGATTGACAGGCGTTCCGATGTGAAGAGGAATTTGATCATGGTCGCCGCGATGTCATCGCCGTCGGGGTGCGCGAACCAGATTTCGCCAATTCGGCGGCCACCGAAATCCCCGAACGCCCTCGGAATATCGGTGCGTCCCCAGGGCTTTTCGACGACGAGGGTCTTCAGGCGCCGCGGCATGGCAACCTTGTGCTGGAAATGTCGACGCGAGGTCAAGTGCATGGGCGCCTCAGGCCGCGCGGTGGAGGCGGCTGCCGTTCCGGCCATTCGGCTGGTCCAGCCACAGCCCGCGCGTGTCATAGACGATTTTGTCGCTACGTTCCTCGATCGGGATCGACTTGAACAGGTCGTGATCGACGAGGACGATGAGCAGGTCGCAATCCGCAAGCGCCGTGTCGAGGTCGATCAGTTCAGCCCCGGTACCCGCAAACTCCATCGGCAGGCCGCGAGCATAGGGCTCGACGATCTCGATCCGCTTGCCGAAGCGGCGCGCGAGCGCGGCGGCGACTTCGACCGCGGGGCTTTCGCGAAAATCGTCGATATTGGGCTTGAACGCGAGGCCGAGGCAGGCGACGCGCGCGTCGGGGTGCTGCGACACGAGCATTTCGGCAGCGCCGATGACATGCGCGGTCTTGGCCAGATTGACCTCGCGCGCGGTGCGGATCAGGCGGCTGTGATCGGGCGCGCCGTGGACGAGGAACCACGGGTCGACCGCGATGCAATGGCCGCCGACGCCGGGGCCGGGCTGGAGGATGTTGACGCGGGGGTGGCGGTTGGCGAGGCGGATTACCTCCCAGACGTCGACGCTCATCTGCTCGGCCATCATCGACAGCTCGTTGGCAAAGGCGATATTGACGTCGCGATAGCTGTTTTCGACCAGCTTCACCATTTCGGCAGCGCGCGCCGAGGTGGTGACGCAGGCGCCGCGGACGAATTGGCGGTAAAAGGTCATCGCGCGGCGCGCGCAGCGCGGGGTGATGCCGCCGATGCAGCGGTCGTTGCCGATCAGCTCGACGAGGATGCGGCCGGGCAGCACGCGCTCGGGGCAATAGGCAATGAAGATGTCGGCCGCGCCGCTACACGCGCCGGGGACCTTCAGGTCGGGGCGCAGTTCGGCGATCAGTTCGGCGAGCTTTTCGGTCGTGCCGACGGGTGAGGTCGATTCGAGGATGACGAGGTTGCCCGCCTCGAGCTTCGGCGCGATCGCGCGTGCTGCGGACAAGACGTGGCTGATGTCGGGGCGGTGTTCTTCGTCGTGCGGGGTCGGCACAGCGACGACGAAGGTGTCGGCGGCTGCGACCCCGGTCGACGCGACGAGCGCGCCGCGCGCGACGACGCCCTGGACGAGGCCATCGAGGTCGACTTCCTCGATATGCACGCGGCCGCTGTTAACCGTGTCGACGACGCTCTGGCTCACATCGACGCCGGTGACCTTGCAGCCCGAACGCGCGATCAGCGCCGCGGTGGGGAGGCCAATGTAGCCGAGCCCGAGGACCGTGACCTTCTGTTCCGTATCAATGGGCACGCGCTACAATCTCCGCAATCTGTCTTGCCGCCGTGCCGTCACCGAATGGATTATGGGCGCGGGCCATGGCGGTATAGGCGTCCTTGTCGTCCAAAAGCTTGAAAATTTCGGAAACAATACGCGCTTTGTCGGTCCCCACAAGCCGCGCGGTGCCGGCTTCGATCCCTTCGGGCCGCTCGGTCGTCTCGCGCATCACGAGCACCGGCTTGCCGAGCGAGGGCGCTTCTTCCTGCACGCCGCCGCTGTCGGTCAGCACCAGCTCCGACGCGCCGAGCAGGCGGACGAAGTGCGGATAGTCGAGCGGGTCGATCAGCGCGACATTGGAAAGACCGCCAAGGATGGGCTCCATCGCGCTGCGGACGTGCGGATTGGGGTGGACGGGGAAGATCACCGCGACGTCGTCGCGCGCGGCAATGGCGGCGATGGCATCGGCGATGGCCTTCATCCCGTCGCCGAAATTCTCGCGCCGGTGCGAGGTCACGGCGATGATCCGCCGGCCTGCGAAGCGCGCGAGCAGCGGGTCGAGGCCGGCGGCGAGCGATGGCTCTTCGTCGATCCGCGCCGTGGTCGCGAGCAATGCGTCGATGACAGTGTTGCCCGTCACATGGATCCGATCGGCGGGCACATTTTCGGCGCGGAGCGCGGCGGCGGCGGTTTCGGTCGGCGCGAAATGCAGGTCGGCGACCGCGCCGGCGACCTTGCGGTTCACCTCCTCGGGCCAGGGGTGATAGATGTTGCCGCTACGCAGCCCGGCCTCGACATGGCCAACAGGGATCTTGCGGAAATAGGCGGCGAGCGTCGCCGCCATCGTCGTCAGCGTATCGCCGTGGACGAGGATGCGGTCGGGCCGTTCGGCGTCGAAAGTCTCGCCGAGCCCGACGACCAGCCGGGCGAGCAGCCCGTCGAGCGTCTGGCCGGCCTGCATAACGTCAAGGTCGATGTCGGGCACGATGCGCGCGATTTCGAGCACCTGGTCGAGCATTTCGCGGTGCTGCGCGGTGACGCAGACGCGCGCGTCCAGCCCCGCCTCTGCACGCAGGGCGTGGACGACGGGAAACATCTTTATCGCTTCCGGACGCGTGCCGAAAACGGTCATCACCTTCATATCAATCTCCTGACCGAAAGCCCGGCCGCGACCGGCGGCGGGTATCGATACGCTATCGCGGAATAGCCGGCAAAGCTTGCAACACCCTTAAGCAACGATGATCGCGGCGGATTTTCCGGATAGACGACATCAATGCAACATTTGCGTGATAAAGCTGTATATTGTCTCGCGGAACGGCGGAGGCTAGAGGCATCCGCGATGCGCAAGCCGCCTTTCGCGCGCTCGATATATATATATATATATTTGGAAGTTGGGTTTTCATGTTCTGGAAGCGTAAGAGCAAGCCGGTTCCGCCGCCCCCGGCCAGCTTCGCCATCCCGGCAGGGCAGCGCGTCTATGCGATCGGCGATATTCACGGGCGCGACGATTTGTTCGCCGAGCTGATCGCGCTGATCCGCGCCGACAACGCCGCGCTCGGTCCGGCGCGCGTCAGCTTGATCCTGCTCGGGGACCTTGTCGACCGCGGCCCCCGTTCGGCCGAAGTGGTCGAACGCGCGCTCGGCTTGCGCGGCGAATTCGACGAACTGCGCCTGTTGATCGGCAATCATGAGGAATGTTTCCTGGCGGCGTTGACGGGCGATGTCCGCCGTTTGCGCTATTTCATGCGCATCGGGGGCGAGGCGACGGTCCAAAGTTATTGGAACGACGATACCAACCTCGCTGACGCGACCTTCGAAGAGGTCGCGGAAAAATTGCCGCCGATGGTCCCGCAGGCGCATGTCGATTTTCTTGGCAATGGCGAGGATGTGATCGCGATCGGCGACTATGTCTTCGTCCACGCCGGTATTCGTCCGGGCGTGCCGCTGGAACGGCAGGCGCTGGCAGACCTGCGCTGGATTCGTGACGAATTTCTGGGCGACGGTCGCGACCATGGCGTCATGGTCGTACATGGTCACACGATCCAGAACGATGTCGATGAATGCCCGAACCGCATCGGAATCGATACCGGCGCCTATAAATCCGGCGTCCTGACGGCGATCGCGCTCGAAGGGACCGATCGCCGCTATCTCCAGACTGCGGGCTTGGTGGAAGCCGCTTGACTGTGGTTAGGTTGCGATGGCGTCTACCAGCGGCAGCAGGCTAACCTGAATGCTCGATTCCCGCTGATAGCTGAGTTTCTAGTGATTAGCGTCGACTTCCAATTACGTTCGATCGGGCACAAGCCTGCGGGTTGCCGGACGAATCGCGAACGCCAGCCTGTCGATCAATGTGAAAGATGCCATCCAAATTTTGAATGCCCAACGCATCTGTCAGTGCTGCGCGTCGGTAAAATCGGGCCTCAATAAAACGAAGGCAGTCGCCGCCGCGTTGGGCCAACCGCGCGAATCGGCCCCCCTTTGTTCCTGACGCTGCCTGCTCAAATGGCTTGCTTATCCCGGCAGCTTTCAATAGCAGCCAGCCTATGCCGCCATGTTCTGAGTGTCCGTTGGCAGCAAGTGACCAGAATGACACTCCGACCCCGCTTCGAGCCGCTCTCCTTGGCCGCCGAAAGTTAGTAGCCCCCAAGCCCAAGCAAAGAAAACGTCATGAGTGGCAGCAATTTGCGTTCCATCGAATCGCGCATAGTATCGATATTCGGGGATGTGATTACCCTGCTCGCTAACGGCGAACGGCATCATCGCAGGATCATGGCGGTGCTGATCGACGCCGTGCTGTGCGTCTTTTCGGTGTGGCTCGCCCTCTCTCTTCGCGTCGGATACTGGGATCTCGGCAGCCGCACCGCATTGCTGCTGATCGCGGTCGCGCTGCCCAGCTGGTTCGTGGTGGCCTGGCTGAGCGGCATTTATCTTTCGATCATCCGGTCCGCCGGCAGCCGGACGATGTTCGGGCTCGTCTGGGCGTGTTTCCTGATGGCGCTGCCGATGAGCTTCTCCTTTCTGTTCATCGGGGCTTCGGGCGTCCCCCGGACGATGGGGGTGCTGCAACCGATCATCTTCCTCATGCTGCTCGTCGGCAGCCGTCTGGCCATTCGTTATGTTCTCGTGGACCTAATGTCGGGCGGCCGCGGCGCTGTGGCTTCAAGCCGCGTGCTGATCTATGGCGCGGGACGGGCAGGCCAGCAGCTTGCGCAAGCGCTCCGACACGAGAATCACGTTGTGGTTGCCGGCTTCATCGATGACGATCCGTTGCTCGTCGGGGCGCTCATCGACCGGCTTCCGATCTATCTTCCCGAAGCGATCGACCGGCTCGTCGACGATCTTGCCGTCGATGAGGTCCTGCTCGCGCTGCCGAGCGTGTCGCGCGCAAGGCGCCGCGAGATATTCGAGAGTCTGCGCAACGCTGCGGTTCATGTGCGTTCGCTTCCCAGCATCGGCAACATCATCGACGGCAAGGTGTCGGTCAGCGACCTGCGCGAAATCCAGATCGAAGAGCTGCTCGGGCGCGAACCCGTCCCCCCCGACGAAGCGCTGCTCGAGGCTGCGCTGGTCGGGCGAACCGTGCTGGTCACCGGCGCCGGCGGATCGATCGGCAGCGAATTGTGCCGCCAGATCATCCGTCGCGGACCCGGCCGCCTTGTTCTGGTCGAGCAATCGGAATTCGCGCTTTATGCGATCGCCGACGAGTTGCGCACGACGATGGCGCGCGACGGAATTGCCGTCGAACTGGTCGAGCAACTGGTCGATGTCGGGCAGAAGGGCGCGATCGAGAGGCAATTCGCGCGCTGGTCGCCCGAGATCGTGTTTCACGCGGCGGCCTACAAGCATGTGCCGCTCGTTGAGGCGAACCCGGTCGCGGGGCTCTGGAACAATGTCTTCGGCACGCTGCATTGCTGCCTCGCCGCCGAGGCGGCCGGCGTGGACCGCTTCATTCTCGTAAGCACCGACAAGGCGGTACGGCCGACCAATGTGATGGGGGCGTCCAAGCGTATTTGCGAACTCGTCCTCCAGGCGCGCGCCGACCGGAAAACGAGCACGATTTTTTCCATGGTCCGGTTCGGAAACGTCCTGGGCTCAAGCGGTTCGGTGGTTCCGAAATTCCGCGAACAGATATCGTGGGGCGGGCCCGTCACGATCACCCATCGCGATGTCACGCGATATTTCATGACGATTCCCGAGGCGTCGCAGCTCGTCATTCAGGCTGGTGCGATGGCCACGGGCGGCGAGGTGTTCGTGCTCGACATGGGGCAGCCGGTCCGGATTCACGATCTGGCGGTGACGATGGTCCATTTGTCGGGGCTGACGGTCCGTTCGGCCGAAAATCCCGATGGCGACATCGAAATTCGCGAAATCGGATTGCGTCCGGGCGAAAAACTCTATGAAGAGCTTCTCATCGGGGAGAGTCCGGAAAAAACCGCGCATGACCGGATCATGCGCGCTCGTGAAGCGAAATTGCCGTGGAGTAAACTCGGCAGGGAACTGGATACGCTGAAGGGATTGCTCGAAGCCGGCGACGCGGAAGGCGCCAAGCGCCTGATGGCCAAGCTGGTCCCGGAATATATGCCGGCGGATGCCGATCGGTAAAAGGTTTGAACGCGAGGGCTGCGTCTGTTGATCCAGGGCAGGCTTCGTTCAAAGACAAGAAGGGTTGTGAAGTGCAGGCAACATCCTTGATCAAGGATAATCGGCGCGCCGAAGCGGGGCAGGGGTGATGCGGCTGTCCTTCTCGACTTTGTCGAAGAAATTTCAGGGCGAGGACCGGCGATCGCTCGTGTTGCTGCTCGCTCTGCTCGGGCTCGGCTTCCTGATTGCGGGTAGCGGGCGCGACGATATTCTCTCGCTGCTGATCTGGCGGCCGGTCTCGGCGATGGCTTTGGCTTTCGCGCTCTACCTGGGCTGGCAAAACGCGTGGGGTTCGGCGCGGCACATCATGCTCTTCGTGCTCGCGATCGTCCTGCTCGTCGCACTGCACCTCATACCATTGCCGCCGGCGATCTGGACGATGCTGCCGGGCCGCGAAATCGTCGAGAACGTGTACGCCGAGGCAAAGCTGCCGTTGCCATGGCTGCCGGCTTCGGTCGCGCAGACGCGCACATGGAATGCGCTTTTTTCGCTGGCCGCGCCCATCGCGGCGCTGCTGCTCGCGCTGTCACTGAAGCCCGACGCGCAGCTGACGACGGCGCGCGTGCTTCTTGTCATCGGACTGCTGAGCGGTCTCATCGGATTGTTGCAGGCGATCGGGCCGAGCAACGGTCCGCTCTATTTCTATCGCATCACCAACAACGGCGAAGCGGTCGGGCTGTTCGCGAATCGCAACCATCAGGCGGCATTTCTTGCATGCCTGTTCCCGTTGCTCGCGGCCAATCTGACGCTGCAGCGCGGATCTCCCGAAAGCCTGTCGTTCCGGCGCATCCTGACCGTGGCGGCCGCACTTTTCCTGATCCCGCTGCTGCTTGTGACGGGGTCACGTTCGGGACTGATCCTCGGCGTCATTGGCGTCGTGAGTGCCTTCTGGATTTATCAGTCGCCGGTCGTTGTCGGCCGTTCGGGCGCGCTCAAGCAGGCGGACCGTAGCCACCGGGTGATCGGTATCGGCGGCGCCGTGCTGTTCACGCTTGCGCTGACGCTTGTCGCATCGCGCGCCAAGTCGATCCAGCGCCTGGTCGAGAATGACCCCGCCGCCGATCTGCGCTTCGAGGCCCTGCCGGTCATCTGGAACGCATCGTGGGATTATTTCCCGTTCGGCAGCGGTATCGGTTCGTTCGTCGAGGTTTACAAGATCGTCGAGCCCTATCGCCTGCTGTCGCCCGCCTATCTGAACCATGCGCACAACGAGCCGCTGGAACTGCTGATCACCGGCGGGCTTCCTGCAATCGCGCTGATGCTTGTCGGCTTGTTCATGGGGTTGGCCGCGGCATGGGCGCTGGTGCGTCAGAGTAACGGGACGGCCGACCGCCGGTCGACCGAGCTGGTATTGGGGCGCGCCGGGATTGCGCTTTGCTTCCTGCTTGCGTTGTCGAGCGTTGCCGACTATCCGCTCCGCGTCCCGTCGCTGGCAATGTTTTTCGCGGTCGGAGTGTCTTGGATATCGATTGCTTTGCGCTCCAACCCTCGCGCGAAACGCGTCGAATCCTGACAGATAGAAATATGTGGCGTTCGGAGTCTCGATGAAAAAGATCAGCATTCTTTTGATGGCGGCGTTGTTGGCGGGTTGCGCCGGCGCGCCGGCGAAGATCGGTGGTGCGCCGTCGATTACACTCGTCGAGTCAAAGGAGCTTCCGGGCCCTGATGGGCAGCTGGGCGCCCAGCAGCGCTACGTTTATAAGATCGCACCTTATGACAAGCTGATCATCGACGTTCTCGGTTTCGATGAAATGGCCGACCGCAAGTTCGATGTCGACGGCTCGGGCCGGATCACTCTGCCGATTGCTGGCGAGGTCGAGGTTGGAGGACTCACGCCCGCTGAAGCGGCCGAGCAGATAACCGCGCAGCTGCGCCGCGGCTATATCCGCGACCCTAAGGTATCGGTGAATATCGAAGCCGCCACCAGCCAGTATGTGACCGTCGAGGGTGAGGTCGAAAAGCCCGGCAACATTAAGATCGTGGCCGGTATGACGTTGCTGCGTGCGGTGGCCGGGGCCGAAGGCACGACGGACTATGCCCGCCTTCGCGAAGTTGTGATCCAGCGCAAGGTCAACGGCCGACAGATGATCGCGCTGTATGATCTAAAGGCCATTCGCCGCGGTGCGTACGAAGATCCGATCCTCTACCCGCGCGATATCGTCGTGGTCGGTGATTCGCCCGGGCGACGCCTGTTCCAGATGTTCATCCAGGTTTCGCCGCTCTTCGTTTCGCCGCTCGTGGCGATTCTCGACAATAATTGATCAATCAGGTCCTCGCGCGGCGCGCGTTCGCCGTACAGGCGTTTAGATGAGTTGGTTTTCGTATGACTTCTATGCCGACCGATGCTGGTGCGATGATGGAGTTCGACGCCTTCGACGATGAAGGTCCGTCGTCGATCCGTCGCGCCACCGTGCCGATGATCCTCGAATACTGGAATATCGCGCGCCGGCACCTGTGGCTGATTGCTGGGATCGTCGTCGCTATGCTTGTGGCGGGGCTGGTGGTAACGTTGCTGATGACGCCGCAATACACAGCAGAGTCTAGGATCGAGATCGCGCGCCAGCAGGCAAACGTCACGAATGTCGAGGGAATCCAGCGCGAGGAAAGCTCGACTGACCTTGAATTTTATTCGACCCAATATTCGCTGCTCAGCGCGCGATCGCTTGCTGAACGCGTTGGTCGGCGTCTGCGGCTGGCGCGGAGCGCCGAATTTTTCGCGGCGCACGGGGTGGACCCCGAGGGTGAGGCCCTTTTCGGCGCCAACGGCGGCACGCTTTCGGCGGCCAATCTTCGCGAGCGCGAACGACAGGTTGCCGACCTTCTCCTCGCCCATATCGACATCGAACCGATCCGCGGATCGGCACTCGTCGATGTCAAATACACAAGCGGTTCGGCGGTGCTCTCGACGCAGATTGCGAATGCCTGGGTCCAGGAGTTTATCCAGCAAAGCATGGACCGACGTTTCGCATCGACGTCGGATGCGCGCGTCTATCTTGAAACTCGTCTTCAGGGATTGCGCGAGCGGCTCGAGCAATCCGAACGCGAACTGGTGAACTATGCTGCGCGCGAAGGCATCGTACGGCTTTCCGAAGCGCGTGCCGAAGATGGCCGTACGCGCACCACGCAGACGCTGGCGTCGACCGATCTCGAGGCGCTGAACCGCGCGCTGGCCGAAGCCACTGCGGCGCGCGTCGAGGCCGAAGGCGAGTTGCGTGCGGCGATGAGCCAGCGCGCGAGCAACCAGTCGGTCCAGAACGTCGCGATCAACCAGATGCGACAGCGTCGGGCCGAAGCCGCGGCAAAATATGCGGAACTGCTGGTGCGTTTCGAACCGGAGTATCCGGCTGCACGGGAAGCACAGCAGTCGATCCGCGTGCTCGACAGCGCGATCGCCGCAGAAGAGCGCCGCGTAAAGGAATCTTTCCAGACGGCAGCCGAAGCGGCGCGGCAGCGCGAGGACTCGTTGCGTGAGCGCGTCGACCGGTTGCTCGGCCGCTTCGATGCGGAAAACCGCGCGAACATCCAGTATAACATCTATCAGCGCGAAGTGGATACGAACCGGCAGCTCTATGACTCGCTGCTCCAGCGCTACAAGGAAATCGGTGTCGCCGGCGTCGGTACGAATAATATCGCGATCGTCGACGATGCTATCGCGCCGAATCGGCCCTCGTCGCCGAAGCTGATCCTGAACCTCGCGCTTGCGCTGCTGATCGGTCTTGCGCTTGCGGCGGTCGCGGTCTTCATCCTCGAGAATCTGGATGAGGGTCTGAAGGAACCGGGGCAGATTCCGGACAAGCTCGGAGTGCCGCTGCTAGGTGCCATCCCGCTGGTTCCGGAGGAGCAGGGAGCCGAACAGATATCCGATCCCAAGTCGGTGCTTTCGGAAGCGTATATGACGGTGCGCACGAACCTTGCGTTTTCGACCGATCACGGGCTGCCGCGGACGCTGGCACTCACGAGTACGTCGCCGTCGGAAGGCAAATCGACGTCGAGCTTCGCGCTGGCGCAGGTGGTCGGCCGGACCGGCAAATCGGTCGTCGTCGTCGACGTCGACATGCGGCGTCCGATGATGGCAACCATGCTGGGCCTCAGCAACGCCAAGGGTGTTGCGAACTATCTGTCGGGCGAAGGCGACTGGCAGGGGCTGATCCAGAAGACCGACAAACAAAATGTCTCGTTTGTTGCTGCTGGCCCGACGCCGCCGAGCGCTTCTGAATTGCTCAGCAGCGATCGCCTGCCGCAGTTGCTCGGCTCGCTGATGGAGACGTTCGACCATGTGATCGTCGACTGTCCGCCGATGCTCGGCCTTTCGGATGCGCCGCTGATCGCGCGTTCGGTCGAAGGCATCGTCTATGTCATCGAGGCCGAGCGTACGGCGGTACGTGCCGCGCAGGCCGCAATCACCCGGCTCAAGGAATCGCGCGGACACGTCTTTGGTGCGATCCTCACGAAATACCGCGCGAGCCAGTCGGGCTACGGCTACGGCTACGGCTACGGCTACGGCTATGGCCGCGATCAGGATGAGGCCGAAGGGAGCAAGCAATAGTGACATCGCGCCGATCGAAGCGATCACTTACGGTGGGCGAGCTGCAAGGGCCCAGCCTTGCGCTCGTCCTGACCATATTCCTAGGGCTGCTCGGCGCGACGCTCGCTTTTTCGCACGCTGCGGCGCAGACCGGTGTGGCGCTCAATGCGTTCCGGCCGCTTGGCGGCAGTTTTTTTGCTTGGCGAAGCGGCCAGGTCAAACTGGCCGCCGACGCAGGGCGCGGCGGTACTCAGATGAAGAAGTTGCCGCTCGTCTCGTCCGGACAGCAGATCCTTCTCAACGCGCCGCTTACGCCCCGCGGCCTGTGGTTCATCGGTCTGGGCCGCGAAGCGCATGGCGACCATAAGGGCGCGCGTGATGCCTTCACGATGGCGGAGCACCTCAGCCGCCGCGAAGGCAGTGTCCAGCTCTGGCTGGCTGCTGACGATCTGAAGAAGATGCGCGGCGAAAGCGGGCTTCGCCATTTCGATATTGTTCTGCGGACGACCCCGGAAGCGGCGCAGGAAATCCTGCCGCGCTTGTCGATGGCGGCCATGTCCCCCGACGGACGCGCGGCGCTGAAGCCTTATATGCGGCCCGAAAACCCGTGGATGTCGCGTTTCCTGATCACGGCTGCCGAACGTCTGCCCCGGGCGGCTCCGCTGGGCTTGCTGCTCAGCGAGCCGGGTCTTCGTCTGCCCGATGATCCGACATCGCGCGAAGCCTATTCGGTGCTGGTACGCCGCCTAGCCGCCGAAAACTCGTACGATGTCTTTGGCCGTGTCTATCCCGTCCTGCCCCGCGCGGACGCCAAGAGCCTGCAGGGTCTTGGTCTTGAGTTTCTTTCGAGCCCGGGTCGCGGCTATGCGCCCGCGGTTTGGGATTTCGGCGCGTCTTCCGATCGTGGCGGCGCGCCCATCGCGGTTGGAAACGATCAGGTCGGGCTGGAATTCTTTGCCGCGCCTGGAACCGTCGGCGCAGCCGGAAGCAAACTCATCCAGCCGGGAGCCCGCCGGACGATCGAATGGACGATCGAGGACAGAGTCGTGAACAGCGACGCGACCGCTCGCTGGATCGCAACATGCGTCGGCGGGAACGGAGAGGGTGCCAAGACCTCATCCGGTGACATGATCGCGAAACTGCCGACAGGCAAACGCTTGCGGTTCAACCTGCCAGCGGGATGTCAGATGGTCCGGCTCGACCTGCGCTTCGCCGGGGGAACGGGCCGACAGCCCGCGAGTCTCATCGTCGGGAACTTGAGACTATTGGCGACCTCGCGTTAGCCAGCGAGCGCTTCAAAGAGGGGTGGCAACAAGGCCCCGACTGACGCCGCACATTGGCTAAGAAACCGAGATGAAAGGTTGGGCAGTCGTCGCGCACTCAATGCAGTGGCTGGAAGTCAGGAAAAACGAGGCGGGCGGGAAAATTGGTTGCTTGATTCGCGGATTGCCGATAGGTGCCGCCACACTGTCGATTAGAAAATCGGGATGACGGTTATTCGGCATGCTTGGGTAGAACGGTGATGTATCCTTCCAACACCGTGACCCGATGACCAGCCAAAGATCGCGCATGTTTTGAGATAGGTTGGTGCCTGATTTCAATCGGAACCGTTCGGTGAAGCGTAATATCGCTGCGAACTATGTCGGTCGCGCGGCGTCGCTGGCTGCAAATTTCGTGTTTGTTCCAATCTATGTTTCGATCGTCGGGGTCGAGGCATACGGCGTTATAGCGTTTTACACCCTCCTCCTCACTTTTACAGCCTTGGCAGATGTGGGTCTGTCAGCGACGTTCTCCCGTCAAGCGGCACAGATGGCAGATAGCAAAAGCCTTGGGCAGCTGCTGATTGCCGCTGAAAAGGTTTTGCTATTTTCCGTTGGAGCTTGCTGCCTTCTGATATTTTTAGGGGCGGGATGGATATCGCAAAACTGGTTAAAGAGCGCTTCAGTGCTAGGTGACGAAATAGTTGTCCCGTCGCTTAGAATAATGGCGGTTACGTTTCTACCCCAGATAATGTTGACGCTATACTCTTCGGGATTGCTCGGCCTGCAGCGTCAAGTGGAAGCTAATATCATTCAACTGGCGCTTGTAGTCGTGCGCGGCGGACTAGTAATATTGCCCTTGCTCTGGAGCCATAGCTTAATACTATTTTTTATATGGCAAATGTGCGTAACTATCATTTTTGCAGGTGTGGCGCGGAGAATGTTGATTCAGTCAATGGGGTTGAATTCTCTTGTCGGCGTTCGATTTGAATGGGAGATATTACGTCCCCATTGGCGTTACGCAGCAGGGATGGCTACAATAACTGTTATTTCAATTATTAATACCCAGTTTGATAAGGTATTAATTAGTCGACTGTTCACACTTGCCGAATATGCTTATTATAGCATTGCAAGCGCACTTGCGCAGCTTCCAATAGCGGCTGCTACGCCAATCGCGGTCGCTTTTTTCCCTCGACTAGTAGCAAGTATGGTTGCCAATAAGCAGGCAGTCAAAGATGACAGCTTGAGTCAGTTTAGTCGATTAATTGCTTTTGTCGCCGCATTGGGGGGAGGGGGCTTGGCCTTCTTTTCGCCAGAGGTGCTATCCATGTGGCTACAGGATCCACTGATACCGAAAATAGTTTCTCAAATTACAACAACGCTTGCTGTTGGGAGTATAATCATCTGCTTGAACATGCCATCTTACTACGCATGCCTGGCTCGCGGGCAGACTAAAGTGATTGCGGTCGTCGGCGCTGCAACTTTGATAATAAGTGTCCCCGGATCTTTTTTTGCACTGCAGTCTCTGGGTCTGTGGGGCGGTGCCTTGATGTGGGTTTTAGTCAACGCGGTGCATTTTGTGGTATTGGGTGTAATTGTTCTTCGCAGTGAAAATTCCGAACGATTGGGAGGGCATTTGCGCGAGATGCCTGTTCCGGTGGCTATCGCATTGGTTCCGATGTTTGCCGGTCGGCTTCTCGCCGACTGGTTCTCAGCCTCCTCCCTATTGGCATGCGTGTTCGCGGTCATAGCGGCAGTGATTTCCATCGTCGCATTTTTCAGCGCGGCCGGTTTAATCTCTCGGCTTCGGCGTCGAAAAACTTGACTTTTCACCGACGGGCTAGCTACCGGGCCAATCTCCAAGCGTTTTCGAATAAGGATATTCGGTGCTTTTTCGGTCTCTCTCGCGGTTTCTTTCACGCAATCCAAAATGGCTGTTCGCAATTCAGGAGAAATGGCTCGGGGTAGGTCATGACGTTCTCGATTTACGCGGTGCTTCCTGGGTCATTCGGCGCCCTGAGTGGCTGAGGAAGAAATCGGGATCAGTCAAACTGCTTGAGCCAGAGCTCGGTGAAAAATCGGGCGACATTGAAGTCGCAGAACGATGCATAAATGCGTACCGTACCATGCTCGATCCTTCAAGTCATGGCGCCAGGCCGGAAGGCTCCATTTGGGGAACATTGCTCGGCGAAGATTACAAACAATTGCGCACTCTGATCGAGCGCGGAGACACGCGGTCTCTTGCCCGCCATCAAGCAAAGATTTTTCGCACGAGCGCCGTGAATGGCTTCGCCTACGGAAACACCTTCGATCCTTGGCCACATCGTTGGCACTATCTGCCGGTTCAAATTGAACTGTCAGTTGTCCAGTTGGCTGAGGCGATTGGCGTGCTGCGGGCGGAATGCCATGAGCAAGGCCACGTCGCGTTTTGGCGCTCTATTTTGTCCGAAGAAGAGTTGATCGAGAGGATCGAAAATTATTTCGGATTTCGGGTAGAGCACCCGCGTTTTGGCGATCCGCGTGGGATCATGTTCGGTGGTCGTTTCTTGACTCGTGAAACGTGCTCTCACCTCTACACAGCGGATCGAGTTCGCCGCGCGATACGGCGGGAGAAAATATCTGAGCCTCTGCGATTCGTTGAAATTGGCGGCGGATATGGCGGCATGTGCTATTGGCTATGCAAGGTTCTTGGCGACCAGTTAGAAAACTATGTGATCGTCGACCTTCCCGAAGTCGGATTGGTTCAGGCGTTTTTTCTCGCCTCGGTGTTTCCCGATAAGTTGATATTGCGGGGAGAAGCCGGACAATCCTCAATGCCGTCGATTAAGCTAGTGGCGCATTTCGAGCTTGACGAGATAGGCTTTCGACCAAATGTTCTTATGAATCAGGATTCGATGCCAGAGATGCCAGAAGCTGAGGTAGTGCGTTACCTAGGATGGGCAACTGAAAATCTGGACGGCGTTTTTATCAGTTTCAATCAGGAAACGCTGTCGCCTAACAACCTAGCCGGCGAATATGACGAGGTGGACAGGCAGGACACGGCCGGACACGGGGCCTACCAAATTTGGGTGCCCGAAGTTGTTCGTCGATTCCCTCGTTTCCAACTGGCATCGAGGGATACATCGTGGGATCGGCGCGGATATGTTGAGGAAATCTACGTGACATTGTAGCTTGATGCGAACTGCCCATCGTTAGAGCACTTGGCATAACTCGCGGCGTCCACTTGGCGGAGTGGAGCTCTTATCTGTGGGTAATCTTAGGTGTTCGGTTAGGCATCTGGTGGTTCGATTGGCAACGAATCGTGCTGGCTCTCGCGTCCAGATTTGACGATGTGTTTTTCGAGCGTGACAGCTGATCGTTTTGATTAAGTGAGCGACGTTGTAGGCCGCGACAAAATCGTCGGAGTGGAACTCTAATTTGACGTGTCTGTCGTAGTGGAAGCGTTTGACGGATGCCCTTTAGCCCCTTTGCCTGGTTGCCCACTCTTCTGATCTTGTCATATGGCGTTCGCCCCGCAGAGGAGGTGTTGACCGGAGCCGCGGGAACGAGATAGCAGCTCGTTGCTGGAGTTTGTGTGGCTCGGCCGGTCGCTCGGCGGATGATTTTCGTAAAGTAGGCAGTAACGTCTGTGACAGTAATCGCCGGGCCTTCAAAAATTGCTACACCCCAACATGCACGCAAAGTTCGCTACGTGCGGGTCGGCGCGTGGTGCGTGCCGCTCATCATGCTGTCGGCGCTTTTCCAGAATTACTACGATCTGCAATCGGTGATGTCCGGAGAGTCGCTCAAGCTGTACCAGGCGCAAGGGCCGCTGATCGTTCGCGCGCTCAAGGATATCAGTTATACGTTGATCGGTATCGCGATCGTCATCCATGCGTACAGGAATCGCGCCAACGCCTTTGGAGTGGCCTTTTTCGCCATCCTGACGATCTGCCTGTCGCTCGCGATCGTTTCGAGCGGCGAGCACGGGGCCCTAACGGCGGCGCTGGGGCTGCGCTGGGCGGCGCCGCTGCTCCTCTTCATCATGATGAAGGAGTGGGTCCGCGGGTTCGACGGTGCCAAGGCCATCCCATGGGTTTATGGCGGGCTTGTCGTCTGTCTGACGCTACAGATATACCAGCTTTTCTATATGCCGCCGGTCTATGGCACGATCTTCGGTCTCTCGGCCCGGACGCCGGGGATTTTTCTGGCGCCGAACAGCGCCAGCTTTTTCGGGTGCGCCTGCGCCGCGTTCATCCATGTTTATTCGCGCAACAGTTTTCGTCATTCGATCATCGCCAGCCTGTTCGCGATCGCGATCAGCGCGCTCGCACAATCGGGCACCGGCGTCTTCGTCTGTTTCGCGCTGTTGCTGCAAGCCTTTTTCGCGCGGACTCAGGCATTGCTGATCCTCGCCATGGCCGTTTCCGTGCCGGCGATCTTCGCCAATCTCGATACATTCCTGTCGCGCGACGGTCTGGTCGAGCTTTCGGGCGGCGGGCGCGTCGATCGCTTCTGGGAAATCGTCGAGGAATCGGCGGCATCGGTGAACAATTTCGGTTACTACACAAACGCCGCGAACCTTGCGGACGACGCATCCCAGTTCCGTCGCGCGGTGGACTCGCTGGTGGCGTCGTTGATCGGGAACTTCGGGCTCCTGCTCGTCGTCGTACTCGTCATATTGTTCCTTTTCATCGTCCGGAACTTCAGGGGCACGACGGTGCGGCTAGTCTTCTCGCCTTTGGCGGTGTTTGCGATCTTCTCCTTTACCACCATCATTTTCGAAGCCTATCCGATGAACCTGCTGCTGGCGCTCGCGTTCTGGGGCGCGCGAAACATGTCGAATCCGTCGAACGTGTCGAATGTAGCGCTGAAGCGAAAGCCCGTCTGACATGCCGCTCCTGTCGGTCGTCGTCCCAACCCACAATCGTGCCGATTATGCAATCTCGTGCATCGAAGCCGTTTTGCGTTTCGATGTCGCGGATATCGAGCTGGTGATGACGGACAGCAGCAGCGACCGGCGTCTGTTCGATTGGTTGCACGGCGATTTCGCCCACTTTCTGGCCGATCCGCGCCTGAAATATGTGAAGATCGACGAGCCGTCGAATTTGACCAAGAATCACAACGACGCCGTGGCGCTGGCCAGCGGCGAATATGTTTGCGTGATCGGGGACGACGACTGCATCACCGCGGCGGCGATCGACGCCGCGCGCTGGGCGTCGGCGGCAGGCGTCCCCGCGGTATCGCAGACGGTGACCGCGACCTATGCTTGGCCCGATTTCCGATCTAGGCTGGCACGGACAGGCCATGCGGCACGCCTCTATGTGCCGAGGCGCGTCGGACCCGCCGTCTGGCGCAATGCCGCGCCGGACCTGACCGCCGCCTTGGACCGCGCGTTTCAGGCAACTGACGGCCTGCCGCGTTGCTATCATGGCATCGTGCGGCGCGACCTGCTCGAACAGGTTCGTGAACGCACCGGAGCCTATTTTCACGGGTCGAGCCCCGATATGTCGGGTGCGGTGGCCATGGCGTGTCTGGTCGAACGCTATTGCGAAGTCGAGACGCCGCTGACCATTCCCGGGGTGTCGGGCGGCAGCAATTCGGGCCGCAGCGCGATGAATACGCACAAGGGTGACCTGTCGTCCGAAACGCAGACAAGCGGTTTCGAGGAACGCGGCTGGGTGAAGGGCGTCCCGCGCTTCTTTGCGGTGGAAACGGTGTGGGCGCATGCCGGGCTGGCGACGCTGGAACGGCTGAAGCCCGATCTGGTACCCGGCTTCAATTTTGCGCGGCTTCTGGCGCTTTGCCGCGTTCGCCATCCCGATTTCGCCGCCGTTGTCGATGCCGCGACGGCGGAGGTCGGGCAGGTTACGTCCGATCTTGCCGTCGCGCGCGAGGTGCGCTTGGAAAAATGGTCGAGAATCAAGTATCTCGCCCGGCGAATGACCAATCCGACGGCCGCGAACGGCCGGCGTTTCTTTCCGAACCTGATGACGGTTGCGGACGCATCGCGGATGTATGAAGACTATGCTGGTAGGCAAAATATAGCCTTTGTCCCGCCGGCGGATCCTTTTTGAACAGGTGTTGATCAAGACGATGACCAAGAATGCGCTCCCATCGAAGAAAGAGTTTGTCGAGCTGATCAGCCAATCGCTTCTTGCGCGCGCGGCCGATCTCAAGGCCCGGTTCGAAGCGTCGGCAAGCGCGGTCGGCGTGCGCCACGTCGCGATCGACGACCTGTTGCCTCACGATGTCGCGACGGCGATTGCCGCGGCGTTTCCCGACGGCAGGCAAATGCGATTGATGGACAGTTTTCGAGAAAAGAAGTTCACCTCGAAGGCCTATGATCGTTTCGAGCCCGTTCTCGGCGATGTGACCTTTGCGTTTCAGGACCCGCGCGTGGTCGAGATCGTCGAGGGCATCACCGGTATCGCTGAGCAGGTGCCGGACTCATTGCTCTACGCCGGCGGATTGAGCGCCATGGCGCTGGGGCATTTCCTCAGCCCGCATATCGATAATTCGCACGATTCGAGCCGGCAATATTATCGCACGCTCAATCTGCTCTACTATGTCACGCCCGATTGGGACGAGCCAAATGGCGGCAACCTCCAGCTATGGGACCGGAAGGTGTCGAAAAACGTCACCATCCATTCGCGGTTCAACCGGCTTGTGCTGATGGAGACGACGCCGACATCGTGGCACTCGGTAAATGAGGTGCAGGTTGACGGCCTTCGCAAATGCGTGTCGAACTATTATTTTTCGCGTCGCTCGCCCACCGGGCAGGAGTATTTCAACATCACGGCATTCAGCGCGCCGCCCAGCCAGCCGGCGCTACGCCTTTGGAGCCGCGTAGACGCCAATCTTCGGCAGTTGTTGCGGAAGGTCAAACCGGCCGGGCTAGGGAAGGTGGACGTTTACGACGGTCCCCCGCGCTGATGCAGTCATTGATCGTTTTTGCCCCGAATGTGGGGGGTGGGGGCGGCCTTGTTTTGCTCCGCGAGCTTCTGCGGGCCGAATGGCTCGGCATGAAACTGACCGCAATTCTCGATCGGCGAGGACAGTCCGGCATCAGCGACGTGGTGCAAGACTGGGACGTTCATTGGGTCGATTCCAGCATCGGCGGGCGATGGCGCGCGGAAACGCTTCTGGCGCAGCTCGCCGGGCCTGACGAAGCTGTCCTATGCTTTCACAACCTGCCGCCGGTGGTTGCGCGTGGCGGCCGGATATTCTGCTTTGTCCAGAACGCCAATCTGGTGGGCCTGATCCCGACGTCGCATCTGAGCGGGTGGCTTCGTCTGCGTTATGCCGTCGAGCGCTTTATCGCCCGCCGATTCAGGCGGCGGGTCGAGCGCTATATGGTGCAGACCCCTACCATGGCCGCGGCGCTCTCCGACTGGTACGGGGCCGGAGTCCCACCAATCGACATCCTGCCGTTTGTCGTGGGCGAGCATCTGAAACCCGCCGCACAATCGTCTGCCATGGGCGAGCGACGGTGGGATTTCATTTACGTCAGCGACGGATCGTTTCACAAGAACCACCGTCGCCTCTTCGAGGCGTGGCAGATGCTTGCGGTGCAAAATGTCTTTCCGACGCTGGCGGTTACGCTGCATCCCGAGCGGGATGCACTGCTTCGCGCCGAGCTCAAAGGGCTTGTCGATCGTTTCGGGCTGCGGATCGAGGACCTTGGCCAGATCCCGCATGGCGAAGTGCTGGAAAATTACCGGCGTTCGGGAGCGCTGATCTTTCCCAGCTATGCCGAATCCTTCGGCATTCCGCTCGTCGAGGCGATGTCGGCGGGATTGCCGATCGTGGCGTCCGAAACCGACTATGTGCGCGACCTCTGCGATCCGGCGACGACCTTCGACCCCTTTTCGCCGCGTTCGATCGCGCGGGCGGTGCGTCGTTTTCTTCGCCTTCCGTCCGAACATGTCACGCTGATCAGCGCCGACGCGTTCGGTGCGGCCCTGCGCGAACGGGTCGAAGCGGGCAAATCCTAGCTGGTATTTTCAACGTCGATGGTGCACGGGGCGGCGCGGCAAGAGCAGAACAGGCACATGAAGAATCACAAGATATTGGTCCTCGGCGCCAGCGGAATGCTGGGCAACGCCGTGCTGCGTTATTTCGCGACGCGCACTGCGCATGACGTGGTCGGAATCGTCCGGTCGGGTCGCTCGATGGCGGCGCTGCCGCCCGAGGTGCGCGACAGGGTTGCCGAAGGCGGCGACGTGGACGATTTCGATGCGCTCGTCCGCATGTTCGACCGTCATCGCCCGACGGTGGTCGTCAACTGCGTGGGACTGGTCAAGCAACTGGGTGATTCCAAGGATCCGCTGGCCGCGATCCCGATCAACTCGGTGCTGCCCCATCGTCTCGCGCGGCTGTGCGCGCTCGCCCACGCCCGGCTGATCCATCTGAGCACCGACTGCGTCTTTTCCGGCGACAAGGGGCTCTATGTCGAGGGCGACCTGCCCGACGCGACCGACGTCTATGGTCGCACCAAGTTGCTCGGCGAGGTCGATTATCCGCACGCGCTGACGCTCCGCACGTCGATCATCGGGCATGAGCTTGCCGGCCATCACAGCCTGGTCTGCTGGTTCCTTGCGCAGGGAGGCGCGGTGCGCGGTTTCTCGAAGGCGGTCTTCTCGGGCTTTCCAACGGTCGAGATCGCGCGGATCATCGACGAATATGTGCTGCAGCGGCCCGACCTGTCGGGTCTCTATCACCTGTCGGCCGACCCGATCGACAAATTCAGCCTGCTGAAGCTTGTCGCGGAGGTTTATGGCAAATCGATCCGTATCGACGAGGATCCCGGGCTGGTGATCGACCGCTCGCTCGATTCCACCCGTTTCCGATCAGAGACCGGCTTCCGACCCGACGACTGGCCCACGCTGGTCCGCCGGATGCATGAATTCCGCTAAAGGCGCGAAGGAAATACGATGTTCAAGGACAAGACCCTGTTGATTACCGGCGGCACCGGATCGTTCGGCAACGCAGTACTCCGCCGCTTTCTCGATTCGGATATCGCGGAGATTCGCGTATTCAGTCGCGACGAGAAAAAGCAGGACGATATGCGCAAAGCCTATGCGCACGAAAAGCTGAAATTCTACATTGGGGATGTGCGCGACCGCCAGTCGGTCGCCGATGCGATGCACCATGTGAATTATGTTTTTCACGCCGCGGCGCTGAAGCAGGTGCCGTCGTGCGAATTCCATCCGATGGAAGCCGTAAAGACCAACGTGTTCGGCACCGAGAATGTTCTTGAGGCCGCGATCGGCGCGGGTGTGGAGCGCGTCGTGTGCCTTAGCACCGACAAGGCTGTTTATCCCATTAACGCAATGGGCATCTCCAAGGCGATGATGGAGAAGGTCGCGACCGCGAAGGCGCGCAACACGCGGCAGACGACGATCTGTACGACGCGCTACGGAAATGTGATGGCATCGCGCGGTTCGGTTATCCCGCTTTTCGTTGACCAACTCCAGTCGGGCCGTGCGTTGACGGTTACAGACCCCAACATGACGCGCTTCATGATGACGCTCGACGATGCCGTCGATCTTGTCCTCTATGCGTTCAGCAACGGCAGCGCAGGCGACATCTTCGTACAGAAGGCACCGGCGGCGACGATCGCGACGCTGATCGACGCTCTCAAGGGATTGTTGAAGGCGCCGGATGCAGCCGTTCAGGTGATCGGCACGCGCCACGGCGAAAAGCTTTACGAAGCGTTGCTCAGCCGCGAGGAAATGGCCTCAGCCGAAGACCTGGGCGACTATTACCGTGTGCCGCCGGACATGCGCGACCTGAACTACGAAGCCTATTTCGATCAGGGCGACGTCCACATCACCGAAGCGGCCGAATATCATTCGCACAACACGCACCGTCTCGATGCCGAGGGAATGCAGAAGCTGTTGCTCAAGCTGCCCTTCATCCGCTCGATCATCGCGGGCGAGCCGGCGGTGCTCGACGCATGACCGACACGGCTTCTGCGCGGATGAAGGTCGTGACCTTCGTCGGTACGCGGCCCGAGATCATCCGCCTGTCGCGGGTGATCGCCGCGCTCGACGGGCATTGCGATCATGTCCTGGTCCATACTGGCCAGAATTATGATTATGAACTCAACGAAATATTCTTTGCGGACCTGTCGATCCGCAAGCCCGACCATTTCCTCGATGCGGCGGGTCAGTCGAGTGCGGAAACCATCGGCAATGTGATCGCTCGCGCCGATGGCCTGCTTCGCGAGGTGATGCCCGAGGCGGTGCTGATCCTCGGCGATACGAACAGCAGCCTTGCGGCCATTCCGGCGAAACGACTGAAGATTCCCGTGTTCCACATGGAGGCCGGCAATCGCTGCTTCGACCAGCGCGTGCCTGAGGAGATCAATCGCAAGATTGTGGACCATATATCGGACATCAACCTGACCTATAGCGCGATCGCGCGAGAAAATTTGCTGCGCGAAGGCTTGCCGGCCGACATGGTGATTAAGACCGGAAGTCCGATGATGGAGGTGCTCGATCACTATCGCGCCGGGATCGACGCCAGCCGGATCCTGACCGACCTCAAGCTTCGGCCGCACGAATATTTCGTGGTCAGCACGCACCGCGAAGAGAATGTTGATCGCAAGGAGAATCTGTTTAAGATCGCCGACATTCTCGGCGATCTCGCGGATCGTTACGCCTTGCCGATCATCCTGTCGACGCACCCGCGCACCCAGAAGCGGATCGACGAATGGGGCATCACCTTTCATCCCGCCGTGCGTTCGGTAAAACCCTTTGGCTTCAGCGACTATATTGCGCTTCAGCGCTCGGCTTTCGCGGTGCTGTCCGACAGTGGAACGATCACCGAAGAGTCGGCGATCCTCAATTTTCCGGCGCTGAACCTGCGCGAAACGCACGAGCGGCATGAAGGGATGGAAGAGGCGTCGGTGATGATGGTCGGTCTGAACGTCGCGCGTGTGCGTCAGGCCCTCGATATCCTTGCGACGCAGGCGCGTGGCGCCGAACGGACGCTGCGCCTGCCGGCGGACTATGATGGGCCCAATGTGTCGCAGAAGGTGCTGCGTATCATTCTGAGCTACGTGGACTATGTGAAGAACGTAACGTGGCGCGAGAATGTCGCGCCGGCCGGCCGCTGAACCGGGATTGCCGCCCATGCTTGTCCTGACCGGAGCCGGCGGTTTCGTCGGAACGCAACTGGTGCCCCGCCTTGCGGAGCGGAGCGGACGCTCGCTGCTCCTCGTTTCGCGCGATCCGGCCGCGCTTCAGGCGCGGTTTCCGGATATCCGAAGCTGCGACCATGACGCGCTGCGCAACGTCGATCTGACCGGCGCGACCTTCGTTCACCTCGCGACCCGCAACAATGATCGCCCCGGAACACCCGAAGAGTTCCGCGCAGCGAACGTCGACCATCTTCTGCGGACGGCGGCGATCGCGCGCGACGGCGGGGCCGCGCAGTTCATCAATCTCTGCTCGGTGCACGCGCTCCAGCCTGCCGCAGATGACCTTTACGGGACGAGCAAGCGCGAGGGGGCCGAACAGCTCGCCGCGTTCTGGCCGGGCGGTGCGACGAACCTGTATCTGCCCGCCGTTTACGGGGGGCGTTTTCAGGGGCGCCTTGGTGTCCTGAACCGGGTTCCAGGCTTCGCGCGATCGGGCGTTCTGGCGTTGCTTCGCCAGCTAAAGCCCATGATTTCGATCGACCGACTCGCCGCCGAACTGATCGCGCTGGTCGAACGCGGCCCCACCTCCGCCGACGACCGGTGGCAAAGCGCGCGCTTCGCCGCCGATCCTGTCCCGGCAATGGGCCTCTATTCGACGACCAAGCGCGCGATCGATCTGATCGCCGCGGTTGCGGTTGTCATTCTTCTCGGATGGGCGATGGTGCTGGTCGCGCTGTATGTACGGTTCGACAGCAAGGGGCCGGCGATCTTCGCGCAGCAACGCGTCGGGAAACAGGGCAAGGTGTTTACCTGCTACAAGTTCCGCACGATGGCGGTCGGGACAGTGCAGGCGGGGACGCACGATGTGAGTGCGGCGGTGATCACGGGAGCCGGCGGCTTTCTTCGGCGAACCAAGCTCGACGAGTTGCCGCAGGTGTGGAACGTCCTCCGCAACGAAATGAGCCTCGTCGGTCCGCGTCCGTGCCTGCCGATGCAGACCGCGCTGGTCGGCGCGCGCGGCGCGCGCGGAGTGCTCGAACTGAAACCTGGCATCACCGGCCTGGCGCAGATCAACGATGTCGACATGAGCGACCCCGCGCGGCTTGCGGCGTGGGACGACCGCTACGGGGCGTTCCGGACGCTGATGCTCGATTGCGTGATCCTGATCCGGACCGTATTGGGTGGCGGCGTCGGCGACCGCGTGGCCGACCCGGCATCGTGACCGGCTAAGACATGCCCGGACGGGAAGAAAACGCTGGGAGTATCCCGGACAAGGAGCCGCCGTTGGATATCCTCTATCTGTCCCAGTATTTTTATCCGGAACAGTTCCTCAACAACCATGTGTCGCAGGCGCTTGTCCGGCGCGGGCATCGGGTCAACGTGGTTTGCTGTGTCCCCAACTACCCCGCGGGCCGTTTTTTCGAGGGCTATTCGAACCGCGAACGCCGGCAGGAAACATGGAACGGGGTTGAGATACACCGCGTGTTTACTGTGCCGCGCGGCAAGTCGCCGATCCAACTGCTGGCCAATTATCTGGTCTATCCGCTTACCGCGAGCTGGCGAATTCTCCGGCTCGGGAAAATGCGGCGCGGCCATATCAGCTTCGTGTCGATGCCGTCGCCGTTAACCCAAGCGCTCGCGGGGATATTCGCCAAGAAAATCTGGAAGATTCCGACGGTTTTCTGGGTGCAGGACATCTGGCCGGACAGTGCGACGATCACGCTGGGGATACACAATCGCCTGATAATCAGGGTCCTCGATGCCTTTTGTTCGTGGATTTACCGTCAGGGCGATCTGGTCATGGTCCAGAGCGACGGCTTCCACGACCGAATCGCAAATTTTGGCGTCGATCCGGCACGTATCGTGACGTTGCCGAACGCTGCGCCCGAATTGTTCCGTCCGCTCGAACCATCCGAAGTCCCGGCCGACATCCGCGCGATGGTTCCCGCAGGGCGGCGCATATTGATGTTCGCGGGGAACATCGGCGAAAGTCAGGATTTCAACACGATCATTGCCGCGGCCAAACAGCTGCCTGACACCACAGACCTGCTGATCGTCGTCGTCGGAAGCGGTCGCGATGAGGAGCGCGTTCGCGGCCGGGTCGCCGAGGAAGGTCTTGATCACCGCTTCCTATTCCTTGGACGCCACCCCGAGGCGACGATGCCCGCCTTTTTCGCGTGTGCGGACATGATGCTTGTCAGCCTACGCGACGAACCGATCTTTGCGCTGACCGTACCAAGCAAGGTGCAGGCTTATATGGCATGCGGCAAGCCGATGCTGGCCAGTCTGGCAGGTGAGGGGGCGGCGATAATAGCGGACACGACGACAGGCATTGTAGTGCCGCCGGGAAACCCCAACGCGCTGGGCGCGGGAATGGACCGCCTGTCATCAATGCCCGACGCCGACCTGCGGCGCATGGGGGAAAAAGCGAGGGAAATCTACTTGCAGCGTTTCTCGTTGTCCGCCGTGGTGGAAAAGCTCGTGAATCATCTAAGCATAACGCTGCACGGAGATGGTGGCGACTGATCGCATTCCGTCCCACTCCACCGAGTGCTGACGCCACAAAAAACCGGCACACTGCTTAAACGCCTAACCGAACTCGGCGGCTAAGCAGCGTCGCTGTCCTTTCGGTCGGGCATGGCCTTCCTGCGGTCACTCGGGTGAGCACATTTGGGTAACACATTGTAACTGGTGCAGCTCGTATTAGATCTTCACTTCTCCCGTGTGAACCGGTCCCCGGAACTATTGGAGAAATGCATGAGATAATGGCGCGAACCTGGCAGCTAATAGTCGGTTCGTAAGGCACGTCGGGCGGCTAGATATTGTCTGGCTTCTTGCAGTTCGACGTCGCTGTCCGTTTGCCGAGACTGTTGAAGTTTGGCTAGGCTATTGTTTGCGAAGTCGCGTCGGCCGAATCAATCCTCTGCGAGGAAGTCGATGCCGTCGAGGGGGATCGCACTATTCGATCCTGAAATATGCCTTACCTCGCCGTTTGCCGTAATGGCGACGACAACTTCGCTATCCGCTTCGGGATCATATATTTTCCGCCAAACTGTGCCGCCCGGCCGGCTTCCTACGGGAAGTGTGAAGATGACGCTGGCGCGGTCGCCGCTCTTTACTCCTCCGATGAGATAAACATGGCCGTATCGGTCCTTCCAGTGGCCCACGTTGCGAATGCCCGCTATCCCGGCATTTGTCCACCGTCCGGTGAGATCCGGGACGGTCACCGTTGGACGGGGATATGCATCCGCAATCTCGCCCATCGCGCCGTTGTGGCATTTTTCGCGAATGCTATTTTGAGAATTTTGTTGGTAAGATCCGGTCAGGGACACTTGGTTCCAGCTATTGTAGTAGCCTATTTCCGATACGTCGTTAAAACTTCCGCTTATAAACTGATTCCGAATCCCATTTATGATGTTGTTATTTGAACCAGTGTTAGAAGGTGCTCCGCCCGTGCAGTTTATTAATACATTGTTGTTTCCATCGATAAGCCAGTGCTGAGATTTTCCATTTTGCTCACAAAAAAAGTTATGGAAATTGTTGTTTGTGGAGTCTCCGCCGATCCAAACTCCACCGGCGCCGTTGCCCTCCGATGTCCCCCAAAATTCGCAGTGCTGGGCGCATTTTAGGTCAAGGCCGAATCCCAACGCGCCCTCGAGGATGCATTCAAACTTGCAGGCGGTCGTTGCTTCTGGTTTCGAGCGGCGATCGACGACAAGCCAGTTCGTCGGCTGCCGATCGGGAAAGGGCCCTTCGTTGGCGCTGCCGTTTATCCTGAAATGTGAAAGTACGGAAAACTCGACGCGCATACCTGTAACGCTGTCGCGGAGACGTGCGTCGAATTTCATGCGATGGCAGCCACGGACATAGACCAAGTCGGTTGTTGAGCGGTTTCCAATCAGCGTTGGTGGGCAATCCCATCCGAAATGAATTTCATTTTTGCCATCGACATTAGGGGTGGGGCCGGCGTCGAAGGAAATGGCCCTTCCTGTTCCGATATGTTTTAGCTTCACTTGGCCGCGAAAAAAAACGCGAAGATGTGAAAACCCGAATTCCAGCGTGCCACTGTGAAGATACTCACCTTCCGGGAAAAGTAGTGCGCGCTGCGTAGCGAGCGCGGCGGTTCGAGCCAACACGATTGCCTGATAATCGTCTGCCGTGCCGTCGCCTTTGGCGCCCCAATCCTTCACTGACACAGAGTCGTCCGAAATCTTGGCGTAAATGGTTCGCAAAACTGCCCTCTCGAAGGGAGCGCGCCATCCTAGCATATCGCCGCCTAAGCCCGAGCGGAGTCGATCGATGTTGAATTTGGCGCTGTCTCCGTCCTCAATTGGAGTTCGGTCCGCTAGCACAGGTTTTTCCGCGGCGCCGAGTTTCGTTGAAGAATCCCAGGCCATCCAAGAACCGGTTGCGGCCAAGATAGCTCGCCGTCCCATTCTTCTGTCATGATATTTCATAGAGGCTCTCTTATGGTGCCTGAGCAATCTAGGCTAGGAGTTGTCTGACCGAAACTCAGCCGTGAACAATCATGATCGCACGCGCCCTTGTGATTGGCTACCTGGCAAACTCCCCACGAGGGGGTGACCTTTTTCTTTTTATCTTACAACGGCGCGTGGGGATCATCGAATGCGCTTTCTTCGGCGTGTTAGGCGCATTCACCCGTTACCGGAGCCGCTGCAAAGGAATTTGGCGGCTGGATCGCGGGCTAGGCATTGATGGCTGAGCCTGATCGAAGATCATTTAAAGGACACGCCAAGATGGCGGTCGACGCCATCTTCTTGTGCGCCGAGCGCTTGATTTAATAGCGTCAACGTTTGACATAGACGTCATGGATTTCGCTTTCGACAATAGTTTCCACGACGTGATGGAGGGGTTCTACGCGCCCGCCGAGGCCGCGAAGCCGTCGGCGCCAAAGCTTCTGATTTTCAATCATATGTTGGCGAAGGAGCTCGGACTCGAGGTGACCGACACCACCGACGAGCAACTGGCGCGCCTTTTTTCGGGTGAAGAGATGCCCGAAGGCGCCGATCCGCTCGTATTCGCCTATGCCGGGCATCAGTTCGGGCATTTCTCGCCGCAGCTTGGTGACGGCCGCGCCCTGTTGCTAGGCGAAATCGTCGCGCCCGACGGGGTGCGCTTCGATATCCAGCTCAAGGGTTCGGGGCCGACCGCCTTTTCGCGCAACGGCGATGGCAAGGCGGCGCTCGGCCCGGTCTTGCGCGAATTCCTGATTTCGGAGGCGATGGCGGCGATGGGTGTGCCGACCACCCGCGCGCTCGCTGCGGTCGCGACCGGCGATCGCGTCCAGCGCGAACGCGCGCACCCCGGTGCAGTGCTGACACGCGTCGCGAGCAGCCATATCCGCGTCGGCACCTTCCAGTTCTTTGCCGCCCATTTCGGTGCCGACCATGTGACGCAGCTATCCGATTACAGCATCCGCCGGCATTTTCCCGACCTCGCCGTGGCCGCCAATCCGCACCTGGCTTTGCTCGACCGCGTGATCGGCTTGCAATGCGAACTGGTTTCGCACTGGCTGGGCGCGGGGTTCATCCACGGGGTGATGAACACCGACAATGTCGCGATCAGCGGCGAAACGATCGATTATGGGCCGTGCGCCTTCATGGACCGCTTTTCGGTCAATGCGGTGTTCAGTTCGATAGACGCGAACGGGCGCTACGCTTTTGGCCGGCAGCCGCAGATCATGCACTGGAACATGGCGCGCTTCGCCGAAGCGCTGTTGCCCGCGATCCACCGCGTTTCGCCCGACGATGTCGATGCTGCGAAGGCCGTCGTCGACGCAATTCCCGGCCGGTTCCGGGCGATCTGGCATGCGCGGGTGCGCATGAAATTGGGCCTCGTGAACGGCGCGGGCGACGATAGCGAGTTGATCGACACGCTCTTCGACGAGCTCGAAAAACATGACGTCGACTATATCTCCTTCTTCCGATCGCTCGCGATGCTGCTGCGTGGCGACGGGACGATGCTCGAAGGCTTGTTGCCGGCGCCCGACGCGATGGCGCCCTGGATCGCCGAATGGTGGGGACGGATCGCGCAGGCCGCCGCGGGACCGATCGAACTTGCCGCGGCGATGGACCGCGTGAACCCGCTCTACATCCCGCGCAATCACCAGGTCGAAGCCGCGCTCGCGGCAGCCGAAGAGGGCGATCTTGCGCCATGGCTCCGCCTTCTCGATGTCGTCAGGAATCCATTCGATGAACGCCGCGAGTGGGCCGAATATGCGCTGCCGGCACCCGCGGATTCGGCTCCCTATACAACCTTTTGCGGGACCTGACCGGCTGCCGCGCGGATGGAGTTGAGCGATCGCGGCGCGCCTGTTAGGAGCGGCGCTTGCCTGACTGAGGAACAGATATCGTGCCGCACCCCCCGGTGAAGATTACAATTGTCGGTACCGGCTATGTCGGGATTTCGAACGCCGTCCTGCTCGCCCAGCATAACCGCGTCGTCGCACTCGATATCGACAGCCGCAAGGTCGATCAGATCAACGCGGGCATTTCGCCGATCGCCGATCCGGAGATCGAGGCGTATCTGGCGGAGCGCGAACTCGATCTCGTCGCGACGATCGACAGGCAAAGCGCCTATGAGGGCGCCGATTTCGTCGTCGTTGCGACGCCGACCGACTATGATCCCGACACCAACTATTTCAACACCGGGTCGGTGGAATCGGTGATTGCCGATGCGCTGAAACTGGCGCCGGGGGCGCTGATCATCGTCAAGTCGACCGTCCCGGTGGGTTTCACCGAGCGCATGCGTGATCTGCACGGCAGTGACGCGATCGTCTTTTCGCCCGAATTCCTTCGCGAAGGACGCGCGCTGTACGACAATCTGCACCCCTCGCGAATCGTCATCGGCAACACCGATCCGCGCGCGGCGGCGTTTGCGCAGCTTCTGCTCGACGCATCGCTGAAGCCCGAGACCGCCATCCTGCACACAGGCAACACCGAGGCCGAGGCGATCAAGCTGTTCGCCAACACCTACCTCGCGATGCGCGTCGCCTTCTTCAACGAACTCGACACCTATGCCGCGCTGCACGGAGTCGATTCGCGTCAGGTCATCGAAGGCGTGTGCCTCGACCCGCGGATCGGGCAATTCTATAATAATCCCTCCTTCGGTTACGGCGGCTATTGCCTGCCGAAGGACACGAAGCAGATGCTGGCCAATTATCGGGAAGTGCCGCAGAACCTGATCCAGGCGATCGTGTCGTCGAATACGACGCGCAAAGATTTCATCGCGTCCGAAATCATCAAGCGCGCGCCGCGCGTGGTCGGCATCCATCGCCTCGCGATGAAGGCAGGCTCCGACAATTTTCGCGCCAGCAGCATCCTCGGCGTGATGAAGCGCGTGAAGGCGAAGGGGATCGAAGTGATCGTCTATGAGCCGCTGGTCGAGGAGGACCGGCTGTTCAATTCGCGCGTGATCCGCGACCTCGATGCGTTCAAGGCCGAGGCCGATGTCATCATCGCGAACCGAGTGACGGGCGATCTCGCCGACGTCGCCGACAAGGTTTACAGCCGCGATCTCTTCGGCGCCGATTCCTGATTATCTCCCCCGACGCAGTTCGGCGCATTGCCGGGAACTGTCCCATTGTCGGAGAGTTAGCCTATCAAACGGGGAGAAACGGGTTGCACAGCCATATCTCGCAAGCCACAAGCGTGCATCGGTGGCCAGCAGATGCAAAAATCTGAAAATTCCTGTGTATCGTCATGGCGCCCGTCCGCGCGCATGCGCCCGCTGCTGATCGGTGCAACCTCCTTCCTGTGTCTCGCATGGGCAGGTGCGGCACACGCCCAGCAGGTCGAGCCGCCCAAGGTCGTGCCGACACTGGAAACCCCGGTGAACGAGCCGATCGCGGCGCCTTCGCCGCCACCTCCCGACGTCGTGCTGCCCGAAGTCGCGCCGATCATCAGCGACGAGGAATTCGAGAAGGCGATCCCCTCGATCGGCGTCGAGGACGATCCCGAACTCGACCGGCCGCTCGAATCCATCGCCGATTTCGAAAAGCGCGAGGCCGCCGAAGCGGCGAAGCGCGCGCAGGCGACCGCCGACGGAACGGTGGAAACGCTGCCCCCGCAGGTCGATGGCGTGCCGGTTCCGGCGCTGGCCGATGGCGATGCGGTCGAAGCGATCGGCGACGCGCCGATCAGCGACAGCGAACTGGCGGCGCCGTTGCCACCGCTCGAGAACTTCGACGTCGAACCGGTCCAGTTTGCCGAGGCCGAGGACGAGAAGGACAATGTCAGCGTCGCCTATCTGGTGAAGGTCAACGGTCTCGATCCCGCCGACGAGAGCACCGATGCCGACCTCGCCGACCTGTTCGGCGATCTCTCGGCGCTCTACGACGGCGACGGCAAGGCCGACAATACGGCGATGGTCCGTGCGCGCCTCACCGCGGATGGCGAACTGATGCAGCGCATCCTCGCATCCGAAGGCTATTATGACGCGGTGGTCGACACGCGCATTGACCGCGGCGCGCGCGCGGAAGGGCAGGCGCGCCAGCCCGGACAGCCGCTGACAGCAGTCATCGATGTAAAGCCCGGCAAGCGCTACACGCTCGCCGACATCATCGTCGACGCGGCGCCGACGATCCCGCCGACGCTCATCGCCGACAATTTTCCGCTGAGCGTGGGCGAGCCGATCGTCGCGCAGCGCATCCAGGGCGCCGAGGCGGCGATCGCGCTGAAGCTGCCGCAGGAAGGCTATCCGTTCGCCAAGGTCGGGCAGCGCGACATATTGCTTGACGGCGCGACGGGCGACGGCGTCTACACGCTGCCGGTCGATATCGGCAAACGGTCGCGCTTCGGGGGGATCGAAACGACGGGCGACCTCGCGTTCGATGCCAAGCATGTCGAGGTCCTCGCGCGGTTCAAACGCGGCGACCTGTATGACAGCCGCAAGGTCGACGACCTGCGGCAGGCGCTCGTCGCGACGGGGCTTTTCTCGACGGTCGCGGCCGAACCCCAGCCGACCGGCGAGAGCGCGGGCGACGACACCGAATATGTGACGATGCTCGTAACCCAGCAGAAGGGGCCGCCGCGGACGATCGCGGCCAGTGCGGGTTATGGTACGGGCGAGGGAATCCGGCTCGAAGGGAGCTGGACGCACCGCAATTTCCTGCCGCCCGAAGGTGCGTTGACCTTCCGCGGCGTGATCGGGACGAAGGAACAGGGCATCGGCGCGACGCTCCGCCGGTCGAACGCGGGGCGACGCGATCGCACCCTCGAGCTCGTCACCGAGGTGACGCGCAACGACTATAATGCGTTCGAGGCGATCACCGGCCGCGTTGCCGCGCGGGTCAGTTATGATTCGACGCCGATCTGGCAGAAGAAATTCACCTATGCCTATGGCGTCGAACTGCTCGCGTCGCGTGAAGACGATTATGATTTCGCGGCGGGCGAGCGCAAATATGATTTCTATACGATCCTCGGCCTGACCGGACAGGTCGGGATGGACCGCACCGACAGCCTTCTCGATCCGACCAAGGGGTTCCGCATCACCTCGCTGATCCAGCCCGAAGGTTCGCTCGCGGGGCGTTTCTCGCCCTATGCGCGCCTCCGTACCGACATCAGCGGCTATTATCCGGTGACCGACAGCATCGTGCTCGCGGGGCGCGTTCGCGTCGGGTCCATCCTTGGTGCGGCGCGCGAACGCCTTGCGCCGTCGCGCCGCTTCTACGCCGGCGGCGGCGGCTCGGTACGCGGTTTCGGTTATCAGGAACTCGGGCCGAAGGACCCGAACGACGACCCGATCGGCGGCCGCAGCGTCAACGAGATGGCCGTCGAGGCGCGCTATCGCTTCGGCAATTTCGGTGTCGTCGGCTTCGTCGATGCGGGGCAGGTCTATCGGTCGTCGGCGCCGACCTTCCAGAACTTGCGCTTCGGGGCGGGCATCGGCGCGCGCTATTACACCAATTTCGGCCCGATGCGCTTCGATATCGCGACCCCGATTGGGCGCAAGCCGGGCGAATCGCGCGTGAGCGTCTATGTCTCGATCGGGCAGGCCTTCTGATGGCCGCCGACGAACCCCTGGCCACCGAAGTCGCCGCGCCGGACAAGGCGCGTTCGTGGCCGCTCACCATCCTGCGCTGGATCGGGCTGACCTTGCTCGGGCTCGTCCTGCTCTTCGCGCTGTTCCTCGTCGGGTTGAACAGCGATGCCGGGCGGCGTTTCGTCGTGACCCAGATCGAGAAATATGAATTCGAAAACGGGATGAAGATCGGCATCGGCCGGCTCGACGGGTCGCTGTACGGCCGGATGGTCATCCGCGATTTCACCCTGTCGGATCCCAAGGGCGTTTTCCTCGCGTCGCCCGAGGTGCGGGTCGACTGGCGACCGATCCGCTATCTCGCGAACCATGTCGACGTCCGCTCGGCCACCGCCGCGACGATGACGATGCGGAAATTGCCCGAGTTCAAGGTCGTCCCCGATACGGGCGAGCCGTTGCTGCCCGATCTCGACATCGACGTCGGCACGCTTCGCGTCGATCGCTTTATCTTCGAGGCGCCGGTTGCGGGCGAGCGGCAGGAAGCGAAGATCGCCGGCAAGATCGCGATTGCCGACCGCCGTGCGCAGGTGACCGCCAACGCCGAAACGATCGGGGCGAAGGCGAAGGGCGACACGCTGAAATTGTTGCTCGACGCCGTGCCCGAGGAAAACCGGCTGGCGGTGACGCTCGACGTCAATGCACCGCAAGGCGGCGTTCTCGCCGCGATGGGCGGGTTCAAGGAACCGCTGACCGCGAAGCTCGACGGGCGCGGCGACTGGAAGGCGTGGAACGGAAATCTGACCGCAAACCTCGGCGCCGCGCCGCTCGCGCGCGTCGCGCTGACGGGTCGCGACGGCACCTTCACCGCGAAGGGGAGCGCGCAGCCGTCGCGACTGCTGACCGGGCCGATGGCCGAGATGCTGGGCACCGAGACCGCGATCGACCTCACCGCGCGGCTCAACGAACGCAAGGCCGATATCGATGGGCGCCTGTCGTCCGATGCCGCGCGGCTCGGGATCAGTGGCGGGGTCGATTTGGGCGCCAGCCGCTACGACGGGTTGCAGCTAGCGGCTAACATCCTGCGCCCCGGGGCGATTGCCCCCGCGTTGCGCGCCAATGGCCTGCGCGCAACCGCGACGCTCGACGGCGCATTCGATTTGCCGACGGTCGAATATCAGGCGAACGCCAACAGCCTCGCGGTCAATGACATCGTCGTCGAGGGGCTCAGCCTTGCGGGCAAGGCGCGCGTCGACGCCGACCAGATCGTCATTCCGGTTGCGGGCCGCGCATCGCGCATCCGCGGCCTCGACACCGTCGCGGGCGGGACGTTGGTGCAGGTGCGGCTCGACGGTGACCTCGCGTACAGCAACGGGCGTATCCTCAGCGACAATCTGCGCCTGCGCTCGCCGCGCATCGATGCCAAGGCGATCGTCATCGCCGACCTCAACAAGGGCTTCTACACCGGGGCGATCGACGGGCGGATCAACGACTACCGGATCGAAAGCGTCGGCATCTTCGACATCGAGACCGATGCCGATCTGAAGACCGCGCCGCGCGGCGGGTTTGAAATCGTCGGCCGCGTTCGCGCGCGATCGACGAAGCTGTTCAATTCGGGGGTGCGCGATTTTCTCGGCGGCAATGCGACCGCGTCCAGCGACGTGCGCTACGGCACCGACGGCATCGTCCGCTTTGCGAACCTCCGGCTTTCGGCGCCGCGCCTGCGTGTGACGGGTGGGCAGGGGAGCTATGCCCCGAACGGCCAGATCCGTCTGAATGCGCGGGCGAATTCGACCGATTACGGGCCCGTCGGGGTCGAGCTTGCCGGGACGATCAGCGACCCGCGCGCGGTGGTGACCGCCGCGCGGCCGGGGCTGGGGATCGGACTCGCCAATCTCGTCGCGCGGATCAACGGCGCCCCGAACGGCTATCGTCTCGCGGCGACCAGCGACACCGACTATGGGCCGCTGTCGGCGGACGTCGTGCTGCTGATGGCAAAGGGGCCGCTCACCATCGATGTCGAGCGCGGCGACCTGTCGGGCATCGGTTTCAACGGGCGGCTGGTGCAAAGCAAGGCCGGACCGTTCGAGGGCCAGCTCAACGCATCGGGGCAGGGGCTCGGTGGTCTCGTCCGGCTAAGCGCTGCAGGGAAATATCAGGCCGCGGCGATCAACGTCCGCGCCAACGACGTTGTTCTCCCCGGACCGGCGCAGCTCGCGGTGGGGTCGGCGATCGTCGATGCCGACGTTACCCTGTATGACCAGCCGCACATCGTCGCCGACATCCAGGTCGCCGAAACGCAGATTCGCGAATATGATATCGCGGTCGCGCGGGTGAAGATCGATTATCGCGATGGCAGCGGCAAGGCGCAGGCGCTGGTCGAGGGGACCAGCGGCGTGCCGTTCCGGATCGCCGCCAATGCCGATCTCAAGCCCGAACTTTGGCGCGCATCGGTGCAGGGCCGCGCGACGGGCATCAATTTCCGCACGACCTCGCCCGCGCGGATCATCCCGGGCGCCGACGGTTATGAGCTGCTGCCGACGACGGTCAGCCTCGGCCGCGGCAGTAGCGCGCGGATCGCCGGGCGCTTCGGCGACGGCATCATGCTCCAGAGCCGGCTCGACCGCGTGAACATGGCGATCCTCAACGCCGTCTATCCCGACATGGGGCTGGGCGGCCGGGCATCGGGGAGCCTCGATTTCGAACAGGCCAATTCGGACAGCTTCCCGCGCGCCGATGCGCGGCTGACGATCGAGGACTTCACGCGCACGACCGCCGTGTCGATCAGCCAGCCGGTCGATGTCAATTTTGCCGGCAAGCTGCTCGCCGACGGCGGCGAGGCGCGCGCAGTGATGCGCAAGCGCGGCAGCGTGATCGGGCGGATGCAGGCCTCGCTGCGCCCGCTGGGTCCCGGCGCGGGCGGCTGGACCGAACGGCTGATGGCCGCGCCGCTCGGCGGCGGTATCCGCTATAACGGTCCCGCCGACACACTTTATTCCTTCTTCGGCCCCGCCAACCAGCATGTGTCGGGGCCGGTTGCGGTTGCGGCCGATTTCAGCTGTTCGGTTTCCGACCCTTGTCTGCAGGGCGTCGTGCGCGGCAAGGACATGGTCTACGAAAACCAGACCTATGGCACGCGGCTGACCAATATGGTGGTCGCCGGCCGCTTTACCGGCAACCGGCTCGAGATCGAGCAACTCACCGCGAAAGCCGGCGACGGTACCGTCCAGGCGAAGGGCTTTATCAGCCTCGCATCCGCCGACGGCTACCCGATGAACATCTCCGCGACGCTCGACAATGCACGCCTCGCCAAGAGCGAGAATATCGCGGCGCGCGCGACGGGCAATCTGACGCTGGAAAAGGTCGCGGGGCAGACAGCGTTGCTTTCGGGCAGCCTTCGCCTTCCCGAGACGCGTTACAAGATCGTGCGCGAGGGCGCGGCGCAGGTGCCGGTGCTGACCGGCGTGCGGCGCAAGCCGCCCGCGGGGCGTCCACGGGTCAGCGGCGACGGGCTCGCCGCCGTCGGAGGCAGCCTGTTCGACCTCATCCGCCTCGATATCGCCCTGAAGGCGCCCGACGAAATCTATGTCTCCGGCATGGGGCTCGAATCCGAATGGAAGGCCGATATCGTGCTGCGTGGCACCACCGAGGCACCGCGCGTGACCGGCGAGATCGAACTGGTGCGCGGGACGCTTGGGTTCGCGGGCCGTTCGTTCGAGCTTCAGGAAGGCCGGGTGACCTCCCCGACGGGCGATGCCTTCGATCCGGCGATCCGCCTGCTCGCAAGCGATACGATCGAGACGGTGACGGTGAGCGTCAGCGTCACCGGCCGCGCGAGCAATCCGCAGATCGCCTTCTCGAGCGTCCCCGGCCTGCCGCAGGACGAAATCGTCTCGCGCATCCTGTTCGGCGATTCGATCACGACCCTGTCGCCGTTGCAGGCGGTCCAGCTCGCTGCGTCGCTCAACACGCTCAGCGGCAGCGGCGGGGGATTGAGTCCGCTCGGCGCGCTCCAGTCGGCGACGGGGATCGACCGGCTGCGTGTCCTGGGTCCCGACGACACGATCGGACGGGGCGCCGCGCTCGCCGCCGGGCAATATATCACCAAGGATATCTATATCGAGGTGATCACCGACGCGCGCGGCTATACCGCGACGCAGCTCGAGATCAGCCTGACCCCCGCGCTGTCGTTGCTCAGCCAGGCGGGCGGTTCGGGGCAAACGAACCTCAGCGTCCGCTATCGCAAGGATTATTGATGCGCGCGGCCGTCTTGCTTGTCCCGCCGCTGCTGCTGCTCGCCGCGTGTAAGGACGAGCCGCGCTTCGAGGAGCGCTACGACAAGGCGGCGAAGGAGATCGAGGCACGCGCCAAGGCGATGGACGCTGACATCGCCGAATCCGAAAAGGCGGACGCCGCCACGCCGGACTTGCCAGAACCGGCTGCGCCGTCTAACGCGCCAAAGTCATCTGGGGAGTAGCCAGCCGTCCTTCGGGGCGGGCCACCGTGTCAACATACTCGGCCGAGAGGTCGTGGCGCGGCGGAAGCGGGGAACCGCTTGGGCGAGACCAATGGCATCGACCTTCGTCCGGGCCGGGCGGCGGGTTTGATGTCTATTGGAATCGCGAAGCCGCTCGGCCCCGGAGTACCCCATGGAAGCCCTGTTTACCTCGACAGCCGTCGTCGCGCTCGCCGAAATCGGCGACAAGACGCAGTTACTCGCGATCCTGCTTGCGACGCGCTTCAACCGCCCCGTGCCGATCATCCTCGGCATTTTGGTCGCGACGCTCGCCAACCATGCGCTCGCCGCGCTGCTCGGCGCGTCGGCGGCGGCTTTCCTCGACAGCCCGGTCTTCCGCTATGCCATTGGCGTGTCATTCGTCGCGATGGCGGCGTGGACGCTGATCCCCGACAAGTTCGACGATGACGAGGCGCCGCGGCCGCGTTTCGGCGCTTTCCTGACGACGCTCGTCGCCTTCTTCCTTGTCGAGATGGGCGACAAGACGCAGGTCGCGACGATCGCGCTCGGGGCGCAATATCACAATGTCGTGACCGTAACCGCGGGGACCACGCTCGGCATGATGATCGCCAACGTGCCCGCGATCTTCCTCGGTCACGAACTGTTGAAGCGCGTCGACCTCGCCAAGGTTCGCATGGTTGCTGCGGGTCTGTTCCTCGTGATCGGCTTGTGGGTGCTGGCGCAGACCGCGGGCTGGTTCGGCTAGTCGGCGTTGCGTCCGGCGAGGGTTCGTTCGAAATTCCAGCTCGATGAGCACATCGCGTCGAGGTCGCGCGCCGCCGTCCAGCCCAGCTCGCGCGCGGCGCGTTCGGGGCTGGCGAAGCAGCTCGCGACATCGCCGTCACGGCGCGGCGCGATGCGATAGGGGATCGGCACGCCGTTCACGCGTTCGAACGCCTCGACCATGTCGAGCACCGAATAGCCCGTTCCCGTGCCGAGG
The DNA here is from genome assembly GCF_035998905.1 of Sphingopyxis sp. Lineage (GTDB taxonomy): Bacteria > Pseudomonadota > Alphaproteobacteria > Sphingomonadales > Sphingomonadaceae > Sphingopyxis. Next base: position 6,156 of record NZ_DASYHG010000005.1, on the reverse strand, counting down.
TTCCAGGTCGATAGCGGCTGGCCGGCCTTGGCGATCGCATCGAGCGCGGCGACATGGCCGCCCGCGAGGTCGACGACATGGATATAGTCGCGCACACCGGTGCCGTCGGGGGTGTCATAGTCGTTGCCAAACACCGACAATTCGGCGAGCCGTCCCGCTGCGACGCGGCTGACGAAGGGCATCAGATTGTTCGGGATGCCGTTCGGATTCTCGCCGATCAGCCCGCTGTCGTGCGCGCCGACCGGGTTGAAGTAACGCAGGATTGCGATGCGCCATTCGGGATCGGCGGCGGCGACGTCGGCGAGCATTTCTTCGATCATCAGCTTGGTGCGACCATAGGGGTTGGTCGCCGAGGTTGGATGATTCTCGTCGAGCGGCAGATATTGCGGTTGGCCATAGACCGTCGCGCTTGACGAAAAGACCAGCGTCTTCACGCCGCAATCGCGCATCGCTTCGAGCAGCGACAGCGTCCCGCGGACGTTGTTGTCATAATATTTGATCGGCTCGGCGACCGATTCGCCGACAGCCTTCAGTCCCGCGAAATGAATGACCGCCTTGATTCCGTGTTCGCGCATCACGCGGCGCAGCGCGTCTCCGTCGCGGATATCGCCCTCGACCAGCGGCACCGCGGTCCCGGTGATCGCTTCGAGGCGGTCCATCACCGACGCGTCGCTGTTCGACAGATTGTCGAAACAAACGACCTCATGTTTCTCGGCGACCAGCGCAGCCGCGACGTGGCTGCCGATATATCCCGCGCCGCCCGTCAGTAGAATCTTCATGTCTCGACCTGTCCCTACTCTTGTTCAGCAACGTCGCAGGCGCTGCGGAAGCAGCGCTCGCAATCAGTCTAGTAGCGCGGCCAGATATTTTCCGTAGCCGGTTTTCCCGTGCCGACCTGCGCTGTCGCGGAGCGATGCTTCGTCGATCCAGCCCTGCGACCACGCGATTTCCTCCAGGCAGGCGATCTGCATTCCCTGGCGTTTCTGGACGGTCCGGACGAATTCACCAGCTTCCAGCAGCGTGTCGTACGTTCCGGTGTCGAGCCAGGCATAGCCGCGGCCCAGTCGTTCGCCATATAATGCGCGAGCGTCGAGATAGCGGGAGTTGAGGTCGGTGATTTCATACTCTCCTCGATGCGAGCGCTCCACCGTCCGCGCCAGATCGCACACGCGCTGATCGTAGAAGTAAAGGCCCGTAGCCGCCCAGTTGGATCGAGGCTGAAGCGGCTTCTCTTCGATGCCGACGACGCGGTTTTCGCCGTCGAATTCGAGCACGCCATAAGCGCCCGGATTTTCGACCTGATAGCCGAAGATCGTCGCGACGTTTTCATTTTCCGCGCGTTGCCGCGCGGTGATCAGCATCTGTTTCAGGTTGGCGCCATAAAAGATATTGTCGCCCAGAACGAGCGCTGCCGGGTCGCCGTCCAGAAATTGCTCGCCGATCAGAAAGGCTTGTGCGAGCCCTTCCGATTTGGGCTGGATAGCATATTCCAGCCTGACGCCGATTGCACCGCCGTCGCCGAACAGGCGGCGGTAGTTGTCGATATATTCCGGGCTCGAAATGATCAGGATGTCCCGCAATTCGGCCAGCATCAGAACCGACAGCGGATAATAGATCATCGGCTTGTCATAGATGGGGAGCAGCTGCTTGTTGATCGCGAGCGTCGCAGGATGCAGCCGGGTCCCCGACCCACCGGCCAATATTATACCCTTCATGGTTCGTTTCGCCCCTCTTTCGCGATGATCTCGCCAACCGCTTCGTCGACCGCAAGTTCCCACGATCGCAATTCCAAGCCGAAATCGCGTTGCAAGCGCGCAGTCGACAGCCGTGAATTGGCCGGGCGTACGGCGCGCGTGGGATATTCCGCGCTGACGATTGCTTCGACCCGCGGCGCTGGCCAGCCGAACTCAGCCGCGCGGTTGAAGATCCGTTCGGCCATGCCGTGCCAGGACGTTTCGTTGCGGTTGGCCACATGCCAGATGCCATTGCCTTGGCAGCCGCCGACAATTGCTTCGGTGACGGTGACGATGGCGTTGGCAAGATCCGCAGCATGGGTAGGGCATCCGTGCTGATCGGCGACGATGCGAAGCAGGTCGCGCTCCTTACCCAGCCGGAGCATGGTGCGGACGAAATTGTCGCCGCTCGCGCTGAAGACCCATGACGTGCGCAATATAGCGTGCCGCGCGCCTGATGAGACTACCGCTCGCTCTCCATCGTTTTTTGTCCGGCCATACACATTCTGTGGGTTGGTCGGATCCTCCTCGACATAGGGGGAGGATTTGTCGCCCGAGAACACATATTCGGTAGAAATCTGGACGATCGGAATATCGGCAGCGGCCGCCGCTGCGGCCAATGCAGCCGGCGCGGCGGCATTGATGCGATGGGCGATTTCGGGTTCATCCTCGGCGCGATCGACCGCGGTATAGGCGGCGCAATTCACGATTGCGCACGCGCCGGTCGCCGCGATGAGGGGGCCTGCGTCGAGATGCTCGGCCGAAAGATCGAGCTGATCGCGCGGCGGACAGACGATCCGGACATGCGAAGGCGCGCCGGCTGCCAATGCCCCGCCGACCTGACCGCTTCCCCCCGTTACCAGCCAGACTGCCTCCGCCGGTTCAGCCAACGGACAGCCCCAGTCGCTCGCCACGATAGCCCGAAGCCTTTCGGGCCTCGAGCCAGTCGCCATTCTCCAGATACCAGCGAACGGTTGCCTCCATGCCGCTGGCGAAATCGTGACGCGGTTCCCAACCGAGTTCGCGCCGGATTTTCGATGCATCTACCGCATAACGATAATCATGCCCGGGCCGATCGGCAACGAAGCAAATTTGCTCCTTATGGCTGCGTCCATCCTTGCGCGGAACATCACGGTCGAGCAAGTCGCATAGCGTCTCGACCACCGCGAGATTGGTTTTTTCGGCATTGCCGCCGATCAGGTAGGATTCGCCGGGTACCCCGCGCAGCATGACCTGCGCCAGGGCGCGTGCATGATCTTCGACGTGCAGCCAGTCCCGGACGTTCGATCCGTCGCCATAGACCGGAAGATCATCTCCAGCGAGGCCGCGCAGGATCATCAACGGGATGAGCTTCTCCGGGAAGTGGTACGGGCCGTAATTGTTCGAGCAGTTGGTGATCAGGACCGGTAGATTGAAGCTGTGATACCAGGCGCGGACCAGATGGTCGGACGCGGCCTTGCTGGCCGAATAGGGCGAGCGTGGGTCATAGGGGCTGTGGTCGTGAAACGTCCCCGTGTCGCCAAGCGCGCCGAACACCTCGTCCGTCGAAACGTGATGAAAACGGAAACGCGACCTGGCGGGTTCGGAGAGGCCCCGCCAATAGGCCTCGGCGGCTTCGAGAAGGCAAAAGCTGCCGAGGATATTAGTCCGGATGAAATCGGCCGGGCCGTCGATCGAGCGATCGACATGTGTCTCGGCCGCTAGGTGCATGATCGCATCCGGCTGAAAATCCGCAATGGTCGCCCGGACGGCGGCACTGTCGCAGATATCGGCCTGAACAAAGCGATAGAGCGGTGACGAGGACACGGGGGCCAGCGCCGCGAGATCGCCGGCATAGGTGAGCTTGTCTATCACGAGCGTTTCGAAGCCGAGATCGCCGACAAGATGACGCACAAGCGCAGAGCCGATGAAGCCGGCTCCGCCGGTGACGATGACGCGGGTCATAGGCGGATTTCTTCCAGTTCGGCCAGCGGGTCGCCGGTATAGGTGAATGCCACGTCGCAATGCGACAGGCCCGGCGCTACGACATCCTTGGGTGATAGCAAAGGATCGTTGGTTCCCAGCGGCCAGTCGATCGCCAGCTCCGGGTCATTCCAGGCGATCGCGCCCTCGGCGGCGGGCGCGTAAGTCTCGCTGGCCTTGTAAAGTACATGGACATCGTCGGTCAATGTAATGAAACCATGGGCAAAGCCGACAGGGACATAGAGTTGCTCGCCCCCGGCCGCCGTCAGTGCGGCGCCGACCCAGCGGCCATAGGTGGGCGAGGACGAGCGGATATCGACTGCGACGTCCCATATCGCGCCCGAGGCGCAACGGACCAGCTTGGCTTGAGCATGGGGAGGGGCCTGAAAATGCAATCCGCGGATCGTGCCGGCGCGAACCGAATGGCTATGATTATCTTGAACGAAGCGGTCCGAAATGCCGGCATCCGCCAAGCGGCGGGCATTATATGTTTCACTGAACCAGCCGCGTTCATCGCCGAACCTGGGTATGTGAAGCAGCTTCGGCAGCATGAGGGTCCCTCTGGTCGCCATTACGCGAGTTTCGGTTAGAATCGCCGACTTTTTCCGCCAAATCAATCGCGGATTCCGCCGATCAGGACGTGGGTCCCGGATAGTGGGGACGCTTCGACCATTCCTCGATATACCAGTTCACGAACGCCAAAACGCCGACAGGCATTGGCGTCGTTGGCGCGAAGCCGAGGTCGCGGTTGATGTCGTCGATGTCGGCAAAAGTCTGGTAAACATCGCCGTCCTGCATGGGCATCAGGTTGAGCTCTGCCTTGCAATCGCATGCTTCCTCGATCGCGCGGATCAGGTCAGTGAGCTGCTCGGGGCGGTTGTTGCCAATGTTGTAAAGCCGGTGCGGGGTTGTGAAACCTCCCGGCTTTTGTTGGCCATCGTCGGCGGGCGGACGATCGAGCGCGAGGATGATGCCGTTCACGATATCGTCGATGAAGGTGAAATCGCGCAGCATGTCGCCGTGGTTGTAAACGTCGATCGGCTTTCCTTGCAGAACCGCTTCGGTGAACTTCCACACCGCCATGTCCGGCCGTCCCCACGGCCCATATACGGTGAAGAAGCGCAGGCCCGTTTGGGGAATGCGGAAAAGATGCGCATAGGTTTCGCTCATCAACTCGTCGGCCCGCTTGGTTGCCGCATAAAGTGAGATTGGCGAATCGGCGCGGTCGGCTACGCGAAATGGCGTATCGGAACGCATCCCGTACACCGACGACGACGAGGCATATACCAGATGCGAAATGGCGCTATGGCGCGCCAGTTCGAGAATGTTGAGATGGCCTGAAATGTTCGAATGGACGTAGGCTGACGGATTCTCGAGCGAATAGCGTACGCCGGGTTGGGCGCCGAGATGAACAATCCGATCGACGTTCTTGCCGAACAGGCTGGCCGACAGCGCTTTTGCGTCGCCGAAGTCGACGTTCAGGAAGCTGTAGGCTGTCCCATGCTGAGCCTCGAGGCGCGCGACGCGTGCGCGTTTGAGGTCGAGCGAATAATAGGGCGTGAAATTATCGATCCCGACGACCTGTTCGCCGCGATTCAGCAAGGCCTGCGCGACGTGCATTCCGATAAAGCCGGCCGCACCTGTGATGAGCGTCGTCAATCTTCGTCTCCGAATATTTTGCCGCCGTGGTCGCAACCCATGCCACTCGATCCACGATTGGGCCGAAATTGGCCTCTTGGTTCCACTAGCATCGCAATGGTAAACGTCTCGGTAAGAGAAATGAACCAGCTCCCTAGAGCTTCGAAATGCGGCGATGGATTTGATCGACACCGCCAACCCGGCGCGGCAGGCCGAGCGTTCAATTGCCTTTAGCCCCGGCGTGGTGGGGCGGCAATCTGCGCCAGTACTACATTTCACCTAGTTGCGATCTTGGCGGGGCGCGGACCGTTTAGGTCTGTTAAATTTATCCTTCCGCGGCTCCCGCTTCCGTCTCGTTCGGACGAAGCGGAAACTCGCGGAAACCGTAAAGAATCCAAGACTATAGGACCCGAGATTAGTACACCGTTAAATAGAGTGCGTTGCGCTGATTTACGAACGCTTGCGATACCTTCCGCGCATCTGGTCCCGTCGCTGCGCGCGATGGCGCCGAAAACGGGCAATCAGGTATATTGCGGCGCATACAATGCTCACGATTAGGGCGTAAGCGATCATTGTTCTGGTCTCGATCGGGAGTCTCCTAGCCGCTCTAGATCGCCCCAACTAACCTACTCCCGCCGCTAGAATCGGTTCCCTTGGGGTCGCGCTAAGAATCTCAGCTGAGCCTGTCAAACGGCGTTCAAAAGGGACCCCCGATCGGCGTCGAAGAGGGACCCCTTTTCGGATATGATGTTGGTTTGTTGAAGATGGCCTTGCGCTGCGTGCGGCGGAGGGCGGGCGTAGCCCGACCGGAGGCGCGCGCAGC
>NZ_DASYHG010000004.1:0-26847 GCF_035998905.1 Sphingopyxis sp. | reverse complement strand
GCGGGAGGGGTCGGGGGTGGGCAGCCACGTTACGATCAGGCCCACCCCGCTGCGGCTAACGAACAAGTTCGCAAGCCTCGCTGCCCCTCCCGCAAGCGAGAGGGGAAATCAGTTCATCACTGCAACGTCCGCTCCCCACCCCAAAACGTGCGCAAGGGTGACGATCGGGCTGCGGTGCTCTAAGGCGCTGGCGTGGAGGCCCTATGACCAAACACCGCATCTATTCGATGAGCGTCGCGAGCGTGTATCCGCACTATATCGCCAAGGCGGAGAAGAAGGGGCGCACCAAGGCCGAGGTCGACGGGATTTTCCGCTGGCTGACCGGATATGACCAGAAGGCGTTCGAGGGCGAGCTGGCGAAGGGCACGAATTTCGAGGATTTCTTTGCGCACGCGCCCGCGCTCAACCCGGCGCGCGAGCTGATCACGGGCGTGGTGTGCGGCGTCCGCGTCGAGACTATCGAAGACCCGCTGATGCGCGAGGTCCGCTATCTCGACAAATTGATCGACGAACTTGCCAGGGGCAAGGCGATGGAGAAGATCCTGCGCGGCTAGCGCAGCGTCAGGGCTTCGGCTTGACCGTGACCCAGACATGGACCGTCGCGGCGAATTTGCCGGGCGCGGGCTTTTCGACATCGATCCGCTCGGCGGTGACGAGTTCGCCCGTCGCGAGGTTGAAGCTGGCCCATGGTTTCGGCATCCGTCCGAAGCTCATCTTCTGGATCGGCTGGCCGGTGGCGGTGTTCATGATCGTTGCGTTGATACCCATGCGGGCGCGGGTAGCGATGGGGGTTCGATTCTGTCCAGCGCGAAACCGCGCGAGCGTCAGTTTCCGTTCGCCGGTGCGGGCAGGCGCGCGAGGAGCGCGACGAGCTGCGCCTGGCTGGTCGCGCCGGTCTTGCGAAAAATGCCCTTGAGGAGGAAGCGGACGGCGTTGAGGCTGACGGCGCGGAGCGCGGCGTAATCGCGCAACGTGTCGCCGCGCGCGAGCGCGACCGCGAGGCGCGCTTCGGCGGGGGTCAGCCCGAACCATTGCGCGACGCGGTCGATTTCGACCACCGGGGTTTCGCCCGGCGAACTGCCGAGCGTGACGATCAGCGAGGCGCCGAGGCGGACGCCGCCGAGCTGCTGCGCCGACTGGCGCGTGACGCGCGCGACGAGCACGGGGCATTCGGTGCCCGCGGCATCGACGGTGTGGAAGGCGAGCCCCGCCGGATCGGGGCTTTTGACGAGGTCGAGCAGCCGTTTCTGGCTGGCGGGATGGGTGAAGGCGAACCGGTCCTGCACGGTGCGGACGAAGCCCGCCTGTTCGTAACGCGGCGCGCGGTTGTTCGCGGCGAGGATGTTGAGCTGGTCGTCGAGGCTGAAGATCGCGAAGGGCGCGGCGTCGGCGGCGGCGCGCGCAGCGCCCGCGGCGAGGTCGAGCGAGGCGATGCGGTCGCTGATCCGCATCGCGCGCTGCATATGCGGCGCGAGGACGCGCAGCCCGCGCTTCAGCCGCTCGACGTCGCGGTCGCCGGGGCCGGGGAGCATCAGCCCGAGCCGGTCGCCGTCGCGGCGGTCGAGAAGGACGCCGACGAGCCGGTCGATGCCGTAGGGTTTGAGGAAATTGCGGAAGAATTCGCTCTCGTAAAATTCCTCGCGCGTCATGATGTCATAGCTGTCGACGACGCTGCCGTTGCCATAGCGCTGGAACTTGCGCGACCAGGGGTGGCTGCCGGCATAGACCGCGGTGTAGATTTCCTGGATGCCCGCGGCGAGGCCGGTCGCGGCGACGAAGCGCGCGCTCGGCGGATTGCTGCTTTCCCAGAGGATGAAGGCGGCTTCCCAGCTCAGCGGGCACAGGGTGCCGGTGATGCGGGCAAGGGTTTCGTTCCAGCTTTCGGGATGGAGCACCGAATCGTAGATTTCACCGATCAGCGCGTTGAGCACTTCCCACTCGGCCGGCGCGTTATGATCGATCGGAAAGGTCGGAACCGGCTCACTCTGCATGCACTTCCCCCCAGAAGACCCGCAGCTCTGCCATTGGAGAGGAGTGGAGGCGCGATGGCAAGTGCAATGCGACAAAATGAAAATATTCTGTCTCCTACCCACGTGGGTAGCGAAACAATCCGCCGAATCAGCCATTGACGGCGTGCGACCCGAGGAAGGTGGAACCAAGGCCATCTTGCTCTCTTGAAGTCCGTCGGCTTGCCGGCGGACTTCATTTTTATGCGCCGGGCGTGCGCAGGCCGCGGTCAGAAGCGGAAGAAATAGGGCATGCTCTCGAGCGTCTCGACGACCTTGCATTTGGCGCCCGCGCTCTTGCAGCTGTCCATCACCGAGCGTTTCGCGCCGCCGGGGGTGCCGGCGAAGCCCGCATAATATTGGCCTTCCTTGTCGCGCGCGATCGCGAAATGGCCGTTCGCGCCCCACAGGCCGACGACGCAGCCCCGCCCGCCCGCCTCGCGGCACGCGGTCATCGCATAGCCTTCGGCCTGTTCGCGGTTGTCGCCGCGCAGCGCGCCATAGCTATAGCCGGGCTGGCCCGACGCCGAGCGCCAGAAGGCGATCGCGGCGAAGCTGTTGACCATATAGCCGCCGACATAATCCTGTTTCTCTTGCTGGAACGGGATGACCTGCCCCGGCGGGGCGACGTCGCCGCCGCCATACATTTGCTGCAGGACCTGCGGCGGCGGGGCGTTGCAGGGGAGGCCCTGCGCGCAGGGGATGCCCTGGACCGGCTGCATCTGCGCGGCGGCGGCAGGGGCGAGCAGGGCGGCGGTGAGGAGAGCTGGAAGGGCAAGACGGCGCATCGGGTCAACCTCGCTGATTATCGATCCCCCGTTCAAGAGCTATCGAATTAAATCAGCGAGATAAAGCCCGTATCAGCGGATGCGCTGGCCGCCCTTCCACATCATCGTCGCGCGGCCTTGCACCGGCATGCCGTCGAACGGGGTGTTGCCCGCCCAGGCCGCCATCTTCTTTGCATCGACCTGCCAAGGCGTCGCGTCGTTCACGAGGATGAGATCGGCTTCCTTGCCCACGGCGAGGCTGCCAGCGTCGACGCCGAGCAGGCAGGCGGGGGTGCCTGCGAGCAGCTCGAACAGCCGGCCGGGCGAAATATGGCCGTCGCGGACGAGGTTCAGGCCGAGCGCGAGCAGGGTTTCCGCGCCCGCCATGCCGGGCAAAGCCTCGGCGAAGGGCAGGCGCTTGTCCTCGGGACCGCGCGGATCGTGGCCCGACGCGAGGACATCGATCGTGCCGTCGGCGATCGCGGCGAGGCACGCGTGGCGGTCGTCTTCGCTGCGCAGCGGCGGCGAGAGGCGCGCGAAGGTCCGGAAATCGCCGATCGCAGTGTCGGAGAGCAAAAGATGCGCAGGGGTGATGCCGCAGAGCACGGGCAGCCCCTTGGCCTTCGCCGCGCGGATCAGGTCGAGCCCGCGCGCGGTCGTGACCTGCCGGAAATGGACGGGCGCGCCGGTTTCCTCGACGAGCGCGAGGTCGCGCGCGATCGCCATCGCCTCGGCGACGGCAGGCGCGGAGGCGAGGCCGAGCCGCGTCGCCATCTCGCCGTCGGTCGCGACCGCGCCGGCGGTGAGGCCTTCGTCCTCGGCATGGATGATCGTGACGAGGCCGAGCGACGATGCGTAGGAAAGCACGCGGCGCATGACGCCGCTGTCGGCGATGCGCGCGCGGCCGGTGGCGATGGCGCGCGCGCCCGCCTGTTTCATCAGGCCGATCTCGGCGAGCTCCCGGCCTTCGAGGCCTTTTGTCGCGGCGGCGAGCGGGTGGACCCAGAGGTCGGGCTTGCCGCCTTTCGCGGCGCGCTCGACGAGCCCGGCGCCGTCGAGCGGGCCGTTGTCGGGCATCAGTGCGGCGCGCGTGATGCCGCCGAAGTGGAAGGCGGGCTTGTCGGTCGCGAAGACGCCGAGGTCGATGATCCCGGGCGCGAGCCACTGGCCCTTCGCATCGACGGTTTCGGCGTCGCCCGGGACTTCGGCCGGATCGAGCGCGGCGATGCGGCCGTCCACGACGAGGAGGGTGCCGGGGCGGGGTGTGTCGCCATCGATCAGCTGCGCGTTCGTAATGTGGAGCGGTTTCAGTTCCATCCGGCGACTCCCCGCTTGCGGCGCGTCAATATATCGAGGCACGCCATGCGGACCGCCACGCCCATTTCGACCTGTTCGGTGATCGTCGAGCGGATGGGATCGTCGGCGACATTGCTGTCGATCTCGACCCCGCGGTTCATCGGGCCGGGGTGCATGACGATCGCGTCGGGCTTCGCCTTTTCGAGGCGTTTGGGCGTGAGGCCGTAGAGCGCGTGATATTCGCGCGCCGACGGGAGGTAAGCGCCGTCCATGCGCTCGTTCTGGAGGCGGAGCATCATCACGACGTCGGCGTCGCGGATGCCTTCGTCCATGTCGGTGAAGGTGGTGACGTGCATCCGCTCCATCGCGGGCGGGGTCAGCGTCGGCGGCGCGACGATACGCACTTCGTTGCCGAGCAGCGTCAGCGCGAGAATGTTCGAACGCGCGACGCGGCTGTGGAGGACGTCGCCGCAGATCGCGATGGTGAGGCCCTCGACTTTGCCCTTGCGACGGCGGATGGTGAGCGCGTCGAGCAAAGCCTGCGTCGGATGCTCGTGGCGGCCGTCGCCGGCGTTGAGCACGGGGCAGTCGACCTTGTCGGCGATGAGCTGGACCGCGCCCGAACTGCCATGACGGATCACCATCGCATCGGCGCGCATCGCGTTCAATGTCATCGCGGTGTCGATCAGCGTCTCGCCCTTCTTCACGCTCGACTGCGCGGCGTGCATGTTGACGACGTCGGCGCCGAGGCGCTTGCCCGCAATTTCGAACGACAACAGGGTACGCGTCGAATTTTCGAAAAAGGCGTTGATGATCGTCAGGCCCGCGAGCCGGTCGTCATGCTTCGCGGCGCCCGAGCGGTTCAGGTCGACCCACTCTTCGGCGGCGTCGAGGACGTAGGAAATCTCCCACGGAGTGAGCTGGGCGATGCCGATGAGGTGGCGATGGCGAAAGGCATCGCCGCCGGGCGGATAGTCGCTGGCGGGTCGGGTTTTTGCGCTTGTCATTAAAGCCGAGCCTCTACGCAGGAGTTGCGAAAATCGCAAGTCGTTGCTTGCGATTTTCGCGCCTCGATCTCGTTCTTGTATCCCTGCGAAAGCGGGGATCCGCCTCCTGCCGGCTCAAACTGGCACTGACCGGAGATGGGCCCCTGCCTTCGCAGGGGCACGGCTAGATTTCGGCTGAAATCCGATCCAGTAATCCGGTCGCCCAGAGCGCGAGCAGGACGATCTGCAGCCAGAGCCAGGCCATCATCCACGTTGCGAAGGGTTGCTTGCGCGTCTTGTGGCGGATGATGCGCGATGCGGCGAAGGTGCCGAAGCCGCCGCCGAAAAAGGCCCAGCGCAGGAGCGTGTGTTCGGGGATGCGCCGCGCGCGCGATTCGGCGCGCCGCTTGTCCACGACCATCAGGGTGAAGGCGACGATATTGGCGGCAAGCAGCCAGAGGAAGAGCCAGGGGGTCATGCGGGTCTCTATTGGCGGATCAGGGCGTCGATTGCGCCTTGCAGGATGAAGGCGGCAGCGGCGCTGTCGACGCGCTCCGCGCGTTTGGCGCGGCTGACGTCGGCGGCGATCATCGCGCGCTCGACCGCGGCGGTCGACCAGCGTTCGTCCCAGAGGAGGAGGGGGAGGCCGAGCGGGGCGAGGTTGCGCGCAAAGGCGCGCGTGCTTTGCGTGCGCGGGCTGTCGCTGCCGTCCATGTTGAGCGGCAGGCCGACGACGAGGCCGACGATATCGTGCTGCGCGACGAGGGATTTCAGCGCTTCGAGATCGATCGAGAATTTCTTGCGGATGATCGTCTTGTCGGGAGTCGCGAAGCTCCAGTTCGTGTCGCAGAAGGCGACGCCGATGGTTTTCGTTCCGACGTCGAGGCCCGCGAGGCGGCCGCCGTTCGGGAAATTTGCGGCGAATTCGGGGGCGGCGGTGGTGATCATGCGCCGCCCTTATCGCCTAAATTCGCCATGCTGAACCCGTTTCGGCATCGATGGCCCGATTTGGACCCTGGACCCCGGATCAGGTCCGGGGTGACGAGGCTGGGGACGTCGGTGCCACCGAAGGCGCCGGCTGCGCCACCGGCGTCGCCGCCGGTGGTACGGGCGAGGGCTTGCCTTCGTAGGTCGCGAGGCGGCGGAGCGCGTCGGCGCGGACGTTCGCCCAGAAGAGGGTGATGTCGTAGACGTGATAATTATTGCCCGGGAGCACATAGCCCGCGACGACGTAATTTTTCGCGATGTCGGCATCGCCGATCATCAGGAAACCGCGCGTGGCGTCGCATTTGGCGCCGATCTTGCCCGCGATCAGCGACCCCGACTTGAAGCCTTCGGTGGGTTTGAGCGTGCCGATATTGGCCGCGGGCGGAGCCTCGGTGTCGGGGATGCCGGTGAGCGGGTTGGTGCAGAGCATCCGCGTGCCCGCGCGCGGGCGGCCGTCGAAACCGATCGTGCCGTCATAGGCGTCGGTGACCATGATCGGGTCGGCGGGGTCGGCAAAGCTCGCCCAGCCGAGAATACAGCCCTTTTGCTCGGGGGTCTGGCACGCGGGCAGGCCGAGCCCGGCGATGTCGGTGTCGAGGCTGATCGGCCAGCCGATGACATAGGCCGCGACGATGCGCTTGGCGAGCGGGGTGCCCGCGATCTTCGTGCGGAGCAAGGTAGTGAGGTGGAGCGCGCCCTGGCTATGGCCCGCGAGGATGATCGGCTTGTCCTTCGGCTGCGCGGCGAGGAAGGCGTCGAACGCTTCCTCGACGTCGCGGTACGCCGAATCGATCGCTTTGCCCGCGGTGACGCGGTCCTCGGCGAGGAAAGCGCCGAGCGTCGCCTGACGATAGCGCGGCGCCCAGATTTCGCCCGCATCGGCAAAGGCGCTCGCCATGCCCTGCACGAAGAGGTTGGCGCGGTGATCGGAATCGCGGTCCTCGAGCGGGGCGTTCCAGCTTGAGCGGCTGTAATAGCTCGTCGGATGGACGAAGAAGACCGCGGCGTCGCCCCGTTCGAAGGGGGCTGCGGTTGCCGCCTCGGCCGCCTTGGCGGGCGGGATCAGCGGCGCGGCTGCCTTTTCGCCGGGAAGTTCGGTGCCGGGGGTTTCGCTGCCGTCGGCGGCGGGGCGCCACGCCGAGGGGTCCTTCTCCATTCCCGGCCGCGCGAACCACATTTTTGGATCGTCATAGGCGTTCGGCGCGACCGCCGCCTGCGGCTTGAATTCGGTGCTGGGAACGAAGGCGGTGCGCGCGATCCAGCCGGGGAAGAGCTGGTACACGACCCCGGCGGCAAGGATGAGGATGATGATCGCGGCAATGAAATAGAGGAATTTGCGGGCCAATGAGGATTCCATACGGTCGGGAGAGATGGATTTCGGGTTTCTCTAGCGGCTTGCGTGCCTGCCTACAAATAACTCGTCATCCCTGAACTTGTTTCAGCATCCATGGCCCGAACTCGCGGCCTGCGACGATGGATCCCCGGATCGTGTCCGGGGCAGGCGTCGAAACAGGTTCAGCAGGACGAAGTTACGGGATAGGCTGGGGCGCATGACCGACAGCACCGCATCCGCCGCCGCCGATTCGCCCGCCAGATCGTCGAGCGCTTCCGCGCGCCTCGACGACAATGATCTGCCCTGGCCGCTGCGCCCGTGGATCATGGCCGCGATCTGCGCCCTCGCGGGCCTCGCGATCCATATGTTCGTCGACCGCCAATATGTCGCCGAGCCCGCGCCGTTGCTCGACGCGCTCGCGGCGTTCGTCGCCATCGGGACCACCGTCTTCGTGCTGGGGGTCGAGCTGCGCCGCTGGCACTGGGCGCTCGGGTTCGCGCTGCTCTGGGGCGCGGTGATGGGACTGATCACCTGGCATTCGGCGGGGTATAATTTCGGCGGATCGCCGATCGAATGGCCCTTCTGGTCGGGTATTCTCGCGGTGCTCGTCGCGACACCCTTGTTCCAGACGCGGCGCGACGTCGCGCCCGACTGGCGGTTCTGGAAGCTGTGGCAGATGCCGTACGCGCGATTGCACAGCCATGCGTGGACCGATGCGGTGATCGGCGCGGCGAGCCTCGCGTTCGTCGGCATCACCTTCCTGCTCACCGTGCTGATCGGGCAGATGTTCAAGCTGATCGGGATCAACCTGATCTTCGACCTGCTTAACGACGAATGGTTCGGATGGATGCTCGCGGGCGCGGCGTTCGGCGGAGCGGTTGGCTTGCTGCGCGAGCGCGACCGGCTGGTCGCGACCTTGCAGCGGCTTGTGATGATCGTGCTTGCGGTGCTCGCGCCGGTGCTCGCGGTCGCGTTGGTGCTTTTCCTGCTCTCGCTGATCGGGACGGGGCTGCAAAAGCTTTGGGATTCGGGCTTTTCGACCGCGGCGGTGATGATGGGCGCGGCGGCGTTCGCGGTGTTGCTCGCCAATGCGGTGATCGGCAACGGCAGCGACGACCGCGCGACCAACCCGGTGCTGCGCTGGGCGGCGCCGGTGCTGGCGGTCGCGGTGCTGCCGCTCGCGATCATTGCCTTTTATTCGATGCATCTGCGCGTGATCCAGTACGGCTGGACCCCCGAGCGCATCTGGGGCGTGATCGCGGCGACGATCGCGCTCGCCTATGGGCTCGCGGGGCTTTGGGCGGTCGTGAAGGGGCGGCGCGACTTCGACGACCTGCTTCGGCCCTTGCAGCAGAAGCTCGCGATCGGGCTGGCGCTGCTCGCGCTGTTCCTCGCGCTGCCGATCATCGATTTCGGGGCGATCTCGACGCGCGACCAGGTGGCGCGGTTGAAGTCGGGGGCGATTACGGCGGCGAAGTTCGACTGGGCGGCGATGGCGTTCGATTTTGGGCCATCGGGCCGAACGGCGCTTCAGGATTTGGTGAAGTCGATCGACAAGGATCGTTCCGATTTTGCCAAATGGGCGCTGAATGCAAAGAATCGCTGGGACTTGAGCAACCGTGCCGACTTCATCGCCCCGGCAGACTTGGCCTTTGTCGCCAAACCGATCGCCGAAAAGATCAGGGTGCTGCCTGAGGGGCGACAACTGCCCGCGGAAGCCCTGAACGCCATTGATGTCACGGAAAAATGCAGCGCCGCGCCCTGCGCCGCCTATATGCTGAGTGATGACCGGTTGGTGCTGATCACGAGCGGCAACATCGTGTTTCCCTTCGCACGCGATCCTCGGTCGACTGAGTGGCGGGAGAATTATCGGGGCTATGGAGGCAACCCAGTAACCGATGCACCGAGAACCGATCCCGTTGAAAAGGCGGTGATCGAGGTGCGGACCGTTCAGCGTCGACAAGTTTTCGTCGACGGCAAGCCGGTAGGGGAGGGTTTCGAGTGAGAATCGCTTGCCTGCCTTGAAGCGCGCCTGACAGGATGCTAGCGGCGCGACTTCGTTAAAGTTAGGGCGATCATGTCAATCGATCAGGCAACAGTAAGGAAAATCGCGTCGCTGGCGCGCATTGCGATCAGCGATGCCGAAGCAGCCGCGATGGAAGGCGAACTCAACGGGATCCTCGGTTGGGTCGAGCAACTCGGCGAGGTCGATGTGACCGGGGTCGAGCCGATGACCGCGGTGATCCCGAACCATCTGCGGCTGCGCGACGATGTCGTCGACGCCGACCCGCTGACCGGCGGCAACCGCCGCGACGATATTCTCGCGAACGCGCCTGCGCCGCAGCACGGCTTTTTCGGCGTTCCCAAGGTGATCGAATAATGACCGAGCTTACGAACCTGACCGTCGCCGGAATCCGCGACGGACACCGCGCGGGCGATTTTTCCGCCGTCGAGGTCGCCGAGGCGTTCAACGCCAATGTCGCGGGCGCGAAGGCGCTCAACGCGTTCATCGTCGAGACCCCCGAACATGCGATCGCCGCGGCGAAGGCGGCCGACGCCGACCGCGCGGCGGGGACGCTGAAGCCGCTTTCGGGCGTGCCGATCGGGATGAAGGACCTGTTCGCGACGAATGGCGTCCAGACGACCGCCGCGAGCCATATGCTCGAAGGTTTCGTACCGCGCTATGAATCGACCGTGTCGCAGAAATTGTGGGACGCGGGTTGCGGGATGCTCGGCAAGCTGAACCTCGACCAGTTCGCGATGGGCTCGTCTAACGAGACCTCCTACTTTGGCAACGTGATCAGCCCGTGGAAGCGGAACGACGGCGGCAACGCAGCGCTCGCGCCGGGCGGGTCGTCGGGCGGTTCGTCGTCGGCGATCGCCGCGCGGCTGTGCCCCGCCGCGACGGGCACCGACACCGGCGGCTCGATCCGCCAGCCCGCGGCGTTCGTGGGCATTTCGGGGATCAAGCCGACCTATGGCCGCTGCTCGCGTTGGGGCATCGTCGCGTTTGCGAGTTCGCTCGACCAGGCGGGGCCGATGGCGCGCGACGTGCGTGACTGCGCGATCATGCTCGAAAATATGGCGGGCTTCGATCCCAAGGATTCGACCAGCCTGGACATGGCGGTTCCCAATTGGGAAGCGGCTTTGTCGAGTGACCTCAAGGGCAAGAAGGTCGGGATTCCCAAGGAATATCGCCTCGAAGGCATCGATCCCGAAATCGACGCGATGTGGGATGCCGGCATCGCGATGCTGAAGGATGCGGGGGCCGAGGTCGTCGAGATCAGCCTGCCGCACACGAAGTTCGCGCTGCCGACTTACTATATCATCGCGCCCGCCGAAGCGTCGTCGAACCTCGCGCGCTATGACGGCGTGCGTTACGGGCTGCGCGACCTGCCCCAGGGCGCCGGTTTGCAGGACATGTACGCCGCGACGCGCGCCGACGGTTTCGGACCCGAGGTCAAGCGCCGCATCATGATCGGCACCTATGTGCTCTCGGCGGGCTTCTACGACGCCTATTACACGCAGGCGCAGAAGGTGCGGACGCTGATCGCGCGCGATTTCGAGGCGGCCTTTGCAAGCTGCGACGTGATCCTTGCGCCGACCGCGCCGTCGGCGGCGTTCGGGCTGGGCGAAAAGACCGCCGATCCGCTGTCGATGTATCTGAACGACGTGTTCGCGGTACCTGCGAGCCTCGCGGGACTGCCCGCGATGTCGGTCCCCGCAGCGCTGAACCGCGAAGGACTGCCGCTGGGGCTGCAGATCATCGGCAAGGCGTTCGACGAGCAGGGCGTGCTCAATGCCGGGCTGGCTATTGAAGAGCGGGCGGGATTTACCGCGCGCGCAGACAAATGGTGGTAGCGCCGCAAAGTTGATACCATGCTTTGGAGGGCCGATATCGGTTTCTGCCCGGATTTTACAGGAACGTCGTAAGTGCTTCAGCGTTACTAGTGCTTCAGTGTTACTAAACGGGATGGAGAAACAAATGACGACGCGGGAGAACCTGATAAAGGTAGCAGACTACGCCGTCATGCGGCTGGCCTTGCTGACGGCACCGTTGCTGCGGTTCATGGGGCGGTACCAGCATCAGCTTACCTCGACGCGCCGGATAGCCGATCGTTTCGGCTATGCGGTGCGCTCGACCCATTATTATCATCCAACCTATGCTGAAGATGATCTTCCCGACGACGTGTCGCAGGAACGCCATCTGCCGGGTATCGACTTTAACGAGGCCGGCCAGCTGGCCATGCTCGGCAAATTTTCCTATCGCGACGAACTGGTGAGCGTTTCCGACGGAAAGCCGGGCAAGAATGAATTTGCGCACGGCAATCCCGCTTATGCCTTTGCCGACGCCGAAAGCCTCTATTCGATGGTGCGGTATCTCAAGCCGCGCCGGCTCTTCGAAATCGGATCGGGATATTCGACGCTGATGGCCCAGCGGGCGATCGCCCGAAACCGCGACGAGGATGGCGCGTATCGCTGCGACCATGTGTGCGTCGAGCCTTACGAAATGCCGTGGCTTTCCGAGGTCGACGTCAAGGTCGTGCGCGAGCGCGTCCAGGACCTTCCGCGCACATTCTTTGGCGAGCTCGAGGCGGGCGACATCCTTTTTATCGACAGCTCGCATGTGATCCGTCCTTTCGGCGACGTTCTCTACGAATTTCTTGAGCTGGTTCCCGACCTGCCCGAGAGCGTCTATGTTCATGTGCATGACATTTTCACGCCGCGCGACTATCCCGACGCATGGCTTCGCAAGGAGCGTCGGCTGTGGAACGAACAATATCTGCTGGAGGCCCTGTTGAATGCCACCGACCGCTATGAGGTCGTGTTGATGCTCAACTGGCTCAAGCATAATCATTTTTCTTCGCTCGCTGCGGTGTTCCCGCACGCCGCAAAGCATCCGGAGCACGAACCCGGAGCCTTCTGGTTTCGTATCGCCTCCAAACAGAGGGTCCATTAGACAAGTGAAAAACGAGATGTCCGATTATCGTATCAAGGGAGAAACCGGCGAGTGGGAGGTCGTGATCGGCCTCGAGGTCCATGCGCAGGTCACCTCCAACGCCAAATTGTTTTCGGGCGCCGCGACGGCGTTCGGGGCCGAGCCGAACACGCAGGTGAGCCTCGTCGACGCGGCGATGCCGGGCATGCTGCCGGTGCCGAACCGCGAGTGCATCCGCCAGGCGGTACGCACGGGCATGGCGATCGAGGCCGAGATCAACAAATGGTCGCGGTTCGACCGCAAGAATTATTTCTACGCCGACCTGCCGCAGGGTTACCAGATTTCGCAGCTTTATCATCCGCTTGTCGGCGAAGGTTCGCTGATGATCGAGGAAGACGAAAAGGCGGGGATTCCTGAAGCAAAGCGCATCGGGATCGAGCGCATCCATGTCGAGCAGGACGCCGGCAAGCTGATGCACGACCAGCATCCGACGATGTCCTACGTCGACCTCAACCGGTCGGGCGTCGCGCTGATGGAAATCGTCTCGCGCCCCGATATGCGCTCGCCCGCCGAGGCGGGGGCCTATGTGCGCAAGCTGCGCTCGATCCTGCGCTATGTCGGCTCGTGCGACGGCAATATGGAAGAAGGCTCGATGCGCGCCGACGTCAATGTCAGCGTGCGCAAGCCGGGCGACGAATTCGGGACGCGCACCGAGACGAAGAACGTCAATTCGGTGCGCTTCGTGATGGCGGTGATCGAAGGCGAGGCGAAGCGCCAGGTCGAACTGATCGAAAGTGGCGGCACGGTGGTGCAGGAAACGCGGCTCTACGATCCCGATCGCAACGAGACGCGCTCGATGCGGTCGAAGGAAGATGCGCATGATTACCGCTACTTCCCCGATCCCGATCTGTTGCCGCTCGAACTCGACGATGCGTTCCTCGCCGAGTGCCGTGATAGCTTGCCCGAACTGCCCGACGCCAAGCGTGCGCGCTATCTGGCGGCGGGGATTTCGGCCTATAACGCCGATGTGCTGACCGCCGAGGTCGAGAGCGCGCTGTGGTTCGACACGCTGCTGGAAACCGGCGCGAAGCCGGCTGCGGCTGCGAACTGGGTGTCGAGCGAGCTGTTCGGGGCGCTCAACCGCCTCGGCAAGAGCTTCGCGGATTGCCCGGTCACGCCGGCGCAGGCGGGCGAACTGCTCGGCCTCGTCGCCGACGGCACGATTTCGGGGACGATCGCCAAGCAGGTGTTCGAAAAGATGCTCGAAAGCGGCGATGCCGCGGGCGTGATCGTCGAGCGCGACGGGCTGAAGCAGACGAGCGATACCGGCGCGATCGAGGCCGAGATCGCCAAGATCCTGACCGCCAACGCCGACAAGGTCGAGCAGTATAAGGGCGGCAAGGAAGCGCTGTTCGGCTTCTTCGTCGGGCAGACGATGAAGGCGATGCAGGGGAAGGCGAACCCGCAGGTCGTCAACGAGCTGCTCAAGAAGGCGCTGGGGTGATCGCCGAGTGATCGGGTTCACAGGCAAGTCAGGGACTTCGCTGTCATAGCCATTGAAATCATGGCACAATGACAGCGAAGGATGGATGATGATGAAGCGGGTTCTGGTTCCGGTTTGCGGCATATTGGCACTGGCGACGGGCGCAGCGGCGAGCGCTGCGGGCACCCCGGCTGTGAACGACGGCTATGACTGGGCGATGCGCGTCAACGACGAGGGACCGGTCAAGGACGCGATCCTTGCCTATGAGGTCGACGGCACCGACGACCAGCCGCTGAATTTCACCTGCGAAGAGGGCGGCGACCGGGTCTTTGCGGGAATTTCGGGCGGCGCGCCCGACCTGACCGCGATCGAGCTCGCGTCCGGCGACCAGCGCGTACGGCTGGCCGGGACAACCGAGGCGGATGAAATGCCGACCTTTACCGCGCAGGAAATGCCTGCGACCTTTCCCTTCTTCCGCGCCTTTGCGGCGAACGGCTGGCTGCGGATGACCGCCGACGGCGCAATCACCGACATGGCGGCGACGTCGGTCGGCAAGCAGGCGATTGCGCGTTTTGCCGCCTTCTGCGCCGGCTGAAGCCGCACGCAGCGTGCTGCGCGCGCTGCTGACGCTGTGGCTGCTGCTCGCCTGCGCGGCAGTGGCGCGGGCCGAGACGGTCGTCTTCACCGACGTCAACGTCGTGCCGATGGACCGCGAGCGCGTGATCGCGCGCACGACGGTGATCGTTGACGACGGCGTGATCGCGAGCATCGGCCGGATGGCGAAGCTGCCCGCGGGTACGCGGGTGATCGACGGCAAGGGCGCGTGGCTCGTGCCGGGCCTTGCCGACATGCACAATCATGTGACGACGCGCGACGATCTGGCGCTGCTGCTCGCGAATGGCGTCACTACGATGCTCAACATGGGCGAGGCGACCAGCGCCTTTGCCGGGCGGACGCGGATCGCGGTGAATCGGGGCGAGGTGCCGGGGCCGCAGATCTTCACCGCCTTCGTCGTCGACGGCGACCCGCAATATGGCCATTTCGTCGTCCGGACGGCCGCCGAGGCGCGCGCGATCGTCGGGCTCGCCAAGACCAACGGCTATAGCTTTATCAAGGTCTACACCAATTTGTCGGCCGAGGCGTTCGCAGCGGTCGCCGAAGAAGCGAAGGCGCAGGGCGTCGGCGTCGTCGGGCACAATGTCGCCGCGGTCGGGCTCGCCGGGCAGCTCGCGGCCGGGCAGGCGATGGTCGCGCATGTCGAGGAGTTCTTTACCGGCTTCTTCCCCGCGCCGCCGGCGGACGACCAGCAGGCGCCGCCCGACGACGCGCGGATCGGCGAAGCGATCGCGCTGGTGAAGGCGCACGGCGCGTTTGTCGTCTCCGACCTGTTTACCTACAAGACCATCGCGGCGCAGTTCGGCAAGCCCGAGGCGGTGAAAGCCTATCTCGCGGCGCCCGAGGCGCGCTATGTGTCGCCGGCCGACCGGATCGACTGGGCGCGGTCGGGTTACCAGAGGAAGGCGGTCGACCTGTCGCGAAGGGTCGCGTTCGAGGCGCGTTTCGTGAAGGCGATGGCCGATGCCGACGTGCCGCTGATCGCCGGGGGCGATGCGCCGACGATCCCCGGGCTGGTCCCCGGATTCGCGTTGCATGACGAGATCGATGCAATGCTGGCGGCAGGGCTGACGCCCTGGCAGGCGCTGTCGGCGGCGACGCGCACGCCGGGTGCGTTCATCGCGAGGACGGTCCCGGGATCGGCGAAGTTCGGCGTGGTGGCGCCGGGATACCGCGCCGACCTGTTGCTCGTCGCCGATAATCCGCTGGAAAAGCCCGCCACCTTGCGCGCGCCGCTTGGCGTCATGGCGAACGGGCGCTGGTCCGACCGCGCGGCGCTGGAGGCGATGCTGGCGGAGGTCGAGGCGACGCGTCGCGCGCGCTAAAAGCGCCGTTGCCCGGCCGCCCAGTCGCCGCTGTCGCACTGGCCCGAAAAGTTGGTCATTCCCTGAATCGTGATCCGGCCCGAACGCCGATCGACGGTCAGTTTCGGCTTGTTCAGGCCGTTGATCCGGTAGCTCGCGGTGATGCGGTCGGGGGTGACCACCAGATTGTCGAGGTCCCACCAGCCGTGATCGTCGCCGCTGTGGATCGGCGCGACCAGCTTGGGCCCCAGATGGATGCGGCCCTGATCGCCATAAAGTTCGAGCTGGACGTCGCTGGTGAAGCCCTGCGCGCTGTTGCCGACCTCGTTGGCCCATTCCCATTTATGGTCCCATGGGTTCCATTTATAGGTCGGCTTGACGTCGACGGTCGGGCGCGTGCCCGCGCCATAGCAGACGAGAACGAGTGAGCCGGGGTCGCGATATCCGGGCTCGCTGGCCGGGGCATGATGATCGGCGGGCGGCGCATATTCGGCGGCGGCGTCGCGGCCGCTGTCGCAATTTGCGGCGGGGACCGCGGTGATTGCCGAATAGCGCCCGTCCATCGTCGCGACCGAGATGCAGCGGCCGGTGCGTTCGTTCCACCAGAAGACGAAGCGCGTATCGCGCACGACATTCCCGCCGCGGCTTTCGTAGCCGCGCGCGAGCAGCTGGGTTTCGCCGCTGGAGCCGCGAGCGCCGACGAGATCCGCGACGTCGGGTGCCGATTGGGCGGCGGCGCTCAACGGCAGGGCGGCGACGGCGAGGGCGAGAAGGGAGGCGGTCGAACGCATGGCGGACTCCTGTGGCCGGGGAGGGGAATGCCCCGATTAACAGCGAACCGCGGCGGCCGGAAGCGCGTTGGTACGCGATCCCCCTTGCGGCGCCCGCCGTGCTGTATCATGCACGGCGACGGGGGCGGGGAATCATTGGGCCCCCGTAAACAGGGGGGGATTAATGGAGTCCGTTAAGTTGGGCGGCCTGTTGCTGGCCGCCGCCGCCATGCTGGCGAGCCCGGTTGCCGCACAAGAGGCCGCAACAAGCACCGATGTCACGAAGATCATACCCGATCCCGCCACGGTGGTGATGCCCAAGCTGGACTTCGCCGAGACCGACGCCGACCGGGCCGATTACGACAAATATTTCTATTTCCATCGCGCCGATACGGGGTTCGAGGAAGCGCTGTCCGACCTGCGCGAATGCGACGAGATGGCGCAGGGGCTGCAAAGCGGCTTGCAGTACCAGCAGGTCCCTTATCCCTATGCCGGGACGATGGCGGGCGCCGCGGGTGGCCTGCTGGGCAGCCTGATCGCCGAGGCGGTGGTCGGATCGGCCAATAAGCGCAGCCTGCGCCGCACCAATATGCGCCGCTGCATGGGGTATAAGGGCTATGCGCGCTACGGCCTGCAAAAGGATCTGTGGCAGGAATTCCACTTCGAGGAAGGATTTTCGAGCGAAGAGGAAAGCAAGCGCCAGGCGATGCTGGCGCAGCAGGCGAAGGTGGCTTCGGGAACGAAGCCCGCGACGGGGGAGCTGGGAATATGATCGCGCGTTGCCTGATGATCGGCGCTGCGGCGCTGCTGTTGCCGTCGATGCCCGCAGCGGCCGCCGAAAAGCCCGCAAAGAAAGAGAAAAAGGAGAAATGGGCGACAAAGGCGATCACCGACAAACCGCAGCCGGTGACCCTCGACCCAACCAAAGCCTATATCCTGGTGCGTTCGCCGGGCCAGATCGCCCCGGTGTTGATGCGCCTTCCGAGCGAAGAGGCGGCCGCGGCGCATGAAGCCGACCGGGCGGAGGCGTTCGCCCGCGCGCATCTGTCGTGGCGAAAGCGCGTCGCGTCGATCGAACTCGAGGCGAAAGTGGGCGGGAACGACCCAAGCAAGCGCCGGAAGCCGACCGAGCCGACCTTGGAGAACTTCGGTTATCCGAGCTATGAGCAGAAGCACACGATGTTCCTCGGCCCGCAAAACCGCTTCAGCAAGGTCGACGGGTCGGTGTACCTCCAGGAAGCGCCGCCGGGGGCCTATATTTTCTATGCGGTCGGCGCCACTTGTGCCTGCCTTGGGACGGTTTCGTTCGACGCGCCGGCGGGCAAGGTCGTCGCGCTCGACCTTTTGCCGGCGAACAACCCCGACGGAACGACGCCCTTCCAGCTCGGCGGCGCGAGCTTTGCCGACGCGCGGCTCCCCGCGGGGAGCGTGCTGCCTGCGGCGCTCAAACCCGCGGGGCCGCGGGGCAATTGGTTCGGGATCACGGTCGACCGGGTGATGCCGGTCGCGGGCGTCTTTACCTATGTGCGCGGCAAGCAGGTGGCCGAAGTGGAGGCTGCTGCTGTTGCGGCGCCCGAAGCGCCGGCCAGCGATCCGGCCGCGGGCCAGCCCTGACAGCGGGGCGGCGCGCGCCGGACCGGGCTAGGACCGATTGACATTCAGCCCTGACGGCCTGCAAACGACGGCCTTCCGCGCTTCGGGTGCTCACGTGCCATTTGCACGCTGCGCTCCGGTCCACGGAAAACCGCCATTTTCGGCTCGTCATCTTCTGAATGTCGATCGGTCCTAGCGCCCGGCTTTCCAGACGGGCCGCCCTTCCTTCACCGTTTCGAGCACCTTGATATCCTTGATCGCGTCCACGGGCGTCGTCAGCGGGTTTTTGTCGAGGATCACGAAATCGGCGAGCAGGCCAGGCTTGATGCGGCCCTTGCGATCTTCCTCGAAAACCTGCCACGCGGGGCCGGTGGTGAGCGCCTGCAAGGCTTCATAAGCGTTCAGGCGTTCGTCCGCACCGCTGACGACGCCGGTCGGCGAGACGCGCGCCATCGACGTCCAGAGCATGAAGCGCGTGTCGAGCGGGGTGACGCTGTAGTCGCTGTGGTTCGAGGGCGTGAGCCCCGCGGCGCGCGCCGAGCGGAAGGGGCTGATGAAATCGACCACCTCGGCGGGGAAGTTGGTGCGGTGGACGTCGCCCCAATACCATGTGTGGTTCGAGAAATAGGCGGGGCCGACCCCGATGCGCGCATATTGGGGCAGTTGGTCGCGGCGCTGGAATTGCGAGTGAATGACGATCGGGCGGCGGTTGTCGGCCGCCTTGATGCCGAGCGCGTCGAAGCAGCGGATCGCCATGTCGATCGCGGCGTCGCCATTGGCGTGCGCGAAGATCTGCCAGCCGCGGTCGTGGACCTTGCGCGCCTGCGCACAGAATTCCGCTTCGGACAAGACGGGCTGGCCGTGCCAGGGATGCGCGCCCTCGGGGCTGCCGCGCGCATAGTCGCGGGTGAAATAGCCGGTCCGCGCCTGCACCGACCCGTCGAGGACGAATTTGATCCCCTGCAGCTTCACATGGTCCTGGTAGCTGCCGAATTTGAGGTCGGGCTGCGCGAGCAGCGCGTCGAGCCCGGGCGAGAAGGGCAGGAGCGCAAGGTCGATTTTCAGCCGCTCGCGCGCGGCGGGCGAGGTGAGGAAGGCGATGTCGGCGGGCTGCGTGGCGCCATCCTGCGCGTGCGTATAGCCTTCGGCGAAATAAGCGTTTTGCGCGGCATCGAGCGCCGCGAGCTTCTGCTCCGCTGTCGGCTGCGGCATTTTGGCGATCAGCAGGAACATCGCCTTTTCGAGGAGGACGCCGTTGAGCTTGCCTGCCTCGTCGCGGAGCATCATGCCGCCGGGCGGGACGGGGGTGCTCTCGTCGAGGCCGGCGGCGGTGAGCGCCGCGCTGTTGGCGACCGCGCCGTGGAGCGAGACGTGGAGCGCGACGATCGGCCGGTCGGCGGCGACCGCATCGAGTTCGGCGCGGGTGATGTGGCGCTTTTCGGCGAGGCGTTCATGGTCATATTGCCACACGACGATCCAGCGGCCGGCCGGAATGGACTGTGCATAGTCGCGAATCGCGGCCTGCAGCGCGGGAATGTCGGTGACGCCGGCATGCGCCTTATCGCGCAGGTCGAGCCCGCCCGCGCTCATCGTCGCGGCGGTGAAATGCGAATGCGCGTCGATGAAGCCGGGGAGCAGGGTCGCGCCGGCAAGGTCGCGGACGGCGGCGTCCTTGCCCGCTGCCTGGCGCGCGGCTTTCTCGGGCCCTGCAAAGACGATACGATCGCCGCGTGTGACCACAGCTTCGACCATTTGCGGCGTGTCGCCGTCCATCGTGACGATCGGACCGCCGCGGTAGAGCGTGGTGTCCTGCGCGGTGGCGGGTGCGGTGGTCGCCAGCAGCAATGCGATGGCGGCGGTCAGTCTCTTCATGTCTTTCTCCCCGGCGCGCATCGTGGCGGCCGGGTAGGGGGTGGGTCAAGTGCTTAGCAAGCTAAACTTCATCGGGGGTCGTCAAATCTGCTGCGGCGGCACTTCGTCCGGGCCGCGGCCGGGCTGGTCGATATCGCCGCCGCCGGGGCGGCCGGGAATTTCGCTCGGCTGGCCGGCGGGGTCTTCGATCGGGGTCGGCTGCACCGGCCGTTCGGGCGGCGCCTGCGGTTCGATCGTGTCGGGCTTCGGCTTGGGAAGCGGGTCGGGGCTGCTGGTCATTGTCACTCTCCTTGGGTTAACCAACGAATGGGCGCAGCGCATGTTCCGATGGCGGAATAGGGGGCTTTGCGCCCTTGCCCTTGGCCACGCGTCTGCTATAGCCCCGCGCGGCCCGCACGGGCGTGCGCGGCAGCGCGCGATTTCGTGCACCCGGCCGAAAACACCTGCGGGCGTGGCGGAATTGGTAGACGCGCTGGTTTTAGGTACCAGTATCGCAAGATGTGGGGGTTCGAGTCCCTTCGCCCGCACCAATCTGCAATGCAGGCCGGGATCATGGGGAACTTCGTCGTTTTGGCGGGGTTCGATACGAGATTTTGAGCAAGGATAAGACCAAGGCAATGAAGACCGTCGAAACGCTGAACGAAGGCCTGAAGCGCGAATATCGCGTCACGATCACCGCCAAGGATATCGACGCGCGCGTCGACGACGAGGTGAAGAGCATCGCCCCGACCATCCGTATGCCCGGCTTCCGTCCCGGCAAGGTTCCGCCGAACCTGATCCGCAAGATGCACGGCGCTGCGCTGTCGGCCGACGCGCTCAACAAGGCGATCGACGCCGGCGTGCGCGACCTGATGGCGAAGGAAAAGCTTCGCCCGGCGCTCCAGCCCGCCGTTGCGCTCGACGAAGGCTATGAAGCCGGCAAGGACGCCGAGCTGACCGTCAGCCTCGAAGTGCTGCCCGACATCGAAGCGCCGTCGATCGACGGCCTGAAGCTCGAGCGCCTGACCGTTCCCGCCGACGACAAGGCCGTGATGGCCAAGATCGAGGAATTCGCAGCGCAGATGAAGCGCTTCGAAGAAGCGCCGAAGACCAAGAAGGCCGCCACCGGCGACCAGGTCATCATCGACTTCGCCGGCAGCGTCGACGGCGTCGCCTTCGACGGCGGCACGGGCGAGGACATGGCGGTCGAAATCGGTTCGGGCCAGTTGATCCCCGGCTTCGAAGACCAGCTCGTCGGCGTCAAGGTTGGCGACGAAAAGGTCCTGAAGGTGACCTTCCCCGACGATTATCCGGTTGCTGACCTCAAGGGCCAGCCTGCCGAATTCGCCGTGACGGTGAAGGAAGTGAAGGTCCCCGCCGCGTCGAAGATCGACGACGAATTCGCGAAGTCGCTCGGCCTCGAAAGCCTCGACAAGCTCAAGGAACTGATGAAGGATCAGGTCGAGCAGGAACTGAACGGCCTGACGCGCACCTATATGAAGCGCAAGCTGCTCGACCAGCTCGCCGCGAGCCATGACTTCGACGTGCCGCCGACGATGGTCGAGGCCGAGTTCAACCAGATCTGGCAGCAGCTCGAGCATGAAGTCAGCCACGAGGAAGATCCCGAAGCTGCGAAGGCCGAGCTCGAGAACGACCGCGACGATTATCGCGCGATCGCGGTGCGCCGCGTCCGCCTCGGCCTGCTCCTGTCGGAAATCGGCCAGGCGCATGGCGTGCAGGTGTCGGCGCAGGAAATGCAGCGCCTGATCATGCAGGCGGCGCAGCAGTATCGTCCCGAAGATCGCGGCCGTTTCATGGAATATGTCCAGCAGGACGCGCTCGCCGCGGCGCAGCTCCGCGCCCCGCTGTATGAAGACAAGGTCGTCGACTTCCTGTTCGAAAAGGCCGAAATCAGCGACCGCGAAACCACCCGCGAGGAGCTGGAAGCCGCGATCGAAGCCGACGACGATGGCCATGTCCATGGCCCGGGTTGCGGCCACGATCATGACCACGACCACAAGCCCGCCAAAAAGGCTGCCGCGAAGAAGCCGGCCGCCAAGAAGGACGCGGTGAAGGAAGAGGCCAAGGCCGAGGAAGCGCCTGCCAAGAAGGCGCCGGCGAAGAAGGCTGCCGCTCCGAAGGCGGAAGCCGAGGAAAAGCCGGCTGCTGCCAAGAAGGCTCCGGCCAAGAAGGCGGCCGCGAAGAAATAAGCTTCGGCTGATACGCAACAAAAAGGCCGGGTGGAGGATGCTCCATCCGGCCTTTTTGTTTTGCTTAACTTCGTCATTCCCGCGAAAGCGGGAACCCAGTTCAGCCTATCGGATCAAAGCCGAAGTCTTCGGCAAGCTCGCGCCAGTCGGGGTTCGCGCTCTCAATCAGTTCAAGCTTCCACGCCCGGTTCCATTTCTTGATCCTCTTCTCGCGCTGGATTGCAGCTTCCATCGTAGCGTGCTGCTCGAATCAGACGAGCATCTTCACGCCATATTCGCGCGTGAAGCCGGGGATCAGTCCTTCGCGGTGCTGGTGGATGCGCTGAACTAGATGCGATGTAACGCCGAGGTAGAGCGTACCATTGCGGCGCGATGCGAGCAGGTAGACGGTCGGGCCGAAGTTTTCGTGCATCGAGGGTGCTACTGGGTTCCCGCTTTCGCGGGAATGACGAAGTGGGGGTAATCGCGCACTTTCAGATCACATCCATATTATAGCAATGCCAGCTGAAGATCGCCGCCGCGCCGCGATGCGGGCGCCATGCTTCGGCCAGTTCGCGGGCCTGTTTCTCGCTGGGGCGCGCGCCGAGCTGGAGGATGCGCCCGACGGCTTCCTGTACCGCGAGGTCGCCCGCGGGCCAGATGTCGGGGCGCCCCTCGGCAAAGAGCAGATAGATTTCGGCCGACCAGCGGCCGATACCCTTGACCCGCGTGAGCAGCGCGATCGCTTCCTCGTCGTCGGCGGGGAGGGCGTCGAATTTGAGTTCGCCGTCGAGGATCAGCTGCGCGAGGCTTTTGGCATAGCCCTGTTTCTGTCCCGACAGGCCGCACGCGCGGAGCGTGTCGAAATCGGCCGCCGCAACGACCTCGGCCGGGCAGCCTTCGCCGAACTGTGCTTCGAGCTTGTTCCAGATCGAATTGGCCGCGGCGACGCTGACCTGCTGGCCGACGATGGTGCGGAGCAGCGTGGTATAGCCGCGCTCGCGGATGCGCGGTTCGGGATAGCCCGCATGGCCGAGCGCGCGCGCGAAATTGGAATCGCTCGCCGCGAGCGCGTCGATTCCCGCGTTCAGCTGTTGCTGGCTGAGGCCCATCGCATATTCTCCTTTTGTTCCATCGGTAGCTGATAGCAACGCTTGATTTGCCGCGCAACGCGCGACATAGCGCCAGCGACAACGAAGATATGGGGACGAGCATGGCCAAGCTGATTGTCGTGACGCGCGACGGGACCGAACACGAGATCGAAGGCGACACGAGCCTGACGGTGATGGAAAATATTCGCGACGCGGGCTTCGATGAACTGCTCGCGCTGTGCGGCGGCTGCTGTTCGTGCGCGACGTGCCATGTCCATGTCGAAGCGGGCGCGACCGACCAGCTTCCCGCGATGAGCGAGGACGAGAACGACCTGCTCGATTCGACGACCGATCGCGACGACAATTCGCGCCTGTCGTGCCAGCTGCCGTTCAGCGAGGCGCTCGACGGCCTTCGCGTGCGGATCGCGGCCGAGGATTGATCCGCGTCGCCCCAGTGAAAGCTGGGGGCGCTATCGTTTATACAGAACGTGAGTGATCCCGGCTTTCGCCGGGGTGACGATCAGCCTTGCGCCGTCGCCACCGCGTAGAGCGCGATCGCCGCGGCGTTCGAGATGTTGAGGCTCTCCATCCGCGGCGAGATCGGGAGCTTCGCCAGCACGTCGCAATGCTCCATCACATTGTGACGCATCCCGTCGCCTTCCGAGCCGAGGACGAGCGCGACCTTGCCGCCGTCGAGCGTCGAGGCGAGCGTCGTTTCGGTGTCGCCCATCAGCCCGATGCGCCAATATTGCGCCTCGGCGATTTCCTCCAGCGCGCGCGACAGGTTGACGACGCGCACCCACGGCACGGTTTCGAGCGCGCCCGACGCCGAGCGCGCGATGACGCCGCTTTCGGGCGGGCTGTGACGATCCTGCGTGATGATCGCCGCGGCGTCGAACGCCGCCGCCGAGCGGAGCACCGCGCCGATATTGTGCGGATCGGTGACCTGGTCGAGGATGACGAGCGGGCGCCGGCTGTCGGCGTCGGCTTCTCCCTGGAGCAGGTCGCCGAGATAGACGCCTTCGAGCGGGTCGACCTCGATCACCAGCCCCTGGTGCGGCGCATCGCGCGCGACGAGTCGCGCGAGGTCGGTGACATCGGCGTAGCTGATCGGAATCACCGGCGGCAGGTCGAGCTGCCCCAGCGCTTCGCGCGTGCCCCAGATGCGCTTGACGGTGCGTTCGGGGTTGGCGAGCGCGGCCAGAACGGCGTGACGGCCCCAGAAACGGATGGCCTGACCGCGCTGATTTCCGCCCGACGGGCGACGATGACGGGAAAATTGTCTCATGCGCGCGCCTTTCCCACGACTGCCATTGACAGGCAAGCCTCGTTTCGCCATTGGACCGCTTCCCAAAGCGGGCCCCAATGGACAGGTGGCCGAGTGGTTAAAGGCAGCAGACTGTAAATCTGCCCGGGTTTCCGTACGCTGGTTCGAATCCAGCCCTGTCCACCACCCTCCGGTCCGAGGGCATCTCCCAAAATCTCTAGAAATGGCAGAAAACCTAGCGTAACATCGCTTGGTTCGGTCCTCTGCGTCCCATTCCGTATCACTGCAGCGCGTTGAAAACTGTGGGAGGAATGTGGGGACAGATTTTTTGACCGTCGAGAATCGGTCTCCCAAGTGTGGGGAAGGAAATACGGGGTAACTCTATGAAAAGGCTCACAGCTTTCGCGATTAAGGCAGCTTTGGCACGCCCTGGCACCTACCAAGACGGCGACGGGCTGTTTTTGAAGGTAAACAAAAGTGGTGGAGCGTATTGGCTTTTACGTCTGCAACGTGACGGCAAGCGTCATGACATCGGTTTGGGTAGCGCCAAATTGTTATCGCTCTTGGAGGCTCGAGAAAAAGCGAACGAACTTCGCAAGGCGGTCAAGATCGAGGGTCGGGATGTGTTGGCGGAACGGAAGGACGAAGCGGCCGCCAAGGTGACATTCCGTGAAGCTGCGCGCCAATATCATAGCGAGAATGCGGCAGGCTGGAAAAGCGCCATCTATGCCCGCCAATGGCTTGCGGCCCTCGAGAGCCATGCATTCCCTAAATTGGGCGACCTTCCGACCGGGAGAATCGCCGCGTCGAACATCATCGACGTGCTGTTGCCGATCTGGCAGGAGATTCCCGAAACGGCACGTCAGGTGCGCAACCGGATCTGCGTAGTCCTGGATTATTCACACGCGAAAGGCTGGCGCTCCACCGAAGCTCCCTCGGGCAACGGCAGCCTGAAAGCCGGGCGCGGATTGCCCCGCCAAGTGAAATCGCGCGAGAATCGCAAGGCCATGCCCTACAGCGCGATGCCCGACTTCATCGCGGCTTTGCGGCGAAAGCCGGCATTCGGAAGGCTGGCCCTCGAATTGCTGATCCTGACAGGCGTACGCAGTCAGGAGGTTCGGCTCGCGTCTTGGGATGAGTTTGATTTCGAGGGGCGTCTCTGGACCGTTCCGGCCGACCATATGAAGCGAGGCAACGCGCACATCGTTCCGCTATCTGACGCCGCGCTGGCGGTGCTCGCAAAAGCAAATGCGTTCCGCCTTCCCGATACCAATGTCGTTTTTCCGGGAGTGGCAGGAAAGCCGATGTCCGACATGACGCTGCTCAAAGTGCTGCGCGACATGAGCGAGCCGTTTCATGTGCACGGCTTCCGTTCCACATTCACCGACTGGGCGGCCAATGCGGATTTTCCCGATGCCGTGGTGGAAGCGGCGCTGGCTCACAAGACACCCGATGCTGTGCAGGCGGCCTATCGCCGTACCACCTATCTTGGCACGCCGACCCAGCCCGGCGCGCGCGTCAAGCTGATGGAGGCGTGGGGCGAATATTGTGCCGGCGGCGCTGCCGCATCGGAGAATGCCGGTTCGCCGGTCTAAACTGAGTGCGGCCTAAATTTACCGCGCCCTGTCGGTAGCAGGCTGCCGCGGCACGTCGTGCGATTGCCCCGTTGGTCGCGCAAAGTGATCTCGGCTAAAGGCACGTCGACAGGTTTTGAGCGCAGCGAGGCCATATGCTGTGTCAGGGCGGATGGTCTGGACATGGCGCGCTGTCGCGGTCTCTGCCACCCCAATGCCCCATCATGCCGTTCTCTAGCAGGCTGCCGTCTCTCCGACATAGCGACGAACCATCCCGGCGACGGGCGATTTGACCTGGACCGGCGCGGTGCCCCGCGAAAGTGCAGCGGCGCGATTATTTCCCCGCCGGCTGCGCCGGCTCCTCGCGGCCGCTTCGCTTCAAATAATCGCGCCGCCGCACTCCTCCGCTTCGCTGCGGCCTTACAGGTTCGCGGGTCACCTCATGCGCCGGTCCTTGGTCCGCCCATGCCGCAGGGATGGTCCTGCGGCAAATTCAAGGAGACGACCAATGGCAGCAATCGGCTTTGTGAACGGCACCATCGAAGAAGGCTTCTTGGGTCAGCTGAAAACCCTCTCGATCCGCGCGGCGATCGAAATCCGGACCAACGCCAGGAAGAGCGGCGATGTCCAGCCCGACTACCGGGTCTATTCCGAAGGTGTCAAACGGCGTTCAAAAGGGACCCCCGATCGGCGTCGAAGAGGGACCCCTTTTCGGATATGATGTTGGTTTGTTGAAGATGGCCTTGCGCTGCGTGCGGCGGAGGGCGGGCGTAGCCCGACCGGAGGCGCGCGCAGC
>NZ_DASYHG010000003.1:0-33667 GCF_035998905.1 Sphingopyxis sp. | reverse complement strand
TCGAAAACTGCAAGATCAGCGGCATTAACCCGCACGACTGGCTGACCCAGACGCTCAGCAAACTGGCAAATGGTCACCCTGCAAACAACGTCGGAAATCTCATGCCCTGGACCGACGTGGGCTGAGAACACCGCTTACTCCGCCACACCTAGACGGCGTGGCTCAGCTTGCCAAGCTGTCGGCCCGAACTGTCATCGTAATGGTGCGCACGGCGGAACGTATGAGGAGCCAATAAACTGCGATGCGCGTTACATCGAAAACGACCCACCAAAGGTGTAACGATGACGGCGTCAGCTGGTGTCCAGCCATACGAGCGAACGTCCGGTCGTCTAATAATGGCATCAAAAAAAGCCATTGAATAAGCAGCAATGCCGATGCTGCGAGCACCAGCCATCGCGCTCTTCCGCGCGCAATAAGCATGAGACTAGCCACAAACGCGGTCTCACACACCAGCGATGCACGAAAAGTAACCCGTCCCACTGCAAGCAGCTGCTCGAGGGGAACATCCTCGGCAAGAAATTTCACGGGTGTTGCAACGAACGATAAAATGAGGAGAGTCGTAAGCGCGCTGGTAGCGATTATCAAAAGCCATATCGCCCTTTGACATGAGGTCACGGCTTTCTTTCCGACTTTTTCTGGATTGGTCCTGAGGTCAGGATCGGGACGAACTGCACTAAGAACAGGCCGAACGCGCCGGCCCAAGCAAGTGCGGCTACCGTCAAAGTGATTTGCTGAACGCCAATCCCGATCGCCGCTGAGACCCTCATCACTGCGGCTAAGCTTATCAGCACATAGGAGAGGATCATCTGCCTGCTGGCGGAGAGTTCCCGCCCAGTGTGCCCAAGACTTGCCCGGCTCATCACCGCTAATATCATCGTGGCCATCGCACCTGTAGCCAGCGCGTGGATTGCTGCGGTTTCAGACACTAGCGCCCATTGCGCAGAGGCAAGAAGAAGCAAACCCATTGGAAGCCAGAGATATCCGACATGGAGGATGATCAGAAGAGCATTTGACCGGCACCTCCAACCTTGCCATCTGACGAGCCGGAAGACGTGTGCGATTGCAGCTGCCATGACCACCACTCCCGTCGGAAGCGACGCGGGCCAGATCAACCACGACAGCAGTGCTAGCGCGGTTAGCACAAGCACTGCCTTGTCCAAATAATCGGGCTGGGTGGGCAGGGGTTCGGCGGCACCCTGTGCGACCAACCAATTACGGGTAAAGCTCGGCACAATTCGCCCGCCGATTATGGCGAGTAGGAAAATGACGAGCGCAAATCCAATCTGCCAGCCAATATTTGCGATATCGGCAAGGCCAGCCATCGCAACTCGGTCGACCAGGTCGGCAATACCGAAAAGACCAATTACCGCCACGATGGGGAAATTTCGATTGCGGCTCTTAAGGATTTCCCGTGCGAGCAACGCTGCCAGAACGACATAGAAGCCCGGATCGAGCACGATGAGCAAAACGCTCTCATGCGAAACCAGGAAGGGTAGGATGCGGCCCGCCATCCATACACCAAATAGCGCCCCCAAAGGGGCTCCTGCTATAGGAAGCCGCCCGGTCCAATTGGGGACTGCCGTGAGCGCGAAGCCAGCGATAGCCGCTCCAACGAAACCGAAAAGCATTTCATGACGATGCCACGCGAGCGGATCTTCCAAAAATTGGGAGGGCGTGAACCCGAAAAGGATAAGCAGCCATACCGCGAGCGCGCAGATCGCCCAAGTCGCTGCACCGATGAAAAAGGGTCGGAAGCCGCCGCGCAAAATAGCAGGACTTTGCTCCATTCGTGTTTGGCGTAACTGCAGGCGATCGAGATTGTTAGGCACGATTGGTCCTTCATTCGCGGATATTTTGAACCCTAAGCCCCGCGTTTTTTCATTCCTTGATCTATCTCAATTTCTGTGCAGCAAGGGATGACGGACCGGCCAAATGGCAGACATCGTCGCGCCAACTTAAGATCCACATTTATTGGCCGAAACCACTCGGGGAGGTTAATGGATCTAGTCCGTGTTGACAGAAGTTTAAGCCACACCTGATTAGCTAAACGTGATCCTAAATGCTTTTCAGAAATTCGGCCAACTCGTCGATAACTCGCGGCACTGCTCGATAAATCACGCTGCGGCCGACTTTCTTTGATTTCACCAGCCCCGCTTGCGATAATATGGCAAGATGTGCGCTCATTGACGTGGGCGATGTTTTTGTCGTCTCCGATATCGCGCCTGCCGGCATTCCCTCATCGCTTGCATCGACGAGCAGCTTGAACACCGCGAGCCGCGTTTCCTGGCTCAGAGCGCTCATAACCATCCGGGCTCTTTTCTTTTCCATTCCGCCTCCTCAAACGAACGCGCAGCTCCCGAATGCGTCAGGAACGACGATTTATCGTTAAGAGAAGTTAACCTACAACACTTCGCGAAATTTTGAAACGATTTATGATCATCATTCCCACTTGGTTAGCTTCGAGAAGCTGGAGTGCCCGAATAGCAGATTACCGCCACCGGACAATACCCTCCGCGCACGAGTTGAAGGTGCATGACCAGACGCGAGGTCCTGCCGTTTCCGTCCTGGAATGGATGAATGGTAACCAGCTTATAATGTGCCTCGAAAGCGTTTTCAGGATTGAGAGGCGCATCTTTAAGCCAACCCGCGAGGTCCTCCATAAGGTGTGGCACCTCAGATGGCTGTGGAAAGACGACTGGTGACCCTGTGATTCCTCGCTGCGCCACGGCATACTGTCCGGCGAGATCTGGCTTGCTTCGTTGCAGGATGAGTTGGTGCAACTGACGCATCTCGAAGGCGGTCAGCGTATGATTCCGTTTGGCCATGTCATACATCCACTCGAGAGCATGATGATGATCTATGGCTTCCAGGTGATCTCCCAATGGCTTTCTTCCCAGACCTTTTCTTCGATCGGCATGGCTTTGCTTCCTCCAAGTTAACACAGGACTTGTAGGGTTTAATATGCGTCCATGCCAAGTGGTTATCGTCAATTTGCGTGATTTAGGTAATCGTCTGCGATGATGAATTAGCTAAACAAAGCGAATATGCCATCACTTCATAATAGGAAACATTTTTGGCGCTGGTGCCGCGCTTCCTCTTTTCGACTGAAACTTAGGCGCTATCAATGATTCGGCTTTCAACATGCAGGAAGAAGAACGCGCAACCTTCGCATTGTCGAATCGTTCGAATGGCACCTATGGGAATTTGAAAACAGGAGACTGCAATGAAATCCGTCGATTTGGATGCGACCCACATTCTCGCTGCCGACCATCGCACCGTCGAAGGCCTCTTCGAAGAGTTCGAGAAGGCAACGAGCAGCAGCCGCAAGGCGAAGCTCGCCAAGCAAATCTGCACTGAACTCAAAATCCATGCCCAGATTGAAGAAGAAGTTTTCTATCCCGCTTTGAAGGGCAAGATCGACGAAGATTTGCTGAAAGAAGCTTGGGTTGAGCATGACGGCGCCAAGATTCTTATCAACGACATCGAAGCATCCAATGCCGAAGACGAGTTCTTCGATGCCAAGGTCACGGTGCTGTCTGAAGAGATCAAGCATCACGTGAAGGAAGAAGAAAAGCAGCAGAACAATATGTTCCAGCAGGCTCGCGCCGCTGATGTTGATCTTGAAGCGCTCGGTCAGGCCATGTTGGCTCGCAAGGAGGAGTTGAAGGCGCAGGCCGATAGCACCGGTCTGCCGCCGGCGCAGCTGGTGACGATACGCGCCTGAGGTTCCGGACCATGGCAGTTACAGGGTGGAAGCTCGATCGCGCGAGTCGCGAGTTCCTAATCGATATCTTTCCGCCACGCTGGCGTGATCTCGTTGCCGATCATGTCACGTTTGATGCGAAGGCGTCGTCAAGCGACCCCGTGCCGCCCAAACCCGAAGCCGCCGTCATCGGCCATGCCGATGACGGTGACGGGCTCGAGGCGCTCGTGGTCTCGATAGCCGGGAACTGCGAGCGGCCTGACGGCAGTATTTTTCACATCACTTGGTCTATCGATCGCGACAGAGGACGGCAGGCGATCGAAAGCAGCGCAGTCCTGGCCGACCTTGGATGGCGTCCGCTCACGGTTCCCATTGCAATCGAACTTACGCCTGCTCGGTTCTGATGCGCCGTATTGCCGATCGCTATCCTCGACGAACCATTGCAGGCGGTTGACGAGCGGATAGTTCCGGCGGACCGAATGATGCGGCTGCCGCGGATTGTAATGCGCGACCCAGGATAATAGAGTGCCGACGACGAGCAGCGTCCACGCCCACACGGCGGACAGACCCGGGATCGCCAGAAGCGGCGCGGCGATGCTTGTCGCGAGCGGTATGAAACGAACAAAGGACAAAGAAAACTCCGTGACCGGCGGCGAGCCAGATGGTTCAGCGTTTGCCTCCTGCGGCGCGATTAACCCCGCCCTTCGCTTCGCCTGCGCTTATGCGCGACAACACCCCTCGGCCTATAGTTGCAGTTGGATGAAAGGAGGGGGCCAGGTCTGGATACACGACCTGTAGATAGGCGAACGACCTATCCATTCTTCGTATACCAATGGCGGGTTACGGTTAATCATGAACGAAAACCCAGATTCGCTCGGCCTCCCGCTCGGCCCCGCTGTAGCCATGGCGAGCCATGCCGATTTCTTGGGTCTGCCGAGCCAGATATTTCTTTGCGATGCCGGTTGTCGGCCAAATCCAGGATCCCACCTGCCTGTCGTTTGGGATGGAAGCTCGTTTCTTGACATACATTCTGTCACGGGCACCAATCATCGCGCTGCGTATCAGGCAGTGCGAACAGCGTTGCGCGTTGCTGGGACAAACAAGATCACGCACGTTGAGCTTCGCCTGACCTCGGACCTTGTCTATCGTCAGCTTTCAACCGGCAGTTACTGCCGGAACCCGGAACTTGGGTTCCTGCGCGATTTTGTGTTTGACCATGGTGAGCGGGTCTCCCCGGTCCGACTTGTTCTTGTGACAGAACCCTTCACACTCGGCGGACAAAATTTCAGGACTCGAAAGCAGTTGCGCGACCACGTCTTGGCTTTGCGATCGGACGCGACGAAATGATTCCCCTTCTCGCGTTTTCCTCCCTGCCCAGTTTGATAGCCGTCAAAAGTCGTCCTAGGAAGGTGCCATCGTTGCATTCGAGGGGTTCGAGAACCAACGCGAGCTCCATTACGCCGCGATCGATGATGGGAAGGGCGAAGGTTTCTAGCCAGCGGCCCTGACCCATGCTTGTGGCTGAAATGTCGCTGCTAAATACAAGTGCAGTGCTGACGATTTTGCCGAGTTCAATTGGTTTCATCACGCTGCTGGTAATCCCGCCTGCGTATTTTGGTTCTGATAGGAGATGTTCTCCATTCAGCTTCGTTCCAATAACTTCGTAGATGGTGTATCTCGCATGGCAGAAGCCTTGTGGGACTTGCAACTCGGGCAATATCTCTAGGCACTCGTCCGTGGTCTTCGCGTCCCCAACTCCCCGCAGCTGTTTCGCGAAGGCGTGCAGCTCTTGCTCATCGTGATCGCATGCCCATTCAGACCCTTTTTTGATGAGTGCAGCGATCGCGGCGTGCATCTGATTGCCGATTTTTGTCATAAATTTTCCTTTCAATACAACATTCGTATCTTTTGTCCTGCCCGACGCGATTTCCACTCGCCGCTGAGACGGAGCAACCCATCAGCCGATGGTTTGAGATGCTCCCATCGAATGCTGATAATGGGGCGTGTAGTTGCGATGCGGTTGGTGCCATGGGGGAAGGGGAAGGGGGGTGGCGTAGAGTAGCGCCCCATCGCTCCGGAAAGACCGGTGCAAAACGCCAAAGTCTAAAACTTGACCGGGCCGCATGCGCGATGAACCGATTAACGAGATGCCGTTCCTGAGCCAAAAATGCTCGTGTGGATATCGCCGCACGGGTGGATGACAACAATCGGGAGAGACCGCGCATCCCTTGGTTACGCACCCCGGCGGTGTTCGCCGCCAGACTGGACAAGTAATCGCTTGGTTCGCCCCGTCCTGCGAACCCCGCTACACATGCGGTTTCTTCGAACGCGCTCATAGGCAACTTAACGGCTTGGCTCTCTAATTCCCGGCTGGTAGGAGCCGAGCCCACACATCAGGTGCGGCGCGACCTTATGGTCAGCTTGCGCCTGAACAGGGTAAGCTGGTCGCCAATCCTGCGCGCGAGGCAACGGGGGACACAAATCGTCAAGGTGCGAGTGGCGCGCCCTTGCCCCACTTTCGCAGGGGCGGACTCCGGGTCGCAATCGGGCGCGTTCTACCGCGCGGCGCGCCACTACGCCGAGGCGCTATATATATGACAGGATTAAATTGCACCTAATTTGAGGGATTAGCCACGAGCATTTGTCGCGATAATGTGGTCGCGCAGGTGCCGGCTGTCACACAGGAACCACAGCAACGAAGAGGGCCGACTTCAATTTGAACTGTGGCGTTGGCGCGGCCTCCTATGCTCCGACAAGAGAGTGCGCTCGGCCTCGTTCAGAATCCACTGTCTGTCAGTGCCCGTTGGGATCCCCAAATTACCCACCCCTTTGGGGATCCCCGGCAGTCGGATTATGCGATGCTTGGTCGATAACGCATCCACTGTCCGACGCCCTGTGACGGTAACATCATCAGATACAATAAGCGTTAATTTTCGTTTGCGGATGGCTTTGCTGATGCGGCGAGGCCAGGATCGCCCGCAATCGAACTTGATCCAACAGCTTTGACTTCATCAACAAATTGAAATGGAATAATATTCATCTTGATTTTTTGGATATCCATCAGCTTATTTGCTACTGACGACCATAGTCCCGCCGCGTCGTAATCTCGCGCTTTAAGACGCTCTATCATGCGGGTGGTCGCGACGGTCACAGCGTTGTCACCATAACATTGGTCCATCGTGAACGCTTGTTCCCAAATTTCATTTAAGCTTAGCCCCATCGCCCCGACTCCGATGCGCCTCAGTCCCAACTGTTCTCATACGCCATCGAAGTTCGTTTTGGTATAGTGTTGACGGGTTCGAAGCCCAGCGTTCCTTGTCACGGATGCAGTTTTGCTAAGGGTGGCGGTCGGGGGAGTTTGCGGGTTTTTGGGGACGGCCCCGCCAGCGGAACCGCCCCTGTTAAAAAGGTTGGAGGCGCGATGCGCTAGTTGCCGCTGAGTCCAT
The DNA here is from genome assembly GCF_035998905.1 of Sphingopyxis sp. Taxonomy (GTDB): domain Bacteria; phylum Pseudomonadota; class Alphaproteobacteria; order Sphingomonadales; family Sphingomonadaceae; genus Sphingopyxis. The sequence goes on along the minus strand of NZ_DASYHG010000003.1, from coordinate 26,518 downwards.
GCTTGAGCGATGACATCTGATCATGACCTTCGCGGACCGATGTATACGCACTCTGGACGAGTTGGCGGACCGCGGGATCGAGCTCTTCATCCTTCAGCGCGCTTTCGAACTTCGACTTGATATGGTCCTCGCCGCGCTCGACCTCGGCAACGATCGCAGCATCGTCGCGGTCACCGGTCAGCATGTCGCGAAGGCCAAGGAACGCACGATGCGCCGAGGCGAGCACCGTGCCGTCGTCTTCGGGATCGCCGCCGAGTTCGCGAACCTTTGCCTGAAAATCAGCGACGATGGTCTGCCGTTCGTTTGCCCGGCTCAAAAACTGGTCCTTGAACTGCGCAGCGTTGGCTTCGTCAGCGGCTTTGCGGTAGCCATCGACGCTGTCGAGCGTCGTCGCGATCAACGAGTTGAGCGTCGCGATATTATTGTTGTCGAACATAGCAGGGTTCCTTCAAAACACGGTGGTTGGCACTATGCCGCCACCATACCGCAGCAACGGGCTCACGTTCGTAAAGTTGCCTCTTAGCGATGCGAACCCGATCTGCTGCTCTCGGCTCGGTGCGATGCGCCGCGTGAGCGGACCGAGCGCTTAGCCCTGGACGTAGGTATGGCGGCCCGTCGCTCGCTCCATCTCGATGGCGGTATGCTCGATCTGCACGCGGACGGCCGATGCCGAGGGGCACTACGCACGCGCGGCTCGTGAGTAATGATGCGGGTGCGAGCAGAATAAGGCGTCGTGGCGCTCCACGAAGAGACCTGCTGTGGGTTTTCACCAATTTTGTTGGAGAACTGATCGGTGTTACCCGCAATTTACTGGGTCATCCTCCCACACCACAACATTGATGACCCCGTTTGATCTTGCCTCGAATTGACGAGCATGGATGAAATTCTCCACGTTGCCGGAAGGCGTGTGATCACCCACACGACAACCTGTCGGTCCCCGAATGAGTTCAAGCGCGGTGCAGGAGTGCCGAGCACGCGGCACGATGGACGGGTGCGCGTCAAATATGGTTGAGCGCTTGCTCAAACTGCGCGAGTGTGAAAGGTTTAATAAGAACCGGGGCCCCTGCAGTCATTGCCTTGTCGGAGTTTAAGGATCCGCCGGTCATGACGACGAATGGAATGCCTGCCGCTTTCAGAGCGGCGATGACAGCTTCGCTCGTCTCACCATTGGCGAGATGGATATCGACCAGAGCGGCGTCGATTGTCAGTGTCGCGATCTTGTGCAGGCTGGCCGCGACATCTTCCGCGCACCCCACAACCTCGACGCCCAACGCTTCAAGGTAATTTTCGAGCACGAGAGAAACGAGCGGATCGTCCTCGACCACAAGGATGTGTTTGGGCACGGCGGAGGCTCCGCGGCAGGGTTAAAATTGCGAAGGTTCGACAAGGCACGGTAAGAAAGAGATTAACTTTTGCCCTCGGCGGTGGTTCCCCGCGTTCATATAATGATTTCAAGGACGATCCGTGTTCTGCGACACAGGCGACAGGCAAGACAGTCTGGACTGAGCGGGGGGACTTCTTCCCAGCTCAGGCTTGCTCTTGCGCAAACTGCGCGGCAAAGGTTGGGCAGCTCGCGGTTTGCGCGCAGCCCAAGGGTGCACACCGCAATGAATTCAGCCAATAGTTTCGCCCTCGGCAAAGATCACCGGGCGAGTCGGCTCATTGTCGTAATGCTAGCAGTCGGTTTTGCAGCGCTGCTTGCCGCCGCGACCGCGTCCTTCTGGATCCAGCGCCAGAATGAAGCCAATTCAGAGCTTGTTGCGCATACTCTGTCGGTCGAGGCGAGCGTCAACGGCTTCGCAAGCGCTAACGAGCGAATGGAAACGGCGCGCCGCGGCCTTTTTTTGACCGGTGATCCGGCCTTTGAGCGGCTGATGAGTGAATCCCTGATGGAGGCACGGAGCCGGTTGAGGGAACTTGGCGACCTCGTTAGCGACAACCCCAACCAACGAGCGAGGGTCGCGCGGCTTACCGCGCTTCTCAACGCCTATGAGCGCCATCATCGACAGACCTTGGGCTTTGCCGCAGCCGAGCGGCGGGCGATGTTGGCTGGGTTCGCAAACGATGCCGGGGTAAATTATGTCCGGTCGGTGCGCGTCGTCGTGAACCAGATGGCCGAGGATGAGCGCGACCTGCTACGCGCCCGCGAAGCGCAGCAAAACGCCACCCGCCAGCTCTTCAACGGCGTGCTCGTCGGCACCGCACTGCTCATTCTGATCGTCGCGATCGCGACCTTGCTGCTGATCCGCCGCAATCTGTTCGATTTGCGCTCATCGCGCGAGGAGCTCAAGCTTTTCAACGAGGATCTCGAAGCGCAGGTCGACGCGCGGACGTCCGAGCTCAAACGCGCCAATGGGGAAATTCAGCGTTTCGCCTACATCGTCTCGCACGATCTGCGCTCGCCGCTGGTGAATGTGATGGGGTTCACGGCTGAGCTGGAAACCGCGCGGCAGACTATCGCAGGCTATCTGCAAAAAAGCGATCGCGATGGCTGGGATGCGCCCGATTCCGCCACGCGGCTCGCGATCGAGGAGGATCTCCCCGAAGCGATCGGCTTTATCCGCACATCGACGCAAAAAATGGACCGGCTGATCAATGCCATCCTCAATCTGTCGCGGCAGGGTCGCCGGTCGCTTGCGCCGGAGCAGCTCGATCTGACCGCAATGGCGCGTGGGATTGCCGATAGCCTGCAGCACCGGGTGCAGGAGACGGGAACGCAATTGAATGTGGGAGCGCTGCCGCCGATCGTGAATGATCGCGTTGCCATCGAACAAATATTGTCCAACCTGATCGAAAATGCGCTTAAATATCTCAAGACCGACCGACCCGGGGTGATCGATGTGACCGGTCGCATCGAACAGGGCCGCGCCTTGATCGAAGTCGCGGACAATGGCCGGGGTGTCGATCCACGCGACCATGAACGTATTTTCGACCTTTTCCGTCGTTCGGGGCAGCAAGACCAACCTGGAGAAGGTATCGGCCTTGCGCATGCTCGAGCGCTTGCCTATCGCCTCGGCGGCACCATCGAGGTGTCGTCGGCTTTGGACGAGGGTTCTACCTTTCGACTGAGCTTGCCGACCGAATGGCGAAGCGGAGATGAAAATGCCTGATCAGCAACCCGTCAACATCGTGATGATCGAGGATGACGAAGGTCATGCGCGGCTGATCGAGAAGAATATTCGCCGCGCCGGAATCTCGAACAAGATTCATCACTTCACCGACGGCACCACCGCGCTCAAATTTCTTTTCGATGCCGAGGATGGCCCGGTCCGCAACGGTCCGGCGCTCGTGCTGCTCGACCTCAATCTGCCCGATATGAGCGGCACTGACATCCTCGGCAAGATCAAGGCCGAAAGCAGCGCTCTTCGCCGCACGCCCGTTGTCGTGTTGACGACGACCGACGACAAGGTCGAAATCCAGCGCTGTTATGATTTGGGTTGCAACGTCTATATCACCAAGCCGGTCAATTATGAGAATTTCGCCGACGCGATCCGTCAATTGGGTTTGTTCCTGTCGGTGATTCAGGTTCCCGATCCCGATTTGACCTGACCTGAGACGTCCTCTGGCACATATTCTTTATATTGATGACGATGAGGGCATCAGGCGTCTCGTCTCGCGCGCGCTCGTGCGGAAGGGGTTCGATGTAAGCGTGGCCGCGAGCGGACCCGAGGGTGTCGCGATGACGGGAGAAGTCCGGTTCGATCTAATTGCCGTCGACCATTACATGCCGGGACAGGATGGGCTGACGACGCTGGCGGCGCTTCGCAAGCTGCTCGACTGCCCGCCCATTGTTTATGTGACGGGCTCCGAGGAAACCAGGATTGCAGTCGCGGCGCTGAAATCCGGTGCCGACGATTATGTCGTTAAATCCGTTGGCGAGGAATTTTTCGACCTGCTGTGCAGCAGCTTCGAGCAGGTGCTTGAACGCGCGCAACTCCGGCGCGCGCGTGAACAGGCCGAAGCCGATCTGCGCCAGAGCAATGCGCGGCTCGAGACGCTGCTTAAGGAAGTGAACCACCGGGTCGCCAACAATTTGCAAATGGTTATGTCATTCATCGGGCTTCAGTCGAAAAGCCTTGCCGATCCAGGTGCGCGCCAAGCCCTGGAGCAAACCCAGCAGCGCATCGCGACGATCGCGCAGGTCAATCGCCGCCTTTATACGACCGATGACGTCGAATTTGTCGCGATGGACGAATATCTTGCAGCGCTTGCCGCAGACCTGACCGAAAGTTGGTCAACCGGGGCAGGGCGGCGCGAAGTGAGGGTCGATGCGCAGCCCGTCAAAATCTGCACTGACAAAGCGGTTGCGCTCGGGATGATCGCCAACGAGTGGGTGAGCAACGCCTGTAAATATGCTTATGGCGCTTCGGAAGATGGTGAAATTCGCATCATCCTGGGGCAGGTGGAATCGAACATGATCGAGCTCGCGGTCGAGGATGACGGCCCAGGTTTGCCGACCGATGGCGCGATCCGTGGAACCGGATTGGGAACACGGCTGATCGAGGCGCTGGCTAAGACCCACCGCGCAAGCGTTCATTATGGCGCCAGCGGTTCGGGGCGCGGCACCCGGGCGGCGATCGCGCTGCCCTTGCGATCGGTTGATCGATCGTGACCGGTCCCAGTCGAGTAGTGTAGATTGTAGCTTAGTGCATTGATGCCTCTCGCGCCTGTAGTCGGTATCCCAGCGAGCTGTGCGATCGGGCGGTGTTTTCATATCGCCGCCACGGCTTGAGCCACACCGTAGTGCCGCTCGATCCGGACCACAGCTGGGCTGCGCACAAGAATTTCTCGAAGCGCTTTGCCGAGGCGCTGAGCATGGCCGAACCGGATCGCTATGTCGCCGCGGTGAGCAAGACGAAGCGCAAGGGAAAAATCGTCATCAACTGGCGACGCAATAAGCGTAGCGCCAATGCAATTCTTCTTTTTCTGGCGCGTGCGCAATGGGCGCCAATTGCTGTGCCGATCGGCTGGGACGCGCTTGCTGACGTCATGGGCGCGGGGGGATGGCGAACCGGAACTGATCAGCGCTCAGGCGGCGCTGATCCTAAGGGCTGGGAGTTTTGCGCCGCAGACACTGCTGTGACATTGACCGCTTGCGAATGTAGGCAGGCGATCGGCGCGTCAGAGGTGAGGCCTCAATCGCCAGCGCGGCGCTGGCGCCGAACAATATGATCGACGACCGGTCCCGCGGTGAAGCCATGAACGACGGTCGACAGCAGGATCGTCAGCGCGATCGTTGCCCATAATTGCCCTTCGTTGACCAGCTCGAGATGGCTGGTCGCGTAAGCGAGATAGTAGATCGATCCGATCCCGCGCACGCCATAAAAAGCGACGACGAGCCGGTCTTGCGACGGCAGGTCGGTGCCGACCATGCTGAGCCACCCTGCGAGTGGACGCACGATAAATAACAGGCCGATCGCGATGCCCGCGTGCGCCCAGTCCAGTTCGCCGAATAGCAGCGGGAAGGTGCCTCCGATCAGGATCAGCAGCAGCGCGGTGAGCGCGAGCTCGATCGCTTCGTTGAAACTGTGCAGCTTGCCATGGAATTCATGGCTCGCCTCGAACCGGCGCAGCACGATGCCGGCGACAAAGCAGGCGATAAATCCATAGCCTTCGACCAGTTCGGTTGCGCCGTAGCAGAGCAGCACCCCGGCGATCGCGAGCACGCCCGAGGCGGTGTCGGCCAAGACATTGCCGCGCGGGATGACAAACAGGATGCGCGCGAGCAGCCATCCGACCGCCGCGCCGCCGATATAGCCGACCAGGATGCGATAGACGACGTCGAGCAACAGCCACTCGCCCAGCATCGCGGCCGAAAAGCCGGTGGTGCCGACGGCCAGGCCGAGATAGACGAACGGGAAAGCCAGCCCGTCGTTGAGCCCTGCTTCGGTGGTGAGCGCAAAGCGGACCGGCTGTTCCTCGCCTTCGGTGGGCGGCCCGACCTGGACTTCGCCGGCGAGCACGGGGTCGGTCGGCGCCAGCACTGCGCCGAGCAGGATGGCGCCCGCCAGCGTCATGCCGGCAAAGGTCAGACCCATGAACGCCACCGCGGCGATCGTCAGCGGCATGGCGATCGCCAGCAGCCGGATCGTCGGGCGCCAGCGACGATAGTTCGACAGGTCGTCGATGCGGATACCGGTGCCGAACAAGGCGACGATCACTGCAAGCTCGCTGGCCAGCTCCCAGAATTTCGGCGCCGCGCGGGGGTCGAGCCCTTTCGCGACATCGGGCAATATCCAGTAGATCGCGATCCCGAACAGGATAAGCAGCGCCGACGCCGCCGGTTCGCGCCCCGACAAAAAACGCGGCAGCCAAAAGGCCGCGATAATCCCGGCGCCGATCAGCGCCATACCGACATGATAGTTACTCAATGCAAAGAAGGGTTGCTCGTCCATTCAGGCCTGTTGAGGGCGAATTTCAAAGCCGGTGACATTGTGGTCACCCGACAGGCTGGCGGCCAGTCGCTCGGCGCGGCTTTCGCTATAGCCGTGCGCGATGGCGCCATATTCCACGACATCGTCATTCATCGATTGGTCGATGGTGATGGATCTGAGCTTGTGATCGGTCAGCAGCGTGCCGAAGTCGCTCAGCGCGATGGCCGTTGACCGGCGATAGCGGGCCTTCAGATGCACGATGCGTTGCTGCGGTGCGCGCCGGTCGGTGATCGTGACGGCGGCGAGCACCAAGACCGTCGCGGTTGCCGCAAAGATCGCCAGCTCGTAAAAGCCGATACCGAACAATATGCCCAGCGTCGCGGTCATCCACAGCGAAGCGGCGGTTGTGAGCCCGCGGACGTTAAACCCTTCGCGAAAGATCACCCCGCCGCACAGAAAGCCAATGCCGGTCAAAATACCATGCGCCATGCGCACCGGATCGATGCGGACCACCTCGACCGGGGCGTCGTTGAGCCACGCCATCTGATGCACCGCCGACAGCATCAACAGGCAGCAGGACAGTCCCACCAGGACATGCGTGCGCAGCCCGGCGGGGCTGGCCCGATATTCGCGTTCGGCGCCGATAATGGCGCTGGCCACAATCGCGCCGATGATCGGCCAGAACAGGTCGGGGTCGAGCAGTTCCACTTATTCGATCCTGATCATGCAGCACTTGAGGCGGAAATAGGATGCCATGCGGCGGGATGGCAATGGACTTGTCACAAAATTGCAACGCGCGCTGACTGCGGCGGTTGCAAAGCGCGGCAAGACGCCAGTCTATTCCGGCAGTATTGGAGGGCCAAATCCGCATTTCATAGAAACGCGCCACCTGCTCGTCCGTCAGCCATTACCCGTCACTCGTCATTCAGGCTCCTCATCTCAAGCCTGAATCATCGCCGTCACGTCAAACTAATGCGTTCTAACCTTAGCGCGGCGAACCGATTTACATATTCATTGTGGATCGAGCGCGTTTCTGCGCATAGCATCTCGATTATGCTAAGTGATCGTGATAATGGGCATAATGTCCCAAAAGATCCCGGAGCAGGCTCGCGAACGAGGAGCTGAAGCGAATTCGCCAAAAGATTTTACGGCGAAGACAATGTGGACCGTTCTGCGGCGGGCATCGTCGAAGGGCATCGAGCACAATCTGGCGCTCTTGGCCTCGAGCGTAGCTTTCTACGCGTTCCTTTCTTTCGTTCCTTTGATAGGAGCGATTGTCATGGCCTACGGGCTAATTGCCGATGCCTCTACGGTCGCCCGGCATATGCGTTTCGTGATCGACTTGGTGCCAGCCGATGCAGCCGCGCTTATTTATGATCAATTGACGCAGTTGACGCAAACAGCCGAGCGTCGGAAAGGGATTGGATTGTTCGCTGCCATGACGGTATCAATCTACGGAGCGTCGCGTGCGTCGGGCGCAATGATCGCAGCACTCAACATCATTTACGAAGAGAAAGATCGCCGCAGCTATCTTCGTTCCGCATTTCTTTCTGCGGCACTGACGGCCGGTGCGATATTGGTCATGGTGACAGGTCTCACCGCGGCATCGTTGCTCAATTTTGCGGAAAACTGGATTGTCGGGGTCGGACCGATTGCCGCATTAGCGGTCAAGATCTTTAGTTGGTTGATTGCGGCGTCGGTTTGCATCGCGACGATTGGTGGCATCTACCGCTTCGCGCCGAATCGCGCCGATGCCAGCTGGCGATGGTTAACATTGGGATCCGTCCTTGCGACATTGGTTTGGGTCGTCTTGACGATCGCATTCGGCATATATGCGTCACGCTTTAGCGACTATAACGCGGCTTATGGATCGCTCGGCGCGGTGGTGGTTCTGATGATGTGGCTTTATTTGTCCGCTTATGCTGTGCTTCTCGGTGCGTTGATCAACACAGAAACTGAGCGGCAAACTGCGCAGGATACAACGACGGGCCGAGAACGTCCCATCGGCAAGCGAGGCGCGATCATGGCCGATACGAGTGCCGCACTTGATACTTCGTCGGTCAGCCAGGGCCATGGGCTATCAGGGTTACCGAGCGGCGCTGGCGGCGATGGGGAGGGTGGCTAAGATAACCGCGATGTTGCGGCTCGCGCGAATGGCCACACAAATCCAATTCTGGAGGCGGCTGAAAACTCGCTTCGCGATGGGGCGCTGCTTATATATCTTGGGCCGCGCTCTCTCGACACGTCGCGGTTGGACGTGGATTGGTCGCGACGTCAGTTCTGGACCAATCGCGGTTAGGCTCTTTTAAACCAGCAGCGCATGATCATAAACTTCTTGAGCTTCGGATCCTTGAACTCGAAACGCAAGCGTAGCGCTAGTTGAGTGTTCTGGCGGGCCGACGCTTTCCGTTCACCTGCTCTGGCACCCTTTTTGCTCTCGCGCCCGGAACCTGCCATCATCTCGCATGTTGTGCTGAGAACAACGAGGAAAATTCAATGGCTGAAGTTGACGAACCTACCCAGTTGCTATGCCAGTCAGACAAGGCCGACGAGATGCTCGTCAAAACCCGTGATCGCGACAAGCTTGGTTCGGTCCATGCCTTTATGATCAACAAGCGGACCGGCCAAACTGTATACGCAATTCTGACAATTGGCGGCTTTCTTGGGATCGGTAAGGCTTATTATCCTTTACCCTTCGGACTGCTCAGTTTTGAAGCTGCAACGGATTCATATGTTGTGACCATCGACCGCCGTGTGCTCGAAGGTGGCCCAAGTTGGGCTTCTAATGCTCCCATTTTCGACCAAGCCTATGCCGACCGGGTCGCGAGCTATTACGAAGTTGATAAAGAGGATTTAACGCTCGGCTAAGCTGTGGCTTCTTTGGCTGCCGCGCCTGATGCAAAGTCCACCAAAGCGATACTGACAGCGAAAATATTTCGATTAAATAGTATCGAAGTGCCTTTCCGATGCCAGAATCGAGTCATTCGGCGGGGCGAGCTGGCGACAGGGACGACATTGCCTTAGGCGAGACAATTGCTGGCTTTTACAACGCCCAGGTCGTCCACCCTAGAGTTCGTTGGCGATCCGTTGAAGCTGTCGAATATGCGTAACCGTGTCCTTAAGGCCGCCTTGCGGGATTCCGCTTTGCAGTGCTGATAGCCGCTCTTTGCGAGGAGTGGTGATGAACGGGGATATCGAGGCGACGGGAGCGAGTGCTCTTACGACCGGTCATATGAGTGATCGTATGATCAGTCAGATCACGGTGGTTGGTGGCCGTCGCCGCTAGTCGGTGGATCAGAAGCTAGAGATCCTGCGCGAGGCATTTGGTCCTGATGGCTCGGTCGGTGCGACGTGCCAGCGGCACGCGATCGGCAGCGGGCTGATCTACACCTGGCGCCGGCAAGCGTTGGCGGGCGATCTGACCGGAACGAAGCGCGCGCCGCCGCCGTCGTTCGCCGAGGTCGAGGTGTCGGAGCCGACCGCAGCGTTGACGATGAACGGCCAGATCGGGATCGAGTTGCCGTCGGGAGTGCGGCTCACCGTCGACGCGGCGGTCGATGCCGGCGCGCTGGCACGCGTGATGTCCGTCCTTGCCCGATGATCCCGCTTCCGCCGGCGACACGGATATATCTGGCCTGCGGCGCCACCGACATGCGCAAGGGGTTCGATGGCCTCGCGGTGCTGGTGCAGCAGGTGCTGGAGAAGAGCCCGCACTCGGGGGCGCTGTTCGCGTTCCGCGGCAAGCGCGGCGATCTGGTCAAGCTGCTCTGGTATGACGGCCAGGGTCTGTGCCTGTTTTCGAAGCGCATGGACCGGGGCCGGTTCGTCTGGCCGATCACGAAGGCAGGCAAGGTGAGCCTCACGGCGGCGCAGCTTTCGATGCTGCTCGAAGGCATCGACTGGCGGCGTCCCGAACGCACCGCAGCGCCCTTGCTGGCGGGATAAAAAGCGGCGAATTATCGTTGGTTTTACTGGAATCGCGGCGTTCGTTTTGCTAGTTGTTTCGGGTGTCGGAACCAGCCTCTTTCATCATCGACAAGGACGCCCGGATCGCCGAGCTCGAAGCCGCTCTCGCGGCTCGCGACACGCTGATCGACACCCTCCGTCACCAGCTTGCCCAACTCCGCCGTATGACCTTCGGCCAGTCCTCCGAGAAGCTCGCTCTCCAGATCGAGCAACTCGAGCTCGCCCTCGAAGAGCTCGAAGGCGAAGCCGAGGTCGCGGACAGCCGCAAGGCCGATAGGATACCCGCCGAGCGGCCGTCGCCGGTGCGCGCTCTGCCCGATCATCTGCCGCGCGCCGAACGGCGGATCGAGCCCGGAACGGGCAACTGCACCTGTCCCGATTGCGGCGGCGCGCTGCGTCCGCTCGGGGACGACAGCGACGAGCAGCTCGACGTCGCCCCGGTCCAGTGGTGCGTCATCCGCACCGTGCGGCCCAAGTATAGCTGCCGCGCCTGCGACAAGATCGTCCAGGCGCCCGCGCCGGTGAAGGCCATAGCACGCGGCAAGGCGAGCTTCGCGACGCTCGCCCATGTCGTCGTCCACAAGTTCGATCATCATCTGCCCCTCTATCGTCAGGCAGAGATGATGGCGGCGCAGGGCATCGACATCGACCGCTCGACCCTCGCCGGCTGGGCCGGACAGGCCGCGCATCTGCTCGATCCGATCGTCAGCCGCATCCGCGAGCAAGGACTGAGGGCCACCAAGCTCCACACCGACGACACGCCGGTGCCGATGCTCGTGCCCGGCAAGGGCCGGACAGCGGTGGCGCGGCTCTGGGCCTATGTCGTTGATGACCGCGCATCGGGCGCCGCCACCCCGGTGTTCGCCTGGTATCGGTTCACCCCCGATCGCAGCGGCGTTCATCCGCAGAGCGAGCTCAAGACCTTCTCGGGCCTCCTCCAGGCTGACGGCTATGCCGGATATGAGAAGCTCTATCAGGGCAGTCGCATCCGCGAGGTCGCCTGCTGGGCCCACTTCCGCCGCAAGATCTTCGAGAACCACCAGACGAGCCCGACGACGCTCACCACCGACCTGCTCGATCGCATCGCCGGGCTTTACCGGATCGAAGAGAATGTCCGCGGCCAGCCGCCGGATATCCGGCGCCGACACCGACAGGAGCAAGCCAGGCCGCAGATCGACGCGCTTCGCGACGCGATCGACGACGCCCTGCGCCGGCTGTCGCCCAAGGCGGCGATGGCGAAGGCGCTCCTCTACGGCCGCAAGCGCTGGGACGCGCTCACCCGCTATCTCGACGAAGGAACTGCGGAGATCGACAATAATATCGCCGAACGGGCGATCCGATCGATCGCCATCGGCCGCAAGAACTGGCTGTTCGCCGGATCGAAGGCCGGCGGCGAACGCGCCGCCGCCATCTACTCCGTCATCGAGACGGCTAAGCTCAATGGGGTCGAGCCGCAGGCCTATATCGCCGACGTCATCGAGAAGATCGCGTCCGGCTGGCCAGCGTCCCGATGGGACGAGCTCATGCCGTGGAACTGGCAGCCTGACAAACAACAGCAGGTCCCTCAGGCCGCGTAGCTGCGGCCTTCAGAACACGCTTACGAATATGCCGCGCTCGACTAGGCTGCTCGACCTCGACGGCAATCTCCCGCTCCCCGAAGCATAAGAGCGGCTTTACGCCTATTAGCCGGACATCTCCATTGCCGCGTAATTGAAAATGGCGTCCGGAACACCGGGGGCGGTTCACCTGCGCCGACCGCCCACATTTTCTTGCCGCTGACTTTGCGTTGAACTGTCTTATCTGGACAACCCGGACGGCTTGATTGGCGCCTCGCGGCGTTCGACCTCGCCTTTGCTGAGCTCGACGGCGTGCGGATAGGGAATTTCGATACCTTCGCGATCGAAAGCCTCCTTGATAAACTTGGTCATCTCGGATTTGTAAATCCGATGTTCAGTCGTCGGCACCCATGCCCGGCCTTGGATATTGACCGATGAATCGCCCAAATCCTTGACCCCGAACCATCCGGGCGGATCGGCTATCGCGCGCTTATCGCTCATCATCAGCTCGCTCATGACGCTCAGAGCCTTGTCGATATCGTCCTCATATCCGATCCCGACCGTGATGATGCAGCGCCGCCGGCCTTTCTGCGTGTGGTTGATAATCGGATTAGAGGCCGCTTGGCCGTTCGGCACAAGGATGATCTGCTCGTCGGACGAACGCAGCCGGGTAAAGAAGAGATCGAGGTCGATCACGGTGCCCTCCTTGCCGTTGACCTCGACGAAATCGCCCAGATGATAGGGCCGAATGATTGCGATCATGATGCCCGAGGCGACATTTGTCAGCGTGCCTTGCAGCGCCAGGCCGATTGCGAGCGCGCTAGCGCCGAGAACCGCGACAAGGCTTGTCGTCTGAACGCCGAACTGCTGCAGCACGATGATCAGCACCAGAACGATAAGCGCATAGCGGATCATCATCGAGAGGAATGTGCCCAGGGTAGCGTCGATGCGCGGATGCTCGATCGCTTTTTTTCGCACCAGTTTGGAAAGGAAGAAGGCCAGCCATAGGCCGATAATGAGGATCAGCGCCGCCGAGCCGATACGGGCAATCCACGTCACGATTGCCTCGGAGCGAAATTCCAGATCCATTCACCGTCTCCCCAACATCTTCAGTCAGCAACGTAGGGGACGAGCGGCAGTTGCACGGTGATTTTCCGTCCCAGTGACGTGGGTGAGATATCGGTGGAATCGGGTTATGCTGAATGACAAGTTCAAGCAGGTGTGTAGGTGCCAACAACACGCTCGCCCGTCGCAGCAAGCTGACCGCTCGATACGCCGCGCTTGTCGGGTCCCGGCATCGCGGCGAGCTGGCTTTCGTGTGGGGCGGAGATCGAAGCACTGCCCCCACGCCTCCTATATCGGGCGCGATGGGCAGATCGATGCCAGGGGCAGGAGCTCACTCGGACAATCGTCGTAACCTAAGTTAAGTCGATGAGAAATATGAAACAATCATCCGTTCTGAGCGTCTCTCTTGTGCGCATTAAGTGCGCGCTATATAGAGAGGATGACAACATGGCTCAGAATAATCAGGGCAACCAACAGGGCGGCCAACAGCCTGGCAAGACCCCTGGCCAGCAGGATCAGCAGGGCGATCAGAACCGCCAGCCCGGGCAAGACCGCGACAAAGATCGCAAACAAACGGACGACGATACAAATCGCCGCTGACCGTTAACTATCGCGGCGTCAACTGAGGCCGGACTGCTCATTTCCCGCAGTCCGGCCTTCATCCGTTTTGCCATCTTCTGAGGACGGAGACGAAACATGAAATCCAGCGACACCGATGCAACGCATATCTTGACTGCCGATCACCGCGCCGTCGAAAAGCTGTTCGCCCAGTTTGAACGGGAGGATAGCCGGGCAGACAAAGGCAAAATTGCCAACCAAATCTGCACCGAACTCAAGATCCATGCCCAGTTAGAGGAAGAAATCTTCTATCCTGCGCTCGAGGGGAAAATCGACGACGATCTCCTCAAGGAAGCCTATGTCGAGCATGACGGGGCTAAAATGCTGATCAACGAAATAGTTGCCGCAGATGCTGACGATGAATTTTTCGATGCCAAGGTGACGGTGCTCAAGGAAGAGATTGAGCATCATGTTAAGGAAGAGGAGAAGCAGCACGGCAACATGTTCCAGCAGGCGCGTGCTGCCGCCATCGATCTTCATGCGCTTGTCGAGCGAATGCTGACGCGAAAGAAGGAATTGCAGGCTCTTGCGGACACGAAGGGTCTGCCGCCTGCGCAAACCACCACGATGTAAAAAATTCGCTTGCGCGCCGGGTTTTGATTTTTGCTGCGATGCTGCACTTTAGCGAGCCCGGCGCGTCCAGCTGCGGGGCTCTTTTCGCAAGTCACGATATCTGGCACCAAATTGCGGCGCAATTTGTCGATGCCGGTAACGCATTGGCCATGCTTTGCCCGAGATGGGGCTATCGCTTCTGCAAATTTCCATCGACTGCAAGAATGATGATCGCGCAACTGAGCGCGCCATCTTCGTCGGTCACCGTGATGCGCAGTTCGTCTTCGCGCACCATCAAGTCAGGCTCGTCGCGCAAGAGGGCACCACCGTAGCGTATGGCTTCGCGCTTGGCCGCTGCGAGGTCGGGAAGCTCGCAACCGCATCGGTCGATGTCCTGCGTGCCATCACAGGTATGGAAATAATATCGTGGCATGGCAGCTGAGCTCCTTCACGGCGGACCGGCTCAGCATCAACCCTTGGAGGCTTCGTTTTGATGCAGATAAATATCGGAAAATTCCGCGATTTTTTTTAAAGCTTCGACGTCGCCAATTTGCAGCTTCCGATTGACGCGTTGCACAGCGCCCCTTTTTTCTAAATTCTTGATCGTGCGATTGATATGCACCGGCGTCAGCCCGAGCAGATCCGCCAATTGTTCTTGTGTCAACGGCACCTCGAACGCCTCAATTCGCTTGCCTGCGATTTGTTCGACGCGGCATTGCAATTCGCAAAGCAGATGGGCGAGACGCGATAAGGCATTGCGACGACCGATGTTGAGCAACCATTCACGCCCGATCGATGCTTCGATCAAAATATCAATGAGAACTGCGCGGGCGAGCGCGGGCCGCGGCGTGACCAGCTGTTCAAGATCCTTCAGCGAAAATATCGCGAGTTCGACCCGCGTGAGCGCCTGCAGGTCATGGTCTGCGCGTTCGAGATAGAGCGATTGGAAATCAAGTGGATCGCCAGGAATTTTAAGCGCGACGATTTGTCGGCCGCCATCGGCGGATGTTTTTTGCCGGTAGGCAAAGCCTGATAAAATCACCGGACAGATTAATGCCCGCTCGCCCTCGCTCAGGATATAGGCGTTAGGTTCCATAGACCGCAGGCTGAAAGGAAGTGTGGCGATAGCAGCCTGATCATCTGTTGACAGCCGACTGTGGCTCAGCAGCTTGCGCACAAAGATGCCAAGCCGTCCCTCCGAATTCGACGACGATCCACCGCCTTCCCAGCGCGTGCTATGCTTTTCCTCGTCCTGACTCACACCATATCCTTCGAACTGACCGACTTCCCCGTAAAGCAGCGTTGGTGCGGGAGGGCTCCGTGTCAATTACCTCGAGGAAAACGAACATGGTGCAAACATATAAATCGAGGGGACACCGCCGTCACAACATGGATCAAGTCGCGCTCCTGAGCCCGTCACTATGTGGTCTTTAGCGCCGGATTACAAGCGAGGGGACGCATGACGATACGCGAAGAAGACTCGGTCTGGGCGGCCGTGTTCGCCGCCGAAGATGAACATGGGGAGGGGGCTGAGGAGTATGCGCGGCGCGAACGGGTCAAAGCGATTGCCGCGGGCGATATGCGGCAGGCGGAGATATGGGAGGCAGCCGCGCGATCGCTCCATACATTGCACACCATCAACCGGACCTGGGCACGCCCCCGCGGGGACCTGCTGCCGCAGATCGATCCCACAAGGGCGCGGCCGTGGGAAGATCCCCAAAAGCGCTGAGCGCCGATCGGCGTTGCGGCGCTGAAGGGGATTGAAAAGCGCCTTCGCCATCCTTGCCTCTGGCGAGAGGCCGCGCGAGCATCCCCAATCGCGCCGCGAACATGTCGATCTTCGGCCTGGCTTGCGCCTTGGGTGTCGGCGCTGGATATCGGACTGTCGGCCGCGAACGTCCTCAACTTCGGCAAAACGAGCTAACCCAATAAGTAGGACGATTCCTATTTGAGCCCTATCGGATTACCTCGGCGCTAATGGGGCGGGGCTTACCGGGCCGACGAACGCGCTGCGCTCGGCGCAGCACGGCCAACTGCTCGACAACGAGCCGCGGATCGTAACCTTCGTTCAAATAGGTTTCGATGCCATCGCGGGCCTGCCGCCGATAGGCTTCAGCGACCGCGCTGCCGGGCGGCGCCTGCCGCCACTTGCCTTCAGCTCCCTTGTCCGCCGCGCCGCTGGCCCGCGGATCCAATTTATCCGATTCCTCATCGACGGCAGCAGCAGCGGCGAGCGCCGCCGCTTCGGCGCCCGCATGTGATCGCGCATATTCAAGCAGTCTATCAACCGTTCGGGTCCGGCGCTTCAGCTGTCCGTTCTGAGCCCGCGAGACTAGCGACTGATGGACGCCGGCGGCTCGCGCGATCTCCTGCTGCACCGGCAGCTGATCACTGGCGAGAAGCTCGCACAGCTCCCTCATTATTCCGGCATTGGATGGCGCATGGGTTCGCATAAGCCACTTGCATAAATTGTTATGCGCATTAATACTATACGCATAATGCACAGATTAACTCATATCGACATGTTCAGCGGTGCGGGGCTGTTTAGCGCCGGCTTCGTCGATGTCGGATTCGAGCCCGTGCTCGCGATCGACCTCGCCAAGGAAGCGGTGGCGAGTTACAATCTCAATCTATCGCCGGTAGCGATCGCCGGGTCGGTCACCACCTTCAATGAAATCCCGCCGGCTGACGTGCTGATAGCAGGCCCGCCCTGCCAGGGATTCTCGACGCTGGGTCGGCAGGACCCGCTAGACGTCCGAAATAGCTTGGCACTAGAAGTTCCCCGTTGGGCCGATGCCTGCGGCGCCAGCGTCGTCGTCATCGAGAACGTGCCGCCGTTCCTAGCGTCGCCCCAATGGCGCGAGCTTGCCGTCGCCCTTGAAGCACAGGGATACGTCATCGAAACCTGGGTGCTCGACGCCGCCGAGCACGGAACCCCCCAACTGCGTCGCCGCGCGTTCACTATCGCGTCGAAGGTAGGTGCCTTGGCCAAGCCCGTGCCGTCCGCCGAAAGGATCAGTGCCGGGCATGCGATTGCGTCGCCGATGCTTGCTGGGGACCCGCTTCACACCTGGCCCATTCCGAGGGGAATCGCCGCAGAGCGCATTGCGCTCATTCCGTATAAGGGGGACAAACGTGACGTGATGCGGCTGGCTCCCCATCTGTGCCCGCCGTCTTGGGTCAAGGTGGGATGCCAAGCGACAGACGTATGGGGACGCATCGACCCCGAAGCGCCGGCGAACACCATCCGCTGCACCTTCCAAAACCCGTCGAAGGGCCGGTATCTGCACCCAACCGAGAACCGCACCCTGTCCCTTCGCGAAGGAGCGCGCCTCCAGGGCGTGCCGGATCATTGGTCGTTTGTCGGGCGACCATATCCCGTTGCCCGCCAGATCGGGAACGGCGTGCCAGTCCCGCTCGCGCGCGCGGTGGCGAGGTCGGTGCACGATGCCCTGGTCAGCGAGCGGCTGCTCATCGCCGCCTGAAATCGCAGTTAGGCTCTTTCGGAATCCAAAGTTGAGACTAAGTTGTTCGTCATGAACGAACAGACGGCACTTGCACTCGACCCGGCCACCGTCAGGCCCGCCACGTTCCCGCTTCGAATCCAGGGAGGAATGCTCGAGGCGCTCGGCATCAACATGTATTCGACGATCGGCAAATGCCTGGTCGAATTCGTGGCCAACGCCTATGATAGCGAAGCTAAGACCGTCACCATCACAATCCCTTTCGAAACCATTCAGATCGCGCGCGAGAAGGTGAAGGCCGAGGCCAAGGCGGAGGTGAAGCTTAAGAAGCGCGATCCCTTCACCGCGCTGCTGACGCCGCTGCCCGACGATGTGGCAATCGTGATCGAGGACGATGGGCATGGCATGTCGCCCCATGACGTCGAGAAAAAGTTCCTGCCGATCAACCGCAAGCGGCGCCTCGACGAGGCTAGCGGCCAGGAAACCAATCTCATGTCGGAAACTGGCAAGCGGAATGTCATGGGACGCAAGGGTCTTGGTAAACTCGCCGGCTTCGGTGCCGCCACCAAGGTGGTCATCCGCACCAAGCGCAAGGGGGAGACATTCGCCACGACGTTCACGCTGGACGATAGCAGCATCCGTCATGCCGAGAACCTTGGTGAGGTGGAAATTCCGGCCTCATACGAGGATGGCGTCGACGTTGATGACCACGGGACTAGAATCACGCTGACCGGTCTGAAATCCGACGCGGTGCGCTATTCGATCGACACCATCGCCAGCGCGATCCGCGAGGCCTTCTTTGGTATCGAGCCGGCGGAGCTGGCGGTGACGATCAACGACACCGAGGTTCAACCCGAAAAACCGGATTTTGCCTACACGTATCCGGACGGCGCGACGCTCGACAACCTCGCCGATGCCGTGATCAAGGTGGACGAGGAGACGTCGCTGCCGATCAAATACATGATCGGCTACCATGCGCAGGGCAAGCATCTCCCCACGGCGAAGCGGGGCGCCCGCATTTACTGCAACGACCGGCTGGCCGCCGGTCCATCTCTGTTCGGCCTGCCCACGGGCATGCACAACTTCCACAGCCAGAGCTACATGGAGTGCGTCGTTCGCGCCGACGAGCTCGATCGGCATGGCATCGATCTCGTCAACACCAACCGCACTCAATTGCGCGAAGACAACGAAATCGTCAGCGCGCTGATTACCTTTGTCGAGGAGGCGATGCGCAAATCGCTTTCAGCCCATGCCAAGTGGAAGGAGGACCAGGTCGACGTCGAGATCTCGAAGTCTAAGATCGCCCAAACGGTCATGAAGTTCACCGATGTGCTGGAAGGGAAGGCCCGCTCCACAGCCAAGCAGCTTGTCCGGAAGCTGGCGGTCGAACATGGCGTCGCATCCACCGAGTTTGCGGAAATGGCGCCGCTCGTTATTCAGTCCGTCAACGCGGGCGAGGTTCTCATCCGTCTCAGCGAACTGGGCCATGACCCCAAGTCGCTGCAGGCAATCGCCCTGAACTTGGTCGAGCTCGCTGGCATCGAGAAGAGCGATGCCCTCAAGAACTATCGTGGGAAGCGCAACGGCATCAATGCGCTGCTCAAGCTCATCATCGATGGCGAATCGAAGGAGATGTGGAAGAAGAAGGGCATCGAGAAGCAGCTGCATCAACTCTTCAAGGAACAGCCTTGGCTCATCCGCCCGGAATATTCGCGCTATCTCACGAGCGATGACGACCTGTCGAAGGTGTCGACGGCTATAGCCGTCCATCTGAAGGTCGATCAGCACATTAAGGGCATGGACGATGCGACGCGCCCAGATCTCGTGTTCGTAATGAGCGACGCCGGCGCACCACACCAGATCAACATCGTCGAGCTGAAAAGCCCTTCGCTGCCCCTCAGGAACGCCCATCTAACACAGCTCGAGGGTTATATCGCCAAGGTGGAAAGCTACTGCACCATGGAACTGCATCGGCAGGTCCATGTGCAGGGATATCTCATCGGTGCAATGCCCGACGACAAAACCGCCGCGGATGATGAGCTCCTGCTGCTGAGCCGTATGCGCAAGGCTGGCCCTGACACCCAATGGAAAGTCGTGGGGCTGCGGCTTTTGCTCGAACATGCGCAGGCTGCGCACGCGTCGGTGATCGACTCGTTGAAAAAGGACATTGAGGCTGAGCTCGCCGACGAGGAAAACGGTGCCGAGACGAACTCAGCCGGTTCTGACGGCAACGCGGGCGAGGGCGATGATCGCGACGGCGAACAGGTCGCCGCAACGAGTGGAGACGACGCCGAAGCTGCCCCGGATGCCTGAACCCCCTCCCGAATCGAGGTGGCCGCCAATATGTTCGGTCCGTTGAGGACCTCAAGTAGAAAGCATGTCAGCTATACGGCGAGATGGTGGCGCATGTCGTCCAAGGGAGCACTCGCGCGGAAGCGAAGACGGCCATCATGCCGTCGGGCACCGCGTTGCCCAAAACGCCTGCAAAGCTTGCCCTTATCTCGGCGTAAACCCTACCCAGCCAGCGCGCTCGCCGCACGGTAAGCCCATATGGATGAGAGGGCCGGTAAGGATGGCGCCGCAGTTGGCGGATCGAATTTGAAAACAAGTCGGCTATATCGACCATCGTGCCTCAAAAGACGACGGACTTCGCGTGATGCCTTGCGGCGCGAAGCATGAGGAGCACGATCAAGCGAAGCATATGAAGTTCTATCAAGCATGGTGAGCGGACGTTGAAGCGCGAAGGTAACGGTCCATACGTCATGAGTGCCGACGACTGCGCGTGCATTGTTAAGAAGCTGAAACTCTGTCGTGGGTGTTCATACTGGCATCAATCCTATCGGCGCCACGCATAGGTGGACCTTTTGATCTGCCCCCTTCTGAGTGGTCCCAAATTGATGATATTTTGGGTTACGAAGGAGACAAGGAATGCCGAGCAAGAAGCATCGCCCGGAAGAGATTATCGGCAAGCTGCGTGAAGCGGAGGTCGTGCTGGCGCAGGGGGCGACGACGGCGGAAGCCTGCCGTCGTATCGCGGTCAGCGAGCAGACCTATTATCGGTGGCGCAAGGAATATGGCGGCCTAAAGACCGATCAGGCGCGTCGGATGAAGGATCTGGAGAAGGAGAATCTGCGGCTTCGACGCGCGATCTCGGACCTGACGCTCGACAAGCTGATCCTGCAGGAAGCCGCCCGGGGAAACTTCTGAGCCCCGCGCGCCGAAGGCGCTGTATCGACCACATCAGAACGATGATGGCGGTGTCCGAGCGGCGGGTGTGCCGTGTGCTTGGGCAACATCGATCGACGCGGCGCAAGGCGCCCCGCGGGGCAGATGACGAAGCGGCTCTCACCGAGGATATCATTGCGTTGGCTCGGCAATATGGTCGTTATGGCTATCGCCGGGTGACAGCGTTGCTGCGCAATGCAGGGTGGCATGTGAACCCCAAGCGGGTCGAGCGCATCTGGCGGCGCGAGGGGCTGAAGGTGCCGCAAAGGCAACCGAAGCGCGGGCGGCTGTGGCTCAACGATGATCGTGCATCCGGCTTCGGCCCGAGTATCCCAGCCATGTCTGGTCCTACGACTTCGTCGAGGGCCGCACCCATGACGGGCGCAAATACCGTATCCTGTCAATCATCGACGAGGCGAGCCGGGAGTGCATGGCGTTGCCCGTGGCGCGTAAGCTCAAGAGCGACGACGTGCTCGCGGCGCTGGCCGAACTGTTCGTCACGCGTGGTCCGCCGGCGCACATCAGGTCCGACAATGGGCCGGAGTTTATTGCCACGGCGGTGCAAGGAATGGCTGGCGAAGGTCGGCGTGAAGACGCTTTACATCACGCCCGGATCGCCCTGGGAGAATGGCTATTGCGAAAGCTTCAACGGATCGCTGCGCGATGAGCTGCTCAACGGCGAAATCTTCTACTCGCTCGCCGAGGCCCAGATCCTGATCGAAGCTTGGCGCCGGCATTACAACACCGTCCGGCCGCACAGCTCGCTGGAGTATCGGCCACCCGCGCCCGAGGCCGTTCCATCGCCAGTGTCGCCCTCCGGCTCCGCTTCGCTCCACCTACGTCCAACACTGGCGATGGAGGCGCGAATGCACTAACATATAGCCCGGACCACTCGGTGGGGGCCGGTCACTTTCATATCGCCAGACAAGTTCAAATCGATAGTTGTCGCGCGGCGGGCGCCCCGAGACCCGCCGCCGACCCGATCTTCTGAACACCGGAAGCTCGGTTTTGATACACAAAGCTGCTAGAGCTAAAATATCGTCGCGCGACACATTATGGGAACTTACCGGCGAATGCGCACTCGCGTTTCGAGGTCTGCTAACCGGCGCTCAAGATAGTTTCTATCATCAGTAGTCGGTGTTGCGCGCTTGTAGGCAGCATCGAGGCGCGTCAGGTCGCCTATTTCCACGCGGACCTGAGCCTGCGCAGCGACGTTCAGCCCACTGGATCTCAGAGCGTTGTCAATATTTGTAAGTCGGGTGCGGTTGTCGACCACGGGCGAACCCGTCCCATAGGCTACGTCGCCAACTCTAAGGTCCAGCGCATCGAGGCGCGAGTCCAGATCCTCCTGTTCACGGCTCGTAATTCCATCGCGAGCATAAAGCGCTTCGGCTTGAATCAAGGCGTTATAATCGTTTTTGAGGCGTGAGGCCTCCGTGCGGCTGAGACGCCGCGCGCTCACCGCTGCGTCGACACGCCGATTGAACTCGGAACGGCCTTCGCTAACCGTCATAACTGCTGGCTCACCGACGTCGGCAAATCCGCCATCGACCAACGCTTGCGTAAGCGCACCATAGCGATCAGCAAGCTCGGTGCGCTCGGCGGTGGTGAACCGATTGTCTGCTCCGTAGCGCGTTTCGAGGGATACAAGCTCGTCATATTCGCTCTTCATCCGTTCGCCATTCGCCTTGGTGAGCGCGCCGGATCGGACGTCAGCGTCGATGCGAGCATGAAATTGATTACGTTGCGTGGCGAGAGGTTTGCGTCCGGCGGCCCATTGCTGTTCAATGGAGGTTGAAATCCCAAGCCGGTCACCGAACAGGGTTCCAAGAATCGCGCCTACGCGGTCTTTCTGCGTGGTAGTGACGGTGGAGTCAGCTGAACCGGACTGGGCAACAGCAAAATCCGGCACTGCGATCAAGGCGCTAGCGGCGACTACGGTAAAGAACTTGCTGCTAATCACTGGGCATCTCCTTGTAAAAATCTACCGGTAAACACCGCGAACGGATGATGGTTGCACCGCCCGACGCTTCTAGGCGGGAGACGATTTGGGTGAAGCCAGGCCGTAGGGGACAAGACGGCCAATCTTTGCGCACTGCGAATGAGAACGGTGCCCGGCGATTGGGAATCGCGTCTTACCGACTTGGGAGCAGGCGAAAGGGAAAGACTTCGACCACTCGGAACATTTGCCTGAGCGCTCGACTGCAGATCGATATGACGGGTTTTACCACATAACTGCGCAAGTTCGGTATACCGCTCCTCGATCTTGAGGATCTGTTTTTGCAATTCGATAAGAGCAGCGTCTCAGGCAGCGTTTTTCTTGTCCAGCGATGCTTCTGCCCACGCCGATGTCACCAAGGGTTTCAGCGCGACTCTTGTGGTCTACGAACCGGTTTTTCGTCGACAGAACGCCGACAAACTACGAGGGGAACACCTCGTGCTTACGGTCAAGCCAAACTAGATAGAATACCGAGCCCTCGATGACGCCGTGCATTCGCGCAGCGTTGCTTCGATCAACCCGGATCTCGTGCATCCGATAGTCTTTACCAATCGAGTCGGGCCTTGTGAAGCGTTCCGCTAATCGCGTGCCTTTTCGATGTGGAGAGCAAATGCTGGAATTTCGTAGCGTTGCGATATTCATTGCTCGCATCTTCTCCATCACGCCGACGAAGCTTTTGATGTCTGATTTGCCCCACGTAGAAAGACATTCCGTTTCCGCTCTGTAGTGGGCGAAGCTGACCGTTACTCCAGCGTCGTCATCCACCGGTCGTATGGATGGCGAGGGCAGTTGCTGATCGGTTCGCGTGCCGCCCTGACGAGAATTACGCGGCATCCTTGATCTTCTCCCGGTAAAAGTTCTTCATGACTGTTTTGGGGATCACTTTGTCGCTGGGCGCGAGAGGAGCAAGGCCTTGGCGCGCGGCATGCCAAGGCCCACCCGCCTCTTTCGCAAGTTCGTCGAGCTTGAAAGGCAGGTAGCATCCATAATCCCTTTGGATACATTCGAGCATCTCGAGCTTGCGGCCTTTGATGGTGCGGCTCTTCTCGATATCCGGGAGGCTCGCGCCATCCAATCGCTCGAAGCGTTCATAGACGGATGGAATTACCGGACCCGTGCCCCAAGCTTCAAATTCCTCCTCAAACATCTCGTGGCCGGTATTCGCCAGATACCAAGCCTGGGCGAAGTAGAGCAGGCGATGGACGATGTCCGTGGTGATGACCTCGCCCATTCGGCGGTCGATCCGATTGATAAACCAGTCCGCGACATCGTGAGCATCAATTTTGCGCGCCATATCTTCCATCTCTTTATTTTCCTTTCCAAGATGAACATCAAACCCGAATTTTTGGTAAAATCGCATTCTGTATTCTACGGGCGCGCTCTGATGTCGGCTGATCGTCGGACATCGAGCAGTCAGACGCCGTCATACTCGCCGGTGCGAACAGCCAACCGACCCGCGACAAAATCTCTGAAATCTGATGGTGTGTTCAACGTCGGCAGCTTCGATAGCGGGATCGGCACCAACGACGAAGCACGGCCGTTCCTTCAGACTGCTAGATATTGACGGCGTCCGCCGCCGGTCGAAGTTGATGGTGAGCGGCGAAATCGATGCCGGCCGGTTTGGCACATTCAGTCGTAATGTGAAGCGGACTGGGACGCCGATCGATGCGCCGCAGGAAAAGATTCTTGCCGGCATTCGCTGAACCGCCCGAGACGACTGTTGCGATTGCGATGGTTATCGCGGCGTGCCCTTACCGAATTTGCCAGAACTGCAGACTTTCGCATTTCATGATTAATCGAAATTAACGTGCAATACTTCGCGAACTATTGAAATATAAATCGAAATTTCCATATGGTCAATCGCCAGCGGTGTCGCCCCGCTTTTGCACAAGTGAAATTGCCACATCGGCGACCAGGAGACGTTTAATGGACCTGATGACCATTGCCCCCAAAAGCATTCCCGGCAGCGCGGCGTCGACCAAGGCGAATCCGGTCGTGCTCGATCCTCTCGCGGAAGACTGCCCTCACGACGACGCCGCCATCATCACCACGCGGCGCGCAATTACGCGCGTTGCTTTGGTTGCAGTCGAGACTGGAAGCAGGTTCCAGCGCGAGGGAATTAAGTATGACCCTATGTCATGGATGCTCGCTCCGCGACGGCTGTTCAACGGTCGCGCGGCGATTGATGCTTGCCTCGAGCGCGAGCACTGCCTGCGAAGCATTCTAGTCCACGGACTGTCGTTGGGGCTCGACCTTGCGCCCACGGCGGTCGATACTCTTCTTTCAGAGGATGATGAGGACAAGCGTCGGCGGTCACGGCAACATATGTCGCCCAAACAAAAGGCGGGAAAAAAGGATCACCGCTCTGGCCATCGGCCTTTGGCAGCGCCCCGCTTGTTCACGGCAACCATAATCTATTCTAGCCGAAATCTGATGCTTCAGGCGTTCCATGCCTCCATCGCACATGAGCCGTCTGAGATCTCGGCCCGGTTGTGTGAACGCTTTGGACATTCGGCGGCAGATGTTGCCGACATTCGCGAAGGTTTCCACCAATCGACTCCAGTGGCGATGGCGTTGGTGCAGGAGCCTGTCGCGGAACTTATCCGCCGTGTGGCGCCTGAAGCAGATCACCCATTGCACCATGATTTCGCGGTGACCATCGAACAGCGCATCGACGTCTGATCCTAAATGGCGATGATCGACGGCGAGCCTATGTCGTCGCTCGCCGTCGGCTTCGACATTAGGTTCGAGCAGCGCTTCCAGACCTGACGATATCCTGACGCCTTCCGGCCCGGGGCAATCGGCTCGGGCGAAGTTCTTTCAAGCATCGGAGACACTATGAAGGACGAGATTCCCGATCCGGCTGCGCTGTGCGTGCCGAACGGCGATGACGATGTGCGCCTGCTGCGCCGGCTCGATGTCCGCGAGGGAGAGACCGGCGTCGGCGGCCGGGTCGATACCTTTATCGGCGTTGCCGTCGACTGCGAGACAACCGGCATCGGTGATGAGAACGCGATCATCGAACTCGCCTTGCGTCGCTTCCGCGTCGATCCGGCTGGCGTAATCGTCAAGATCGACCGGTCATACTCGTGGCTAGAGGATCCGGGAAGTGATCTGCCAGAGGACATCGTGCGATTGACCGGCATCACTGACGCCGACGTAGCCGGTAAGGCAATCGAAGAAGCGGCGGCGGTGCGGCTTCTCAAATCAGCTGAGTTCGTCTGCGCGCACAATGCCGCATTCGACCGTCGGCATATTGAACGCCGCCTACCGGATGCCGCGGGGCTCGCGTGGTGCTGCAGCTGCAACGACATCGACTGGCGCGCCAATGGTTTCGACGGCCGGTCTCTGGGGTGGCTTCTTGCGCAGAGCGGATACTTCCACGGGGCGCACCGCGCCGGGGACGATGTCGACGCGGTGATCCAAATTCTGCGACAGAATATGCCTGATGGCACGACTGCGCTCGCGCAGATGCTCACCACCGCCCGCGCGCCCAGCTGGCGATTCCGCGCGGTCGGCGCCTCCTTCGAGGTGAAGGACTTGCTGCGACTGCGGGGCTACCGCTGGGACGCTGCGAGCAATCCGAAATGCTGGTGGCGAGAAGTGCCCGACGCCCGTCGCGCCGAGGAGGAATGGTGGCTCGCCAGTCATGTCTACTCGATGGAGGCCAATCCCCGAGCTCTTGGACCGATCATCGAG
>NZ_DASYHG010000002.1:0-23209 GCF_035998905.1 Sphingopyxis sp. | reverse complement strand
GATACGAAGGGTTAGTTCGTCGGACGACGGAGGGTGGCTTTGGGGTGAGGAGCGGATGTTCTCCACTTTCGTCATCCCCGCGAAAGCGGGGACCCAGAGCGCGCGTGGGCTTACTCCACACTGGGTTCCCGCTTTCGCGGGGACACCTTTGTTATAACTCGCTCAAAATCTCGGTGTAGGTCAATAATCGGAGAAGATCTTGAACTCACATTTTCGGGGTTGTCGAGATTTCCGCAACTTGCCGATGGTAAAGCAGGGCTGGATCAGGGCAGTGAAGCTTTGATCGGTTTGCGTGCGGCGAGGTGACCCCGTCTTGCACCCCGCGACGATGCGAGGTCGAACGGCGTCATCGCGCATGAGCGCAGGCGAAGCGACAAACGGGAAAACCCCGCACGTCGATTTTCGAGGCCGCGGGTGACGGCCGCCACGCTTCCTCCGTCGTCGCACCCTGCGCCAGCACAACCTCCGCTTCACGCAACTTGCCGATAATCTCTTCCGGGCGATGCTTCTTGCATGGCATTCATGTTGCGGCCGAGCGCGCGTTCGGTGTCGTCGATACGATCGTCATTCGCGAGATCGAACATAGGGATGTCTGTCGATGGTTGGTGGAATATAATAAACAAAAAGAACATACGTCTTGTAAAATTTCTTCGAGGAGTGCACTGGGGAGCATCAGGCGCCGTTATGGGAGGATTGAGTCGATGAAGCAGCCATCAAACCGCATGACCCTGCTTGTCACCACTGCGCTGCTGGGTGTCGCTCCGGCGTCTGCCCAGGACTTGGCCGGTGCCAGCGATGCAGGCAACGAAATCGTGGTTACCGCGAACAAGCGCGAAGAGCGTTTGCAGGATGTGCCGCTTAGCGTGTCGGTCATCAGCGGCGACCAGATCGTCAAACAGAATATCAATGACGTGACCGATCTGACGCGCAGTGCGCCAGCGCTGAATTCGGCCGGCCCCTTTGGCTCGCTCAACATTCGCGGGATCGGATCGACCTCTTTCGCGCGCTCGGCCGAAGGCTCGGTCGGACTCGTCATCGATGGCGTGGCGCTCGCCAACGCCAATCCGCCGCAACTATTCGATATCGCCCGCGTCGAGGTGCTGGAAGGGCCGCAGGGAACGCTCTTCGGTCGCAATTCTTCCGCAGGCGTCGTCAATATCACAACCAATGCGCCCGACCCCAGCCGCTGGGAGGTGATCGCCCATGCCGATGTCGCGACCCGCGACAATTATATCGCGCGTGCGGTCCTTAACATCCCGATCGCGAGCAACGCCGCGCTGCGCGTTTCCGGTTCGCTCAACCGTTCGCCGCGGACCGAGTACAACCGCTTCGACGATAGCTGGAACCGCGTGATCGGCAAGAGCGTGCGCGGTCGTTTCCTGTGGGAGCCGACCGATGAGCTGACCTTCAACCTGATCGGCGACTATAGCCGTTACCGGCGCGGCGACGGCGCGCAATGGACGGTTTATCATTCGACCCCCGGCAGCCTGTTGACGCAGCGGCTCGAGGCGTGCGGTGTGACGATCGGCGAGGAAAACCAGCAGGGCTGCATCGATGGCGGGAACCGCACGACCGCCAAAAGCTATGGCTTTTCGGGGCAGGTCGATGCCCGGATCGGCGATCTGACCCTGACCTCGATCAGCGCCTATCGCGCGTATAAATCGGACAATCCCGGCAGCGACGCCGACAGCGTGCCGGTGGACCGGCTCAACGTCAACAGTTCGCCGCGTGACATCCGCAATTTTAGCCAGGAAGTGCGTCTGGCCTCGCCAACCGGCGGCATGATCGATTATCTGCTGGGCTTCTATTATTTCGACAGCGAGCTGTCCTCGACAAACTCGCAATATGGCCCGGTCCGGGCCGATATGGGCCTTCCGTTCATCCTGGGGCAGATACAGGAAACGCAGGCGAGCACGACCAGCGTGGCCGGTTTCGCGAACATCACCGCGCACCTGTCGCCGGCGTTCCGTCTGCTCGCCGGCGCCCGGATCGGAAAGGAATCGATCAGCGCGCGCACGATCGGCAGGCTCGCGCCCGGTTCTGTCGCGCCGATCATCGGTATCGCGCCGATCTATGGGCAGGTGAGCGACAGCTATTTTTCGTACAAGGTCGGCGCGCAATATGACCTGACCCCCGATGTCATGGCCTATGCGACCTATACCCGGGGTTATAAGGGGCCTTCGGTCAACGACCAGACGGGGTCGGGCCGGGTGCCGCTCACCGTGGCGCCCGAGGTTCCCCATGCAAGCGAAATCGGCCTCAAGGCCGATCTGTTCGATCGTCGCCTGACCGCGAGCATCGCCGGCTTCCATAACCGTGTCAGCAACTTCCAGGCCCAATTCTTCGACCCCGACATCGGCGGCTTCGTGTTCGGCAACGCACCGAAGCTGACAAGCAAAGGCGTGTCGGTCAATTTCCTCGGCCGGCCGGCCCGCGGGCTCACCCTCAATCTGGGGCTGCTGTACAATGATGCCCGTTACGGCGATGGTTATCTGGTCGCCTGCGCGCAGGCTCAGACCGCGGCACAGGGCTGCGAGACCGTCGGCGGCAGCCAGGTCGACGACGCGGGCGGTAATCGCCTGGTCGGCGCGCCGAAGTGGAAGGCCACCGGCTTCGCCGAATATACCACCAGCATCGGCGGATCGGCCGAGGCGTTCGGCCAGATCGATGTGGTCTATACCTCGCGCATCAACTTCGACGCGGCTTACAGCCCGCTTGCTACCAGCGATCCGGCGGCGATCTTCGGCGGACGGATCGGCGTTCGCTTCGGTGACGGGCGATATGGCGCGTCGATCTTTGCGCGCAATATCTTCGACGTCTATCGGCCCGTCTTCCGGTTCGGGACGCCGACGGCGGAACAGCAACTCGACCCATTGTCCTTCTCGCAGGTCTCTGGTCCCGAATCCCGCCGCGTGATCGGCCTGTCGGTCGACGCGCGCTTCTGAGGCTGCTTGCGTCCGGCGCGGCATGCTCTTTGCGTGCCGCGCCGGATCGCCGATGTCGCGGTCGTTGCCTACCGGACGCAGGGTCGTTTCAGACTTTCGCCCAGCAGGCCAGGAATCGACCGGACTGCTGCGCTTCGCGAACCGCCTGCGCCGGCATTGCCAGAGCTTCGCCGGGACCGATGGAGATGCATCCCGAGACGAACGCCCCCTCGATCGGTACGATCGCCACGTCGTCCTCCGCGCCATCCAGGGGTTGCAGATTCCCCATGGTCAGATGGGCGACACAAAAGTGCGGACCATCGAGAAGCAGGGCGCTGCGGCCGGGATCGACCGTCCGGATCGTCTCGACAGGGTAGGGCGCGGCACGCGCGACGGCGGCTCCGTCGTCGAGATGAAGCGCGCGCGGGCGACCATAATCGTACAGCCGATAGGTCACGTCGGAGTTCTGCTGCACTTCGATCAGCGATATTCCCGCGCCGATCGCATGCACGGTGCCCGGCGGAACGTGGACGAACATCCCCGCCGACACCGGATGCCACTGCACCAACGCCTCCAGCGCGCCCGAACGGGCGGCCTCGCGCAGTTCAAGAGCGGTCAGCGGATGGCGCGTGCCCAGCCCCAGCGTCGCGCCGGGAAGCGCGTCGAGGATGTACCAGCATTCCTCCTTGCCGCGCGCCAGTCCGCGCGCGCAGGCCTGATCGTCGTCGGGATGAACCTGGATCGACAGCCTTGCACTGGTGAAGAGATATTTGATGAGCAGCGGCCAGCCGGGCGCGTCCGGTCGGTCGAGCCAGATTTCCCCGACGCGATCTGCGTCCGCCACGCCAAAGGGCGGCGGCAGGCTACAAACGCCCCATGGCTTTTCCACTCGCGTCGACCGGAAACGGGCGATCATGGGTGACGGATCGCCGCCGTAGCGACCCCCAGCCGCGAATCGGCGAGCCCCGTATAGAGCCACCAGCGGCTGGCGAAGGCCACCAAACCCTGGGCAAAGATGACGTTGCCGACCTGTCCGGTCGCCTCGGCGGGGTCGATCGACAGGAACGGGCGTTCCAGCCGTCCCGTGACTGCGGTCGGGTCGCAGGTATCGAGCAGCAGCTGGCCAGGCTGATAGGCGAAAGGCGGTGCGTCCGCGACGCCGGCTTCATGGTGGTTAACGCCGTTGTAGATCAGGACGATTCCCCGGTTGGTCAGAACCGCGGGCGGACCGGGTTCGACCAGAAGCGAATCGAAGCGATGACGGCGCGGCGCGGCGATCGGGTGCAGGCCCCGCAGACCGGCGACCCGGTCGGATTGCCAATGGCCCATCGGTCCTTCGTGCGCCGGGTCCCAGGTCAAATAGCGATCCGGGGCGGATTCAGCTTCGACCGGCGTCCAGCGGATCAGGTCATCGGATGTCGCCGCGAAAATTGCACCCTCGCCCCAATACATCCAGAAACGGCCATCGATCCGCGCGGCGACGAGGCGCCCGTCGCGCAGTTCGGTAATGACAGCCCCGGCCTTGGTCGCCCGGCGAACATAGGGCGATCCGGCAAAGGCCGGGCCATATTTGGTCCATTGCCGAAGATCGGGCGACGTCGCCACGAACAGACAGCCGGCCTTGCCGTCAAAAGCCGTGTAGGTGCAGACATAGCCGCCATCCGGCGATTCAACGACGCGCGGATCCTCAAGGCCGCCGGGCCATTCCCACGCCTGCCAGCGATCGTTACCGGGCGCGAGGACGGGCTCTGGTTCGAGATGGAAGTCGGTGCCGTTTTCGCTGATGGCGAGGCCTATTCGCGATGTGCCCGCGTAGCGGCCGACCCGGTCTTCTCCCCGGACCAGCAGGCAGATCTTGCCGTCGTGAACGACCGCGCCGGGATTGAAGACGTCCTTTTCGGCCCAGGCGATCCGTTCGCCGCTGATCGCGCAGCGAACGGTCGCTTGGGCAGGCTCGTCGAATATGCGGCGAGGGTTGGTGAAGGGACCGATCGCCCAGCCGGGCAATATGCCGCTATCATCTGTCATTGCTCTTGTCCTTATTGGGTTGAAACGCGTCGCGCGCCATCAGCAGGGCGCCCTCAATCCCGGCGTCGGCAAAGGCGGGAGGCGAGAGAAAGTCAGGCGCATGGGCTGCGGGGCCGACACCATAGTCGCCGAGTTCGGCGGTGAAGGCCGTGCGAACCTCGGCGAGCAGGCCCGGAGCGGTTCCGACCCCGCCCCCGATCACGATCCGGTGCGGCGACCAGGCCAGCACCATGGCCGCGCAGAGCTGGGCGATGTAGCTGGCGGTGAGGGAGCGGAGGTCCGGGCGCGTTTCGAGCGTCTCGCCAGCGGTCAGGCGGCACTTCAGTGCGGGGCCGGCCGCCAGTCCTTCGGCACAATCGGCGTGAAAGGGGCAGGCGCTTTGCATGGTATCACCCGGCGCGCGGACCAACCGCAGATGGCCCAGTTCGGGATGCAGGGCACCCGAGAGCGTGCCGTCGCGGTTCGCGAGCCCCGCACCGATTCCAGTTCCGATCGTCAGATAGGCCAGACTGGTGATCCCGGTTTCGGCGCCGCGAACCAGCTCCGCGCGGGCGGCAGCGTTCACGTCGGTGTCGACCCGGACAGGAACCGAGAGCCGCGCGGCCAGGGTGGATCGCAGATTGGATCCAGCCCAGCCCGGCTTGGGCGTTGCCAACTGCAATCCATAGTCGAGGGCCATCGGGTCGATGATCAGCGGCCCGAAGGCCGCCACCCCCGCCGCTGCCAGCTGGGCGCCCGCGGGCAGGTTGGCGGCAATCCAGTCGAGAATGGATTCCAGGGCGTCGTCGGCGGTGGTGGTGGGCCAGCGGCCCGTCGCGACAATCCCCTCCTTACCCTCCAGTTTCGCAAGGATCTTGGTGCCGCCGGTTTCGATGCCGAGGAACAGGTTTTCGGTCATGCCGGGGCTACCGGCGCCGGACGCCCGACGCGCGAGCCGATGGTCACGATGCGGCCTTCGCGGGCCGATCGGTCGAGTCCCAGCAAAACCTCCAGGACGTGGCGCGCCAGTCGGCCGCTCGCGCGTGGCTCGCGGCCTGTCAGGATGGCATCGGACAGGTCGATCAGCCCGAGGCCGCGCTGGTCGCCGAAGCGCAGAGCGGTTTGCGCATCGACCGGTCCCCCAGTCACCGGATCGACGCCGCCCGACAGCGCTGCGACCGCGGCGGCGAGCGCGGACATGTCCATGCGACGCGCGGGCCCGATCTCGCCGGTGCTGATCCAGCCGCCGCCGCGTGCCGTTGTCTTCATTGCCCCATCGAAGCCATTGGGATCGGGCGCGACAAGGCTGCCCTCGTGGCCATAGAGCTCGATCGGCGCGCGGCCATGGTTCGGCACGTCCCACGACAGCGACAGCGAAACATTCGCCCCTTGTTCGAACAACAGGGCTCCGTTGACGGTCGTCGGCACCTCGACGTCGATCGTCTCCCCTGCCTGTCCCGGTGCCGTCGCGGTGCGGCGCGATCTCGGTCTGGTGGCGATGGCCGTCACCTCCTTTACCGGCCCGAGGATATTGACGAGCTGGGTCACGTAATAAGGCCCGATATCGAGCAGTGGCCCTCCGCCGCGTGCATAGAAGGGCGAAGGGTTCGGATGCCAGCCCTCCATGCCCGGCGTCCCGAACGCGGCGGCGCCGCCAGTCACGCGGCCGATGACTCCTTCGTCGATCAGACGGCGCACGGCCTGATGGCCCGCCCCCAGAAAAGTGTCGGGCGCCGCGCCGATATAAAGTCCTTTCGCCTCCGCCAGCGCCAATAGCTCGTCGGCTTCCGCCAGGCTCGTCGCCATCGGCTTTTCCGTGTAGAGATGTTTGCCGGCATCGAGCGCGGCGCGGCCGATCGAATGATGTACCGCAGGCGGCGCCAGGTTGACGATGATCGCGATATCCGGGTTCGCGATCAGCGCGTCGATGCTCATGGCCGTGCCGCCATATCGCATCGCCTGCGCTTCGGCCGAATCGCCCGTCCGGCTTGCCAGCGCGCGCAGGGCGAGCGATGGCGCACGGCAGATTGTGCCAAGATAGGCATGGCTCACCATGCCGCAGCCGATCACCCCGATTCCGACCGGACCACTCATGCCACCGACGCCCCGTCGCGGCGGTCGGGATGCGCGCGGCGTTCATTCAGCACGCCCAAAATCGCCGCGTGGCGTTTGCTGTCGAGCGTGTAGCGTGCGATGACGAACACCGCCGCGGCATACAGCAGCCCGGCGCCTGGCCCATAGAAGAGCGCGAGGAGGCGCGCGCTATGATCGGGGACGGCCGCGAAATTCGCCGGGTCGGTCGCGGCGGGAAGTGCCGCAAGCTGCAATATGAGCCCGGCCAGCAGCGCCCCCAGGCCCGTTGCCGCCTTGCTGGCGAAGGACCAGCCAGCGAAATAGAGCCCTTCGCGCCTGGCATCGAAAAGATATTCATGCTCGTCTGCCGCGTCGGCCATCATCGCGCTGAAGGCGATCGCGGCGGCCGCCATCAGAACGCCGCCCGAAAAGACTATGGCCGAAAGCAGGACGGCCAGTGGCGCGCCTTCCAGCGGCAGGAGGCCGAGCAGGCGGAAGGCAGCGGGACCGGCATGAGAAAGGCCCATGCCAGCGATCCCGATGAGCAACACGCTGCGCTTTTCCATCCGCTTCAGCATCGGTCCCGCGAGGGGTGCGCCCATCACCATTCCGACAAAGACCGCAAGCGTGACGCTCTGTATCTGGTCCGGCGTCAGGTGCCAGAAATAGCTGTTCGCATGAAGTCCCAGCGCCATATGCGTGCCGAGCGCCGTGAAGAACAGGACCGCGCCGACGAACAGGATACGAAAGGATCGGTTGCGCAGCACTTCGCCCAGTTCCGAGAACAGCCGGGCATGAAGACCTGCCCCCGCCGCAGCCGGCGCATGTTGCCGGGGCAGGGTGACACGAACGACGCGCATCGCGACGAGAGAGCAGAGGACGACCAGAAGGGCCAGCGAGAGTGCAAAGGGGGTGTAGGCCGATCGATCCGACAGGCCGTTGGTGCCGGCGAAAAAGACGCCGAAGCCCAGCAGAACTGCAGCTACCGCGCCGATCATCCCGATGCCCCAGCGCCACGTCATGATTGACGAGCGTTCGTCATGATCCTCCGAAATCTCGGCCCCGACCGCTTGATAGGGCAAGATGAACAGGGACAGCGACACCCGCAGGCCGATCGACAGGAGCGTCAGCCACAGGAACAGCGCCGTCGTTTCCAATCCCTGCGGCAGCGAAAAGATCAGGACGAAGAGAGTGGTCACCAGCGGCAAGGCCAATGCCATGAACGGCAGACGCCGTCCCATGCGCGAGCGCCATCCGTCCGATACGCTGCCGATGATCGGATCGAGGATGGCGTCCACGATGAGTCCGGCAGCGAGCGCGAAGCCGGCGAGCGCGCCCGGCAGGCCGCATACGCTGGTGACGTAAAAGAGCAGGAAGATTCCCAGCGACTGCTGGACGACCGTGTCCAGAACCTGGCCGCTGGCGTAGCCCAGCTTGTGGCGGAAGGGGAGTGGCGCCGCGCGCGCCTCCATCGCCCCGATTCCGTGTGTCATCCTCCATCCTTCCGTTGCCATTTCCGGCGATGCCTGCATCTTCACTAGCATGGGCGACAAGGCATAACAACAAACCGTATAGACGTTTTGTAATTTTCAGCTATGAGAATTCGGTAGACAGGCTGGCAACGGTCGAGCGCGGCTGGTGGAGTGTCAAGAGAATGATCTTCGCGGTTCGCACGCCAGTGTCCCTGATGTTTGGAGCGACCGATAAAGTCGCGTAGGCAGGCGAACATGACAGAAGCAGCCCCAACCCGTCGTCCGCGGCGCTCGCAAGCCGAACGCACTGCCGATACCCGTGGCCGGATCATTCAGGCCGCCATCTCCTGTCTCGACAAGGCCGGATACAGCGCGACCACAATTACCACCGTTGCCGACGAGGCCGGCGTCAGCCGCGGAGCCGTCACGCACCAGTTCCCGGTCAAGACCGATCTGATGCTGGCGGTCGTTCAATGGGTGTTCGACAATGATGCGGACCTTTACGAACGCTCTATCGTGGACAGCGATCCCCGTCGCTGGTTGGCCGAGATGCCCGAATTGATGTGGAGCGTAATCAGCCGTCCATCGGGGACCGCCGTCACGGAGATCATGCTGGCGTCCCGGTCAATTCCCGAACTGGCCGAGCAACTTCGCGTGCTGCAGAAGCAGATCGCCCGGCAAGCCCATCAATGGAGTGCGGAACGCGTCAAGGCGGCCGGTCTTGTTTCGCATCCTGACGGCGCGGCGCTGCACGAACTTTATGTGGCCGCCGTGCGCGGTCTCGCGGTGCAGGCGACCTGCATGGACGACCGCGACGGTGTCCATCGTTCACTGAGGCTGCTGTCCCAGATGATGCGCCAATTCTATCCGGAACTCGCTCAGTCTATGGAAGAAAAATAGCCTTGCCTACTATCCGAAACACTCCCGTGCCCGATGGTTTCCTCTGGGGAACTGCCATCTCCGCCCATCAAAGCGAGGGCAATAATGTCGCATCCGACATCTGGCTTTGCGAGCAGGTGACTCCATCCTTGTTCGCCGAGCCGTCGCGCGATGCGTGCGACAGTTTGAACCGCTATGCGGAAGATATCGGAATCGCGTCCGATCTGGGCTTCAACTGCCATCGCTTCGGCATTGAATGGGCACGTATCGAACCGGAACAGGGGCAATTTTCGACGGCGGCGCTCGATCATTATCGGCGTGTGCTCGAGACCTGCCATGCCCATGGTCTCGATCCGATGGTGACGTTCAATCATTTTTCCGTGCCGAGATGGTTCGCGGCGCGCGGCGGATTCGAGGTTGACGACAGTTCGGACTATTTCGCGCGGTTCGCCGATCGGGTGACCCGCCACTGCGGCGATCTGATCGCCTATGCCTCGACGTTCAACGAAGCGAATATCCAACGGCTTGTCGCGCAGATCCTGCGCCGGCCGGGGGGCGCAAGCAACGTCGAGGCGATGCTGGCCGCCTGCGCGAAAGCCACGGGCTCGGACCACTTCTCCTCGCTGCTCTTCGCTCCCGTCGGTGCCACCGAGGAGGCCTTGCTCGATGCGCATGCCAAGGCGTGCGCGGCCATGAAGGCAGGGCCGGGGAATTTCCCGGTCGGGCTGACCCTGACGATGCAGGACGTGCAGGGGGAGTCCGCGTTCGTCGAATCGATGGTCGATGCCTTGTACGGCCCTTGGCTCGACGTCGCGCGGTCCAGTGATTTCATCGGCGTTCAGACATATACGCGCATTCTCGCCGGTGCGGATGGACAACTCCCGCCGCCGCCTGGCGCCGAACTGACCGGCGCGGGCTATGAATATTTCCCGCAGGCGTTGGGCGGGACGATCCGCTTTGCGCACGAACATATCGGAAGACCGATCTATGTTACCGAAAGCGGCATCTGCACGAACGACGATGAACGACGGGTCGCTTATTTCGATGCGGCGCTCGACGAGGTGCGCGCCTGTCTGGCGGACGATATCGATGTCCGTAGCTATATCTGCTGGTCGCTGCTCGACAATTTCGAATGGACGCGCGGTTACGGCGAGCGATTCGGGCTCGTCCATGTTGACTATTCGACTTTCGCCCGCACGCCAAAGCCGAGCGCCCATCACCTTGGTCGCATCGCGCGCTCGGGAATGATCTGATTGCGGAGCGGGCGAATGCCGGTGCCCGGCCAGGGAGATCTGAAATGAGACATCGTCCATGCCGCTGGATCGCGGCGCTGCTGCTTGGAGCGGCCGCACCGCCAGCGATCGCACACGAGCCGGCATCGGTTCCCGCAACGGCGCCCGCAAACCGCGCTCCCGATGCGGTTGCGCCGATACGGAAGGACGCACCGCGCAACATCCTGTTCATCGGCAACAGCTTTACCCAGGGCGCGCGCTCGGCCGCGCGAAATTGGGGAGCGGACACCGTTACCGATCTCAATGGCGCGGGCTATGGCGGAGTCCCCGCGCTGTTCAAGGCCTTTGCCGACCAAGCCGGTCTTGATTACGCGGTCAGCCTGGAAACGCAGGGCGGCAAGAGCCTGAAATTTCATTACGACGAGCGCCGGAACCTGTTCGATCGATCCTGGGACGTGGTGGTTCTGCAGGAATACAGCACTCTCGATCCAGAGCGTCCCGGCGATTCCACGGCCTATCTTCGCGATGTCGCGCGCCTCTCCTCCTGGCTTCGAAAACGCAACGCAAATGTCCAGATCGAACTCATGGCGACCTGGACGCGCGCGGATCAAACCTATGACCCCAAAGGGCATTGGTATGGACGGCCCGTATCCGCCATGGCGACCGATCTCCGGGAGGCTGCTGACCGGGCTGCGGCTCAGACCCCCGGTATTTCGGGCGTTCTGCCAGTAGGAGAAGCCTGGAACCGCGCCATGGCCGCAGACGTGGCCGATCCCAATCCCTATGACGGCGTTGCGGCCGAGCGGGTCGATCTCTGGGCCTATGATCATTACCATGCCAGCATTGCGGGGTCCTATCTGGAGGCTCTGGTGGTATTCGGTCGGATCACCGGGATCGACCCGACAACGCTGGGGCCGGCGGAGCGGGCGGCGGATGAACTCGGATTGAGCCCGCTGACCGCCGTCGCACTCCAGAAGGTCGCCCGCGATGAACTCGCAGGCTGCGCCGAAGCGGTTTGTCCCGTGACGGGCGAAACGGCCGCGGGGTCCGGAGGACATCGTCTTGATGCAGATACGCCCATTGAGGAAATCGCCGACGACCCTTCGGCGCGCGCCGCGCTGGCGCGGATTATTCCCCGTCTCTTCAATCACCCGTCATATGAGCAGTTCAAATCGCTCAGTCTGCGTCAGTTGCAGCCGCTATCGGGCGGAATGATCGGTCCCGACGACCTCGAGCGAGCGGAAATGGCATTGCGGGCGGCGAAGGGGGGCTGATTTGGCCGCCGCCGAAGCCGGCCCTGGCGCCCTGCTCTCCTTCGGCGTGCTTGGCGACCGGCTTCGCCGAAGCTCCAGCCAATATTCCGATGTGATTTTCCCCCGATTGCCCGGACACGCCGGGTTGGCCTGTGGATCGGCGTGCAACAAGGGCTCTGGCGTGGTGGGCTGGATGCGATCGGCAAGGTTGTTCGTCGAGAACTTGATCGATGTCCGCCGCCATTCCGGCCTGGCCTTCCGAAACTTCACCTATGGCAACGACGGCAACTGGTATTCACCAGTCGAACGGTCGCGACAAGGCGGAATCGAGTTGGAATGGAGACTGTAAACCAATACGCGACTGCGCCCTCTCCGTGGACGCGGGGGTTCGACCCCGAGCATATCCGAACGACAGAAACGCTTCGGTGTCGATCGCCCGCACCCTCTGGTTCGATTGGATCGTTCGGCAATTCATCGCCGATCATCCGGATGAATTTATGATCTTGATCGGCTCGGGTCTCAATACGCGCGCCAACCAGGGCGCACCACCTGCGAGCGTGGACTGGATCGACACCGACTTGATTTCATGGCGCTTAGCGAAGTCGACTGGCCGCGCGCTATCAAGCAAGCGCCGAAACGGTCGGTCGGCTTCGCGGGCTTGCCGCGCCTGCTACGCTCAAGGTTGGTGATACCTGATCCTGATCGTGCATCGCACCGGCTGCTTTGTCTTGGCGGCGCGCTGCAGGCAAGCGTCGATCTCCTCACGATTGTCACGGCGCATCTCGGCAGCCTCGGCAATGGACTGCCACGCCGCCGGACTATCGGCGCGCATGATCCGGGTTCCCGCTTCCCACAAGGTCGGTTCGCGAACGGTGCGCGCGGCGATGCGTTCCGGCAAGTGCCAGCTTGTCGGGAGGATGCGTGCGACAAAGCC
Organism: Sphingopyxis sp.; assembly: GCF_035998905.1. Taxonomy (GTDB): domain Bacteria; phylum Pseudomonadota; class Alphaproteobacteria; order Sphingomonadales; family Sphingomonadaceae; genus Sphingopyxis. The sequence continues at coordinate 10,435 of NZ_DASYHG010000002.1, read as the reverse complement.
GGGAAGCACAGACCACAGGAGGCATCCGGCAAGCAAGCCGCCACCGCCCCACCACCATCGGCGGCGATTCTGCTCACCAATGGCGATGGCCGTTCCTGTGATCGCCCGCAAGTCGCGGACGGCCTCGCCATGCTCCCGCTTCGCTTGGGCAAGTGTTGCCTGATCTTCGCGCCGCGCCTCCGTGGCCGCTGCGGCGATCCGCGCCTCGAAGTCCTCCGGGGTCATCTGCATGGCTGGCTTGCGCTCGATGGAGACAAGCCGGTTCGCCATCTCACCCAGCGTCTTGCTGTAATCGGGAATGTCGATTTCGGCCTTCTCGGTTGCCAGATGCTCAACCGCGCGGCGCATCATCGCCATTTCGCCTTCGAGGCGAGTGAACGCCCGCGTCGCCGGATCGGGGTCTGGCTCATCATAGGGCAATCGGGGTAGCTGTCTGTCGTCGGTCATATCGTCCTCCTATCGGCTCATGCCAAGGTTGCGTCCGTGATCGAACGGCACCGAGTCCGCGAGATCGCGCGCCACGCTGCGGCCCATCGCCGCATCGATGCCCAATTCCCGAGTGCGTCCGCGCAGCAGCGATTCGACCTGCGCGTCGCGTTCAAGGCTTTTCGCCATGCCCGCCATTTCCTGCCCGACGCGCTTCGCGCCCCGGAAATCGCCGTCGCGGCGCAAGTCGTCGTGCGCCTGCCGGAGCTGCTTCCAGCCCTCGACAAAGCGGTCGGCGCGCTGGAACGGATCGGCACGCAGTTCCGCTTCCTTGTTCATCGCCTGCACCGCGGCCTGGCTACGCCCCGCCGCGGCCTCGCGAATAAGCTCCGGCTGGCGCTGGAGGGCGTTCTGCAAGTCGGTGGATGCGTGAGGCCGGATCGCGTCCAATGCCTCTCCTGCCCTGTTCAGGGCGTCGTGCTGGTGAGGCAGCACCGGCAAGCCCTGATCGCGCATCCGCGCGATGTCATCGACAGCACGGGCATAGCGTTCGACGGCGCGGCGCTGGCCGGTGGCATGGGAGGGCTGGGTCTGCGCCTGTTCGCGCGTCCGTTCTGGCGGACGGAAGCCCGCGAACATACCCTGCTCACGCGGCTGACCGGGCAGCGAGAGGCGCAAGCCGTCGAAGATCCCGCGCGCCTTCTCTGCACCCGCGCGGGCGATGTCCGCGATGCGTTCGCCAATGCCGCGCCGCTCGGCGAACTCCTTGGCCGGATCGACGCGGGCATAATCGCTCGCCATGTCTTTCGCGCGCTCGCGGGACAGGGTGCGGGCAAGCTGGGCATCGTCCTTGAAGTCGTCGCGGCCATAGTGAAGGGCCAAGCCGTCGCGGTGGCGGGTCATGCCGACATAGCTGCTATGACGGTCCATGCCGGGTGTCGCCAGCACATGGCCACGGTCCACCGTCATGCCCTGCGCCTTGTGGATCGTGGCGGCATAGCCGTGATCGAAGTCGCGATAATCCTTCGTGTCGAAAGCGACGCTGCGGCCGTCATCGGTGCGGACGGTCATGCCCTGCTGATTGACCTGTTCGACGGTGCCCAGCGTGCCGTTCTTCACTTCAAGGCCGCGCTCATTACGCAGGAACATGATGCGGTCGCCCGATGCAAAATCCCGTTCGCCGCGCTCGACCTTCATGCGAACATCGTCGCCCAGTTCGCCCGCCGCGCGCATCCGGTCGCGGGCGGTGTCGTTGAGTTCGCGCACCTCGTCATTGGTATGGGTGAGAATGATCCGGCTGGCGTCTGGGTTCGCTTGCCGGTCGCGATCCCACCGCTCGACAAGCTCGGTGCGTGCCTGTTCGCGCGTCTCGGCGGTGTGAACCATGCCGCGCTCGGCGTAGGCGTTGATCGCCTCGCCGGTTCGGCCGGTAGCAAGATGCCGGGTAGCGTCCTGCTGCCAGCCTTCATGCTGGCGGCGGACCTCCGTGATCTCGACGCCGCCATGCCGTTCGTGGATCGCCCGGAACGCCGCGCCCGCCTCAATCGCTTGCAACTGCTGCGGGTCGCCGACGAGCACGACCTTGGCGCCGGCGTCGGCGGCATGGGACAGAACGCGTTCCATCTGGCGCGTGCCGACCATGCCAGCTTCGTCGATGACGAGAACATCGCGGGCGGTAAGCATATCGCGCCCCTGCGACCAGCCATGCTCCATGCTGGCGATGGTCCGCGACGCTATGCCGGAGCCATTCTCCAGCCCTTCGGCAGCGATGCCCGACAGCGCGACGCCGCGCACATTGAACCCGGCCTCTTCCCATGCCTCCCGCGCCACGCCCAGCATTGCGCTCTTGCCGGTCCCGGCATAACCGACGACGACGCTCAAATCCCTGCCCTCGGTCACATGGTCGAACGCCGCGCGCTGCTCGCCCGATAGGTCCAATCCGTGCGCCGCCGCCGCGCGAAGCGCGCCCTCCCGGCCGCTCTCGCTGACGCGATGACGTTCGCGCTCCGCCATCAATTCCGAAGCGCGCTGCAACCGCTGTTCGGTGTCGATCATATCGCGGCTGGTGAAGCGATCTTCGCCGCGCCCGTCCTTGCCGAGTTCGATCAAGTCGGGCGAACCGCGAACAGCGCTCATCGCCCGGTCGTATTGATCCTTCCCGTCGGTGTGGCGGTGGAGGAACATCGCGAGATCGCGATTGGTGAACGTCGCCTGATGATGGGTGATCGCATCGAGCACGACGCGCGGTTCCGCGATGATGCGTTCGCCGTTCCGCTGCGCGACGGCGCGGTGATCCTCGATCCGCTCGGACTCAAGCCCCCGCTCGCCCATGCGCGATGCTGCGGGGCCGATCTTGTCTTGCGGCTCAAGGCCGATGCCCTGCGCTTCCAAGGATCGGTGATCTATGCGGACATCTATGTCGAGTTCGGCAAGGCGGGCATTGACGTGATCGGCCCAACGCTCGCGCCATTGCTCCACAAGTTCGGTGCGGTTCCAGTCGCGGACCTTTTGCGCGAACCCGCCCTCGCTGACTTCGCGCATGGTGAGCATGACATGGGCGTGCGGCTTCGCCATGCCGTCCGCGCCGATGTCCCAATGCACATTCAAATCCGCAATCATGCCGCGTTCGACAAACTCGGACTGGACGAAATCGCGGGCAAGCTCGATGCCATCGACCTTGCTCATCTCGCGCGGAATGGAAAATTCGACCTCGCGAGCAAGCTGCGCGTCCTTGCGCTTCTCGCAGCCCTCGACCTCGTTCCACAGCGTTGCGCGATCGCCGAACCGTTCGGGCGCACCTTCGGGCAGCATGATCTCGCTATGCTCGACGCCGGACTTGGCGCGGAAATCATGGTCGCGATCCAGCCGCTCGTCGTGCAGCCGCTCGCCTGCGCGATAGGCGGCAGCGGCGACGGCGCTGCGTCCGGCAGCGCGCCCGATGACTTTCGCGGAGAAGTGAAAAATTGCCATGACGGCAATCCATCTACGCCACCAAGCGCACGTCGGCACGACGTATAAGCGCGCCCTTCTCGAATAAATTCTTCGCAGGGACCAGGTAGTGTCAGGCTGTCCCGGTGACACTACTGCGCCAGCGCCGCGCTTCTTCTATCATGATCGTATCGTCACTCAATGGAGACTTGCGATGCGTAAACCCCGCGATTTTGATTCGGAGCTAAAGGCGCTCGCCGACAAGGCGAAGCTGCTCAAGGAACGCCGCGTTCGCCAACTCGGCGAACTCGTTATCGCGACCGGCGCCGATGCGCTCGACGCCGATCTGTTGGCTGGTGCGCTGCTCGCTGCCGCAGCGACCAACGATGCCAGCGTGAAGGAGGGTTGGCACAAGGCGGGAGCGGCCTTCTTTCGCGGCAACGAGCGCAAGCCTGCGCCGCGAACTGAACAGCAGCCGGGGGGCACTCTACCGCTCGACGGCGGCGCCGCATCGCGTTGAAGCACGAAAGGCACGAGGCGACATGCGCGAATGGCAAATCAAGCGGCGCGAACGAACGCACATGCTCATCGAATTGGGCGGGCTCGTCGTCAAAGCCGAACTGGTCGAACTCACCGACGATGATCGCGCCACACTCTATGGCGCGTTCCTCTGGATGGCCGACAAGCTGCGAAGCGATCAGGGTGATCACGCCGCCGCGCTGTGGAAACGACGAGGGAAGCGCGCGTTCGAGGCCGAGGCGTTGCCCGAATCTGACCCGCCAGCCATAGGCGCGCCATGACGCGGGAACTGACAGACATTATTCTACGGGTGATCGAGCGTGCCCCGGAATGGATTCGGCGCGATCTCGATAGCAAGGATGCGGTCGCGCGCATCCGCGCCGAGGAATCGCTCGCCGCGATGATCGCCGATGCCCTCGATCGACATGAAAGCGCAACCGTCTGATCGGTGATGACACCGACTCGTTGGGTTGCGCGCTCAGCTGTATCGTGCGGCAACCTTGCGACATCGCGCCAATGCGCGACCGATGCGCTTTTCGACCGCCTTGTTGCTGATGCCAAGCTCATCGGCGATATTCTGATATGTCATGCCGCGCAGCCGGTGCATCAGGAACACGCGCCGGGTCTTTCGCGACAGGGGACGAAGCGCCCGCCGATAGGCGCGGCGCAATTCCATCGCTTCGAACTGCCGTTCCTGGTCAGGCGGTATGGGAGCGTCGCACGCCTCGTCCAGCGGATAGAGAATCCCGCTCCGCTTCTGCTGACGTATCCGGTTGAGCCACAGGTTGCGTGCGATCCTCGCCAGATAAGCTTCGGGATATTCAATCCGCTCGAACGCCCCGCTGCGAAAGAAGCGCATGAAAGCCTCCTGCGTCAGGTCTGGCGCATCATCGCGTCCGACCCTCCGCTGGAAAAAGCGAAGCAGCCGCGCATACTCGGCCCGGTAGAAGACCTCGAATGTGACATGAGGCGATCGGGCGGAGGCCGTCGCAGAACCTCCCTCCTGTTCGCGGGTGGCGGCATCAGGTTCGCGCCTGACGTGCGTTCCTGTTATCATTGTGCCGCGACCGCAGCGCGGCACCGCGCGAGGGCTTGCACCATGTGATATTCGACGGTTGTGACCCCGATACCGAGTTCCGCCGCGATGTCGCTGTAGCGCATCCGCTTCACCCGGCACATCAAGAAGACCCGCCGGGTCTTGGACGGCATGGCGCGTACGGTTCGCCGGTAGAGGCGGAACAGATCGACCGCTTCGATTCGCCATGCCTGATCGGGCCGAGACGATGCGTCGCGCTCATCGTCGAATGGGAAGAATATCAGTATTCCTCGCCGTTTCCGGCGCGCGCGATCGATCAGCAGATTGCGGGTGATCCGCGACAGATAGGCGGCCGGATTTTCGACGCGACCCAGCGCCTCGCTGCGCAAAAATCGCGCGAACACCTCCTGCACCAGATCGGGCGCCTCGTCAGGGCCGACCCGCCGCCGGAGCTTGTTCAGCAAGCGCCGATACTCGCTATGATAGAAGGCCTCGAACGTTGCGGGCTGTTCGTAAGGCGCGCTCATGGCCGCGCTCCTTTGCGTTCCCGCTCGTTCAGCGGTGCATCGCGGGACGCGCGATAGAGGGTGATGCCCGCCTCGATGCGGTCAAGGATGAAGGTGTCGCGCTCCGCCCTGGCGACGCGGATGTCGGCTTTGGAATAGAATTCGAGGCTGACCGCGCAGCGATTGCCAAGCTCGCTGTCGAGGACATCGCGGGCGCGGGTCCAGCATTCGGCTTCCTTGAACAGCGGATGATTGACGACGATCCAGTACTCATAATCGGAAAAATTGATCGTATCGCGGTCTTCATACCAATTCTTCCGCGCGTAGGGGCCGATCAGGAAGATGTGCCTGATCTCGCCCGGCTCGGGTGCCTGCACCTGTGATGGATCGAAGCAGGCGCGCAGTATGCGCGTGATGCGCTCGACCTCCTGCTGCTTGCGGCGGATCAGATGACCAACGCGCGCCATCACGACTTCGCGCGCGTAGACGTCGTTCGTTTTCGGGGGTGTCATTTGCAGCTCACACACCAGCGGTCCGCGCGTCGGCGCGCGGATGTGCAAGCGGTGTTCGCTGTCTGGGCCGCCTTAGCGGCCTACAGCAACTGCCCGACCGTGATGGCCGAACCTACATGATGCCTGGCAGGATTATCCCGGGGATGGCCGCCAGTCTTTCCATCCCGTGGGCGGGATCATGCCAGAATCCGGGAGTCCCGGCAAGCTGCCGGCGCGCACGCCTATTTGCGGGTCGCGGTTTCCAGTTCGGCGATGCGCTCCGAGCAAACCTCGTGGACGACGCGGCCGAGTTCCTCGACGCGCGCGCCGAGCCAGGCCAACTCTTCTTCGCTGATCTTGTAATGCTTGCTGTAGCGAGCCTTGGTGTAAGCTTCCTTCAGCTTCTGGAACATCGCGCGCTCGTTGCGATTGGTCTCGGGCCAGATGCCGTGAAGACGCCGGTCGAGTCCCTCGGCCAGCGAACGAAGGAAGGCGATGTTGTGGTTATAGGGCGTGTAGAAGGTCAACGTGAGCAGGAGACCGGCGTATAGGCGCTCCGTGGCCTGATGGAGTAAGAAGGCGGCCTCTTTGGGCCGCTTCTGCTTCGCCAGATCGCGCGACGTATTCAACCAAACGACCGCACCCGGATAATAGTCCTCGAAGTATTCTTTCGCGGTCGCAAGCGCCTGCGCAGCGGTCTTCGGTTTGGGGGTCGCCAGTTCCCGCCCATCGGCTTCGTAGATCGCAATCCCGTCCTTCGCGACTTCCATGAAGAAGACGCGACCATGCGCGAGGCCATCGTTCACCTCGTGCAGCGAGTGCACAATGAAGTTGACCGGCGTCCGTAGCGTCTTCTCGATTGTATAGGCCCGGATCAACCGTTCCTCGGCCTTCGCCCAATAGGCAGCGCGGTCGGTTAGCTCCTTCTGGCTGACGATAACGAGAATATCATAGTCGGACTTATACTGGTTCGCCGACAGCGGCGCATCGACCCAATCGCCGCGCGCGTGCGATCCGAACAGAACGATCTTGAGGATGCGCGCGCCCTTGCGGCGTCCGGTCGCATTCTCGGTCGCCTGGCCGAACTCGTCGAAGAGGATTTCGACGACGCGTTCAAGTTCGCGCTGCTTCGCGGCAGGAAGAAAATCGACGTCGGTGCGCATTGCTGGAATCTTCAGCCAATCTCTGGTCCTTGGCAAGAGCTATCGGCACCGCGGCGGTGATACGTGCCCTGATCGGCACAGCAATGCCTCCTCTGTTGCGCGGGCCGGACAGGCTGACGCAGACTGGTTCGCGGCGGGCAGACCACCGAATGCTGGAGGCTGCGACATGATTCGAACCGGTGCCGCAAAGCGATCGTCCATTCGTACCACCTGTATGAACCAATGCTATTGTGCGCGAAGCTTTCCTATTCCTGCCTCTCGGCGCCGCGCGCTGCCGTTTATGCGCTATTGTGGGCTATCGCTTGTCTTTGCATCCTATCCTTCGATTGCGCCGAGCGGCATCGAAGAAGCACTTGAACGGCGAGCTTCGACCGTCGAAGTCTGTTCGCAAGGGGCGTCGTCAACCACCAGATGTTGGAGGTAGTCCCCGTGTCCGCTCCCGAACGAATTGTCCGCCTCAAGACTGTCCTCGACCGCACCGGGCTGTCGCGTTCGACCATCTACCGCAAGATCGCGGAAGGCACTTTCCCGCGACAAGAGAAGATCAGCGTCCACGGCGCCGGTTGGCATGAGTCCGCCATCGATCGCTGGATTGCCAACCCCGCCGCCTACCGTGCGGACAATGACGACGACGCGGGGACGAGCCATGCATGAGGATGATGCGGAGTCCGAACGGGGCATCGTCCCGGCCAATGACAATGCGCCCGTGCTGCGTGCGGCGGATACCGATGCCGCGTTGACGCGCATCGCCGAGGCGATTGGTCGCCATATCGCGCGCGAGCATATTCGTGCGCTTCGCGCCGCGAATGACAATGAAGCGGGCAAAGCGCGGCCAAAACGATAGCCACGCTTGACGTCATGACTATTATGACTAACATAACCATATCAAGTAGAGATATAGTTATGAACGCTGAAGTTCCGTCCGACACCTGGACCGTCGCGCAGGCCAAGGCCAAGCTGAGCGAGGTTATCGACAAGGCGCGCCGCAAGGGGCCGCAGGCAATCACCCGCAATGGCAAGAGCGCGGTTGTGGTGATCGACGCCGAGCTTTGGGAGAAGACGCAGCGGCGCGAGATGATGGGCAGCTTTGCCGATTTCCTGTTGGCCTCGCCGCTACGCGGCTCCGGTCTTGAGATCGAACGGCTCAAGGGCGGCGTGCGCGAGACCTTGCTGTGAGCTTCCTGCTCGATACCAACGTCATATCCGAAGGTGCGAAGCCGCGCCCCGATGTCGGCGTGATGGACTGGCTCGCATCGATCGACGAAGAGCAGCTTCATCTGAGCATCGTGTCGGTCGCCGAGCTGCGCCACGGGATCGAGCGCCTCGATGCGGGGCGGCGCAAGACCGCGCTCGACCTGTGGCTGACCCAACAATTGCCCGCGCGGTTTGATAGCCGGCTCATGCCCGTCGATGCCGAGATAGCCGATGCGTGGGGCCGGATCGTTGCGGCGGCCCAAGCCGCAGGCCGTCCGATCGGCGCGATGGATGCTTTCGTCGCCGCGACGGCGAAGCAGCATCAGTTGACGCTTGTTACGCGCAACATCGCCGATTTCGAGGCGACCGGCATTCGCCTTTTCAATCCGTGGTCGCAAGGAGACCGATGATGATCCGCACCGCACTCTATGCCCGCTATTCGTCTGACCAGCAGAATGCTGCGTCGATCGCCGACCAGCTCAGCCTCGGCCGCGAGCGCGCGGCGCGCGAAGGCTGGCACGTCGAAGGCGTCTATGAGGATGCCGCCATCTCGGGAGCGAGCGTGATCCTGCGCCCGGGCATCCAGAAGCTGCTTGCCGATGCGCGGTCCGGCCAGTTCGATATCGTGCTCGCCGAAGCGCTTGACCGCATATCGCGTGATCAGGCCGATGTCGCGACCCTCTACAAGTATCTCCAGTTCGCCCGGGTTCCGCTCGTCACGCTCGCCGAAGGCGAGATCAACGAGCTTCATGTCGGGCTCAAGGGAACGATGAATGCGCTGTTCCTCAAAGACCTCGCCAAGAAGACGCATCGGGGCCTGCGCGGGCGGGTCGAGAAGGGCTTCTCCGCCGGGGCAGTGGGCTATGGCTACCGGATGGTCCGTCGCCTGAATAGCGAGGGTGAGCTGGTGCGAGGCGAGCGGGAGATCGATCCAGCGCAGGCGCTGATCGTCGAGCGCATCTTCCGCGAATTTTCCGCTGGCAAAAGTCCGATCGCCATTGCCAGCGATCTCAATGCCGAAGGGATCGCCGGACCTTCCGGGAAGCCGTGGCGCGATACCAGCATCCGCGGGAACGCGCGGCGGGGGATCGGTATCGTCAACAATGAACTCTACGTTGGCGTCCGGGTCTGGAACCACAAACATAAAGTCAAAGACCCGAGTACCGGCAAGGACGTCACGCGGCACAACCCCGAATCCGAGTGGGTACGCAAGGCGGTGCCCGAACTGCGCATCATAAGCGACGATCTATGGAAAGCGGCCAAGCGCCAGCAGGAAGTGATTGCTGAACGCTACAAGGGCATGAAGGAAGCGGCCCAGGCTCGAAGCGTCAACGGGCTCCGTCGTCCGGCCTATCTGCTATCGGGCCTCCTCGAATGCGGCGAGTGCGGCAGCACCTTCGCGATCGTCGTCGGTGATCGCTACGGCTGCGTCGGTCATCATCGCAGCCGCACCTGCTCCAACAGTCGGACGATCCGGCGCGAGGAACTGGAACGCCGGGCGCTTGCCGGTATCACTGAGCGGCTCGTGTCGGCCGACAAGATCGACGCCGCGGTTACGGCCTATGCGGCGCATATCAACCGCGAGAATCGGGAGCAACGCATCCAGGCCGATGTTGATGCCCGCGCGCTGGCAAAGATCGACAAGGCTGTTGCCGGCATCATGGCGGCGATCGAGGATGGGCTTTATCAGCCCAGCATGAAAGCGCGCATGGCCGAACTCGAACACGAGAAAGCCGAAATCGCAGCGCGGCTCGCCGAAGCACCCGCCCGCGTTCCCGACGTCCATCCCGGCATCGCCGAAATCTACAAGCGCAAGGTCGCGCGGCTCACGGAAACGCTCAACGACCCACAAGCTCAGCTCGATGCGTCAGCCGACATCCGCGCGCTCGTCGGCAAGATCGTGCTGCACTCCGGCGAGAAGCGCGGTGAGGTTCATGCCACGCTGCACGGCTCGCTGATGGGCATTTTGGACTTCGTGAACGACAACCCCGAGCCCGATGCAGACCGAGTTATAATAAAGGTGTGCCCGGGTTCGCGGGAATGACGAAGTTATAAGAACCGAGAGTCCGCAACCGGTCGAGAGCGGACTTCGGCTAGAGCGCCGTTTTTGCCGCCCTTGCCTTCGCTTTCCTTTGCATAAACGCAACTGGAGCAGCAATCACAAGAGCACCG
>NZ_DASYHG010000001.1:0-16697 GCF_035998905.1 Sphingopyxis sp. | reverse complement strand
ACCACTGTCTCCACGATCAACATCCCGTTCTCGCCAACTGATCAAAACCAGTCGGCCGACTAAATCCCCGGGATGAAGGGGTCCTTTTTGCACGCCGATCACCCCACGAAGGGGGTGCCTATTGCACGCTGATCCTCAGCTCTGCCGCGTCATAAGCGGCAATGGTGGAGTCTTCGTCGGCCACGTCCATACCCGATCCCGATTGCCTCGCCCCCTGACTTGCGAATATCCGCCCAAAGTTCGTCAAGTCGTTCGGTTCGCCGGGCGGCCGCAATCACCCGTGCGCCCGATCGGGCAAGCAAGGTCGCAAAGCGGCGCCCGATCCCTGACGACGCGCCGGTCACCAGGGCAGTCCGGCCGGTCAGATCGAAAGTGAAATTTGCATGCATGCGCCAGCCTCGTCCTTCCTCACGGTCAATCTTCGGGAGCGATGCGTGCGCGCTTGATGGTCGATTCGGCCAGCCGGACCTGGCACGCGAGGCGCGACTGGCTTGTTCGACAACCGGTCGAATCGAGGAGGTCGTCCTCGTCCGCCGACGGCTCGGACAAATCGCCTCCGGACTCTTCGATATAGACATGGCAGGTCGCGCATGAGCAGCAGCCGCCGCACATCGCGAGCATTTCATCGACGCCGGCATCGCGAATGGCTTCCATCAGCGAATATTCGGGATCGGTGTCGATGATCCGATCGCTGCCGTCGCGCAGGACGATGATAATCTCTGGCATATCTGTTTCCTCAAATTTCAGGCTGACAATGGGTCGCGTCCGGGCCGCGTCTGCGCGACCGCTAGGGCAGCGAGGTCGGGAAAGGCCCGCGCGCGCTCATGCGCTTCTGCCGACGAGGCGGTGCCCCGGATGGCCCGCCCCTTGATCCCGTGGAAGATCGCAGCAAGGCGGAAGAAGTTGAACGCGATGGCGAACGCATAGTCGGTGTCGGGCATGCCGGTTCTGCGGCAATAATCGCCAACATACCGGGCTTCGGACGGAATGCCGAGCGCCTCTAGATCGGCACCCGCAAGCCCTGCCACGATGTGCGGCGGCATCCGGTACATCATCGCATGATAGGCAAAATCGGCCAAGGGATGGCCGAGCGTAGACAATTCCCAGTCGAGAACTGCCACGATCTGCGGTTCGGTCGGGTGGAAGATCATATTGTCGCATCGGAAGTCGCCATGGACGATGGCCGTTGCATTACTTTCCGGAAGATGGGCCGGAAGCCACTCGAGCATATAGTCCATATTCGGATCGCGCCCGGCGAGATCGTCGGCGAGATATTGTTTGGACCAGCGACCGATCTGCCGTGCGAAATAGTCGCCGGGTTTGCCGTAATCGCCGAGTCCCACCGCTAATTGATCGATCGCGTGAAGCCGGGAAATTGTCTCATTCATCGCATCGAAATAGGCGGACCGTTCTGCATGCGGAACAGACGGGAATGTCGCGTCCCAGAAGATCCGGCCCTCGACCATTTCCATGATATAGAAGGGCGTCCCGATAACAGTCGGCTCCTCGCATAACGCGAAGATATGCGGCACGGGAAAGCCGGCCGCCTTGAGCGCCGTCAGCACGCGAACTTCGCGTTCGATGGCGTGAGCGCCAGGGAGCAGCGGCCCCGGCGGCTTCCGCCGGAGCACATAATGCGCGCACGGCGTGCAGAGCCTGTAGGTAGGGTTGGACTGACCGCCTTTGAAACGCTCTATACTGAGCGGCCCCGAAAAACCGTCGACATGCAAAACCAGCCAGTCGCGCAAGGCCGCTTCGTCGAAGGCGAAACCGTCGCGCACAGCCGCCGTGCCCGCCCCGTGCTCGCCTCCCACACTCACAAGCCAGCCTTCCAGTCGCGCTTGATCTTCTTGGCGAGGCTCCATTTGTGGACTTCAGTCGGGCCGTCATAGATGCGGAAGGCACGGACTTCGCGGAACACCTGCTCGACGATCGTCTTGTCGGTGACCCCGGTGCCGCCCATCACCTGGACGCAGCGGTCGGCGACGCGCATCAGCGCTTCCGACACCGCGACCTTTGCCATCGAGCTTTCGACGGTGCCGAGCGAGCCGGTGTCGAGCACGCCCGCGCACCAGTCGATCATCAGCTCGGCCTGTTTCAGGTCGATCATGTTTTCGGCGAGCATGAAGCCGACACCTTCGTGATCGATCAGCGCCTTGCCGAACGCTTCGCGGCGGTTGGCATAGTCGGTCGCAATCTCGTGCGCGCGGATGCACGCGCCCAGCCAGCGCATGCAGTGCGACAGGCGCGCAGGCGAGAGACGGACCTGCGCATAACGAAAGCCTTCGCCCGCTTCGCCCAGCATCTGGTCGGCCGGAATGCGGAGGCTATCGATAGTGATCGTTGCGTGGCCGCCGGGCATCGAGCTGTCGATCGTGTTGGGTACGTCGTCGATGCGGATCGCGGGGTCCGGTAGGTCGACGAGGAACATGCAGGCGCCCTGTTCGGACTTCGCCATCACAATGCCCACCCGCGCGCCCAGCGCGCCGGTGATGAAGGTCTTGCGGCCGTTGACGACCCAGTGATTGCCGTCGAGGTGGCACGTCGTTTTCATCATCGACGGGTCAGATCCTGCGCCGCCCTCTTCGGCAGGCTCCGTCATGAAGAAGGCCGAACGGACGCTGCCTTCGACCATAGGCTTGAGAAACCGCTCCTTAAGTTCCGGACTCCCCTCCTTGCCCAGCAGATACATATTGCCCTCGTCGGGTGCCATCGTGTTACAGGCGAGCGGGCCGAGCGGCGACAGGCCGCTCTTGATCAGCACGACCGCGGTCTCGCGCTGGTTCAAATGACCGCCGTCGCCCAGGATATGCGGCGTCAACACCCCGGCGTTGCGGGCATGTTCGCGCATTTCCATCACGAGGTCGTCGGTCGGTGCGCCATGATGGTCGCGGCGCGGATCCTTCTCGTAGGGAACGACGGTTTCGCGGACAAAGGTTTCGACCTTCGCGGCGATGGCGAGGGCGCGGTCAGAGATACTCATCGGCTATTGGCTCCGATCCTAATTGATGGGGTGGTTGCGGCATGCCGTGCTGGGGTCACATCGCCGAAAGTCCGCCATCGATCACTAGCTCGGCACCCGTCACGAAGCTTGCTTCGTCCGAACAGAAATAGAGCGCGGCGTTCGCGACATCGCCAGGCACGCCGACACGCCCGAGCGGAATCTGGCGGGCAAGCTTGGCCAGGACATCTTCGCGCGCCTGCCCCGCCGTCAGCCCGTCGAGCAAGGGTGTGTCGATGAAGGTCGGATGGAGCGAATTGCAGGTGATCTTGCCGCCCATTTTGGCGCAGTGTAGCGCGACCGACTTGGTCAGGTGACGCACCGCCGCCTTAGCCGAATTGTAGGCGGCGAGGTTGCCCGCCGCGACAATCCCCGAAATCGACGAGATATTCAGGATCGCGCCGCCGCCGCTCTGTCGCATCAGCGGCAGGCAGCTGCGCATGCCATAGAAGACCCCATCGAGATCGATGGCGTGCGTCCGCTTCCAGTCCTCGATCGAGATTTCTTCGACCGAACCCGTCAAGCAGATTCCGGCGTTGTTCACGAGGATGTGAAGTGCTCCGAAGGCGTCCTCTATAACCGGCAAGGCGGCTGCCCAATCGGCCGGATCGGCAACGTCGATCCTCAACGCCACCGCTCCGCCGCCGAAATGGCGAGCAACCTCGCTCGCTGCCGCGAGATTGACATCGGAGACGATCACGCGTGCGCCTTCGTCCGCGAAGCGCCGCGCTATCGCCGCGCCGAGCCCCGATCCCGCGCCGGTGACCAGCGCCACCTTGCCTTCCAGCCTGCCTGTCATACTCTCATTCCCTGATGGTGGCGCGGGGCCGTCTGGCCCGCCCTCCCGTTGCCATTATGCGGCGGAAAAGCGGACTTTCGGTTGCTCCGGATCGTCAGAAGCGCATCGTTGCTTCGACGCCGTAGGTGCGCGGGGCACCGCGAGCGAGATAGTCGAGGTAGAAGGCGTTGAGGTTCAGACCATATGTATAATAGAATTTGTTGGTCAGATTCTTGCCCCACAGCGCGACCGAGAAGCGCTCGTCGAACGTATAAGTCGCTCTGGCATTGAAGAGGACATAGTCGGGATTGCCGCAAGCGATCTCGGGCGTCGCCGCAAGCACCAGCGAACCTGCGGCGGGCTTGTCGCAGGGATTCTGGCCGTAGGAACCGAACGGGTCGAAGAAATATTTACCCATATATTGGACGTCGCCGCGAACCTGGAACTTGTGCGGACCGCTGTCGACCAGCGTCACGTCGACCCCCGCCGACGCAGTCCATTTGGGTGCGTTGGGGAACTGGTTGCCGTTGATGTTGCGTGTCAGGCTGGCCGGATCGGTCGGGTCGATCTTGTTGCCTTTATATTTGCTGTTGAGATAGCCCACCGAGGCGTCGAAGCGGATCGCGTCGGTAGCCTGCAGGGCGAGCTCGGCCTCGCCGCCAAAAACGCGGCCGTTTGCGGCACGCAGGAAGGATGTCGCGCCGATGATCTGGGCGATCTGCTGGTTCGAATAATCATAATAGAAGCCGGCGAGATTGAGCTGGAGCTTGTTGTCGAGCAGTCGCGTCTTCAACCCGACCTCATAGGCATTCACCTTCTCGGGATCGAGGAAATAGACCTGGCTCACATCCTGATAAGCGAGTCCGTTATAGGTGCCCGAACGATAACCGCGGCTGTAGCTCGCATAGCCCATCACATCGTCGCTGAACTTATAGTCGACGACGAGGCGCCCGGTGAGTTCGCCCGAGGATTCCTTCTGGTTCAACGCCGGAAGGTTTGGATCATCGGGCGAACTGTAAGGGACAAGGTTAGCGATCGGGGTCACCCCGTCCAGCCCGAAGAGGACCGTCCGCGCATTCTGATATTTCACCTTGTCCCATGTGTAGCGCAGGCCAAGCGTGATGCTGAGCTGATCCGTGACATCCCAGACCGCCTCTCCATAAATGGCGGTTGAGGGCCGCTTGAGCGTGAAGCGCTGGTCTCCGGCGATCGGTCCGAACGGTGGGGCGCCCGCCGCGAAGCAGGCGTTCTGCGCCGCAGTCCCGCCAGCCGTATTCGTCGCGGCCACGTCGGCGTTGAACGCGATCAGCGTGCGCGCGTCGAAATAGCCTGCGGGGTTGATCACGACGGGAGCGCAGAAGCCCGGGTCGGTCGGGGTCAACGACGGGTCGAGCGCAAAGGCCGGTAGCGTCCGCAGCGAATTGCCGACCGCGATCGGGATATTGCCATAGTTTCCGGGCAGGCCGAGCCCCGAAAGGATCGGGCGCAGAAAGCCGAAGAAATCGGGCTCATTGTGCGTGTCGATCTTGTCCTGGCCATAATAGAGACCACCGATCAGTTTCAGCCGGTCGCCGTCATAGGTCAGGCGCAGGTCCTGGTTGAAACTCTTGCTCGCGCTGTCGTAGCGGATCGCGCAGATATTGTTCGGCGAGCCGTCGCAATCAAACGGAGCGAGGCGATAGCGGCCGACATCATAGCCGGTGATCGAGGTCAGGGTGAGGTCGTTCCCGAGTTCGGCCTCGATATTGAGCGACAGCCCTTTCGACCGGGTAAAATATTCGCCGCCGGTATCCGACTGGACCTCGTTTCGCTTCAGCAGCCGACCCCCGAGTTCGGGCCTGGGATCGAAGCGCGAATAGCCCCCGGCGTCGGTGCGGCCCTGAAGATAGCCGATACCATAGGGCAGATCCTGCCGCGGGTCATTTTTGGCATAATAGGCCTTGAGGTTGATATCGATCGTATCGACCGGCTTGAAGCGAAGCGAGATGCGGCCCGCGATCGAATCGGTGGTGCCGAAGTCCAGGTTCTGTGTCGGATTGAACGTATAGCCATCGCCCTTGCTTCGCGTGAAGGCGGCGCGAATGCCCGCCTTGTCCTCAGCGAGGGTCAGCTCGACCGCGCCCTCGGCCTTGATCGTGTCATAATTGCCGTAGCCGAGCGTCAGATAACCGTTGTTGCCCGAGAGATCGGGCTTGCGGGTGATGAAGTTGATCGCGCCGCCCGTCGTATTGCGGCCGTAAAGCGTGCCCTGCGGCCCGCGCAGGACTTCGACGCGCTCGAGATCATAAAGCTGCTGGCCGTGGCTCGCGCGGAAGCTCTGATAGACTTCGTCGACATAGACCCCGACCGGAGATGCCGTCGAAGCCGAAAACTCGTTGGCGACCGAGATGCCGCGGAGCGAGAAATTGGGCTGCGTATCCGAATAGGCCGAGGTCACCTGGATATTGGGCAGGCTGCCCATGAGGTCACTCGTCTCGCTGACCCCGCGCGCCGCGAGATCTTCGGACGAGAAGGCAGAGATGGCGGCGGGAACATCCTGAAGATTCTGCGACCTCTTCTGGGCGGTCACGACGATGTCGCTGAGCCCGCCCGCGCTCGTCGTTTCGTCGGTCGTAGCGGCATCCTGCGTCGCCGGTGCGTCCTGCGCCCCCGCCGGGACGGCCGCGAGCGCAATCATGCTCCCGGCGATGAAAAGGGCGGTTTTTCTGGTATTATTATAAGTCATTTTCGCTCTCCCTGAAAATGTTCGTCGAAATCTCGTCAGCTGCCCCCGTCTCGTGCGGGCGCCAACATTCGAAGGTCGATCATGCGTCCGGCTTCCCGGCTCGCGTCGCGCAGCTTCTGCTTGTGGATCTTGCCGGTTTCGGTCCGGCCGACGCTTTCGAAGCGCCAGAGGCGCGGGCGCTTCGGCCCGGCGAGGGTCGCTGCGATGTCGGCGGCGATCCGCCGCGCGAGTTCGATGTCGTGCGGCCCCGTCGCGGCGTCGCTCTCGACGAGAACCGCGACGACTTCGCCGAGATCGGAGTAGGGAAGCCCGAAGACCGCGCAGTCGCGCACCGCGGGATGCTCGATCAGCGCCGCTTCGACTTCGCTCGGATAGACATTCACACCGCCCGAGATGATGGTGAAATTCCGCCGGTCGGTGAGGAACAGAAAGCCGTCGTCGTCGACATGGCCGATGTCGCCCATCGTGGCCCAGCCGTGCGCGTCGAGCGCGCCGCGCGTCTTCTCGGGATCATTGTGATATTCGAGCCCGGCCTTGCCCTCGAAATAGACGGTGCCCGTCGTTCCGGGCGGCACTTCGCGACCATCGTCATCGAGAATATGAATCGTGCAGCCGAAGGCCCGTCCGACGCTGCCCGGCCGGGCGAGCCATTCGGGCGAGCTTATGTGCGTAAAGCCAACGCTTTCGGTGCCCGAATAATATTCGTGGAGGATCGGCCCCCACCAGTCGATCATCGCGCGCTTCACCGAAGGCGGGCATGGCGCGCCGGCATGGATCGCGCAGCGGTGCGACGACAGATCCTGCGCCGCCCGCGCATCCCCGGGCAACGCGAGCAGACGCGAGAACATCGTTGGCACCCACTGGCTGTGCGTCACCCGCTCGCGCTCGATCAGACCGAGCGCTGCGGCGGCATCGAATTTCTCCATGCCGACAAGTTTGGCGCCGGCGCGCAGCAGGTTCATCGCGAAGCGCAGCGGGGCCGCGTGGTAGAGTGGCGCGGGCGACAGAAAAATGGTGTCGGCATCGAAGCCGAACAGGGCCGCGCCGCGCTCGACGCGGCGGCCGTCGCTGCCCAATTCTTCGCCGGCCAGCGGACGGCGCACGCCCTTGGGCCGGCCCGTCGTTCCCGAGGTGTAGAGCATGTCGCCGCCCTCGATCGCGGGCGGCGGCGAATGGTCGCCAGGCGCCGCGGCGAGAGGCGGTAAGCCGCCGCCATCGTCGAGGCCGTAGCGTCTGAGGTCGAGGCCCTCCGAGGCCGCCGCGCCAAGCGCGGCGAGGTCGGGCGAAGCGATCAGAACGCGGGCCCCGCTGTCCTCGAGGATGTAGCGCACCTCTCCGGGGGTCAGCCTGGTCGGGATCGGCAGAAAATAGAGACCCGAACGCTGCGCCGCCCAGGCAAGTCCGAGAAATTCGGGCCGGTTCGAGACGAGCAGCGCGACGACATCGCCCTGCGATAGTCCTTCGTGCCAAAGCAGCGCGGCGACGCGCGCGCTGAACCGGTCGAGATCGCCGTAGGTCCAGCGCCGCGCGCCGAAGACGAGCGCTTCGCGGTCCGGGTCGCGCGCGGCGATCGCGGCGGGCGACCAGTTCATGCCGACGCGCCCGAGAACCGGCCCGACAAATGCGCGGTCTCGTTGACGCTAACGACCGCGAGGCGATCGAGCGATGAGCCGGCAAGCCGCGTGATCGATCCATAATCGGGCAGGAAATGGCCCATGCCGTCGAGGCCGAGCGCCTGCCCGAGCAGGATATTGATCGGAAAACCGTGGGTGAAGATCGCGACGGTCTCGAGGTGGCGCCGCGCGAGGAGATCGGCGTAGGCGTCGAGCGTCTCCGAACGGAAGCGCTTCGGGTCGATCCCGAAATAGCCGATCGGATCGCCAAGGAAGCGGCGCCATTCCGCCTCGCCGCGTGCCCGGATGATCTCGGCATTGGCATAATCGACCCCGTAACGATCGACTTCGCCGAGATTGGCGATCGCCTCGGGAACAATAGCGAGCCGGTCGGCGAGCGGCTGCGCGGTCCCCGCGGCGCGCGCCATGCCGCTATGAAAGATGGCATCGACCGCGGTTTCGGCAAGATATTGGCCGACATGCCCGGCCTGCTCGCGGCCGAGCGCCGACAGCGGCGGATTGGCGGGGGTAGCACCGGCCTGGGTTTCGGGCTTGCCGTGGCGGACGAGGATCAGCTTCATCGTTCAGCCCCGCCCCGCCAGCGTGCGCAGCGCATGAAAGCCGCCATCGACCTTGAGATCGACGCCATTGACCCAGCTCGCGCGCGACGACAGCAGGAAGAAGATGGCCTGGGCGATTTCCTCAGGCCGGCCGTGACGGCCCGTGAGGGCTTCGGCCGCGGCGATCCGGTCCGCGCCCATCGAGCTGCGGAAATCGGCGAGGATCGGCGTCTCGACCGGGCCCGGACTGACGCAATTGACGCGAATCCGGCGCGAGCTGAAAGCGGCCGCCTCATGGAGCATCCAGCGGTTGAGCAGCGCCTTTGAATGTTCGTAGGCCAATGTCCCGTCGAGGGTCGAAAGCTCGGCCTGCAATTCGCGGGGCCCGAGGCCCAGAAGCCAGTCTTTCGCGGCATCGTCGAGCGAACAGCGCGCAGCCGTGATGCTCGACACGGCGACGATGCTCGCGCCCTCGGCCAGCCGCCCCGCCAGCGCGTCGGTCAGTTGCCGCGGCGCGAGCAGGTTCACCGCGAGCACCGCCGCCGTCGGCGCCGTCCCGGGCAAGCCGGCGACATGCGCGATAGCGGCAAGCGGCCCATCGATCTGCTCCGCCGCGCGGGCGATCGCTTCGGACGAGGCAAGGTCGCAGACGATGTCACAACCGGGCCCCGCGGCGCGGTCGAGACCGATCGGCCGATACCCCGCGTCGACGAGGTCGCGGTAGAGCGCGCGGCCGATGCCGCTCGCCGAACCCGTGACAAGGATCGTGCCGCTCATTGCCAGCGCACCTTCATCGCCGACCAGCCGGTAAACCAGTTGGACGGCAGCCGCTCGGGATCGCCGACGAGCTCGATCGTCTCAATATGGCGTCCGAGCGCTTCGAACAGCAGCCGTGTCTCGAGCCGCGCGAGATGCGCGCCGAGACAGAAATGCGGTCCGATCCCGAAGCCCATATGCGGGTTAGGCTTGCGGTCGAGAACCAGTCTGCCCGCTTCGCGGAACATTTTCTCGTCGTGATTGCCGCTCGCGAACCACAGGACGACCTTGTCGCCTTTCGCGATCGCCTGCCCGGCGATCACCGTGTCGGCCGAGGCCGTGCGGCGCATGTGCGTGACCGGCGAGACGAAGCGGCACATTTCCTCGGTCGCGGTCGGCAGCAGTTCGCCATGATCGCGCAGGAGCGGATAATCGCCTTGCCGCACCAATTGTGCGAGACCGCCGGTAACGAGAAAGCGCGTCGTCTCGTTGCCGGCGATGGTCAGCAGCATGAAATAGGCGTCGAGCAGTTGCTGCGGCTCTTCGCCCTCCGGAAAATCGGCCTCGACAAGCAGGGTCGCAAGATCGTCGGCGGGCTGCCGGCGCTTCAATGCGCCAAGGTCACGGAAATAGTCGAAGAGATGCTGGCGTGCACCCGCCTGCTCCGCGTCGCTCGCATTGACGTCGGACATCAGATTGGCCGAGTCGACGAGCGCCGGCGCTTCCTCGGGGGGCACGCCGAGCATGTCGGCGATGACGAGCATCGGCAGCCGGACCGCGATGCGATCGACAAAATCGAAGGCCTCACCGTGCGGCGCCGCGAGCACCAGTTCCTCAGCGATGCGCGCGAATGCCTCGGTTCGCCGCTCGACCACCGAGCGCGACAGGCCGGGCATGACGATCGAGCGCAGCCGCGAATGGAGCGTGCCGTCGCTGTTGTGGACGCTGGGCGCCCCATGGCCTTCGGCGCGGCGATCCTTGATCTGGGTTCCCTGCCCCGAGATGAAGAGCTGACCCTCGCGCGCCGCCGCCGAGATGTCCGCGTAACGGACGAGCGACCAGAAGCCCGGTCCGTCGGGCTCCTGGTTGAAAGCCAGGCCCTCCCTGCCACGCAGGCCGCGAAACAGCTCATGCTCGCGCGAACTCTGGAAGGGCGCGATATCGAGGAGATCGACCGGGCTCATGCCGTCGCTCCGCGGATCGTCCGATACCAGATCAGGGCGCAGCTGCGACCGAGCCGCTCGATGGTTGCCGCATCGGGATCATCGACCGCAAGCCCGATCTCGACATAGGCAAGCTGTTCGGTAAGCGCACTCAGCCCCGCCGCGACCATCGCGGCGTCGTCGAGTGGAGGAATCTCGCCGCTCGCGACGAGCTGATCGAACCAGCGATGCGTTCGCCCGACATAGCGGTTGCGAATCTTGAGCCACATTTCGCGAAACTCGATCTCGTCGTTCCGCGCCGCGACTTCGCGCGCCACGCGAAGCAGTTTCCGGTTCTGCGAATATTCGCGGAAGAACTGGATATTGCGCCGCTCGAGCTGCGCAAGGGTGACCGCGCCATCCTCGCCCACTTCGCGCCCCGAGGTGTGACGGAGCTGCGCATTCATCCGGTCGAGGACCGCGACGAGGATCTCGGCCTTGTCCTTGAAGTGTCGATAGAAGAGGCCGTGGCTCACCCCGGCCTTGGTGTTGATGTCGACGACGCGGGTCGCTTCGTAACCACGCTGCCCGAAGACCTCGGTCGCCGCATCGAGCATGCGCTCACGAGTCGCTTGCCCCTTGGGGGTGGGCGGCAGCGCCTGCTCAGCCTTGCTGTTTGGATCTTGCTCCATCGGCACCCTCGATTCCATTCATTCATTGTCTTTTCGACTTGCACTCATAGTGCAAGAATGTAAAAGTGATGTCAATGTCACTTTTACATTGCCGAGCCAAGCGCGCTCCCGGCTCGGAAAGATGGCAAAAACATATAGGGAAGAGGAGAGCATGATGGGCCGACTAGACGGCAAGATTGCCATTATCACCGGCGCGACGGGCGGGATCGGATCGGCGACCGCGCGCAAATTTCTCGGCGAAGGCGCAAGCGTCATGATCGCCGGCCGTGATGCAGGACGACTCGCCGAGGCGGCCGCAGCACTGGGCGAAAGCGACCGCGTCGCGACCTGTGCCGGGCATCCCGCCGAAGAGGCCGATGTGGCGGCGCTCGTTGCGGCAACCCTCGCGCGCTTCGGGCGGCTCGACATCCTCGTCGCCAACGCGGGATCGGAAGGCAGCGTCATCCCGCTGGTGATGGCCGACGTCGAGAGTCTCGACGAGGTGATGCGCGCCAACATCCGCAGCACCTTCCTCGCGATCAAGCATGGCGGGATCGCGATGGCCGAAACGGGCGGCGCGATCGTCACCATGTCGTCGGTGACCGGCGAGGTCGGGGTTCCGGGCATCGGCCCCTATGCCGCCACCAAACATGCGATCCTCGGTCTCACCAAGGTCGCCGCGCTTGAGCTTGCCGCGAGCAACATCCGGGTGAACAGCGTCGCTCCCGCCCCGATCGACAATGCGATGATGCAGTCGATCGAGGAGCAGGCGGCGCCCGGCGATCCCGCTGCCGCGCGCGCGGGCTTTTCTGGGCTGATCGCGATGCGCCGCTACGGCCGCAACGAAGAGGTTGCGAATGTCATCGCCTTTCTCGCCAGCCCCGAAGCCAGCTATGTCACGGGTGCGACCTATGCCGTCGACGGCGGCTTCCTGGCGGCCTGACAAAAAGCGAGGGAAGAGACAATGAACGACACCGAACCCCTGCTCGCCACGCTGCTCGAAGAACGCAAGGCGCGGCGCGGTCTGCCGCCCTATCTTCCGCAGGAGGATCGCGCGGTCGCGGCGCTGCTGCAAAGCTGGTACGATGAGCGGGAGCCGGGCGCGAATGTCCGCGACGTCGCGCGCATGGGCGGCGGCGCATCGCGCGAGCAGTTCATCTTCACGCTCGAGCGCGACGGCACCGAACGCCGCTATATTCTGCGCATGGACCCGACCGAGGGCATCACCGAGACGAGCCGTGCGCGCGAATATGAGATATTGCGCGCGTTCGAAGGCACGCTTCCGGTTCCCGCCGCAGTCTGGCTCGACATCGACGCCGACCATTTCCCCTGCCCCGCAATGATCGTCGAGGTCGTTGCGGGTGTGACCAAGCCAACCTCGGACCAGCTTTCGGTGACGGGTCTCGGCACCATATTGGGCGATCCACTTCGCGACATCATCCGCCCGCAATTCCTGGGGCATCTGGCGACCATCCACAATTTCGACTGGAGCACGGCCGATCTGCCCTCCTTTACCGCGCCGACGGACGATCCCAAGCAGCCGACGCGCTGGCTGATCCAGTTCTGGAAGGAATTGCTCGAGCAGGATGCGGTGACCAAGGAGCCCGTGCTTCGCCTCGCGACGCAGTGGCTCGAGGATAATGTGCCCGACTGCGAGAAAATCTCGGTCGTCCACGGCGACTATCGCACCGGCAATTATCTCTTCGAAGAAGCTGACGGTCGGATCACCGCGATCCTCGACTGGGAGATGTGCTACCTCGGCGATCTCCACGCCGATCTCGCCTGGGCGATCCAGCCGGTGTTCGGCAGCCATATCGACGGCGTCTTTCGCGGCAGCGATCTCGCCCCGCCCGCACAATTCCTCGCCGAATATGAGGCCGCGAGCGGCAATCGAGTCGATCCAGCAAAGCTGCATTATTTCACCATGTTCAACGCGTGGAAGAGCTACATCCTCGTCGCCGCGCTCGGCGTGCGCGCCGCGCGCCAAGCGCATAACCACCAGGATGTGCTGCTCACCTTCCTTGCCGCGACCGGGCCGTTGTTCGTCGACGAGCTGGCGCGGCTCCTCATGATGGAGGAAAGCCAGTGAACCCCTCGGTCGACGATCGCCTCAACAGCGTGCTGCGCGCGCTGCAGTCCGTGGTGTTGCCCGCGCTTCCCGAAAGCGCCAATCTCGCGCGCGAGCAGATCATGCTCGCCATGGGGCATATCCAGATCATCCAGGCGCAGCGCGACGCGACCCCCGCCCATGAGGCCGGGGAACTCGCCGACATGTCCGATATGGCCCGCGAGATGCTGGCGATCGCAGGGGGAGGCGAACCCATCGCCGCCGCCCGCGCCGCCCTCGCCGCCCGGCTCGCCGACGAGGATGGCCTGTCGCGCGATCGCGCCGAGGCGATCCGCGAGGCGATCGACGCGCTGCTGCGCACTGCGCACGCAGGCGGTGAACGCGATTATCACCGCCGCCTTGCCGCAGCGATCCTGCCGCTTGGCCGCGCACGCGCGGCCAAAGACCGCGCCTGGTTCGCCCCGATGGGCTTCGACAGCGAGATGAGCGCGTGAGCGCAAATGGAGAAATGGGCATGACGATCGATCGCGATTTCCGAATGCTGATAGGCGGACAGCTGGTGCCGGGCGCGGCACAGCTGGCGGTGGAAAATCCCGCGACCGGCGACATTTTCGCCGCAGCCCCCGACGCGTCGCCGACCGATCTCGACGCCGCGGTCGCCGCGGCGCGTGCCGCCTTTCCGGGCTGGCGCGATACACCGGTCGAGGCGCGCCGCGAGGCGATCATCGCGCTCGCCGACCGGCTGATCGCCGAAGTCGAGCCGATGAAGCGGCTGCTTACCCGCGAGCAGGGCAAACCGCACAAGGATGCCGCCGAGGAATTGCTGGGCGCGGCAAGCTGGCTCAAGGCGGCAGCGAGCCTCGACATTCCCGTCACGGTCAACGAGGACAGCGCCGAGCGCTACAGCGAAACCCGGCACGTCCCGATCGGCGTGGTGGCGGCGATCGCGCCGTGGAACTATCCGCTGATCCTCGCCTCGTTCAAGCTCGGACCGGCGCTGCTCGCGGGCAATTGCGTTATATTGAAGCCCTCGCCTTTCACTCCGCTCACCGCGCTGAAGCTCGGCGAACTAGCCGCCGACATTTTCCCGGCGGGCGTGCTCAATGTGATCAGCGGCGGCGATGCGCTCGGCCCCTGGCTCACCAGCCATGCCGGGATCGACAAGGTCAGCTTCACCGGCTCGACGGCGACGGGCAAGAAGGTGATGGCCGCAGCGTCGGACACGCTGAAGCGCGTGACCCTCGAGCTTGGCGGTAACGACCCCGCGATCGTCATGCACGATGTCGATGCCGAGGCGATCGCCGAGCAGATTTTCTGGGCTGCGTTCGGCAATGGCGGGCAGATCTGCATCGCCTCGAAGCGCATCTATGTCCACGAACAGGTCTATGATGCGCTGCGCGACGCTCTCGTCGCCTATGCCCGCACGGTAAAGGTCGGCGACGGGGCCGAGCTGGGCACGCAGATCGGACCGGTCAATAACAGTCTGCAATATAAGCGCGTGCTAGAACTAATCCGCGACGCGCGCGCGCAAGGCTATGAGTTCCTGACCGGCGGCGAGGAAGCGCCGGGGACCGGTCATTTCATCCCGGTCACAATCATCGACAATCCCCCCGAAGATAGCCGTATCGTTCAGGAAGAGCAGTTCGGCCCGGTACTGCCGCTCCTCAAATTCGGTGATTATGACGAGGCAATTGCGCGCGCCAACGCATGCGAATACGGCCTTGGCGCAACTGTCTGGGGGGCGGACGAAGACTCCGCCTGGGCGCTGGCCGAACGGATCGAGAGCGGCAATGTATGGGTCAACGAAACTCGCCACCTCTCGCCCTTCGTAGCTTTTGCCGGACACAAGCAATCGGGGTTTGGGGTCGAGAATGGCCAAGAGGGGCTTCTCGAGTACCTTCTGCCTAAGACGATCACCCGCAAGCGCGCGCCGGGTAGTCAATGAGCCGCGTAGCGGACCAGCATTCGGTCCGCTACGCGCCAGCAACGCAGGACGATATCAGGCCGCCATCGCCCGGCGACCTGCCTCGACAAGAAATCGTCGTCGCCGCGCTTGCAGTTCGGCGACGTAGCCGCGCCCCTCGCGTAGCTCGATTATCCGTCGAAGGAGGCGATCCGTCGCGACATCGACATCAGCGCGCCCGTCGTGGGACCGCCGCCAGCGTGCCAGCAGCCATGCGACGCCAATCGTATCGCATTCACAGGCTTCCTGCACGGCGTCCCACTTGCCCGCATAAATGAGCCCCGTGACTGCGAACGCTGGCGCCGTCATCTTGGCCGGGATATCCAGCGCAGCCAACACCTCGGCCAGATGAATCGGCTTCATCTTGAACCCGCCGGTCACGATGCGAGCGAAGTCGAGGTGGCGAGCAGGATCGTTGCCGCCGAACGACAGCCAGCGCCAGCCGCGGGGAAGCGTCAGGCCATGCTTGTAGGCCGCCATCATGATCAGCGGAATGTCGTGCACCATCCCCGCCCACGTCACGAGCTCGGCATCTGGCCAGGTCTGCAGCAGCTGGAACAGGCCGGCCACGATCGCCCGCTCGTCATGGTCCGGCTGGCTCAACGTCACGAACTGCGCGATGTCCAGGTTACCGTCGGCATGCTCGGTCAGCACCATGACCGACGCAGTGACGATGGTCTGGAACACCCAGCGCGGGCAGGTCAGCGGGTCTTCGCTGCGCGTATAGCCGCGGCGCGCGAGCTGGTTGTTGTCGTTACCGGGGCTATACCGCTCTGTGGCCTGGTAACGGCGATGACCGCTTTCATCGATGACGGCGGACTCGACGTCGAGCACGATATAGGAGCGCGGTCGGCGTTCAACGCCGATACGGGGTTCGTATTTCATAGATATTTCCTTTGAAATGCGCGGCAGGCTCGGCCCGCCGCAGTGTTCAGTGGTTTTGAGAATGATGGGCGCTGGCACCGGCCCCGATTATTTGTCGCTGGCGCGCGGCTGGGACGTGTGCGTCTTGATACGCGTGCGCGTCTCGGCGGCGACACGTTCTATGCGGGCCAAGGCTCGACAATGTCCGCCCGCGATGTCGGAGGGCGCTCCCGCCAGACATTCGAACGCGCCATCGCTGCCCAGCCGGATCGTAACTTTCCCGCATTCCGACACCAATATCACCGGCGCATTGCTGTCGCCCGACCAGGGTCGGCATCGAAAGATGTGGATCAAATGTTGGTTGCGCATAACTGCCAGATACCCACGCGGCCAGGACTTGCCGGTGTGGGCCTGACCTGTCAAACGGCGTTCAAAAGGGACCCCCGATCGGCGTCGAAGAGGGACCCCTTTTCGGATATGATGTTGGTTTGTTGAAGATGGCCTTGCGCTGCGTGCGGCGGAGGGCGGGCGTAGCCCGACCGGAGGCGCGCGCAGC